>FNSS01000001.1:3832500-4471250 GCA_900104855.1 Rhizobiales bacterium GAS188
TGATTCACGGCGATCTGGAGATCTTCGATTCGACGCAGATCTTCGAATATTTCGAGGATTTGCGGCCTGAGCCGGCATTGTGGCCGTCGGACGCTGCCGGAAGAGCTCGGGCCCGCCAGATCGAGCACCTCTCCGACGAGGTCTATTTCCCGCCCATCATCCGCCTCATGGGCCTGCAGGATACACCGCAGGACCCGGCCGCGATCGCGGCGCGCGAGGCGGCCGCGCGCCATTATGCGCGGATGGAGGAGCTTCTGGCGGGACGCGACTACCTCGCGGGACCCTATTCCTATGCGGATATCGCCTTCTACATGGCGCAGCTCTTCGGCGTCCGCATGGGCGCGACGATCGACGAGGCGACACCGAGGCTGCTGCGCTGGCGCGGCCGGATCTCGGCTCGCCCGGCCGTGCGGCAGGTCGTCGCGCCGATGGCCGCCTATCTCGTGTCGCAGGGGAGGCCCTTGCCCGGCTTCCTGGCGGCCGTCGCGGCGTAAGTTGAAATCCGGGGGGCGGCGCCGACATGAAACATGCGACTGCACAAAGCCTTGACCGGCTGGAAGCGCTGCTGACGGCGATCCGCGCCCTTGCGACGCTCAAGGAAAAATCGCGCGGCGTATTCTATCTCCGTTCTCGCGCCGCGCTGCATTTCCACGAAGATCCTGCGGGGCTGTTCGCGGATCTGCGTCTCGTGGGTGACTGGCAGCGTCTTCCCGTCAACAGCTTCGCCGAGCAGGCAGTCCTGATGCGCGAGCTCGCCAAATTGCCCGTCGATTGACCGGCAAAGAGGGGCGAGCGGGGAGGGGAAGCGAGCAGCTGGGGCTTTTGCACGAGGCGAGCGACGATATCGGCTTGAATCCCGATCGAAACCCGGACATCTATCCGCTGCTCGAACGGGACGACCGAATGACCGCTGACCTCCTCGCCACGCTGCGCGCCGCAATCCCCGATTTGCGAGGCGAGCTCGAAGCCGATGCTCCGCTCGCGCCGATCTCCTGGTTTCGCGCCGGGGGACGGGCGCAGTTGCTCCTGACGCCGGCGGACCTCGCCGATCTGCAATATGTGCTCGCGAGGTTCGCGCAGCTGCCCGCGGCGCGCGAGCTGACGATCCTTACCATCGGCCTTGGCTCCAATCTCCTGGTGCGCGATGGCGGCGTGGCGGGGCTAGTCATCCGGCTCGGCCGGGGCTTCACCCAGGTGACCTCGGAGGCCGGAGAACGCGTGCGTGCAGGTGCGGCCGCGCCCGACGTCAAGGTCGCGCTCGGCGCGGCGAAATTCGGCCTCGCCGGCCTCTCCTTCTATCGCGGCATTCCGGGCACGGTCGGCGGCGCCTTGCGGATGAATGCCGGTGCCTATGGTGGCGAAACGAAGGACGTGTTGGTCGAGGCGAAGGCCGTCGATCGTGAAGGCAGGATCGTGACCCTGAGCAATGCCGAGATGGGCTTCGTCTATAGGCGTTCCGCCGCGCCGGACGACCTGATCTTCGTCGAGGCGCTGTTCCAGGGCCGGGCCGGCGACACCGAGACGATCCGGGCCGAGATGCAGGAGATCACCGGCAAGCGGTCCACGACCCAGCCGGTCAACACCCATACGGGGGGCTCGACCTTCAAGAATCCGCCGGGGCGCAAATCCTGGCAGCTCATCGACGCGGCCGGCTGCCGCGGCCTGCGCATCGGCGATGCCCAAGTGTCCGAGCTGCATTGCAACTTCCTGATCAATCATGGCGCTGCGACCGCGACCGAGATCGAGGAGCTGGGCGAAGAGGTGCGCCGCAAGGTGCGCGAGCATTCTGGCGTCGAGCTCGAATGGGAGATCAAGCGCATCGGGGTGCCGCTGGGACCGCGGGCGTCCCGCCCGCACTTGTGAACCGTGGGGGCGGCGCGCCGCTCGGAGGAAGGGCGACCGGGACGGTCGCCTTCCCAGGGCATGATCGATCGGTTTTCGGGATGAAACGCATCATGAAGATTTGTTGGTCAAATCTCGCATGAGCCGCGATCCTGGCCCCATGGAATCGGCAACCCGCCTCAGACCTGCAGCTCGCATGGACCTCGTGCTGTTCGCCGCCATCTGCCTGATCTGGGGGGCGACCTGGCTCGCCCTGAAATTCGGGCTGGCGGTAGTGCCGCCGCTGATCTTCGCCGGGACCCGCTTCGTCGTCGCCGGAGCGGCGTTCCTGATCTTCCTGCGCCTGCGCGGCGAACCCATGCGCATCCACCGGTCGGATTGGCTCCGCCTTGCGATCGTGACGCTGACCTTGGTGGTCGGCTGCTATGCGCTCCTGTTCTGGGGCACGCTCTATGTCAGCTCCGGCCTCAGCGCCATCCTCAATCTCGCCACCATGCCGGTCGCGCTCCTGACCATCGGGATCGTGGCGGGCGAAGAGAGCTTCGGGGCACGCCGTGCGGTCGCCATTTTGTGCGGCGTCGTCGGGCTCATCATGCTGTTCGCCCAACGCATCGTCGGGCCGAGCGCGGGCTCTCTCATCGCCTTCCTCGGCGCCATGGCCTGCGCCGGCAGCGCCATCGTCTATGCGTTTGGCTCGGTCATGGCGCGCCCGTTGCTGCGCCGCTATTCGACGCCGTTGATCTCCGGGCTGACCACGCTCTTCGGCGGCTGCGTGCTGACCTTGATCTCGCTCGCCGTCGAGCCGGGCGGCCGCGCCGCGCTCGACGGCGATTGGGGGCTCATGGCCTGGCTCGGTTGGCTGTTCCTGGTGCTGTTCGGTTCGCTCTGCGCCTTCACCATGTATATGCAATTGGTGCGCGATTGGGGGCCGTCGCGGGCCGGCACCTATGCGTTCGTCTCGCCGATCGTGGCGGTGTTGCTCGGCAGCACCGTTCTCGGCGAGCGGCTGACGCTGCTCGAAGGTCTCGGCATGGTGGCGATGCTGGCGGGAGCCTGGCTGTCGCTCGTGTCCCCCAAGCCTCGGCCCGTAGCGGCAAGCGCAGCGCCCGTGAGGTCGCGATAGGCGCAATTCGATCGATCGCGGTGAAGGCCCGTTGACCACGATCCGAAAAGGCCTCGCGGGTGAACGCTCCTGCAACGCATCTCCGCGTAAGGATACGGAAAGGCTCCGTTGCGGGGAACCCGGCCATGCTGGTCGACGTGCTGAAATTCGCTTGGCGCCCGCTGGCCGTGGCGGCGATCCTGATCCTGTTGGCGCTGAAGGGCTTCACGGCCCTTCATTTCGGCTTGCGTTCCGAGTCGGAGGCGCCGCCTGGCACCGCCTCGTCGCGACCGGCAGCCGCTTCGGTCCAGCCTCAGGCTCGCCCTGCTTACGGAAGCGGACCCATCACGCTCAATGGAGACCGGGCCGGCCAGTTCCAGGCCGATGTGGTGATCGACGGTTCGACCTTGCGGATGTTGGTCGATACGGGAGCCTCCGCCGTGACGCTCACGGCTGAGGACGCCGATCGCCTCGGCATCCACCCCTTCCCCAACGACTATACGCTGCGCATCACCACCGCAAACGGCGTTGCGATGGCGGCGCAAACCGAGCTGCGTGAGATCTCGCTTGGGGATATCCATGTGCGCGGCGTGACGGCGATCGTGCTGCCACGTGGCGCGAGCCGCATCAGCCTGTTGGGCATGACCTTCCTGCAGCGCCTGTCGAGCTTCCAGGTCTCCGACAATCGGCTGTTGCTGAAGCCGTAAGGCCGGAGCATTTCCCGCCGAAGCGCTTCCGCTTCGCCGGACGCGCCTCAGGAGGCCGGCTTGGCCCGTTGTGCGTCGAGCATCTCGTCCAAAGTCTGTTCGAAGGGGATATTCGGCGCCCAATCGAGCAGGGCGCGCGCGCGTCCGGCATCGCCGACCGCGACCGGGATCTCGACGGCGCGAAGCCGGGCCGGATCGACGAGGATCCGGATCGCGACTCTCGCCCGCTTGAGCAGATCCTCGAGAATATCCCCGATCCGGCGCGCCCGGCCGGAGGCGATATTGAGAACCGTTCCGTTGGTGAGGTCCGACGCCGCCATCGCCTGCGCATAGGCTGTGACGATGTCGCGCGCGTCGAGGAAATCGCGCTGCGCGTCGAGATTGCCGACGCGCAGAACCGGCTCCTGATCGCCTCTTTCGATGCCGACGATCTGCGCCACGAAGGACGCCACGACGAAGCGGTCGTTCTGGCCGGGGCCGGTGTGATTGAAGGGGCGCAGCCGGATGGCCTGAAGTCCCTGGTGAGCCATTTGGCCGATCAGGAGATCGGCCGCGGCCTTCGAAGCCGCATAGCTGTTCATCGGGTCGAGCGGAACCGTCTCGTCGATCGGGGCGGATGCGCTGCGAAAGCTGCCGCCATAGACTTCCGAACTGCTCACGAACAGCAGCCGAGCCTGCGGCACATGGCGGCGCATCGCCTCGGCAATGTTCAGCGTCCCCCCGAAATTGACGTCGAACGTCGCCCGAGGCGATTGTTGCGCCTGCTGCACCTGGGAGATGGCGGCGAGATGCACGACGCCGTCGGGAGAGACTGAGGCGATGGCCCGATCGACCGCCTGCGCGTCGCGGATATCGAGCTCCATGCCTCCCGGCGGCAGGGCGCCGCCTTTGAAGCCGGTGCCGAGAATTTTCGCTTCCGGGAAGGCGCCCGACAAGCGAGCGAGGAGCTGAGGGCCTACGAACCCGTTCGCGCCGGTCACGAGAATCCGAGAATAGACGCGAGCCATCGAATAATCCGTGCGCCTCAATGATGCTCAGGCCGCGGCGATCCTGACAAGATCGGCATCGACCATTTCGCAAATCATCTCTTCGAGGCTGATCGCCGGCTCCCAACCGAATTTCGCCTTGGCCTTGGCCGTATTGCCGAGCAGGACATCGACTTCCGCCGGGCGAAACAGATCCGGATCGATCACGATGTACTTCTCCATGTCCAGCCCGACATGGTGGAAGGCAATGCGGCACATGTCACGCACGCTGACCGTGCGCCCCGTCGCGATCACATAGTCATCGGGCTTGTCTTGCTGCAGCATCATCCACATGGCGCGGACATAGTCGCGAGAATGCCCCCAATCGCGCCGCGCATCGATATTGCCCAAGCGCAATTCGGTGGCCTTGCCGAGCTTGATCCGAGCCACGCCGTCGGTGACCTTTCGAGTGACGAACTCGATGCCGCGCAAAGGTGATTCGTGATTGAAGAGAATGCCGCTCGAAGCGTGCATTCCAAAGCTCTCCCGATAGTTGACCGTCATCCAATGCGCGTAGAGCTTGGCCGCCGCATAGGGGGAGCGAGGGTAGAAGGGCGTGGTCTCGCTTTGCTGCGGCTCCTGGATGAGGCCGAACATTTCCGACGAGGAGGCCTGATAGAAGCGCGCATCCGGGCAGGTGAGGCGCATCGCCTCGAGCACATGCACGCAGCCGAGGCCGGTGACGCCGCCGGTAAGCAAGGGTTGTTGCCAGGACGATTTCACGAAGGATTGCGCGCCGAGATTGTAGATCTCCTCGGGCCGGACATCGCGCATGATCCGGATCAAGCTCGAGAGATCGGAAAGATCGCCATCGAAGAGTCGCACATCGTTGACGATGCCGAGCCAGCGCAGGCGCGTATCGTTCACTTCCGCGGTGCTGGAGCGCCTGACCAGGCCAGCGACCTCATAGCCCTTCTCGAGCAAGAGCTGCGACAGATATGCCCCGTCCTGACCGGTGATCCCCGTAAGGAATGCCCTCTTTGTCATCGATATTTTGCGCCCGGCGTTCATGAACATCGCCCAGCCGGGTCGGCCGGGTCGCGGCTCCCTATACACGGCGCCTCCTAGGGGCGCAAAGGCTAGCGCGCAAAGGCTTGGGCGCAAAGGCTTGGGCGCAAAGGCGCGGGGCGGGCGCCGTGGGAAGCAAGTCGGGCGTACTCGGCGATCCACGAGCTCAAGGTTCTCGGAAGCCGGCCTTGCGCAATGGGCAATGAGATTCCCTATTTCTCTTTGCGGCGCCTGCATGTATGAAGCCGATAACGCGGCTGGCCTCGGTGATCCGCCCTGGCTGAATGTAGACGGGATTTGCCAAAATGCTCTGACAGCGGCTCTTTTGGCGACTATCCTTGAACTTGGGCGGCACTGCTAAGATTCACCTTGATGTTCGACAATCTCTACACCCACGGCTTTGTGCGGGTCGCGGTCTGCGTGCCGCTTCTGCGGGTGGCGGACCCGAAGGCCAATGCGGCCGAGAGCTTGCGGCTCGCCCGTCTCGCGCATGCGGAACATGCGGCGCTCGCCCTGTTTCCCGAGCTTGGCATCTCCTCCTACACCAATGACGAGCTGTTCTTTCAGGACGCGCTGCTCGATGAGGTGAACGCCCAGCTTGCCGGCCTCGTCGAGGCGAGCCGCGAGCTGCGCCCGGTCCTCATCGTCGGAGCTCCCTTTGCGGTCGCCGGCAGGCTGTTCAACTGCGCCTTCGTGATCCAGCGCGGCAAGCTCCTCGGCATCGTGCCGAAGGCCTATCTGCCGAATTACCGCGAGTTCTACGAGAAGCGCTATTTCGCCTCGGGCCTCGCCCAGAGAGGCGGCGAGGTCCGCTTCGCCGGTGAGACCGTGCCCTTCGGCACCGATCTCTTATTCGCCGCCTCGGATGTGCGCGACTTCGTCATCCATGTCGAGATCTGCGAGGATGTCTGGACGCCGATCCCGCCCTCTTCGCACGGCGCGCTGGCCGGCGCCACCGTGCTAGCCAATCTCTCGGCCTCGAACATCACGGTCGGCAAGGCGCAGGCGCGGCGCGATCTGTGCGGCTCGCAATCGATGCGCTGCATCGCGGCCTATCTCTATTCGGCGGCCGGCCCCGGCGAATCGACCACCGATCTCGCCTGGGACGGCCATGTGGCCGTGTTCGAGAATGGCGAGCTCCTGGCCGAGGGCGAGCGCTTCGCCGAGGGCGCGCAGATGATCACGGCCGATCTCGATCTCGAGCGGCTGCGCCAGGAGCGCATGCGCGTCACCTCCTTCGGGGATAGCGCCGACCGGCATGCAGGCGAGGGGAGCTTCCGGAAAATCGCCTTCGCGCTCGAGCCGCCGCTCGCCGAGACGGTGGCGCTGCGGCGGCGCATCGACCGCTATCCGTTCGTGCCCTCCGATGCGGCGCTGCTCGACGAGAACTGCTACGAGGCCTTCAACATCCAGGTGCATGGGCTGATGACGCGGCTCGCCGCCATCGGTGCGCGCAAAGTGGTGCTCGGCATCTCCGGAGGGCTCGATTCGACCCACGCGCTGATCGTGGCGGCGCGCGCCTTCGACCGGCTTGGGTATCCGCGCCAGGACATCCTCTGCTACACGCTGCCGGGCTTTGCCACCTCGAAGCTGACCAAGAGCAGCGCCCATTCCCTGATGCAGGCCTTCGGGGTGAGCGCGCAGGAGATCGACATCACGCCGGTGGCGCGCCAGACGCTCATCGATATCGGCCACCCCAATGCGCAAGGCGAGCCGGTTTATGACGTGACCTTCGAGAATGTGCAGGCAGGGACGCGCACGGCGCTGCTCTTCCGCCTCGCCAATTTCCATGACGCCATCGTGATGGGCACGGGCGACCTGTCGGAGCTCGCCCTTGGCTGGTGCACCTATGGGGTCGGCGACCAGATGTCGCATTACAACGTCAACGGCTCGGTGCCGAAGACGCTGATCCAGCACCTGATCCGCTGGGTCGCCGATCGCCAGGAGTTCGGCGAAGAGGCATCCGCGGCCTTGCGCGCAGTGCTCGCGACCGAGATCTCGCCTGAGCTGGTGCCGAGCGACGGCAACACGCCCGGCCAGCGCACCGAGGACTTCATCGGTCCCTATTCGCTGCAGGATTTCAACCTCTATTACCTGACGCGCTACGGCCTGCGCCCGAGCAAGGTCGCCTATCTGTCCTGGAACGCCTGGCGGGCGGCCGAGGCCGGCACTTGGCCGGTCGGCTTCCGGGAAGCGGATAAGCGGGCCTATGACCTTGCGACCATCCGGCGCTGGCTGCGCGTCTTCCTGTTCCGCTTCTTCCAGATCAGCCAGTTCAAGCGTTCCGCCATGCCGAACGGCCCGAAAGTGGGCTCGGGCGGCTCCCTTTCGCCGCGCGGCGACTGGCGCGCCCCGAGCGATTCCCATGCCGATGCCTGGCTGGCCGAGCTCGACGCCAATGTCCCCGAGAACCTTTGACACGATCCACAGTTGCGCACCGCCGCCAAGCGCCTTAATCGTCCTGCGGACAATTTAAGCGCGGCATGCCGCCCTCGGCCACCTTATGAGAGAGGCTCACATGACGACTACCGCCCGCCCGCGAATTTCGATAGTCGGCCTCGGCAAGCTGGGAGCTCCCATGGCGGCCGTGCTTGCCGTCAAGGGGTTTGATGTCATCGGACTCGACCTGAACGACAAATACGTAGCGGCAATCAATAGCGGGGTCGCTCCGGTTCAGGAGCCGCAATTGCAGGAATTCATCGAAAAAGGCCGTTCGCGCCTGCGTGCGACGCATTCCTACGACGAAGCCGTTCTCAATTCGGACATCACCTTCGTGATCGTGCCGACTCCGAGCGACAAGGATCGGATGTTCTCCAACAAATATGTCGTTGGCGCCATGCGCTCGATCGGCCACTCCCTGCGCAGCAAGGTCGGTCGGCATGTCGTCGTCGTTACCTCGACGGTGATGCCGGGCTCGACAGGCGGCGAGATCCAGAAGGAGCTCGAGGATGCGTCCGGCCGGAAGGTCGGCGCCGAGCTCGGCCTCGCGTACAATCCTGAGTTCATCGCACTCGGTACCGTCGTGCGCGACATGCTGCGGCCTGATTTCATCCTCATCGGCGAGTCGGATCGCGAGACGGGCGAGATGCTCGAGAATATCTATAAATATTCCTGCGACAGCGGGCCCATCATTCGCCGCATGAACTTCGTCAATGCGGAGCTGACGAAAATATCCGTCAACACTTATGTGACGACAAAGATTTCCTACGCCAATATGCTCGCCGAAATGTGCGATCACCTGCCTGGCGCCGATGTCGACGTGGTTTCGACGGCGGTCGGATCCGACACCCGTGTGGGTGCGAAATACATCAAGGGCGCGATCGGCTATGGCGGCCCGTGCTTTCCGCGCGACAACAAGGCTTTCGCGGCACTCGGCCACAAGCTCGGTGTGCGGTGCGATCTCGCCGAAGCGACCGATAGCATCAATGACCATCAGGTCGCCCGCCTGATCGGCGCCGTGCAGGCGCATGCGGCACCCGGCGCAAAGGTCGCCGTGCTCGGCCTCTCCTACAAGCCGGAGACCCAGGTTGTGGAAGAGAGTCAGGGCGTCGCCCTCGCCGCCCAGCTGAGCGCCGAAGGCTATGTGGTCAGCGTCTACGATCCGCTTGCCATGTCCGGCGCGGAGACCGTCCTTGGGGATCAGGTGATCTTCGCGAATGACGCCAGCGATGCTCTCGACGGCGTCCAGGTCGTCGCCATCACCACGCCCTGGCCGCAGTTCAAGGACAATAGCCTTTTGGCTCGACGTCCAAATGACGCCAAATTGGTCGTCATCGATCCCTGGCGTGTCGTGGACCCGAAGGGCCTGCCCGGCAATGTGTCGCTGGTCCGCATGGGTTATGGGCCGCAGTCCCAAAAGACGCATGACGTCATCAACCTTCGTCGCGCATCGGTCTGAAGCTGAATAGGGCCTGAGTCTC
Source organism: Rhizobiales bacterium GAS188 (assembly GCA_900104855.1). Lineage (NCBI taxonomy): Bacteria > Pseudomonadati > Pseudomonadota > Alphaproteobacteria > Hyphomicrobiales > Rhizobiales bacterium GAS188. Next base: position 3,842,105 of record FNSS01000001.1, read on the forward strand.
GGGGCGGTCTCTTTGGCGATGTCTTGGGGCCGGCCGCCAAGGCGGCATGGATCGAGAGCAGGGACCGCCGGTCGGAAGCCCGGCGGGCCGGCAATTCAACGGAGCGCTCGAGGGTGGCCCAGCGACGCCACGCGCGCCGGGGCCGATGATTTTCGATGTGTTTTCAAGTGGTTGGCGAGTGTCATCGGCCGAGGCGCGCTTTGGGCCTTCGGCGTTGCCTTGCCCCTCACCTTTCGTTAAGAGTGCCGCATCAATTTTGGCAGGATAGGTGGCCTGGATGTCTCAAGGTTTAGCGCTGCAACCGACGCCTGAGAATGTGCGCGAATATTGGAACAGGCGGCCGTGCAATATTCGACATTCTCGGCAGGAAGTTGGTTCGCGGGCTTATTTCGACGAGGTTGAGGAACGTAAGTATTTCGTCGAGCCACATATTCCAGGCTTTGCGCAGTTCGACAGGTGGAAGGGCAAGAAAGTCCTTGAAGTTGGCTGTGGCATTGGAACCGACGCGGTCAATTTTGCTCGGGCGGGCGCCGACTACACGGCCGTTGAGCTGTCGGACAAGAGCCTTGAACTTGCTCGTCAACGTTTTAAGCTGTTCGGGCTGAAGGGCAACTTCATTGCCTGCAACGCGGAAAAGCTCTCGAGCCATGTCGATGCTTCAGGCTTCGATCTCGTCTATTCGTTCGGCGTCATTCACCACACGCCCGACCAGCGCGCCGTTGTCGAGCAAGTGCGGCGTGTCATCAAGGATGACGGCGAGTTCCGGATGATGCTCTATGCCCAGAACTCCTGGAAGCAAGCCATGATCGATGCTGGCTTCGACCAACCCGAAGCTCAGAGCGGATGTCCGCTCGCAACGGCCTACACCGAAGACATGGTGCACGGCCTGACGGATGGCTTGTTTAAGGTTGTCGAGACGCGCCAGGCACATATCTTCCCTTACGTCGTGGAGAAATACGTCAAATACGAATATGAGGTGCAGCCCTGGTTCGCGGCGATGCCGAAGGCGATGTTCGAGGCGCTCGAGCAGCGGTTCGGCTGGCATCTCTTGATCACGGCTCGACCCGCCTGATCTTCGCAGCAGCAGGTCTTGGACACAGCAAATCTTGGGCGCAGCAGATCCGCGACGGTGGATCGTGGACCTCGAGGGCGCCCAGCGGCCGCATATGCATGTTGATCGAGCCGTTCTCCCAACGTCTATTGTTTGACTTGTAAGCGTTTCAACCGTTCTTGGAGTGACGACTTACAATGATTTCAATTGTGCTTTATGGCCGCAATGACAGTTACGGTTATAATCTTCACAAGCGAGCGGCGCTCAGCTTCAACTGCATGGCCGAGCTGCTGGATCAAGATGACGATGAAATTCTGTTCGTCGATTACAATACGCCTGACGACTTTCCGACCTTCCCGGAAGCCATCCAGGATACACTGACCAAGAAGGCGCGACAGAAATTGCGCATATTGCGGGTCAGGCCGTCGATCCATAAACGGTTCAGCTCGCAGACGCGTCTGGTTGCGCTCGAGCCCATCTCCCGCAATATCGGGGTCCGGCGCTCGAACCCCGCCAATCGCTGGGTGCTGTCGACCAATACGGACATGATTTTCGTGCTGGAGAGGGCTGCGTCGCTCAACGACATCGTCAGCGATCTGCCGGCCGGCTTCTATCATGCGCCGAGGATCGAAATTCCCGAGACGCTATGGGAAAGCCTCGATCGCCTCAAGCCCCGCGAAGCCATCGGGGCCGTGCAGGATTGGGGATCCTCGCTTCACATCAACGAGATCGTGACGGGATCGCCGCTGATCCTCTATGACGGACCCGGCGATTTCCAGTTGTTCGAGCGTTCCGATCTGTTCCGGTTCCACGGGTTCCACGAGGGGATGCTGCTCGGCTGGCACGTCGATTCGAACATCGCGGCCCGCTTCACCCTCGTCCATGGCAAGATCGGCGATCTCGGCCGTGAGGTCTACGGCTATCACTGCGATCATACGCGGCAGATCACGCCCGCCCACAGCCATTCCCGCACGGAGAATGATTGGCGGGTCTTCGTCGATGGCATCGAACGCCCGGATATCCCGGAACAGGCACGGAGCTGGGGCTGCCCGGATGATCAGATCGAGGAAATTCGGCTCACCGACCAGAACGCTTCAGTCTATGTGTCGGCGCTCAAGGAGCAGATAGGGCAGAGGTTATCGGCCGCGCCCCGGGTCACTTACACCGGGGCCACGTTCAATAGAACGGATTACGATCCACGCCATGTGCTGCCGTACCTCGCGGACATGTTTGTCTGCTCGAGAAAAGAAACGAAGCTCGCTTGGGTCGGCGCGCGAACCGAGACGCTTCGCCTGTTTGCGGGGGTCTGGAAGCGGTTGGGCTTCACCGGCGAGATCTTCGTCGAGGAAGGCTTGGGCCGTGACGAGGGCTTTGCCCATCCGTCCAACGCGACCCCGGTCGATCGTCGTCGATTGCTGGATGATGCGGATGAATTCATCGTCGATTTGGGAAGCCCGCCGGGTGAAGACAATCACGACGATGTGGGTGGGCTTCCGAAGCGGCTCTCGCTCGAGCTCACTCGACGGCTTTTCGGGATCATCCAGGCGGAATATAAGCGCCTTGATCGAGGTGAGCCGAGGCGTCAAATCATTGTCGTCAACGCCGTCAACAACGTCTTCGAGAATCTGGTGCGGACCTATATCGGGGTCGCGCTGACGCCATTTTCCACGCGAATGCGTCATGGCTATGTGCTGCCGCCGCACGCAGGCGAACTTGATCTGACGTCGAGACTGCAGGAAGGCTCAGCCGCGTTCCGCGATGGGCCCATCATCCGCTCGCTTGAAGATAAGCGCGGCACGATCATCTACGGACCCTACCAGCATCTTTTTGCTGGCCGCTATCGGCTTGTGCTCAAGATGGCCGGTGAGGCGGGTGGCTCCGTCTCTTCGTCCGATCGTGCCCAGCCATCGCCAGGACAGAATGGCGCCAAAGGGTTATGGCCGGACTTCTTGCAAAAAATGAGAGCCATCTCCCGGAGTCCGACCACCGCCCAAAATGCACGCCGCGAGAAGAATGCACGCCAAGAGGAGCCGATTGCGATCCTCGAGGTCGTTTCAGGCCACAACTATCTTGCGCATCGAGTCGTGACGCTGGCCGATCTCGCAAGAGGCCAGATCGCGATCGAAATCGAAGTGGACGAGGACCTCGTGCTCGATCCCCGTTTCGCGCTTCAGACACGGCTGCACGGCCTTGTGCCGCTCGACATTGCGATAACCAAGCTGATCTGCGAACGCGTGTCGAATGTCGTATCGACGATGGCGGGCGCGGTGCCGGCGCTCGAATTGGAGAATTGGCTGCCCTTGCTGTCGTTGGGCACTCAGGGGGCGCGCCAGGACGGGGGCATCATCAATTCGGCGGCGATCCCCGGCTATCTCTGTTACGGCCCCTATTGGGCACTGCCCCCCGGCACCTACGAGGCGGCAGTCACATTGAAGCTCGGCGCTGCGCCGCCCGAGGGCAACTCCTCGGATTTCATCTTCAGTTTCGAGGCCATCTGGAAGGAAGAGCAGCTCGGAATATTGGCCGTGCAACGGGAGGATCTGCGCGAGCCTGGCCGCATCAGGCTGAGCTTCGTGGTCACTCCGGAGCAGTCGGAGGATCCGGATTTCGCGATCGAGCTGCGGATCTGGGACGGCGGAGCGCTGCCGCTCGTGATCCAGGGCGTGCGGGTATCACGGGTTGGCGAACCAAAGGCTGTGCGCGGTCTCGATTGGCTCAAGCTGATGACGCTCGGTCCGGCGGGGCTATGGGATAAGGGCCGGATCTCGCTGCAGAGGGGTCATCGGGGGCTCGTCGCCCACGGTCCCATCGATCAGTATCGATCCCTGCGCGACGGGCGTTATGAGCTCTGCCTGGAGCTGGGGAGCGAAACGGCCGGCACTCCCGGCGCAGACGAAGCGCGGCTGACGCTTACGATGATGTCACGCGGGCGCAGGGGCCCCGATCTTTCGATCGACGTCGCGGCGTTGACGACGTCTCGCCCTGTCATCGCCTTCGAGGTGGGCGACGACGGCACGCCGCGCGGTCGGCCGCCCGTCGAGCTTCATGTCATGTCGACGGGGGATGTGGTCGGCACGATCGAGGCTATTCATCTGCGCCGTGTCGGCGAGAGCACGCGCGCCGAGTCATGGCGACCACTCTATGGTTGGGATTGGCTGCCCTATTTGCGGGTCGCGACAGCCGGCGAACGGAACGCGCAAGGCGTTGCGGCTCGCGCCGGAGTTGCGGGCGACGTCCTTTTCGGCCCTTACTGGGAACTTCCCGCCGGCAATTATCGCCTGAGCGTTCATCTGGCAGGGGGGGATGGACAAAGCGGTGTCCGCGGCGCCATCGATGTCGCGGATCAGCAAGGGACAATGATCCTGGCGAAGCAGGATCTCGACCAGCTTCATATTCGCCAGGGGGTGGTGGTGTTGCCCTTCACGATCGGGCCCGGAGGAGGCATCGAGCTGGAAACACGCGTAACGAAGGTTGCGGAGTCGAGCTTTGTCGTCACCGGCGTATTCGTCGAGCAGGACACAGCGTCCCAATAGGCCAAGTCACCACTCTTGCCTACGAAGTCCCGACACGAAGACTGCTCCGATCTCGTCATCGCGGTCGGGCAGAAATTGCCAAGTCGTCTGCGCCGGTCTAAATCGGTGATGCCCAAATGCTGCAAGGAAGGTTGGTTGCATGCTGCGCGAGCAAATGGATAGTGATTCCCTCGTATTGGTGACCGGCGGGGGCGGCTTCATCGGCGGCCATCTCGTGCGCCACCTGCGCGGTCGCGGCTTCCGCCATATACGGGCGGTCGACCGCAAGCCCGCGGAGGAATGGTATCAGCGCTTCGACGACGTCGACAACCGGACGCTCGATCTCGATTATCTGGATGCCTGCCACGAAGCCGCGAAGGATGCGGGCTATATCTTCAACCTCGCCGCCGACATGGGAGGCATGGGCTTCATCGAGCTGAACAAGGCTCTTTGCATGCTGTCCGTGCTGGCCTCGACGCATATGCTCGTGGCGGCGCGGGATGCCGGGGCGAAGCGGCTTTTCTACTCATCCTCGGCCTGTGTCTACAACGGCAGCAAGCAGGTCGACACGAGCGTCACCGCGCTCAAGGAGGAGGACGCCTACCCGGCCATGCCTGAGGATGGCTATGGCTGGGAAAAGCTGTTCTCGGAGCGCATGGCGCGGCATTTCACCGAGGATTTCGGCCTCGAGACCCGCGTCGCCCGCTACCACAATGTCTATGGGCCATGGGGAACCTATGACGGCGGCCGGGAGAAGGCACCCGCCGCAATCTGCCGCAAGGTCATCCAGGCGATGCGCTCGAACACCCATGAAATCGAGATCTGGGGCGATGGCGAGCAGACGCGCAGCTTCATGTATATCGACGACTGCATCATCGGCACGACGCGCCTGATGGAGAGCAACATCCGCGAGCCGCTCAATATCGGCTCGGACGAGCTTGTCAGCATCAATCAGCTCGTCTCGATCGTCGAGGATATCGCCGGCGTGAAGCTGAAGCGCAACTACAAGCTCGATGCGCCGAAGGGCGTTCGCGGGCGCAACAGCGACAACACGAAGATCTCGCAGGAAATGGGCTGGGCGCCGTCCATCAAGTTGCGTGACGGCATGGCCAAGACCTATGCCTGGATCTATGACGAGCTGACAGGTTCAGGAGCCGTCGAGCCGCGCAAGAAGGTGTTTGCGACCTGACCGAGTGAGGCGCATCGCCCGTCTCTCCCCCTAGCGAGACCTTTGCGGAATTGAGGGTCATCCCGTGCGCACTGCAGCACGATAGTGATGCGGTGCAGACACGGGATCCATGATCTCGAGGTCAGCGATGGCTCCCGGATCTGCGGCGCACACTATCGTGCTGTGCCGCGTCCGGGATGACGCCGGAGCGGGTATCCTGCGGGAGCCTCAGCTGCGGTTATAGACGTCCTCGATGCGCACGATATCGTCTTCGCCCAGATAGCTGCCCGTCTGCACCTCGATGAGCTCGAGATTGATCTTGCCCGGATTGGCCATGCGGTGCTCGCAGCCAATGGGCAGATAGATCGATTCGTTCTCATGAACGATATGGACCTCGCCATTGCGCGTGACCTCGGCCGTGCCGTGCACCACGACCCAATGCTCGGCCCGGTGGAAATGCTTCTGCAGGGACAGGCGGCCGCCTGGTTTCACCACGATGCGCTTGACCTGGTAGCGGGCGCCTTCATCCACGCTCTGATAATAGCCCCAGGGCCGATGCATGCGCTTGTGCTCGATCGCCTCTCGGCGCTTCTCGGCCTTCAGCCTGTCCACCAATTGCTTGATCTTGTGGGCCTGCCCTTGCTCGACCACCAGAACCGCGTCCTGGGTGCTGACCACGATGACATTGTCGAGCCCGACGACCGCCGTGAGCTGATCGCCGGCGCGCACCAGCACATTATGCGCGTCGAGCGCCACCGCATTGCCGCGCAGGCTATTGCCGTCAGCATCTTGCGGGCTCAAGCGCCAGACCGTCGACCATAGGCCGACATCCGACCAGCCGACATCGGCCGGAATGAGCGCCGCCTTGTCGGTGCGCTCCATCACCGCATAGTCGATCGACTTCCTGGGGGCCCTGGCAAAGCTCGCTTCGTCGAGCAGGAGGAAGCCGAGATCGCGGCGCGACTTGTCGACCGCCTCCTTGGCGGCCTCCGCCATCTCCGGCTCGAAATGCTCGATCTCGGCCAGCATCACATCGGCGCGGAAGACGAAATTGCCGGAATTCCAAAGATAGCCTTTGGCGATCAGGGCTTCCGCCGCCTTCGCGTCCGGCTTTTCCACAAAGGCTTCGACCTTGCAGACCGCGCTGCCATCCCCGACCGGCGCGCCCGGCTTTATGTAGCCATATCCGGTCGCGGGGTGATCGGGCTTGACCCCGAAGGTCACGATGGAGCCCGTCGCGGCCGCTTCTCCCGCCTCCTTGCACAATCTGGCAAACAGCGCTCCGTCGCTGAAGGCATGATCGGCGGCGAGCACGGCCACAATCGCATCCGGCGCGTGCTTCGCCGCCAAGGCCGCCGCGACCGCGACAGCTGGCCCCGAATCGCGACGCACCGGCTCGAGGACGAGCGTCGCCTCGATGCCGATCTCCTGCAATTGCTCCGCCGCCTGGAAGCGATAATCCACATTGGTGATCACGATCGGCTGCTCGAAGATCTCCGGGTCGCTCAAGATCCGGGCGATCGTCTGAAAGGTCGACCGCTCGCCGATCAGCGATATGAACTGCTTGGGCAGGCTTTCGCGAGACTCCGGCCACACCCGTGTGCCGGGGCCGCCGCACATGATGACAGGCAAGATCTTGGTCATGAACGTCTCGTCGAAGTGGAAGGGCTGGGATCTGACGCGACCGTGCATAGAGCCGGAATGCGCATTGCGCCAACATTTTCGTGCATCGCATCAGCCAAGAAGCCGCTCCCAGTCTCGCGCCACGACCGCCGAGGTGAAACGCGCCAGGATCGTCGCTCGCGCCGCCTCGCCGCGGCTCCGCGCTTCCTCGCGCCGGGAGGCGACATGGCGCATCAACTGCACCGCCTCCTCATGGTCGGGCTCCGCCCAGACCTGGCCCTGATGGTTCGGATACTCGCCGTCGCGGACATCCACCAGCTTGTAGCCGACCGGATAGCTGTTCGCGGCATCCATGAAGTCCATATTGCCGGAATAGCCGGTGGCGATCGCCGCCTTGCCGGCCAGCATGCATTCGGCGATGTTGAGCCCGAACCCCTCCGAGCGGTGCAGCGAGACGATGCAATCGCAAGCGTCCTGCAGCAGGGCCATCTCCTGCGTGGACAGCACGGCATGGATCGCCCGCACGCGCGGATGCCCGCTGCAAGCCTCCATGATGCGCGCGGCGACGACATCCGTGGTCGCGGCGCCGTGCGATTTCACGATCAGCCAGGGCCCGTCCGGATCCGTCGCCGGAAAGGCATCGACGAAGGCGCGGATGGCACCGGCCGGATTCTTCCTGGCCGGATACGATGCAAAGTCCAGCGCACAGAGGAACACGAAGGCCTCCTCGGGCAAGCCGAGCGCTGCGGCTCTGGCGGTCGCGCGCGCCGTGAGCTTGCGTTCCCTGACCACATTGGGGAGGATCTCCACCTTGCGCGCGGTGCTCGCGGCGACTGCCTGCGCGACGAAATTGGACCCCACCCAGACCTCGTCGAAGAGGGCGGCGGCGGGGAGCCAGGCAGGCGGCAGATGCGACAACTCCCAGGCCCAGTTCGCGACCCGTCGCGTATCGCGCAGCGCCCGGTGCGGGAAGAAGGACTCCGCGGTGAGGATCTCGGGCGGATTGACGAAGGCCACATTGGTTCCGGCCCGAAAGCTCGGAGCGTCGACCGGGTAATCGACATTGGCGCGACCCGGCAAAGGCACGTCGAGCCCTGCGGTCGGGCGCCCAGTGAGGCGTAGCGCCTCGAGCGCCCCGCGCGCCGCCGTGCCGAGGCCGATCTCCGAGCGCAGATAGCCCCAGACCGCGACGGTGTCGCGCCGCAGCGGCAGGCGCCCGAAGGAGGAGGGCCAGGGGGAGCGGGGAACGTCGAGGACACTCGCCAGGCGCGCCGCAATCCGCGGCGCTACGAGGCCGACGACGTTGACGCAGGCACGGCGCGGTGCAATCGGCGCAAGGCGCAGCCCGCGAGCCACCGCGTGTCGGATCGGTCGCCGCATTCCTGTCTCGATCCCCATGGGTTAGAGCGCCGAATCCATTTTTGCGTGACGATCGTCGAGGCCGGCCGTCCTCATGCCGACGCAAGGTCCGGGTCATGACGAAGGATGGTCTTGACGAAGGATCAAGGCGCGCTCCGCAGCCGGCGAGACGCGCGGCGAGCGGCCCGACAGACAAGCCCTGCAAGACCGCCGCTCGCACATGTATTCGCTCTTAAAGCAGCCCGTCGCGTCGAAAAGCGCTCTATCTCTTTGGTGTCACGCATGATCTTGCCCGAGACGGTCTTCGACGTCTCGAGTGCCTGCTTTAGGCGATCACATCGGAAGATTCAACGGTCCTGCGCCGCGTGGGGGGTCGGCATCGCCGGCGCGGAGCTCGCGCTACGATTTGTTCGCCTCGAGATAGTCGGGATAGACCTCGTCGAATGGGCCGATCTTGCGCACCTCGCCATGGTCGAGCCAGACGATCTTGTTGCACAGGCTCGCCATGAGGCTGCTGTCATGCGTGGCGACCACCAGGATCTTGACGCGCGTCAGGAGATCGGCAAGCCGCGCCTTGGCCTTTTCGAGGAAGCGGGCATCGCCGGCGCCGATCATTTCGTCCATGACCACGATCTCGGGCTCGATCGAGGTTGAGATGGCGAAGGCGAGACGCAGGAACATGCCGGTCGAATAGGTACGCACCGGCAGCCGCAGGAATTCCCCGAGCTCGGAGAACTCCTCGATCGAGGGCGACAGCCGCCGGGCTTCCGTGAAGGTAAGGCCCATGAACACGCAGCGGAAGATGATGTTGTCGAGGCCGGTCGCCTCGGGGTCCATCCCCAGCGTGATGTCGGTGAACGAGCTCAGGCGGCCGTCGACGGACAGAGCGCCTTGCGTCGGCTCGTAGACTCCGGCCAGCACCCGCAACAACGTCGTCTTGCCGGCTCCGTTATGCCCAACGATGCCGATACGGTCGCCCTCCTCGATGTCGAGGTTCACCCCATTCAGGGCTCGCACGAAAACTGCGTGGCTATGCCGCGCCAGCTTGCCGCCGAGCGCACTGAACACCTGCAGCTGCAGCGATCGGGAATTGGCATTGTGGATCGGGAATTCGACGCCGACATCCGTCAGCTTGATATGGGCCATGCAAGATGCCTCACAGCCAATAGACGACGCGGCGGCGGTAACGGCCGAAGAAGGGCAGCGTGACGATCAGGCCGCCGAAGGCCAGGACGAACGCCGCCGCCCAGACGATGCCCGAGACCGGGCGACCCAAGAGGGGATCGCGGACCACCGACAGCATCGCAGCGAAGGGATTGAGTTCGGCGATCCAGGAGACTTCGGAGGGGAGGAGCTCGGGCTTCCACAAGACCGGGGTCACGAAGAAGATGATCTGCATGACGGAGCTCACGATCTGCACGATGTCGCGGAAGCGCGCGCACAGAATGGCCGTCATGAAGCTGATCCAGATGAAGGTGACGAAGAGCAGGACGGCTCCCGGAATGCACAGGAGAGCGTAGGATGTGAAGCTCACGTCGAAGAAAAGGCAGATCAACAGAGGAAATATCATATTGAGCAGGTATGTGCAGCCGTTTCGATAGATCACGGCGTAGACGATCGTCGACGTCGACGTATATTGATTGAGGAAATAGTTGCTGCTCGAAGGCAGCGCCGTGGTCGATTCGATGACGACACCGGAGATGAGCTGCCAGGTCATCATGCTGACTGCGACATAGGGGAGCATGTCGTGGATCGGCTGGTGCCACAGGAACGACCAGACCGCTCCGAGCGCGATCACCAGGATCGCGCCCGAGAGCATGATCCAGAGCTGGCCGAGCTTCGAGCGCGCGAAGCGGCGGCGCATGTCGGCGGTCGCCAGGAGGTAGCAGAGCCGCCACTGGCGAAGGCCATCCATGAGATCGGCGCAGCCCAGGAGGCTGTAGGCGACCAGGGACCGGTCGCCATTCGTGCTCCTGGGAGTGGCAGACACGATGCTCATCTCGAAACCTGGGCGCGCTGTTTCATGAGGCTGGATCCTGAAGAGGGGAGGGCGCGGCGGCTCGCCGGGCGGGTTCGTGGCACGCGTCGCGGCATGGATGAGGCTGATCGCTTTCCGGCGTCCCGATCGGTCGAGACGGCACGGTGGTCGTGCGTAGCCAACAGCATGTCGTTATTATGGCGGCCCGTTCCGATCATGCTCCACCGCTAAGCCCCGCACACTCACGAGATCCCGCTCCTGTGCAGACGCGACGCTCCCCTCGCGGAGCTCAGGCAATGGTGCAAGCCGGGCCGTTCGATACAATGGGGGACGCATGGATGCAAGGCTGACGCAAAGCGGCATTCAGCCACGCCTGCGCAGGCCGAGCCGCGGCAAGGCGCCAAGGAGCAGGCGATAGCCCGACAAAGTCGCGCGGAGATCGGCGGATGAGCCCCGCAGCACGGCCGCCGCGCCGCGCATGCAGGCTTCGAGGATAAGGGTTGCGAACAGGGTCAGGGCGAGCCCGGTGCGCGAGAAATGCTTGCCCGCGTAGAGGAGGCGGCTGCGCAAGCTGTAGAACAGCCGGATGTCCTTGATCCGGCGCGTCGTGCCCTGGCCTTCGTGAATGGCGCAAGGCTCCGCATAATGGGTGACGGAGCGCCCGCTCTGCTTGGCGCGCAGGCACAGATCGACATCCTCGAAATAGACGAAGAAGCGCTCGTCGAAGCCGCCCAACTGCTCGAAGAGCATGCGCGGCATCATCAGGAAGGCGCCCATCACCTGATCGACCTCGCGTGTCGTCAGATGATCCCATTCCCGCATGAAATGGGGCGCGACCAGCGACGGCATGAGCCGATCGAGCAGCAGCGCCTGTCCGGCGAAGCGCCATGGCGTGGGGAAGCGCGCGCAGCAGCGCTGCGTGGTGCCGTCCGCGTCGGTCAGCCTGATGCCGAGCGCGCCGATCCGCCGCGCGTGGTCGGCGCCGAGATAATCAAGGCTGCGCGCCAAGGCGCCAGGGCGGATCCGCACATCGGGGTTGAGGAACAAGATGACGGGCGCATCGCCGCGAGCCGCGCCCTGATTGCAGGCCGCAGCGAAGCCGCGATTATCGCTGTTCTGGATGATCGTGAGCGGCAAGAGCTTGGTGAAGCCGTCGAGCGCGGCCGAGCCGTCCGTCGAGGCGTTATCGACGATGATGAGCTTGCCGAGCCTCGAGACGTCCTCGGGCGAGGCCGCGATCGCCTCGAGGCAGGCGCTGAGATGGGCGCCTGAATTCCAGTTGACGATGACCAGGTCGAGGCGCCCGGCCGAAGGCGGGGCAGGCTGCGGCGATGCCGTCGTCATCACACGCCCGGCTCAGCCCGGCTTCACGTCGAGGCCGCGACGATCGAGGGAATTCTGGCGGGCCACGAGCGGTGCCCACCACGGCTCATTGGCGAGATACCAATCGATGGTGTCCTGCAGGCCGGCCTCGATCGACATCGCCGGTCGCCAGCCGAGCTCGGCCTCGATGCGGCTTGCGTCGATCGCATAGCGCTGGTCATGGCCCGGGCGGTCGGCCACGAAAGCAATCAGCTTGCGGCGCGGTCCGCAGGCAAGCTGGCCGAGCTTGGCGTCGAGCCCGTCGCAGATCGCATGCACGATATCGATATTGCGCTTCTCGCTGCGCCCGCCGACGCAATAGGTCTCTCCCGGCGTGCCGCGCTCGAAGACCGCCTGCAGGGCGCGCGCATGATCGACGACGTGCAGCCAGTCGCGCACATTCTCGCCCTTGCCGTAGACCGGAAGCGGCTCGCCGCGCCAGGCCTTGAGGATCATCAGCGGGATCAGCTTCTCGGGGAATTGCCCCGGGCCGTAATTGTTGGAGCAGTTGGTGATCAGGACCGGCAGCCCATAGGTGCGCCCCCAGGCGCGCACCATGTGGTCGGAGGAGGCCTTGCTCGCCGAATAGGGCGAAGACGGGTCGTAAGCCGTCTTCTCGTGGAAGGCCCCTTCCAAGCCGAGCGAGCCGAAGACCTCGTCGGTCGACACATGCAGGAAGCGGAATTGCGCGCGTCGAGCGGGCTCGACCGTCGCGCTATGGGCCAGCGCTCCAACCAGCAGATTGGCGGTGCCGAGCACATTGGTCTCGACGAAAACCAGTGGGTTCTCGATCGACCGGTCGACATGGGACTCGGCCGCAAGATGCATCACCCCGTCGGGCGAGTATCTGTCGTAGAGCGCCTTGACGGCGGCTCCGTCACGGATATCGACCTTCTCGAACAGGTAGCGACCCGTCATCCGCAGAGGCTCGAGCAGCCGGTGATCGGCCGCATAGGTGAGCGCGTCCACATTGACCACGCGATAGCGTTCCGACGCCACGAGCCCGCGCACCACATGGCCGCCGATGAAGCCGGCCCCGCCGGTGACCAGGACCGTCTTCATGCCGCGAAAGACCCTAGGTGCCGCGGCGGACGACCCGGGCTCGCCGCGTGGATCATCTTGACGGGCGCAAATGACGGTGGTGTGGTCGCAGGCTTCGTCATGACATCCTCAGCGCCGCTGATGGCGACCGCGGGGTGTTATACAGTGTGGGCTTTGGTGGCAACCCGGGCTGCAAAGACCAAGCCATTTCAAATGGATGCCGTCCAGTGGTTCGAGTTCTTGCCCTGACGCGCTGGCCGAGGGTAGCGGCCAGCTCCCGCCAGCGCTTCCTGATCTTTCTCCCCTATCTGGCGCAGCGGGACATCGAGGTCACGGTGCGGCCCTTTTTCGACGACGCCTATGTGGCCGGGGTCAATTCGGGCCATGGCGTCAATGTGCTGCGGCTTCTCGGCTGCTATTGCCGGCGTGTGGCCGATCTCTTCAGGCGCAGCCGCTACGATCTCGTCTGGATCGAGAAGGAGGCCTTGCCGCAGGCGCCTTATTGGCTGGAGGCGCTGCTCCTGCGGGGCAGCAAGGTGCTTCTCGACCTTGACGACGCCTGGCATTTGCGGGTCCGGGCGAGCCCGCTGCGGCACCTCCTCGCCAGCAAGATGGTGCGCTTGTCGCGACGCGCCGATACGCTCCTCGTCGCCAATGCGGCGCTGGGCCGCTGGGCCGCGGAGGCCGGCGTCGCGAGCGCCAAGATCAGGCTTGCGCCGACCGGTCTCGATGTCCGCCATTATGAGGTCGAGGCCGAGCCCGCTCTGCCCTTCACGCTCGGCTGGATCGGCGGTCCCTTCACGGCCCAGTATCTCGAAGCCATCCAGGCGCCGCTGCGGCGACTTTCCGCCGAGGGCGTGCGGCTGCTCGTGGTCGGCGAGGATCGCGCCCTCGACGGGCTCCACGGCATCGCCATCGAGCAGCACAGCTGGTCGGAGGACACGGAGGCGTCGCTCATCGGGCGCTGCCATGTGGGGATCAACCCGCTGCCGGATGACGAGTGGAGCCGGTTCAAGAGCGGCTACAAGCTCATCCAGTATATGGCGGCCGGCCGCGCTTCCGTCGCCTCGCCGGTCGGTGCCAATCGCGACGTCGTGGCCGAGGACGAGACGGGGCTCTTCGCAACGAGCGATGACGAATGGTACCGGCAGATCGACCGTCTGCGGCGCGATGACGAGCTTCGTCGTCGCCTAGGCCGGCAGGCACGTCGACAGAGCGAGGAGCGGTTCTCGATCGAGGCGCTCGGCGGCATCGTCTGCGATGCGATCAAGCGCCTCATGGCGCCCGAAAAGCGCGTCTGAGCGGGCTTGACACCTCGTGCAGTCTGGCAGCTAGAGCATGTGCGCGACGAGCCGATTGGGGAATTTTTCCGGTCCGTGAGGGGCGAGACAGGTCCCAAGGGTGAATTCGGTTCCAAATTCGGGCTTTGGCGGATGGCAGCTTTCGTGTCGACGGCACGAGGAATGGATTGATCGAGGTTCCTGATGAAAGGCATCATATTGGCGGGCGGCCGCGGCACGCGCCTTCACCCGATGACTCTGGTGACGTCGAAGCAGCTCCTGCCGATCTATGACAAGCCGATGATCTATTACCCGCTGACGACGCTCATGCTGGCGGGGATCCGCGACATCCTGGTGATCTCGACGCCGGAGGACCTGCCGAGCTATCGCCGGCTTCTGGGCGATGGCAGCCAATGGGGGATCAGCCTCGCTTATGCGGAACAGCCCAAGCCCGAAGGCCTGGCGCAGGCCTATCTGATCGGCGCCGACTTCGTGAAGGGAGAGCCCTCGGCGCTGATCCTCGGCGACAACATCTTCTACGGTCACGGCCTGACCGAAATCCTCAAAGGCGCGGCGGCAAGGCGCGAGGGCGCAACCGTGTTCGGCTACTGGGTCAGGGACCCGGAGCGCTACGGCGTCGTCACCTTCGACGCCGGCGGCAAGGCGATTGGCCTCGAGGAGAAGCCGAAGACCGCCACCTCGCCATGGGCCGTGACGGGGCTCTATTTCTACGACGAGAAGGTCGTCGAGATCGCGCGCTCCATCAAGCCGTCGCCGCGCGGCGAGCTGGAGATCACCGACGTCAACAAGGCCTATCTCGAGCGCGGCCTGCTGCATGTCGAGAAGCTCGGACGCGGCTTCGCCTGGCTCGACACCGGAACGCCCGACAGCCTGATCGAGGCCGGCGCCTTCGTGCAGACGCTGGAGCACCGGCAAGGCCATAAGATCGCCTGTCCCGAGGAGATCGCCTTTCATTCCGGCTTCATCGACGAGAAGAGGCTGAGCGAGATCGCGGAGAGCTTGGGCAATTCCGCCTATGGTCACTATCTGCGGGCGCTGCCCAGAATGGAATGATGGACGCCCGGCCCGGCATCGAGCATTGCGCCGTTATCCCGACGGTCGAGGCAGCCTCGGCCGCGGGAGCGCGGCGAGATCATGCGGGCCCGCCATGCGGGTGACGCCGAGCTCGGGCGGCCCGGCGCGGGCTTCGGCGAGGATCAGGCGCCATTTTGCCGAATTGCTGGCGGTGCCCGGACGCGTCCGGGCGGTTGTCCGAATGCTGATGGCGGAGCCGGCGCGGCTCCAGGAGCTCTATCGCGACCTGCGGATGCAGGGCCTGCGCGCGACCACGGTCCGGATCGCCCACAACCTGCTGCAGACGGCCGATCGTGCTTACGGGCAATGGGTCGCGCTCTACGACACGATCGGTGTCGAGGAGGCAGGCGAGATCCGCAAATTCGTCGCAGCGCTGCCGGCGCTGCCGAAATTCTCGATCGTCGTCCCGGTCTATGAGACGGGCGAGACGGAGCTCGTGGAGATGATCGCCTCGGTGAAGGCGCAAATCTACGAGGAGTGGGAGCTGTGCATCGCAGATGATGCGTCAACGCAGCCGCATGTGCGCGCGATCCTCGAGGCTGAGGCTCGCGCCGAGCCGCGCATCAAGCTCACCTTCCGCCCGGAGAACGGCAATATCAGCGCGGCCAGCAATTCGGCGTTGGAGCTTGCGAGCGGCGAGTTCGTCGCTCTTCTCGACCATGACGACATTCTCGCCCCGCATGCGCTGGCGATCATGGCCGATGCGGTCAATCGCCATCCTGCGGCCGACATCTTCTACTCGGATGAGGACAAGCTCGACGCCGAGGGGCGGCGCCATGGCGCCTATTTCAAGCCCGATTGGAGCCCCGAGCTCCTCTACGGGCAGAACTTCATCAGCCATCTCGGCGTCTACAGGACCTCGCTGATGCGCCAAATCGGCGGCTTTCGCTTGGGATTCGAAGGCAGCCAGGACTACGACCTCGCCTTGCGCGCCACGGCAGCCAGCAAGGGGCCGATCGTGCATGTGCCGCATGTCCTCTATCATTGGCGCCTCTACATCGGCGCCGGCACCTTCTCCTCGACGCAGCTCACGCGGGCGCTCGACGCCGCGCGGCGGGCCATCAAGGAGCAGCTCGCGACGCAGGGCGTCGAAGCGGACGTCGGCGATGCCGGCTACCGCTTCCACCGCGTCATTCGCAAGGCGCCCGCGTCCTGGCCGCGCGTGAGCGCCATCGTGCCGACGCGCGATCAGGCAAAGATCTTGTCGGCATGCATGGACGGTCTCCTCGACAAGACCGAATACCCCGATCTCGAGATCATCATCGCCGACAATGACAGCGAAGACGCGCTGAGCCTCCAGCTCTTCGAGAGGCTCACCGGGCGCGGGGTGCGCATCATCAAGACCCCTGGCCCCTTCAATTACTCGAGGATCAACAACGAAGCGGTGCGGCACGCGAGTGGCGACATCATCTTGTTCCTCAACAACGACATCTCGGTGATCGAGCCGGGCTGGCTGAAGGAGATGGTGTCCTTCGCCATGCAGCCGCAGATCGGCGCCGTCGGGGCGAAGCTTCTCTACCCCAACGGCACCTTGCAGCATGGCGGGGTGGCGCTGGGGCTCGGCGCGCATCGCGTCGCAGGCCATATCCATCTCGGTGCGCCGCGTGGCGCGCGCGGCTATGCGGGGCGCCTGTTGCTGGCGCAGGATCTGTCCTGCGTCACGGCCGCCTGCATGGCCGTGCCTCGCGCAGTCTTCGCGCAGGTGGGGGGCTTCGACGAGACCAATCTCGCGGTCGCCTTCAACGATGTCGATCTGTGCCTGCGCATCGGTGAGGCCGGCTATCGCGTCATCTGGACGCCGCACGCGCAGCTGCATCATCACGAGTCCAAGAGCCGCGGCCAGGATCTCGCCGGCGAGAAGCTGCAGGGCTTCCAGAGGGAAGTCGCCTATATGCGCGAGCGCTGGGGTGCGAAGCTCGACCACGATCCTTTCTGGAACCCCAATCTGTCGCTGCAAACCGGCGACCCGCAGATCAGCTCGCCGCCGCGCATCTCGCGTCCCTGGCGCGCCGGGCCGAATCGAGGCGGCTGACGCACGGTTTCTAGGCGCGGCTGGCTTGCCCTGGGACCGCGACCGTCCCGGTCGCTCTTTCTTCCCAGCGGCGTGCCGGCCTCGCGGCTCGCATGAGCCGGGGGACGCCCGCTCCCAGGGCTCTGGGACCGCGACCGTCCCGGTCGCCCTTTGCTCCGGCGCCGTCGCCTAGCGGTTCGCAAGAGCCGGCGAGGACGCCCGCGCTCCCAGTGCGCATGCCTTATCGGCCGATGCCACAAAATGCCACATCATTACGCATATTGCCTGATCCATGTGCCACAATGCCTCGCCCATTCACCTATTCACGCACTCGCCCTGTGCAAAAGCCACAGGAGTCGTGGCATTATGTGGCATATTGACCGTTCTTGTTTGGTTGGGTACAGTCCGTGCTCGCCGCCGCTCGCCAAGGCGACGGTGACATAAAAGCGAGATGTTGGGATGCGAAACCAATGAACCACCGCCGGCGTGAACCGGTTCGGCAGACCTCGAGACACTTTTCGCGGCGTTCAGACACAAATCCAGGAGGCTTACAGATGAAGTCGAAACTGTTGATGGCCGCGGCCGGCCTGCTCGTTGCGGCGACGCTGAGCCCGGTTCTGGCGCAAACGGATGTGGTGACGATCTACAGCGCGGACGGCCTGCATGACGGGACGCCGAGCTGGTACGGCAATCAATTCGCCGCCTTCACCAAGGCGACCGGCATCAAGGTGCAATATATCGAGGCGGGCTCGAGCGGCGTCGCGGACCGGGTCGCCAAGGAGAAGTCCAACACCCAGGCCGATGTGCTCGTGACCTTGCCGCCCTTCATGCAGAAGGCGGCTGCCGACGGCCTGCTGCAGCCCTATACGCCTGCGGAAGCCGACAAGCTCGCCGCTCGCGACAAGGATCCCAAGGGGTCGTTCGTCGCCCTGGTCAATAATTATCCGGATTTCATCTACAACGCCTCGGTGCTGAAGGAAGCGCCGAAGAGCTATGAGGATCTGCTCGATCCGAAGTTCATGAAGAAGGTGCAGTATTCGACGCCGGGCCAGGCCGGCGACGGCACCGCCCTGATGCTGCAGGCCTTCCATGCTTTCGGCGGCAAGGATGCCGGCCTCGCCTATCTGAAGAAGCTGCAGGTCAATAATCTCGGCCCCTCGGCCTCGACCGGCAAGCTGACGGCCCTCGTCAACAAGGGCGAGCTCTATGTGGCCAATGGCGACATGCAGATGAACCTCGCCCAGATGCAGGACAATCCGAACATCAAGGTGTTCTTCCCGGTCGGCCCGAGCGGCAAGAAGACCGCTTTCTCCTTGCCCTATTATGTCGGCCTCGTCGCCAACGCGCCGCATGCGGCGAACGGCAAGAAGCTGATCGACTTCCTGCTGAGCCAAGCGGCCCAGAGCGAGGTCAGCTCCGTGGCGCAGGGCTTCCCGGTGCGCAGCGACGTGCATCCGACCGACGAGAACTTCAAGAGGCTGAACGCCATGCTGGAGGGCATCGAGATCTGGACCCCCGATTGGAGCCAGATCCTCGCCGACCTGCAGCAGGACGTCGCGAGCTACAACAAGGCGATCGCCGGCAACTGATGAGCGAGATCGTCTCGATGGGACAGATGCGGACGGCCGCGACGGCGGCCGCCGCTTCTCCGCTCGCCGAGGCCGGCGGCGCCGGCAGCGGCATCGGCTTCGATGCCGTCACGGTCGCCTATGGCAGCCTGGTGGTGCTCGACGCCTTGACGCTCAAGGTCAGGCCCGGCGAGATCGTGGCCCTGATCGGCCCTTCGGGCTCCGGCAAGACCACGGCGTTGCGCGCCGTGGCGGGCTTCGTCCGGCCGACGGGCGGGCGCATCACCATCGGCGAGCGCGACGTCACCGGCCTGCCCCCGCATGCCCGCAATATCGGCATGGTGGTGCAGAATTACGCCCTGTTCCCGCATATGCGCGCCGAGGAGAACGTCGCCTTCGGCCTCAGGGCCCGCGGCGCCGCCGATGCGATCGTGCGCGAGCGCGTGCCCGAATGCCTGCGCATGGTCGGCATGGCGGCCTATGCGAAGCGCTATCCGCGCGAGCTCTCCGGCGGCCAGCAGCAGCGCGTGGCGATCGCGCGGGCGCTCGCCATCCGCCCGCAGGTGCTGCTGCTCGACGAACCGCTCTCGGCGCTCGACGCGCAGATTCGGCGCTCCATGCTCGAGGAGCTCGCCAAGCTGCACCGCGACCTGCCTTCGCTCACCGTGCTCTATGTCACGCATGACCAGACGGAGGCGCTGACGCTCGCCGACCATATCGGCATCATGCGCGACGGCCGTCTCGTCGCCTTCGGCGATGCGCAATCCCTCTACCGCCAGCCGCCGAACCGCTTCTCGGCGGAGTTCCTCGGTCGCGCCAATCTCCTGCCGGTGACTTCGCTCGCTTCGCGCGAGGGCGGATTGGCGCAAGTGCGTTTCGGCGATGCCGCGCTCAGCGCCCGCAACCCGCATCGCCTGCCGGAAGGCAGCGCCTGCCTCATCTGCGTGCGGCCGCATGATCTGCGCCTGCATGATCTGCGCCTGCAACCTGGCGAAGCTGCCGCCAATGCGCTGACCGGCAGCGTGCGCGCCGTGCAATGGCAAGGCGACCTGCACAGCATCGCGCTCGATGTCGGCGGCCACGAGCTGCGCCTGAACTGCACGCCGCTGAGCGAGCCTCCCGAGCCCGGGGCATCGCTCGCGCTTTCCTTCAACCCGGCCGACGCCACCCTGGTGCCGGAAAACACCGGTGGCTGACGTCGCGCTCGCGACCTCTCGCCCGGCCGCCGAGCGGCTCGGCGGCTTGTGGATCGCGCCGCCGCTCATCGTGCTCGCCGCCCTGTTCTTCTATCCGCTCTGCCTGATCGCCCGTCAGGCGCTCGGCGGTGACGAGCATATCGTGTCGCTGGCGCGCTTCGCCGAGGTGATCGGTTCACGCCTCTTCCGCGACGGGCTCTACCACACCATCGTCATCGCACTCAGCGCCACTACGGGATGCCTCGTGCTCGGCTTCGTGCTGTCGCTGATCATCGCCTTCGTGCCCTTCCCGGGCGCCAAGCTGCTCGGGCGCCTGATCGACACCTTCATCGCGCTGCCGACCTTCCTGGTCGCGCTCGCCTTCACCTTCATCTACGGCTCGGCCGGGCTCCTCAACGAATCGCTGATGCGGCTTCTGCACTTGCCATTGCCGCCGGTCGATTTCCTCTACTCGCAATGGGGCGTGATCCTCTCGGAGATCACGGTCTACACCCCCTTCGTGATGCGGCCCCTGCTCGCTTCCTTCTCGCTGATCGAGCCGGCCCAGATCGAGATCGCGAACAGCCTGGGGGCCCGCCCGCTGCGCATCGTGCGCCAGATCATCCTGCCGGCAGCGCTGCCCGCGCTGATCGCCGGAGGCAGCCTCTGCCTTTTGCTGACGGTCAACGAATTCGGCATCGTGCTGTTCATCGGCGCCAAGGACGTCATCACCTTGCCGCTCCTCGTCTACGACAAGGCGATCCAGGAATTCGATTACACCACCGCCTGCATCATCGCGGTCGTCAACGTCGCCTTGTCGCTTGGCCTCTATGCGATCTATCGCCTGGCGGTCGCGCATTTCGGAGGCCGCCGTGCTGGTCTGGTCTAGATCGGGACGCATCCTCGCCTGGACGCTGGCGGCGCTGCTCACCGGCATCGTCTACGGCTTGCCGATCGGCGTGATCGGACTCGCGAGCATCAGCGGCCAATGGAATGATGTGCTGCCGAGCCACCTCACCCTGGCCCATTACGGCAACGCGCTCGCGGGCGATTCGGCCGAGCAATTGCAGGTCAGCATCATCACCGGGCTGATCGCGAGCGCGGCGGCGCTCATCTGCGGCAGCTGGGCGGCGCTCGCCTTGCGCCGGCTGTGGCCGGTGCCGAAGCGCGTGCTCGACATCGTCTTCTTCATCCCGAGCGCCGTGCCCTCCGTCTCGGTCGGCCTCGGCCTGCTGGTCGCCTTCAGCCAGCCGCCCCTGCTGTTGAACGGCACGACCTTGATCGTGCTCATCGCCCATTTCGTGCTGATCTCGGCCTTCACCTACGGCAATGTCTCGGCCGGCCTGTTGCGCCTGCCGCCGGATTGCGAGCAGGTGGCCGAAAGCCTCGGCGCCCGCCCCTTCTATCGGCTGCGACGCGTGACCTTGCCGCTCGTCGCACCTTACCTGATCGCTGCCTTCAGCCTGAGCTTCGCCTTGTCGATGGGCGAGCTCGGCGCGACCGTGATGATCTACCCGCCCGGCTGGGTGACCTTGCCGGTCGGCATCTTCGCGCTCTCCGATCGTGGGGCGATCTTCGATGCCTCGGCGCTCACCATGATCCTCGCATTCGCAACCCTGCTCGTCCTGGTCCTGCTGTCGCGCGTCTCGAACAAGGCCGCGATGCGCTGAGCCCGCTCGGCGATTGCGAATGCCTTGGCAAGTGCTGTCGATCCGGTAGCCGTCAGATCCGTGCTATGAAGCGATTGGCACACACGGGACAGCCCGTTAATCGTCGGCGTCAAACAGCAGGAGCTAAGCCATGAGTGGTGGCCGTCGCCATCGAATGTTCTGCGCGGCATTCGGCGTTGCGCTGAGCGCCTGCATCGCGACCCCGGCTTCGGCCGCCACGTTCAGGTTTGCCGGGCCACTCGATGCCTATACGCTCGATCCTCATGCGGTGAGCAACACCTTCATCTTCGCGATCTTGAGCAATGTCTACGAGCCCTTGGTGCGTCGCGGCGCCGATCTGTCGCTCGAGCCGGCGCTCGCCACCTCGTGGAAACAGGTCGACGACAAGACCTGGAGGTTCGATCTGCGCAAGGGCGTGCAATTCCAGGACGGCGGCGCCTTCACGGCGAGCGATGTCGTGTTCTCCTTCGAGCGCGCCAAGGCCGGCGGGGTCAGGACCAACCTCGCGACCCTCGACAGCGTGAAGGCGATCGACGACGACACCGTCGAGATCAGGACGAAGGACATCGATCCGATCGTCCCGACGGAAATCACCAATTGGTACATCATGGAGCGCGCCTGGGCCGAGAAGAACGGTGCGCTGCTGCCCGGATCGGCCGACAACAAGACCGAGACCTACGCCAATCGCGCCACCAACGGCACCGGCCCCTACAGGATCGTGCTGCGTGACCCGGGGCTGAAGATCGAGTTCGAGCGGAACCTCGGCTGGTGGGACAAGCCGCAAGGCAATATCGACAAGGCGACCTTCTTCGTCATTCCAAACGCCTCGTCCCGGGTCTCGGCGCTCATATCGGGCGAAGTCGACATGATCGATTCGCTGCCGCCGCAGGATACGCCGCGTGTCGAGGCAACCAAAGGATTGAGGGTCCAGGCCGGCCCGGATCTGCGCCTGATCTACCTTCAGCCCGACATCGCCCGCGACGAATTGCAGTATAGCGACGTCAAGGGAAAGAACCCATTCCAGGATAAACGCGTCCGTCAGGCCATGCAGCTGGTGATCGACGTCGAGGCGATCAAGTCGAAAGTCATGCGCGGCTATTCCATTCCGACCGGGACGCCGATCGCGAAGGAGGTGAACGGCTACACTCCCGAACTGGGCAAGCCCGTATCGCCTGATCTCGAAAAGGCCAAGGCCCTGATGAGCGAGGCCGGCTATCCGAACGGCTTCAAGGTGACGCTCGATTGCACCAATGATCGCTTCATGAATGACGAGGCGACTTGCGTCGCAATCACCGGCTTCCTTTCCCGCATCGGCATCAAGGTGGAGACGCGTGCCCAGACCACCGGTAAATGGGCGCAGCAGATCAATCCGCCGGGCTATAATACGAGCCTCGTGCTCGTGGGCTATTCGCCCTTCACTTATGACGCGCACATCTTCCTGTCGTCGATCGTCGCGACGCGCGATCAGCAGTCGGGGCGCGGCACCTTCAACATCGGCGGCTATTCGGATCCGAAGGTCGATCAGCTGATCGCGAAGATTCAATCCGACACCAACCCCGAGGAGCGGCGCGCGCTGATCGGGCAAGCGCTTTCGCTCGTCAAGGAGTCGGCAGCCTATATCCCGATCCACCAGCTCGAGATCCTGTGGGGCGTGAAGGAGAATGTGAGCGTGGTGCAGCCCGCGGATCTGAGCTTCCCGCTGCGGCTGTTTTCGGTCAAGTGATCCGATAGGGCAGGGGGACCGCGACTGTCCCGGTCGCCCTTCCTCCCAGGCGTGGAGGTCTCGCTGCAGGCCAGAGCGGGCGGGACGCCCGCGGTCCCAGCGCCCTGGGACCGCGACCGTCTCGGTCGCCCTTCCTCCCGGCGTCGAGGCCTCGCCGATGATCAGAGGGGGCGAAACGCGCGCGCTCCCAGGCTCAATCCGAGGCGATGGCTTCCTCGATGATGTCGAGAGCCCGCATCATCTCGTCTTGCGTAGTGATCAAGGGCGGCGTCAGCGTCAGCACATTGCCCATGGTGGTCTTGAAGGACAGGCCGCGATCGAGCGCCCGATAGAGCACGGCCTCGGCGAGATCGGCGTCCGGCTCTTTCGTGTCGCGGCTCTTGACGAGCTCGATGCCGAGCAGAAGCCCGCGGCCGCGCACATCGCCGATGGCGGGGATGCGATCCTTCATCTCGTTGAGGCGCGTGAGCGCGAGCGCTCCCACTTTGGCGGCATTCTCGACCAGGCCTTCATCTTCGATGATCTCGATCGTCGTGAGAGCCGCACGCGCCGTGACCGGGTTCTTCTCATGCGTGTAATGGCCGAAGGCCCAATCGCCGCCGACATCGAGATCCTCGCGCGCCACCACGGCGGCGATCGGCAGGATGCCGCCGCCCAGCGCCTTGCCGAGCACCAATATGTCGGGCTCGACCTCGTCATGCTGGCAGGCGAACATGCGCCCCGTCTTGCCGAGGCCGGTCGGGATCTCGTCGAAGATCAGCAGCGCCCCGTGCCGGTCGCAGGCCTCGCGCACCCGTCGCCAATAGCCGGGCGGCGGCAGATAGGGCACGGCGCGCGCCGGCTCGCAGATGATCGCCGCCACATCGCCTTCGCGGGCCAGCACATAATCGACCATGCCGGCGCAGGCGAGGCCGCAGCGCTCGAGGAAAGGCTCGCCCTTGGCGTCGCAAGGATGCCCGTAGGGGCAGCGATAGCAGCCGAAGGGCGCGACATGCTGGGCTCCGGCCATCAGCGGCGCTGCCGGCCCTGAACGGAAAAGCGCCTCCCCGGAGAGGCTCGCGGCCCCGAACCCCGCCCCGTGAAAGGCGTCCCAGAAGGAGAGCGTCTTGAAGCGGCCGGTGGCGGTGCGGGCGAGCTTGATCGCCACCTCGTTGGCGTCCGAGCCGCCCGTGGTGAACAGCACCTTGCGCAAGCTGCCGGGCGCGATCGCCGCGAGCTTCTCGGCGAGCGCCAGCGCCGTCTCGCAGGCATAGCGGCGCGGCGCGAAGGACAATGCGTCCATCTGCGCGGCGATCGCCTGTTTGAGGCGCTTATGGCCGTAGCCGATATGGTGGACGTTGTTGCCGTGGAAATCCATGTAGCGGCGGCCGGCCGTGTCCTCGATCCAGATGCCCTCGGCCTTGACGATGACGTTGAGGCAAGGCGTCGACACGGATTGATGCAGGAAGGCCCGCGCATCGCGATCAAGGAGGGCGCGTCCGCGCGCATCGAGGCGCTGGCTTTGCCAGGCGCTGCGGCGATCGCTGAGATTGGTGTCGCTCTCGGACTGGGAGACGGCGAACCCCGCGGGTGCGCCTTGCCGAGCGGGCTCGGATTTCCTGAGGGTCATGGTCGTGCGAGGCTATCGCATAGGGCGCGAGACGGGCAAGGTCTGAGCAGCGCCGACGCCCACCTCTCCCGCAAGGGGAGAGGCGGGCGCCGGCCCCGCATCTCGGTTCACGCGGCAGGCTTGCCGTCATAGGCCTTCTGGAGAGCGGCGATGTCGAGCTTGACCATCTGCAGCATCGCCTGCATCACCCGCTGCGCCTTCAAGAGATCGGGGTCGCCCAGCATCTCGGAAAGCACGCTCGGCACGATCTGCCAGGAGACGCCGTAGCGGTCCTTGAGCCAGCCGCATTGCTCGATCGAACCGCCATCCGAGAGCGCAGCCCACAGCCGGTCGACTTCGGCCTGATCGGCGCAGTCCACGGCGAACGAAATGGCATGCGTATACTCGAAGCGCCTGCCGCCATTGAGCGCCAGGAAGGGTTGGCCGGCGAGGGTGAACTCGACCAACAGCACGGTTCCGGCCTTGCCGGCGGGGCTGCCCACGACGTTCTTCTGGATGTGTTCGATGCGCGAATCGGGGAGCAGCGAGACGTAGAAATTCGCAGCCTCCTCGGCCTCCCCGTCGAACCACAGGCAGGGAGATATCTTGCCAGGTGCTATCCTGTTTCGTGCAATCTTGGGCATGGCGCAATCCTCTCGTGACCGGCTGGAAGCGGCGGCGAGCCGGCGGCCGGCCTCGCTCCTCCCAACGGGATCGACCAGAGGACGATCGAGGGGACGGGGATCCGACAGCGGACAGATGATTTTCGAGTGCGGGATACTCGCGCCGCGATCCCGCCGGGGCGGGAGCGCCAGGCAGTTTCTGGCGGTGTCGGCGGGTTCCGTTTTGATCATTACCCGCCATTTCGGCGGCTGGACCCTGCCGAATTGAAGCGGCACTGTAGCCACAGGGAGCAGTGGGTGCTTCCGTCCGGCGTGCAGGGCGTTTCGAGGGTATTGGGGGATGGCCTTGAGCGCTTGGTCGGGTCCCGAATTATCGGCAGACCGAAAGGGTGCCGAACCCGGTGAGCGTGCGGAAGGAACCCCAAGGGGGTGAGCTGCCACCAGCTCATGTTTCGGCGAAGCGTGACCGCCTTCGCCGGGACAGGCACACGATCAACGAGCCACAGCCCCCGTTCCGGTAGCGTCGGATCGGGGGTTGCGGTTTGTTGTCCTGGCGCTTGACGTCCGACCCGGCGAGCGCGCTCAGGCTTTGACGATATGCGCAGCGGTCAGCCCGGCGCGAGCGAAGACATTGCGCGTGTCGACGATCAGCCGGGCATGCTTGGCGATGAGCGCGTAGTCGACGGCGTCGTGGTCGGTCGCGATGAGGACGCATTCGGCGCCGGCGATCGTCTCCGCGTCGAGCCGCAAGGATTGGCGCCCCGCCAGCGCCGCATAGCTGCGTGTCGCCGGGATCATGGCGACAAAGGGGTCGTGATAGCCGACCTTGGCGTCACGCTCCTCGAGCAGCTCGATGAGCTTCAAGGCCGGGCTCTCGCGCATATCGTTGACGTTCTTCTTATAGGCGATGCCGATGACCAGGATCGTCGAGCCGTTGAGCCCGCGCTTCAGGTCGCGGTCCATGGCCTTCGCCAGGCGGTCGACCACATAATGCGGCATCGCGGTGTTGATCTCGCCGGCGAGCTCGATAAAGCGCGTCGAGAGATCGTATTCGCGCGCCTTCCAGGTGAGGTAGAACGGATCGATCGGGATGCAGTGCCCGCCGAGGCCGGGGCCCGGATAGAAGGGCATGAAGCCGAAGGGCTTGGTCTTCGCCGCCTCGATCACTTCCCAGATATCCACACCCATGGCGTCGTAGACGACCTTGAGCTCGTTGACGAGCGCGATATTGACGGCGCGGAAGATGTTCTCGGTGAGCTTGACGGCCTCGGCGGTCGCCGGCGACGAGACCTTGACGGTGCGCACCACCAGCCGGCCATAGAGCGCATCGGCGACCTCGAGCGCCGCTTCGCCGTCGCCGCCCACCACTTTGGGAATGCCGGCGGTCGCGAAATTCGGATTGCCCGGATCTTCGCGCTCGGGCGAGAAGGCGAGGAAGAAGTCGACGCCGCTCTTCAGCCCCTGCGCCTCGAAGATCGGTTTCAGCACCTCGGTGGTGGTGCCCGGATAGGTGGTCGATTCGAGCACCACGAGCTGGCCCGGCCGCAATCTGCGGGCGATGGCCTTGGCGGTCTCCACCACATAGCTGAGGTCGGGCTCGCGATATCTGGTCAGCGGCGTCGGCACGCAGATCAGGATCGCATCGGGCTCCGACAGGCGGTCGAAATCATGGGTCGCCTCGAATTTTCCGGAAGCTACCGCCGCGCCGAGCACCTCGGAGGGGATGTGCCGGATGAAGCTCTCGCCGCGGTTGACCTGCGCCACCCGCGGCGCATCGATGTCGAAGCCGAGAATCGGGAAGCCCGCAGCGGCGCCGGCCAGCGCCAGCGGAATGCCCACATAGCCAAGGCCGATGACGCCGATCTTGGCGTGCTTTGCGGCGATCGCGGCGAGCAGCACGTCGCGATGCGATGCGGCGGCAGGAGGAGCAATATCGGCCATCACATGCCTTGCGGTTGGGTGCGGGAACCGGGTGTCTGTTCCTAGCGGAAGGAATCGCTTGGTGCCAAACGCTGGCGCATTTGGCGCCGCGCGCACTTCCCTCTCCCGCGCTCTTCGTGCGGGAGAGGGTGCCGAGACCATAGCTCGCAGCACGCTGCGAGCGTCCGCTCACAGCTATGGTCGAGGCGGGTGAGGGTGGATCGGAGAACCGATTGATCAGAAGCGCTCCCAGACCCGCCAGGCATAAGGCGTTCAGGAAAGCTCGACCGCCCCTCATCCGCCCTCACTGCGCAGAGTCTTTCTGTTCAAGGCTTGCACCTTCTCCCGCGAGGGCGGGAGAAGGAAGAGGCGCCGGCCTCAGACGACGCGTTCGAGCTCCACGACGAACAGTGTCGCCTCGCCTTCAGGCGCGAGCTCGAGATAGGCCGGGCCCTCCAGGACCAACGCATCGTCGATCCCGAGCTTGCAATGCTGCGCCTCCGCAACAAGGCCGAGATCGCGCGAGCGCGATAGGATCAGGGTGACGTCGGCTGCACAACGCAGCGCCTGGCGCTCGGAGAGGCGCAGCCTCTTCGTCTCATGGCACCATGCGGTACGGCGCGTCATGACGTTGAGATCGGTGATGCTGCCTGCGATGAGGCGGGCGCTCGCCGCCACATCGCCCGGAAAACCGAAGGGCTGCGATTGCGTCGTCAGCACGATCTCGGGTTCGCCGGCGACGCTCAGGGCGATGCCTTCGCCCTCGATCACGCTCAGCGTACGGTCGATGCCGGCGAAGGCCGAGAAGGGCCCGTCGGTGCCGACCTTTGCCATGCTGATGCGCCAGTCGAAATCCTCGAGCCCGGCATGCTTGGGCGAGACGATGATCTCCGTCGTCTCGCCGCCGCCATTCTTCCACGGCATGCGGCGATGCATTGTCGCAAGGAGGAGCCGCATGGCGCGATGCCCGCCGATCAGCGCAGGCTGGGGAGGTCGAGCTTATGCGTGATGGCGCAGGCGATGGCGTCCTCGTAGCCCGCATCGGCATGGCGCATCACGCCGGAGGCCGGGTCGTTCCACAGCACCCGGTCGAGCCGGCGCGCCGCCTCCCTGGTGCCGTCGGCGACCACCACCATGCCGGCATGCTGCGAGAAGCCGATGCCGACGCCGCCGCCATGATGCAGCGACACCCAGGTCGCTCCCGAGGCGCAGTTGAGGAGCGCGTTGAGCAGCGGCCAGTCGGAGACGGCGTCCGAGCCGTCGCGCATCGCCTCGGTCTCGCGGTTCGGCGAGGCGACCGAGCCCGAATCGAGATGGTCGCGGCCGATGACGATCGGTGCCTTGAGCTCGCCCGAGGCCACCATCTCGTTGAAGGCGAGGCCGAGCCGGTGGCGGTCGCCGAGACCGACCCAGCAGATGCGCGCCGGCAGGCCCTGGAAGGCGATGCGCTCCTTCGCCATGTCGAGCCAGCGATGCAGATGCGGCGCCTCCGGCATCAGCTCCTTCACCTTGGCGTCGGTGCGATAGATGTCCTCAGGGTCGCCCGAGAGCGCCGCCCAGCGGAACGGCCCGATGCCGCGGCAGAAGAGCGGGCGGATATAGGCCGGCACGAAGCCCGGGAAATCGAAGGCGTTGCTCACGCCTTCCTCGAGCGCCATCTGGCGGATATTATTGCCGTAATCGAGGGTCGGTACGCCCATGCGCTGGAAGTCGAGCATGGCGCGCACATGTCCGGCCATCGAGGCCCGCGCTGCCTTGTCGACGGCCTTCGGGTCGGATTCCCGCTTCGCTTCCCATTCGGCGAGGCTCCATCCCTTGGGCAGATAACCGTTGATGGGATCATGAGCCGAGGTCTGGTCGGTGACGACGTCGGGGCGTATGCCGCGGCGCACCAGCTCCGGGAAGACATCGGCTGCATTGCCCACGACGCCGACCGAAACGGGCTTGCCGTCGCGGCGGGCGCGCTCGATGATCTCGAGCGCCTCGTCGAGCGAGGCCGCCTGCCGGTCGAGATAGCGGGTGCGCAGGCGCATCTCGATGCGCGAGGGCTGGCATTCCACCGCCAGCATCGAGGCGCCGGCCATGGTGGCGGCGAGCGGTTGCGCCCCGCCCATGCCGCCAAGGCCGGCCGTCAGGATCCATTTGCCGGAAAGGTCGCCGCCATAATGCCGGCGGCCCACCTCGACGAAGGTCTCGTAGGTGCCCTGCACGATGCCTTGCGAGCCGATATAGATCCAGGAGCCCGCGGTCATCTGCCCGTACATCATCAGGCCCTTGCGATCGAGCTCGTGGAAATGATCCCAGGTCGCCCAATGCGGCACGATGTTCGAGTTGGCGATCAGCACGCGCGGCGCGTCCGCATGGGTGCGGAAGACGCCGACCGGCTTGCCCGATTGCACCAGCAAGGTCTCGTCGGCTTCGAGCCTTCTCAGCGTCGCGGCAATGCGGTCGAAGCTCTCCCAGTCGCGCGCCGCGCGGCCGATGCCGCCATAGACGACGAGCTCGCCCGGCCGTTCGGCGACCTCGGCGTCGAGATTGTTCATCAGCATGCGCAGCGGCGCCTCGGTCAGCCAGCTCTTGGCCGAGAGCGTCGTGCCGCGGGGGCTTCGGATATGGCGGGCATTGTCGATACGGGTCATTGCGGGATCCTTGGCTTCGTCCTTGATCAGGCGATGGAGTGGGGGGAGCCGGCAGCCTCCGCGACACGCGGCAGAAGCTCGGAGCCTGCCGCCCGCACGAGGGCGCCGTCGCGCACGAGATCCGCCGCCATGGCGATATCGGGCGCGAGGAAGCGGTCGTCGTCGAGATGCGGGACTTGCGCCCTCAGGAGGCTGCGGGCCTGCTCGAGGGCCGGGCTCGAGCGCATCGGCGCGTGGAAATCGCAACCCTGCGCCGCGGCCAAGAGCTCGATGGCGACGATGTTCGTCACATTCTCGGCCATGGGCAGGAGGCGGCGCGCGCCATGGGTCGCCATCGACACATGGTCTTCCTGATTGGCCGAAGTCGGGATCGAATCGACGCTTGCCGGGTAGGCGCGCTGCTTGTTCTCGGAGACCAGAGCCGCGGCCGCGACCTGCGGGATCATGAAGCCGGAATTCAAGCCCGGCTTCGGCGTCAGGAAGGCCGGGAGGCCGGAGAGCGCCGGATCGACCAGCATGGCGATGCGGCGCTCGGCGATGGAGCCGATCTCGCACAGCGCCATGGCGATCATGTCGGCCGCGAAGGCCACGGGCTCGGCGTGAAAATTACCGCCCGAGATCACCTCGCCGCTCGCCGCGAACACCAGCGGATTGTCGGAGACACCGTTCGCTTCGATCGACAGCGTCGTGGCCGCCTGCCGCATGAGATCGAGGCAGGCGCCCATCACTTGCGGCTGACAGCGCAGGCAATAGGGATCCTGCACCCGGTCGTCATTCACGAGATGCGAGGCGCGAATGGCGCTGCCCGCCATCAGCGCCCGCAAGGCGCCGGCGACCTCGGCCTGTCCCTGATGGCCGCGCAGCGCCTGGATGCGCGGATCGAAGGGGCCGTCCGAGCCCTTGGCGGCGTCGGTCGCGAGCGCTCCGGTCACCAGCGCCGCCTGGAAAACGCGCTCCGCCTCGAAGAGGCCGGCAAGCGCCAGCGCGGTCGAGACCTGGGTGCCGTTGAGCAGCGCCAAGCCCTCCTTCGGGCCGAGCACCAGCGGCGCAAGACCGGCATTGCGCAAGGCATTGGCAGCCGCCACGCTCTTGCCGTCCATGTGGAAGGCGCCGACGCCGATCAGCGCCGCGGCCAGATGGGCGAGCGGAGCGAGATCGCCGGAGGCGCCGACCGAGCCCTGTGAGGGCACCAGGGGGGTGAGGCCGCGCTGCAGGCATTCGGTGAGCCGCTCGATCGTCGACCAGCGCACGCCGGAGGCGCCTTGGGCGAGGCTCGCTGCCTTGAGCGCCAGGATCAGCCGCACCACAGGTTCGGAGAGCGGCTCGCCGACGCCTGAAGCGTGCGAGACCACGATATTGCGTTGCAGGGCGGCGAGATCGCCATCGCCGATGCGCACGCTCGCGAGCTTCCCGAAGCCCGTATTGATGCCATAGACCGGCTCGCCCTTGGCGATGATCGCTGCGATCGTCGCCGCACCCGCCTCGACCGCTTCGCGGCACGAAGGGTCCAGCGCGACGTCGGCGCCGAAATAGATGGCGCGCCAGGTGGCGAGCGGCACCGCGCCCGGATGCAGTGTCATGTCTGTGGTCACTGTCCCCTCCAGATGCGGGCATGCAGCGGGTTGAAGCCGATGCGATAGACGAGCTCGGCCGGGCGCTCGATGTTCCAGATGGCGAGATCGCAGAGCTTGCCGGCTTCGAGCGTGCCGACCTCGTCGAGCCGGCCCAAGGCGCGGGCCGCCTCGCGGGTAACACCTGCGATATTTTCCTCGACCGTCAGCCGGAACAGGGTGGCGGCCATGTTCATGGTGGTGAGGATCGAGGTCAGCGGCGAGGTGCCGGGATTGCAATCGGTGGCGACCGCGATCGGCACGCCATGCCGGCGGAACAAGGCGATGGGTGGCGCCTGCTGCTCGCGGATGAAGTAATAGGCGCCGGGCAAGAGCACCGCGACCGTGCCGGCTTTCGCCATCGCGATGGCGCCGGCTTCGTCGGTGTATTCGAGATGGTCGGCCGACAGCGCGCCGAAGCTCGCGGCCAGCGCCGCACCTCCGAGATTAGAGAGCTGGTCGGCATGCAGCTTGACCTTGAGGCCGCGCCGGCGCGCCGCCTCGAAGACGCGCTGTGTCTGCTCGGGCGAGAAGGCGATGCCCTCGCAGAAGGCGTCGACCGCATCCGCGAGACCCTCTTCGGCGATCGCCGGCAGCATCTCCCGGCAGACGAGGTCGATATAAGCGTCCTTGTCCTTGGCTTCGGGCGGCAGCGCATGCGCGCCGAGGAAAGTGGTGCGCACCTCGATGCGGCGCTCAGCGGCGAGACGGCGCGCGGCGCGCAGCTGCCTGCGCTCGGTCTCGAGCTCGAGGCCGTAGCCGGATTTGATCTCGATCGTGGTCACGCCTTCGGCGATCAGCGCGTCGAGGCGCGGCAAAGCGGCTGCCACGAGCGCGTCCTCGCTCGCGGCGCGCGTCGCCTTCACGGTCGAGACGATGCCGCCTCCCGCCCGCGCCACCTCTTCATAGCTTGCGCCGGCGAGACGCAGCTCGAACTCATGCGCCCGGTCCCCGGCGAAGACGAGATGCGTGTGGCAATCGATGAGGCCAGGTGTGATCCAGCGGCCCTCGCAATCCGTCCGCAGCGCAGCCTCGAGGGAGGGAGCCTCGCCGGCCGGCCCCGCATAGACGATGCGGCCCTCTCTCGTGGCGATAACGCCGTCCTCGACGAGGCCGAGGCCAGGTCGCCCAGGGGCGAGCGTCGCGAGGCGCGCATTATGCCAAAGCCGATCGACTTGCATCGTCACGCAAGCTCCCTCTCATTTCGCGCCAGCTCACCGGCTCGTGCCCGCCGCGACAGGACGCGGACGCAGGAGCCCTTGCCTTGTGGCCGCTCTCAGGCGAAGCCACATCCGCTTCGCTTGAAACTCGCTCCCATTTGTCTATACATAAACGTCAGCGCGGGAGCTTGTCTAGAGGCTCGCCGCCGCAATCTTCGAGGAGACCGTCCGATGGCTTCGCTGTTCTTCGACGAGGCGCTGCTGCCTTCGGGGTGGGCGAGAGGCGTGCGGCTGTCATTCGCCGGCGGTCTGGTCACCGGCCTCGAAAGCGGGGTGGCGGCGAGGCCTGAGGATGAGCGCCACGCCATCGGCCTGCCGGGCCTGCCCAATCTGCATAGCCATGCCTTCCAGCGCGGCATGGCGGGGCTCGCCGAGCTGCGCGGGCCGTCCTCGGACAGCTTCTGGACCTGGCGCGAGGTCATGTATCGCTTCGCCCTGAATATGAGCCCCGATGATGTCGAGGCGGTGGCGACGCAGCTCTATGTGGAGATGCTGGAGGCGGGCTTCACGCGGGTCGGCGAATTCCACTATCTGCATCACGATCGCGACGGAGAACCCTATGCCGAGCTCGGCGAGATGGCGTCCCGGATCGCGGCCGCGGCGCATTCAACCGGCATCGGGCTGACCTTGCTGCCGGTGTTCTACGCGCATTCGGGCTTCGGCGGACAGGCGCCGGGCCCGAGCCAAAGGCGCTTCATCAATGATCGCGACCGTTTCGCGCGGCTGATGGAGGCGAGCCGCAAGGCGGTGGCGCCGCTCGACGGCGCGGTGGTCGGCATCGCGCCTCATTCGCTGCGAGCCGTGACCGCAGATGAGCTCGGCGCCATCCTGCCGCTCGCAGGCTCGGGACCTATCCATATCCATGTCGCCGAGCAGGTGAAGGAGGTCGAGGATTGCCTCGCCTCAACGGGGAACCGCCCGGTCGAATGGCTGCTCGCGCACGCGCCCGTCGATCGCCGCTGGTGCCTCATCCATGCGACCCATATGACGGCTGAGGAAACGCGTGCCATGGCGGCGGCGGGCGCGGTGGCCGGGCTTTGCCCGATCACCGAGGCCAATCTCGGCGACGGAACCTTCAGGGCGCCGGAATTTGCCGAAGCGGGCGGCGAATACGGTGTGGGCTCCGACTCCAACGTGCTCATCGGTCTTGCCGACGAGCTGCGCCAGCTCGAATATTCGCAACGCCTGCAACATCGAGCCCGCAACCTCATGGCGTTTGCCGAAGGCCATTCCACCGGTCGTGCGCTCTATGAGGGCGCGCTCAAAGGCGGCACGCGCGCCACCTCCTCGGCGAAGGCCGGGCTCCTCGCGGGCGCGCCGGCCGACATCCTCTCGCTCGACGCCGCCCATCCGGCCCTGATCGGGCGCAGCGGCAACGGCGTGCTCGACGCCTGGGTCTTCGCGGCGCGCGACGGGATCGTCGATTGCGTCTGGAGGCATGGCCGCAAGCTGGTGACACAAGGCCGGCACCACCTGCGCGAGGCGAGCCTTGCGCGCTTCCGCGTCGTCATGGAAAGACTGGTGGCATGACACATCTGCCGGCCGGCGCCGCCAGCGATCCCGCGAGCGGCACGCTCCATCACCGCATCCGCGCCGATATCGAGGGGCGGATCCTTTCGGGCGAATGGCCGCCCGGCCATCGCGTGCCCTTCGAGCACGAGCTGATGGTCGGATATGATTGCTCGCGCATGACCGTCAACAAGGTGCTGTCGGGACTCGCAGCCGAAGGCCTGATCGAGCGGCGGCGGCGTGCCGGCAGCTTCGTGCGCCGGCCGCAATTCCAGTCGGCGGTGCTGCAGATCCACGACATCAAGGCGGAAATCTCGGGCCGCGGCCAGAGCTATGCTTACGAGCTCCTGTCGCAGCGCCGGCGCAAGGCCACTCGCAGCGATCGCAGCGAGTTGGCGGTCGGCGCCGATACCGAGGTGCTGGCCCTGCGTTGCCGCCATCTCGCGGATGGCGAGCCTTTCGCGCTCGAGGAAAGGCTGATCAACCTCACCGCCATCCCGGCCGGCGAGGCCATCGATTTCGCGGCCGAGCCGCCGGGAACCTGGCTGCTCGGCCATGTGCCCTGGACCGAGGCCGAGCATCACATCTCTGCGACCGAGGCCGACGCCGAGGCGGCACGCCAGCTCGCCATCGCCGCAGGCTCGGCCTGCCTCGTGGTGCGCCGCCGCACCTGGCGTTCGGGCGAGACCGTCACTTTGGTGCGGCTTACCTTTCCGGGCGCCTCCTACCATCTCGTGGCGAGGTTCACGCCCTCGCAACGCTGATATGCGCTGGGACCGCGGGCGTCCCGCCCGCTCTTGCGGTGGTGAGCTCCACCGCCGGGAAAAAAGGGCGACCGAGACGGTCGCGGTCCCAGCGCGCCTGGGGCATGGCGTCCCCATCTTCCCCCCGCCGAAATCATCCCCACATGACGTCCATGTTCGATGATCTTCACAGCCCGGGGGTGAATGACGGCGACGGCCCCGATCATTCGCCTTCCGCTCCTGCCGCTGCTGCGCCCAGCGATGACGCGGCGTTGCTCGACGCCTATTCGCGCGCCGTCACCCATGTGGTGGACGAGGTCGGAGACGCCGTGGTGCGCGTCGATGTCCGCGACGCTCAGGGGCGCCGGGCCGGCACCGGCTCGGGCGTCGTGGTCGCCTCGGATGGCCTCATCCTCACCAACAGCCATGTCGTTGCGGCCCATCAACGCGTCGAGCTCGCCCTGACGGATGGCCGCAAGCTCGCCGGAAGGGTGATCGGCAATGATCCCGACACCGATCTCGCCCTCATCCGCACCGAGGAGCCGGTGCAGCTCAAATGGGCGCGCCTCGGCGATTCCAAATCCCTGAAGCGCGGCCAGCTGGTGGTGGCGATCGGCAACCCGCTCGGCTTCGAGTCCACGGTGACGGCCGGCGTCGTCTCGGCCTTCGGGCGCTCGATGCGCTCGGCGACCGGGCGCCTCATCGACGACGTGATCCAGACCGATGCCGCCCTCAACCCGGGTAATTCGGGCGGGCCGCTGGTGTCGAGCGCCGGCGAGGTGATCGGCATCAACACCGCCGTGATCATGGGCGCGCAGGGCATCTGCTTTGCGGTCGCCTCGAACACGGCGAGCTATGTGCTCGGCGAACTGGTGCGCCATGGGCGGGTGCGGCGCGCCTTCCTCGGGCTCTCGGTCAATCAGGTCGCGATCGCGCGGCGCGTCCAGATCGCGCACGCCATCGACCAGGAGATGTGCGTCGCCGTGGCCAGCCTCGCGCCCGAGGGTGCCGCCAAGCAAGCGGGCTTGCGGGAAGGCGACCGCATCTTGTCGCTCGACGGCGCGAAGGTGACCGGTGCCGACGATCTGCTGCGCCTCCTCAACGCGGACCGCATCGGGCGCACCGTGCTTGTCGAGTTGCTGCGCGGAGTCGAGAAGCTGCGGCTATGGGTCATGCCTTCGGAGCGGCCGCCGCGCTGACCTGCAGGAGGAAACCCTAGGCCGGTTGACGCCATGGGCCCGCGGCAGTAGGCGCAAGCCATTCAGACCGGAAGGCTCGCATCATGCCAATCGAAGTCACCGTGGTCTCCGACTTCATCTGCCCCTGGTGCCTGATCGGCGAGAGGCGGCTGCGCAAGGCGATTGCGACCTTGCCGGGCGAGATCAAGGTCGAGCTCGCCTTCCGCCCCTTCGAGCTCAATCCCGATATGCCACCGGAGGGGCGGGACCGGACCGCCTATCGCGTGGCGAAGTTCGGCAGCCTCGAGCGCAGCATGGCCATGGATGCGCAGATCGTCGCCATCGGCCAGGCCGAGGGCATCGCCTTCAACTACGACAAGATCGCGCGCACCCCGAGCACCTTTGCGGCCCACCGGCTGATGTGGCTCGCCGCGCGCGAGCGCAAGCCCGAGACCCTTGCCGATCTTCTGTTCGCGGCCTATTTCAACGAGGGGCAGGACCTCGGGAGCCGCTCCGTGCTCTTGGCCGTCGCGGCGAGGGCCGGGCTCGCGCCCGCGAGGGTCGAGGCTTTCCTCGACGGCGACGAGGGCGTCGCGGACGTGCGGGCGCTGGAGATGCAAGCCTATCAGGCCGGCGTCAGCGGCGTGCCCTATTTCCAGGTCGGCGGGTTCGGTGTCGTCGGTGCCCAGTCCCCCGAGATCCTCGCCGATGCGCTGCGCCGCGCGGCTGGGATCGGCAATGCCTCTGCGGCCTGACGCCGGGCCTTCTACAACGATCGCGCGATCAGCAGCTTCATGATCTCGTTCGTGCCGCCATAGATCTTCTGGATGCGGGCATCGACGAACATGCGGGCGATCGGGTATTCCTGCATATAGCCATAGCCGCCATGCAGTTGCAGGCATGCATCGACGGTCTCGACCTGCTTTTGCGAGCACCACCATTTCGCCATCGAGGCCGTGACCGTGTCGAGCTCGCCCTTGACCAGCCGCTCCACGCACCAATCGACGAAGACGCGCGCGATCATCGCCTCGGTCTTGCGCTCGGCGAGGGTGAAGCCGGTATTCTGGAACTCGATGATCGGCTTGCCGAAGGCCTGGCGCTCCTTGGTGTAATCGACCGTCAGCGCGATGGCGCGCTCCATGGCGGCGACCGCCCCGACGGCGAGCGCCAGGCGCTCCTGCGGCAATTGCTGCATGAGCTGGACGAAGCCCTGGCCTTCCTCAGGCCCGAGCAGGTTCTCGGGCGGCACGATCGCGTCCTCGAAGAACAGCTCGGAGGTGTCGGAGGCGTGCAGGCCGATCTTGTCGAGATTGCGCCCGCGCCGGAAGCCCTCATTGCCCTGCGTCTCGAGGATCAAGAGCGACAACCCCTTGGCGCCCGGCTCGCCGGTGCGCGCGACCACGATCACGATATCGGCGAGCTGGCCGTTGGTGATGAAGGTCTTCTGGCCATTGAGCACATAGGCATTGCCCTGGCGTTTGGCGGTGGTGCGCACGCTTTGCAGGTCGGAGCCCGTGCCGGGCTCGGTCATGGCGATGGCGCCGATCCATTCGCCCGTCGCCATTTTCGGCAAGATGCGCTGCTTCTGCTCGGGCGAGCCATAGTTCAAGATGTAATGGGCGACGATGGCGCTATGCACCGCGAGTCCGGCCGACATCTCCGGCACGATCGTCTCGACGTCCTCGAGCACGGCCGCTTCATAGGCGAAGCTCGCGCCGAGGCCGCCATAGGCTTCCGGCACGCTCGGCAGGAGCGCGCCCATGCGGCCGAGCCCCAGCCAGGCCGAGCGGTCGACCATCTTCCGGCTACGCCAGGCCTCGGCATGCGGCGCGAGCTCGGCTGTGAGGAAACGGCGGAACGGCCCGCGGAAATCATCGAGCTCCTGCGTCATCCATGCCGAGCGGTAGCTCATCGCGTTCACCGTCCTAACCTGCTGCCAGATGCGCCGCCAAATTCGCCGCGATCCGTCCGGCCGCCGCCACCAGCCGCGGGCCCATCTCGCCTTCGAGGAATTCGCGGCTCACACGGCTCGGCGGGCCGCCGCAATTGATGGCGAAGGCCGAGCCCGCAGCGACCGATATGGGCGCCGCGACCCCGTAGACATCGCTGCGCCAATCGCCGAAGGAGCAGCAAAATCCGCGCGCCGCAATCGACTCGAAGGCCGCGTCGAGATTGCGCCGGATGAGCGGCCAGTTGCGCCCGCGCTCGCGGCGCAGCCGCTCCAGCACCATCTTCCGCTCCGACGCATCGAGTGCGTAGAGATAGGCACGCCCGATCGAGGTCGTGTCGATCGGCATGCGGGCGCCGAGGTCGAAGCGCACCGGCCGCGTGCCGCGCCGGCGCGCCGTCTCGATATAGAGGATGTCGAGCTGGTCGCGGATGCCGAGCGAGGCGGGCAGGCGCGAAAAATTGGCGAGCTCCTGCAGCACGGGTTTCGCGGCCAGCCTGAAGGGCATGCTGGCGAGGAGGGAATGACAGAGCGCCACGATGCCTGGCCCGAGCGAATAGCGGCCGGCGGCCGGCAGATAGGACAGGTAGCCGAAGCCGGTGAG
Organism: Rhizobiales bacterium GAS188; assembly: GCA_900104855.1. NCBI lineage: Bacteria > Pseudomonadati > Pseudomonadota > Alphaproteobacteria > Hyphomicrobiales > Rhizobiales bacterium GAS188. Next base: position 3,881,303 of record FNSS01000001.1, read on the forward strand.
CGTCTGCGTCAGGCGCGAGACCGTCGATTTGGGCAGCAATGTGCGCAGGGCGAGCTCGGTATTGGTCAGCGAAGTGTCGCCCGGCCCGAAGGCGCGCAGCACGCATAAGCCCCGGCTCAGCCCCTGGACGAGACGAGCCTGGCTGCTGCCGGTCTCGATCTTGTCCGTCGCCGTCTTGCGCTCCGTGGAGGTGATCCTGGCCATGCGCCGATCCTTGTCTCCCTCCCATCAGGCAACTCAATACGAGAGGAGCGCCCTCCGCAAGCTGTCGCGCGCCGCCACAGGTCGCAATGAGCCACCATTAGCGGCTTGAGCACGGTCGCGAAAAGTTGCAAGCGTTGCCGCGAGGATACGCGAAGGCCAGGGTCGTCTCGGCGGCGCCCGGCGAGACGACATCGTGAGATGAGGGACCCGCTTGATGCCGATATTGTCGATCGAGGAGTTGCGCGCACGCTATGGTGACGCCGATGGCGGCGTGTTCCACGACCCTGAGTTCCGCAAGGTGGCGGAGCGCATTTTCGGTAGCGGAGACCAGCGTTCGCCGCCTTATGCGGGCATCGCCACCTTGCTCGGAGCCCCGGCGCGCCAGATCGATTGGAAGGCGCCGGATTTCACCGGGCTGCAGGTCGCGCTCTTGGGGGTGCCGATGGATCTCGGCGTCACCAACCGCAACGGTTCCCGCTTCGGGCCGCGGGCCTTGCGCACCATCGAGCGCATCGGCCCTTACAACCATGTGCTCAAATGCATGCCGACGCGCGATCTCGCCGTCGCCGATATCGGCGATCTTCCCTTGCGCAGCCGCTTCGATCTCGCGGGCGCGCATAAGGACATCCGCCATCATGTGCGCCAGCTCGTCGATGCCGGCGTGAAGCCGGTATCGGTCGGCGGCGACCATTCGATCTCGCTGCCGCTGCTGCACGCGGTCGCCAAGCATGGGCCGGTCGGCATGGTCCATATCGATGCCCATTGCGACACCAGCGGTTCCTTCGAGGGCTGCAAGTTCCACCATGGCGGGCCGTTCCGCCTCGCGGTGCTGGAGGGCGCCCTCGATCCGACCCGCACCATCCAGATCGGCATCCGCGGATCGTCCGAATATCTGTGGGAATTCTCGACGCAGTCGGGGATGACGATCATCCATGCGGAGGAGATCGACGGGCTCGGCATTGCCGGCGTCATCGAGCGCGCCAAGGCCGTGGTCGGGGAGGGGCCGACCTACCTGACCTTCGACATCGACAGCCTCGATCCGGCTTTCGCGCCCGGCACCGGCACACCGGAAATCGGTGGCCTCACCACGCGCGAGGCGCAGGCCCTGCTGCGCGGCCTTGCCGGCCTCAACCTCGTCGGAGCCGATCTGGTCGAGGTCGCCCCCCAATATGACGCGACCACCAACACCGCCCAGGCCGGCGCCCAGATGCTGTTCGAGATCCTGAGCCTATTCGTGAGCAGCGCGTGAGAGGGCAGGGCTGACGGCGCGCTCGCGCGGCGCTTGCCCGATAATGACTGCTCAATCCCATGAGGAGACCCGTTCCCGATGACGACCATACCGACCATCAAGGTCAGGCTGCCGCGATCGGCAGCCGCGACGCATCTGGGGACGCTGTCGATCGGCGAATGGAGCACGCCATGCGTCGTGGGCGAGGCTGGACTCGTGCAGGCCTCGCTGAAGCGCGAGGGCGATAAACGCACGCCGATCGGGGTCTTTCCGCTGCGCTACGGCCTGTTCGACGCGGTGGCGCTGCCGGATTTTCCGCGCGATCTTGCCTTCCCCTTCGTGCCGGCAGGCTCCGCCATGATCTGGGAAGAGGACGGGCCTCATTATAATCGCCTGGTGCTGGCCGAGGGGGATGAGCGCCGCGACGAACGCCTGACGCGCGAGCGCGCCGAGCGGCTTTTCGATATCGTCGTGCCGATCGGCTACAACGATGCGGTCGCCGAGGCCAATCGCGGCAGCGCCCTGTTCATCCATGCGGCCCGCGAGGACCTGCGCGGCACGGCGGGTTGCGTCGCGGTGGCGCGCCAGCATCTGCCGGAGCTCGTCCGGCGTCTCGAGCCCGGCATGGTGATCGATATCGACCATGAGCCGGTGAGCGCCGTCACGACTCGCTCGCCGGGCCAGCCGGCGATGGAAGTCATTCGCTTCGCCGCGCTCGAGCCTGGTCCCAAGCTCCTGGTCACCGGTGCGGTGCATGGCAACGAGACCTGCGGGCCCGAGGCGATCGCGCGCATCATCGCCGATTGCCGCGAGGGCCGCATCGCCGTCAGGCGCGGCGAGGTCAGCTTCGTGCCGGTCGTCAACCACAAGGCCTATCTGCAGGGCACCCGCGAGGGTGACCGCAACCTCAACCGGGACCTGCGCGACTATGTCATCCCCGAATGCCATGAGGACCGGGTCGCGAACCTCATCTGTCCGCTGCTGCGTCAGCATGACGTGCTGCTCGATATCCATTCCTTCCGGTCGCGCGGCGAGCCTTTCGTCTTCGTCGGGCCGCCGGATAATCAGGGCGATATCGAGCCCTTCGGGTCGGCGCAGGCCGAGGGCGAGCTTGCGGCCAGGCTTGGGCCCGCGGTCCTCATGCATGGCTGGCTCGCAGCCTATGCCCGGGCGCAGCAGGAACGGGCGAGGCTCGGCGGCGGCGACATCGTCTCCAAGGGCGTCGGCACCACGGAATATATGCGCTTTGCTGGCGGCTACGGCGTCACCATCGAATGCGGGCAGCACCAGGAGCCGCGCGCCGTCGAGATCGCCTATGCGGCGATCCGCAATGCGCTGGCGCATCTGCGCCTAATCGATGCGCCCGAGCCGCCGCGCCGCGTCGAGCGCGCCATCGAGCTCGCCGATGCGGTGCTGTGCGTTTCTCCCGGAGACCATTTGGAAAAAGCCTGGGCCACCGGCGATCGCGTCCCGGCAGGTGAGGTCATCGCACGGCGCGCCGATGGCGAAGCCCTCACGGCGCCGAGCGACGGCTTCGTGGTCTTTCCCAATGCCGATCCGAAGCCGCTCGTCGAGCTCTATTATTTCGGCGTGGCCAGCCGGCGATTCGGCCGATCATCGGAATCGTAGAAGGCCCGGCGACCAGCTGGGACCGCGGGCGTCCCGCCCGCTCTTGCGAGCCGTAGGGCCGCGCGACGGGAAGAAGGGCGACCGAGACGGTCGCGGAATCGTAGAAGGCTCGGCGACCGGCTGGGACCGCGGGCGTCCCGCCCGCTCTTGCGAGCCGTTGCGCTGCACGGCGAGAAGAAGGGCGCCCGAGACGGCCGCGGTCCCAGGCTGTCCGTCACGGGCGGATCGTCAGCCGGTCATTGCGGATCTCGATGCTGGTCAGCCTTTCGAGGAAGCGCATGCCAAGCAGGGATTGGTGCAGCTCGCCCTCATTGACCGAGGCCGGCACGTCTTCGAGATGGATCGAGCCGATGCGGATCTGCTTGAGGCGGATCGGCGCGCCGCGTGTCGTGCCATTGGCGGTCCCGTAACTGCGGGTGAAGGCAAGGTCTTTGACGGCGAAGCCGCGCCGGGCGGCGTCCTCGCGATTGAGCACGATGTCGCTCGCACCCGTATCGAGCAGGAACCGGACGAGCTTGCCGTCGACCTCTGCATCGATATGGAATTGCCGGTCGGGCGCGCGCGTGAAGATCATCGCGCCGTCCGCCGCCTCCTGGCCATGCGTCGGCACAAGCTCGCCCGCGACACGCAGGGCCACCTCGCGCAACTCGTAGCGATAGCCGTAGACGGCGACGATCACGAGCGCCGCCAGGGCCCAAAGGGCGAGCTGCCCGAAGATCGTCGCAAAACTGCGTCGCGAGGCCGCAAGGCTCATCAGCAGCACCGTGCCGATCAGCCCGTACTGGGCGAAATAGGGCCCGGATCCCTCTTGCCAGAGCGCCGGCGGATAGGCCTGGAACAGGGCGAATAGGCCAAGCGCCGCGATGCCGAGAAGGACCATGAGGCGCAGCCGGAAGCGCCCGCGCCGCGGCGGCGGCTCGGGCGGGCCGCCCCAAGGCCCCGCGCGGTACTGGTCGTGCTGTTGCGGATCCATGTTCGGCCACCTCACGCAGGACCACATCTTAAGGCGGAAGGGGCCGCGGGGAAAATGCTACCGGCGACGTCACGAGTCTTGGCTCTGCATGCGGAACCGGATCGCCTCGATCGGATCGGGCCGGTCCATCGGATAGTGCTTGGCCTCGTAGGCATCGATCAGCGTCGCCAATAGCTCGAGCCGATCACCCTCGGGCGTATCGCTCTTCGCCCCCCATAGGCGTTCGACCTCGGCTAGCGCCGCATCATAATCCGCCCGAGTGCGGATCCGCTTCAGCTCAGCCGTCATGTTTGGCCTCCGTCACGTCGATTCTATCGTGGTCCTTGCGGAGCCGATCCAATTTGCGGAAGCGAGCGCTTGACCATTTTCGTATTATACGTATAATGCGCATAAACAATCACGGAGACGCCTCATGCCGCAAACCACGGCGCTGGAGTTTCAGCGCAAATTCGGCGAATTTCAGCATCAGGCCCAGCGTGAGCCTGTCGAGATCACACGTCACGGCAGGAGGGAATTCGTGCTGATGTCCGCCGAGCACTATGACTGGCTCACTGCGGCGGCGAAGCGTACGCATCGAACCGCTGACGCCTCGCCCGTGGTCATAGACGCTGTGGAGCGGGCCGAAATGGACCCGGAGCATGCTGCGCTCGACGAGTTGCTGCGGTGACCTGACAGCGTGGCTCTCCCCGATCCCAAGCCAGGCCTCGTAGTTCGTTACGACTACCTCTGGTCAGGCGAGGCGGCTGCCGGACATGAACAGGGCAAAGACCGCCCGGCCTGCCTGGTTGCGGCGAGCGATAGCCTGTCGAGGCCACGCTATGTCGTGCTGCTGCCGATCACGCATTCGCCGCCCGACGCCACTACGATCGGCATCGAGATTCCGGCAAAGGTTCGGCAAGCGGTCGGTCTCGACGACGTGCCGTGCTGGGTGATTGTTTCGGAACACAATGTCGACGAATGGCCGAATGGTGGGCTGTCGCAGGTTCCGGGCAAAACGGGCTTATTCAGTTATGGGCTCATTCCGCCCGGTCTGTTCGCACAGATCAAAGAAAGATTTCTCCAACTCGCAAGAGAGAAGAGGAGCAGCGCTGTCCGCGGCTGATCTTCGGGAGAAGTTGGGACCAACAACTCCGCATCGCGCTCACATCTGGGCCGTATCAGCGGCCACCGGACCTGCACCTTGCTGCTGTCAACGGGCGCTACGGCGAGCGTGCGCGCGTCTTCCGGCGAGGACGCTCCCAGACGACGCCCGGGAAGCCTTTCAGCGGAGCGAGCGGCTCGCCCGTATAGGTCCAATCCTGCAGCTCCGAGATCCCGATATGGTAGCGCGGCTGGCGCCCGGTACGGGTCTCGAAGAGAGCGCGAGGGATGTTCACCATATGCGGCGAGTGCGCGCGTTCGTAAAAGACCGGAGTGCCGCAACGCGCGCAGAAACTACGGACGGTTCTGGTCTTCTCATCTTCGTAGCGGGCGATGTCCTCCGCTCCCTTGGTGACATGGAATTGTTTGCGCCAGCTGCCGACATAGGTGGCGTAGGCGGCGCCATGCGCAACGCGGCTGGCGTGGGAATGATCGTGCCAGGCCCAACGCGCCGGATAACCGATCTCGATATGCACGGCGCCGCAAAGGCAATGGCCCGCGACTCGCTTCGAACCCGGAAATATCTCTCGTTTCATGGACGCAGAGTCGCATACACGACAGCGGCGTCAAGACGGTCCGCGCTTCCAATTCGATCGGGTCGGCGCGATGTCGCGCCCAAAGCTCAGGCGCGTGCCGACCGAAACGTCGCCGGTTGGCTAAAGGTTATTCTTGACGGCGCTATCCAGATATCGCGTCCTCGATCGTATACCTTGATTGCTCACCCGCTTGCACCAGTCTTCGTTCAAACTCGACGACCGACCTGATTGTCGCGTCGAGATCATGCTTGGCGAGAAGCGCATCCGCGAGATCGACTGCCTCATCCCATCGCCTCGCGCGACGCAGGATGTCGATGGTCCTGGTTCGCATCGCCGTCCATTCTTCCGAGCCGGTTGGCATGGCGGATGCCGCGGCAAGGAAGAGGTCGGCGGCCTTGGACCGATATTCAACAGCGGACCGATCATCCGCATCATCCGCCGCCCAGGCTGCCCGAAGAGCGTGTTTGGCGGCCATTTCAGTATTTCCAAGTTCCTCATCGACAAGCGATCGCTTGAGGAAACGGCCAATCAAGCTTCCAGCGAGGGCGCCTCGATGCAGCGAGGTGAAGGGCTCTGAGGCCAATATTTCCTCTATTCCCTTCTCTACCTCGCCCAGGTCACTGGAAACAAAGCCGCAATTCGGGCACTCCTGTAGCCAAGACGACATTGTCGACCGCTGCATCTTTGGCGGCCGCAAATTGAGGTCCGGGGAGCCAAAAGCGTTTGTGCTCATGAGTACTCGGTGCTCGCTCGCCGTCCCGCAGACCGAGCCACGTGACTTCATCCAAACTGTAAGTCGTCATCGAAAGGATTGCCCCCGCGGTTACCTGTCTGTGACGTCCAATTCCGATGCCGAAATAATAGCAAAGAGCGCGGCGCAGGGTTAGGGGCTCTGGGCATTTTAAAGCCCGCGCGAAGCTGTACAAACAACTGATATTACTATAGAAAATGTGGTCGCCCGGACATCCGCAATATCAGGCTGTCTCGGCGGCGCTCACCATCGGCAGACGCCCCGCCGCCAGACCAAAACAGCCGTTCCGGTTTGCAAATCGTCGACGCCAGCGTCGGCCATCATCCGGGTGACAAAGCGATTGCCGGCAATAAGCCCGACCAGCGCATCGATATGCGCGTGGCGGGCTTCGGCAAACCGCGGATGCGCAGAATCTCCTCCGCGGTCTTGCTCTGCATCGTCGGTCCCTGTCGTCGCGGATTTGACGCAAATCAAGCAGGCGTCGATCAGTTCCCCGACGCAGACCCGCATTCCGGCGGCACGTCCATCGCCGTTTTACCCATCAATTCGTCCGCGACGACGTCACCCTGCAGGGCGGGGCATGAAGCAACATGCCGATCGGGGCTCTGGGCACATGAAAAAGCCCGCATGAAGCGGGCCAAATCACGGATATCACTATCGAAGATTGGTTGCGGGGACAGGATTTGAACCTGTGACCTTCAGGTTATGAGCCTGACGAGCTACCGGGCTGCTCCACCCCGCGGCAAATCTGCGAAGTTCGTAACCGCTAGATAAGCACTTTCGCGCCATTGTAAAGCGTTGCGTCACGAAATTCCGCCCTGGGCGCAACGAGGGACCCTAATGGCAGCCTCGATCGCGCTCACGCCCAAGATTGCGGCCGCCGACCCGTCGGCGCACGGAATCGTCGCGCCGGCGCTCGATGCGCGCATCGTCGGGATCGCCGAGGCGCGCGCCGCGCTCGCTGCCTGGCGCCAGCTCTTCCACGCCTGTGTCGAGGCCAATCCGTTCTACGGACCTGACTTTCTTCTGCCCTTGCTGGATCTCGATCCGAGGCCGGTGCGCTTCATCCTGGTCTCGGAGGGGGCGGAGCTCGTCGGCCTCGCTCCGGTCCTGCATCGCCGCTTCGCCTTACCGGGCCTATGGCGGGTGCTCGCGACCTTCAGCCATCCCTTCATCTTCGATGGCCTGCCCTTGCTGCGCCGCGGCTTCGAGGCGCGTGCCTGGCATGCCATCCTCGATGCGCTCGCCGCGCGCCATCGCGGCGGGGTGCTCGCCATTGCGGCGTCCCCGCTCGACGGGCCGGCCGCGAGGGGCCTGACGGAGGCGCTGGCACAAAGCGGCCGGGCGAGCCTGGTGAGGACGCACCCGGAGCGCGCCGGCATCGTCGCTGCCGGCAGCCTCGATACCCAGCTCGCCCGCATCAAGTCGAAAACCATGGGCAAGCTGCGCCGCCATGAGCGTGATCTCGCCAAGCTCGGCGCGCTCGAGTTTCGCGTTGCCGGCGCCGGGCGTGAGCTCACTGAGGCGGTCGAGGCTTTCATGGCGCTCGAGGCGCGCGGCTGGAAGGGGCGCCAGGGCACGGCCTTCGTGTCCGATCCGCGCTCGGCTGCCTTCGCGCGCCGGGCGCTCGCCGCGACAGAGGGGGCGCCCGGCGTGCGTGTCGAGACCTTGATGCTGGACCAGCGGCCGATCGGTGCCTGCCTGCACCTTCTGGGGCCGGGCTACGCCGCTACCTTCAAGATCGCCTATGAGGAGGAGCTGGCGCGCCATGCGCCGGGCGTGCTCGCCATGCTGGGCAGCTTGCGGACGCTCGGTGGCGAGCACTGGACGCAACGCCTCGATTCCGGCGTGGGCGCCGAGGATGCGGTCGGCGCCATCTGGCATGACCGAATCGCTGCGGGCGAGATGCTCGTCGCACTGGCGCCGCGCCAGGGCCAAGCGCAGTTGCGGCTCTACGCGAAGGCCGTCGCCTGGACCCAGCAGGCGCGGCAGTGGGCGCGCGATGCCTATTACGCGCTGACTCGCCGCAAGCGCACTCAGGCACGCAAGGCGAAGCGCTGAGCGCTCGACGGTTAGGCGCAAACCCAGGCCGTTTCACGCTGAGGGATGCCCGGGCGTCAGGTGTTTTGCAATGCCGAATTGAAACGCGGCCGGCAAGCCTCAGCCCAGCACCCGTCCGGCCACGGCGTCGAGCTTGGCGAGCAGCGCCTTGTCGCGCGCCTCCGGCGCCGTGATGATGGCGCCTTCGAGGGCGCGATGCGAGCCCGAGGGACAGAGATCGCGCTCGGCCGGGAAGTCTTGAGCAAGCCGCGCCACCAGCCGCTTCGCCTTCTCGGTGTTGTCGTGCATCACCCTGATCACGGAAGCGACGTCGACTGCGTCATGCCCCGGATGCCAGCAGTCGAAATCCGTCACCATGGCGACCGTCGCATAGGTGATCTCGGCTTCACGCGCCAGCTTCGCCTCGGGCATGTTGGTCATGCCGATCACGTCATAGCCGAGGGATTTATAGGTGATGGATTCGGCGTAGCTCGAGAATTGCGGGCCCTCCATGCACACATAGGTGCCGCCCCGACGGATGGCGAGGTGCTCGGCCTTGGCGGCCTCCTCGATGCGGTCCTGCAGGATCGGGCCGACCGGATGGGCCATCGACACATGGGCGACGCAGCCCTTGCCGAAGAAGGAGCTCTCGCGCTTCACGGTGCGGTCGACGAACTGGTGGGCGAGGACGAACATGCCGGGCGGCAGCTCCTCCTTGAAGGAGCCGCAGGCCGAGAGCGAGACGAGGTCGGTGACGCCCGCCCGCTTCAGCGCGTCGATATTGGCGCGGTAGTCGATATCGGAAGGCGAGAGGCGGTGGCCGCGTCCGTGGCGGGGCAGGAAGACGAGCTCGGTCGCCCCGATGCGCCCGAAGGTGAGGGCGTCCGAGGGCTCGCCCCAGGGGCTCGCCACGCGCTCTTCACGCCTGTCGGTGAGGCCCGGCAGGTCGTAGACGCCCGAGCCTCCGATGATTCCGAGAACCGCCTTCGCCATGAACTGCCTCCCGCGCAAGCGCCGATACAGGAAGGCCGGCAGCTCTCGCCGCCGGCCAGGTTGAAATCGATAGGCGACTCCGCCCGGCTGTCGATCCGGACGATCTCAGGCGTGAGCCAAATCAGGCGTGAGCGCCGGCCCACACCTTCTTCTTGACGAAATACATCAGGCCCGCCGCGACCAGCAGATAGATCATCACTTCGAGCCCCATGCGCTTGCGCTGGTCGAGCCTGGGTTCGGCGACCCACATCAGGAAGGCAGCGACGTCCTTGGAATATTGCGCCACCGTCTCCGGTACCACCGGCTTTCCGTCGGGGCCCTTCGGATATTCGACGATACCGTCCTTGAGCGGCGCCGGCATGGCGATGCGGTTGCCGGGGATGATGGTGTTGTAGTTCTGGCCGGGCTCGATCTCGACGCCCTTGGGCGGCTCCTCATAGCCCTGCAGCAGCGCCGAGATGTAGTCAGGGCCTTGCGTCTGGTATTGCGTCACGATGTTCCAGATGCCGTAGACGATGTCGGCCGGGAACCAGTCATAGCGCTCGAAGCTGCGCGCCTTGGCGAGCACCGACATGTCGGGCGGCAGGGAGCCGCCATTGGCGGCGCGCGCCAGCTGCTCATTGGCGAAAGGCTTCGGAAACGGATCGGCCGGCCGGCCGGGGCGCTCGAACATGTCGCCGCTCTCGTTCGGCCCGTCCTGGACCTTGTACTCGGCCGCCAGCGCCTGCACCTGGCCTTCGGTGAAATCCGGACCGCCGGGCTCGGCGAGGTTGCGGAATTTCATGTCGGTCATGGAATGGCAGGTCGAGCAGACCTCGCGGTAGATCTTGTAGCCGCGTTGCAGCTGGGCCGTGTCGTAGACGCCGAAGGGGCCAGCGAAGCTCCAGGGCTGGCGCACCGGAAGCTTCTGCTCGCCCGCCACGGGCGTCGCGGCGGGAGTTTCCTGGGCGCTTGCCGACATCACCGTCACGCAGCCAAGCGCCGCGAGTGTCACGAGCGCTGATCGAGCCCTCTTCATCGTTTTCATTCCCGTTCGAGCGCGGTCTGCGAGGTCCGGCATCCGCGTCATCCCTTCCGCTCGGGGGCGGCCGTCGCGCCCGCCGGTATGGCCGTGGCGCCGCCGAGCACCGAATCGCTGATCGAGTTCGGCAGCGTCTTCGGCGTCTCGATGAGGCCGAGCAGCGGCAGGATGACGAGGAAGTGGACGAAGTAATAGGCCGTGAGGATGCGTCCGACGAGCAGGTAGCCGGGCGTCACTTCCTTCGAGCCGATATAGCCGAGGCCGAAACTGACGAGCACCAGCAGCCAGAAGAAGATCCGGTAGTTCGGGCGGAAGCGCGCCGAGCGCACTTTCGAGGTGTCGAGCCAGGGCACGAGAGCCAGCATCGCGATGGCACCGAACATGGCGAGCACACCGGCGAGCTTGGCCGGGATGAAGAAGATGTCCGGCATCGAGCGAAGGATGGCGTAGAAGGGCAGGAAATACCATTCGGGCACGATATGGGCAGGCGTCACGCCCGGATTGGCCGGGATGTAGTTGTCGGCGTCGCCCAGGATATTGGGGACGTAGAAGACGAACCAGCAATAGACCAGAAGGAACACCATGAGCCCGAAAGCGTCCTTGACGGTCGCGTAGGGCGTGAACGGCAATGTGTCCTTGGAGGATTTCACGTCGATGCCGACCGGGTTGTTCTGGCCGACCACATGCAGCGCCCAGACATGCAGCACGACCACGCCGGCGATCGCGAAGGGCAAGAGATAGTGCAGCGAATAGAAGCGGTTGAGCGTCGGATTGCCAACCGCATAGCCGCCCCACAGATAGCTGACGATGGTGTCGCCGACGAGCGGGATCGCCGAGAACAGGTTGGTGATCACCGTCGCGCCCCAGAAGCTCATCTGGCCCCAGGGCAGCACATAGCCCATGAAGGCGGTCGCCATCATCAGCAGCAGGATGATGACGCCGAGCAGCCACAAGATCTCGCGCGGCGCCTTGTAGGAGCCGTAATAGAGGCCGCGGAAAGTGTGCACATAGGCGGCGATGAAGAACATCGAGGCGCCGTTCGAGTGCAGGTAGCGCAAGAGCCAACCGGAATTCACGTCGCGCATGATGTGCTCGACGGAGTTGAAGGCCATGGTGGATTCGGGCGTGTAGTGCATCGCCAGCACGATGCCGGTCACGATCTGCGCCACCAGCATGAAGGACAGGATGCCGCCGAAGGTCCACATATAGTTGAGGTTGCGCGGCGTCGGATAGGCGACGAAGGACGAGTGCACCAGGCCGCCGATCGGCAACCTCGCCTCGAACCATTTGGCGAATGCGCTCTTGGGAACGTAGGTCGACTGACCGCTCATAGTGCTCACCTTTGTCCTATCGCCGAGTCTCTTACGAGTAAGTCTCTTTCGAGAACGTCTCTTTCGAGAACCTCCGACACGAGCCGCGGTCCGACAGCGGCGGCTCGGCTCGCGTCGAGAGCCTCAGCCGATGCGGATCTTCGTGTCGTTGAGGAAGGCATAGGGAGGAATCGCCAGATTGGCGGGCGCCGGACCGCGGCGCACGCGTCCCAGCGGATCGTAGAGAGAGCCATGGCAGGGGCAGGCCCAGCCCTGGAAGGGCCCCTGCTTGTCGAGCGGGATGCAGCCGAGATGGGTGCAGATGCCGATCACCACGAGCCATTGGTCATGGCCGGATTTGACGCGCGTCTGCTGCGAGGCGGGGTCGATCATCTCCCGCCAATCGCCCCCCTTGCTGTCCGCGATCTCCTTCGCGGTCAGATGCCGCACGAAGACCGGCTTCGAGCGCCAGACCACATGCATGATCTGCCCCTCGGTGACCGGGGCGAGATCCACCTCGATCGGGGCGCCGGCCGCGATGGTCTGGGCGTCGGGGCTCAACTGGTTGATGAATGGGGCGGCCACACCCGCGACGCCGACGGCGCCCACGGCAGCGGTCGCGATATAGAGAAAGTCGCGCTTGCTCTGGTCGACCTTCTCCTGCGTCGGAGTGCCGTTTGCCGTCACAGCCCCTGTCGCCACCTGCAGCTCCTTCACGTCGCGGCGGGACAAGTCCCGGCCGTTTGGGTCGCCTGGGCCGTCCGGCTCGGTGACTGGACGGTCTCAGAGATTTGACGGATCGCGATTTTCGCTCCCGTGCACAATGCGACCAGAAGTCGCCTTTGGCGTCCTTTGGCATAGGTGCCGGAGCCTGTCCATAGCCGTTCTAAGCTGCCTTACGGCCTGCCTGCGCGGCCATTCCGCACGGCCCATCCCGTTGATGCGCGGTTTATGTCCCGCCCCTTGAAATCCAATCGATCCTTTACGCCGGCCGGGCCTAGAGCAGGGCCGTCCGCAACGGCAACAGGAGCGTGTATGCGCGGCTCGATCGGCACAGCGAATTCGCGACGCGAGATTTCGCCTTCCGGCTTCGTCATCGGCAGGGATTCGCGCGGGCGTTGGACGGCGCTCGGCGCGGGCGGTCTCTCGGGTGGCCTCTTCAAGAGCAAGGATGCGGCGATTCGCTATGCCCAATCGGAAGCCGGCCGCTCTCCGGGCGCGGTGCGTCTGACCGCGGCGCCGCTCGATCTGCCTTTCGACAAGGGGCGGATCGGCCATGGCGAAGGCCTGCCGGCCTGGTGGCGGCTAGGTCCCGGCACGCGCGGCATGACGTCCTTCGCGGACCGCCTGCCGGTCGGGGCGGGTCTCGACCGGCGCTGGTTCATGATTGATCTCGGCATCGTGGCGGGCCTTGCGGTGCTGTGCCTCGCGGTCGCGGCGGTGCTGTCATGACGAGCAATGTGTCTCCCTTCCTGCAGGGCGCCGCTGCGGCGCAAAATGCCTCGACGCCGCGTGCCTCGGCGCCGCAGGGTTTCGTGCAGCGCGTGCTGGTGGCTGTGCGGTCGCTGCTGCGCCAGGCCCCGGCGTCGAGCTCGCGCCCGCTCGCCAGGATCAGGGCGCGCCATGCGGCGCTCGGCTTCCCTTACCGGAACAATCCGGGGCCTGCGCCCAAGAGGCCGGAGCGCGACTGCGATTGCGTTCCGTGGTGATCCCCGCTTGGACCGCCGGCGTCCCGCCGGCCCTTGGGAACGGCTGGGCGCGCCGCTGAGAAGTAAGGGCGGCCGAGACGGTCGCGATCCCAGAGCGTTGGGACCGCGGGCGTCCCGCCCGCTCTTGAGAACGGCGAGAGGCTCACCGCCGGGAAGAAGGGCCACCGAGACGGTCGCGGTCCCAGGGCCGCCGTCAGAGCGCCGTGCGACGCCCGGCCGCAGCCGCGCCGTTGACAGGATCGCGGCAGGCTCCTACCGCCTTTCGCTAAAGCCAGGCCCTCTCTGGCGCCTGCGGGAGGCGAGTATCATGATGACGATTCCCCATTTTATCGGCGGCAAGCGGGTCGAAGGGACCTCCGGCCGTTATGCCGATGTGTTCGAGCCCATGACGGGCGAGGTGCGGGCCCGCGTGGCGCTGGCCTCGAAGGCTGAAGTGCGCGCCGCGGTCGAGAATGCGAAGGCTGCCCAGTTGGGTTGGGCGGCGACCAATCCGCAGCGCCGCGGCCGGGTGATGATGAAGTTTCTCGACCTCGTCCATAAGGAATATGACAGCCTCGCCGAGCTGTTGGCGCGCGAGCACGGCAAGACCATCCCGGACGCCAAGGGCGATATCCAGCGCGGCCTCGAAGTGGTCGAATATGCGATCGGCGCCCCGCAGATGATGAAGGGCGAATATACCGAAGGGGCAGGCCCCGGCATCGACATCTATTCGATGCGCCAGCCGCTCGGCGTGGTGGCCGGCATCACGCCCTTCAACTTCCCGGCCATGATCCCCTTGTGGAAGGCAGCGCCGGCGCTCGCTTGCGGCAATGCCTTCATCCTCAAGCCCTCCGAGCGCGATCCCGGCGTGCCCTTGCGCATCGCCGAGTTGTTCCTCGAGGCCGGCCTGCCGGCGGGCGTGCTCAACGTCGTCAATGGCGACAAGGAGGCGGTCGACGCCATCCTGACCGATCCGGATATCAAGGCCGTGGGCTTCGTCGGCTCGACCCCGATCGCCGAATATGTGTTCAAGACCGCGACCGCCCATGGCAAGCGGGCCCAATGCTTCGGCGGCGCCAAGAACCATATGATCGTCATGCCGGATGCCGATATGGACCAGGCGGTCGATGCGCTGATCGGGGCGGGCTATGGCTCGGCGGGCGAACGCTGCATGGCGGTGTCGGTGGCGGTGCCGGTCGGCGAGAAGACGGCCGAGGCGCTGATGCACAAGCTGGTGCCGCGCGTCGAGAGCCTGAAGATCGGCCTCTCCACGGACCCGTCGGCCGATTTCGGGCCGCTGGTGACCAAGGAAGCCCTGCAGCGGGTGCGCAACTATGTCGAGATCGGGCTCAAGGAAGGCGCCGAGCTCGTGGTCGACGGACGCGGCTTCAAGATGCAGGGCTATGAGAACGGCTTCTACATGGGCGGCTGCCTGTTCGACCATGTGACCAAGGATATGCGCATCTACAAGGAGGAGATCTTCGGCCCGGTGCTCTCGGTGGTGCGCGCCAAGGACTATAACGAAGGGCTGAAGCTCGCCAACGACCATGAATATGGCAATGGCGTCGCCATCTTCACGCGCGACGGCGATGCGGCGCGCGACTTCGCCGCCAAGGTCGATGTCGGCATGGTGGGGGTCAACGTGCCGATCCCGGTGCCGCTCGCCTATTACACCTTCGGGGGCTGGAAGCGCTCGGCCTTCGGCGACCTCAACCAGCACGGCCCCGACGCCTTCCGCTTCTACACCAAGACCAAGACGGTGACCTCGCGCTGGCCGACCGGCATCAAGGAAGGCGCCGAGTTCTCCATCCCGACGATGGCCTGAGCCAAAGGGCGGCGGGACGCCCGCCGTCCCGCCGCCCTGGGACCGCGACCGTCTCGGTCGCCCTTTTTGGCCGCAGCTCGCGGTGCCGATTGCGCTTCGGCTGCGCCTTCCCCTTCGGCCAGTTTCGTCCCATATTGAGGGCATGGCCAAACCGACAGACCCCGCCCGCCCGGCGAAGGCCGGGAAGGACCCCCATGCCATCATCCATACGCGAGCCAAGGCTTCGAAGCCGAAGCTGAAGCCGCTCGACGAGCATCTCGCGGCGCTGCTCAGCCCCGCGCTGAATGCCCAGGCACCGCAGGCCGGTCTCGGCGAGGCGCCGCAGGCCGGTTTCGACATGCTGCGGGCGGAAGCTCTGCCCTCACCCGCCGCGGGGGAGGCCGGCGAGACGCAGCTGACGCGCGCCGAGCGCGGCCCGACCTTGCCGCCTTCCCCGGACCAGTTGATCGGCGCGCCGGCCACCATGGAGGCCCTGTCGAAGCTGCTCACCGAGGGCGATCCGCGCATCGCCAAGGACCGGCCCTGGACGCCGCACCGCCCGGCCCGGCCTGACAAGATGGAGGGCGGCATCCGCTTCGCCTCCGTCAGCGATTATGAGCCGGCCGGCGACCAGCCGACGGCCATCGCCGAGCTGGTCGACGGCGTGCGCCGCTTCGAGCGCGACCAGGTGCTGCTCGGGGTCACCGGCTCGGGCAAGACCTTCACCATGGCCAAGGTGATCGAGGCGACCCAGCGTCCGGCCCTGATTCTCGCGCCCAACAAGACGCTCGCGGCCCAGCTCTATGGTGAGTTCAAGAGTTTCTTCCCGAACAATGCTGTAGAATACTTCGTATCTTATTACGATTACTACCAGCCCGAAGCTTATGTGCCGCGCACCGACACCTATATCGAGAAGGAATCCTCGATCAACGAGCAGATCGACCGCATGCGCCATGCGGCGACCCGCGCCCTGATGGAACGCGACGACGTGATCATCGTCGCCTCCGTGTCCTGCATCTACGGCATCGGTTCGGTCGAGACCTACACGGCCATGACCTTCGGCGTGAAGGTCGGCGACAAGATCGAGCAGCGCCAGCTGATCGCCGATCTCGTGGCGCTGCAGTACAAGCGCACCCAGCATGATTTTCAGCGCGGCGGCTTCCGGGTGCGCGGCGACGTGATCGAGCTCTTTCCGGCCCACTATGAGGATCGCGCCTGGCGCATCTCGCTGTTCGGCGACGAGGTCGAAAGCATCGGCGAGTTCGATCCGCTCACCGGGCAGAAATCCGCCGATCTCGATTACGTCAAGGTCTATGCCAATTCGCATTATGTGACGCCGCGCCCGACCCTGCTGCAGTCGATCAAGGGCATCAAGGAGGAGCTGCGCTGGCGGCTCGACGATCTCGTCCGCGCCGGCCGCCTGCTGGAGGCGCAGCGCCTCGAGCAGCGCACCACCTTCGATCTCGAAATGCTGGAGACCACCGGCTCCTGCGCCGGCATCGAGAATTATTCGCGCTGGCTCACCGGCCGCAAGCCGGGCGAGCCGCCGCCGACCCTGTTCGAATATCTGCCCGACAACGCCCTTGTCTTCACCGATGAGAGCCATGTCACGGTGCCGCAGATCGGCGGCATGTATCGGGGCGACTTCCGCCGCAAGGCGACGCTTGCCGAATACGGCTTCCGCCTGCCCTCCTGCCTCGACAACCGGCCGCTGCGCTTCGAGGAATGGGAAGCGATGCGCCCGCAGACCGTGCATGTCTCGGCGACGCCGTCCCATTGGGAGATGGAGCGCACCGGCGGCGTCTTCATCGAGCAGGTCATCCGCCCCACGGGCCTCGTCGATCCGCCGGTCGAGATCCGCCCGGCCCGCTCGCAGGTCGACGACCTGCTCGGCGAGGTGAAGGAGGTTGCGGCCAAGGGCTATCGCTCGCTGGTCACGGTGCTGACCAAGCGCATGGCCGAGGATCTCACCGAATACCTCCATGAGCATGGCGTGCGGGTGCGCTACATGCATTCCGACATCGATACCATCGAGCGCATCGAGATCATCCGCGACCTGCGGCTCGGCGCCTTCGACGTGCTGGTCGGCATCAACCTGTTGCGCGAGGGGCTCGACATTCCCGAATGCGCGCTGGTCGCGATCCTCGACGCCGACAAGGAGGGCTTTTTGCGCTCCGAGACGTCGCTGATCCAGACGATCGGCCGCGCCGCCCGCAATGTCGACGGCAAGGTCGTGCTCTATGCCGACCAGGTGACGGGCTCGATGGAGCGCGCCATCGCCGAGACCTCGCGCCGCCGCGAGAAGCAGGTGGCCTGGAACGCCGAGCACGGCATCACGCCGGCCACCATCAAGCGCGACATCGCCGACATCCTCGGCTCCGTTTATGAGCGCGACCATGTCACGGTCGATAAGGGGCTCCTCGACGGCGAGGAGGTGGCCGGCAAGGGCCATAACCTCAAGGCCACCATCGTGGATCTCGAGAAGCGCATGCGCGAGGCCGCGGCCGATCTCGAATTCGAGACGGCGGCGCGGCTGCGCGACGAGATCAAGCGGCTGCAGGCAACCGAGCTCGCCATCGCGGACGATCCGCTGGCGCGCCAGGATTATGTGGAGGGCCGGGCCGGCCGCTATGCCGGGGAGCGCGGCTACGGGAATGCGGCGAACCTGCCGGCCGGCACCCTCCGCGGCGCTGAGCGCAACCGTCCGCACAAGCCGTCCAGCGAAGAGATGGGCCCGCATAATTGGGGCGGCGGCGAAGCGATGCCCAAAACCAGGGCGCATAAGCCGTCGCTCGACGAGATGGGCGGCGGCGCCGGCACCGAGGCCAGGTACAAGGGCGCGTCCGGCAAGAGGCGGCGGCGCGGAAGATAGGGCGAGGCGGCTCGGACCGCGAGCGTCCACCTGGGATCGCGGGCGTCCCGCCCGCACTTGAGACGGTGCGGCTGGCGTGCCGCCGGGAAGGAAGGGCGACCGGGACGGTCGCGGTCCCAGGTGGGCGCCCGCGGTCCCATGAGCCGCGGTTGGCTCCGACATCGGCCCGGCTACGCGCCGGCGCCTCCATGCTACATTCGTCCCATGACCGATCGTCCCCAGCGCCGAACCACGACCGCGCCTCGCCGTCGCCGGCGGGCCATCATCGCCTGCCAGCTCGCTCTGGCGCTCGGCCTTGCCGGTCCGTGCGCCGGCGCCGAGACCTTGGCGCAGCGTTACGAGAAACTCGGCTGCGCCGTGGTGCGCATCGAGACCAGCGAGGGCATGGGCACGGGCTTCTTCACCGATGCCGAGGGCACCTTGGCGACCGCGGCCCATGTGGTGTTCACGCGCGAGGTCCGGCAGATCGGCAGCGAGGTGCGTCTTTCGGTGGCGCTGATCTCGGCGCTGAACCTGCGCACTATCGACGGCCGCAAGCAGGCAGTGCGCCTCGGGCCTCTGACGCAGCGAGACGCCGATCTCGCCGCCTATGATCTTGCGCTCCTCAAGACCGGCATCAAGCCGGCCTGCTTCATCCCCATCGGCCAATCGGGTGCCGCGCGCATCGGCGACCCGGTGATCTCGATCGGCTTTCCGGGCTCATCCTCCTCGGGCGTGCTGTATGAAGGCTTCATCTCCTCGCTGCATGTCGCGGCTCCGACCACGATCGGGCTGATCAAGGGCACCGACAGGCTTTATCAGATCGCCGAAGACCTGATGCGCGTGCAGATGCCGATCACGCGCGGCGCCTCGGGCGCCCCGATCCTGTCGGATGCCGACGAGGCCATCGGAGTGATCTCCGAGATCCCGATCATCTGGACGCAGGAATTGACGCGGCTGGTGCAGGGCTATGCGGCCAATGCGTCCGGCTCGGGCGTCTTCATTGGCGGGTTCGATACCACCAAGATCCTGGCTCAGCTCGCATGGGTGGTCTCGGAATTCGAATCCCCCGGAGCCGGGATCGCGGTCCCGCTATCTTATCTGGACCGGCCTCCAGCCACATTGCCTCGGACGCCTTGAAGGTGAAGCGGGTGCGCGAGCCGAACGTCACGGTCGGCTCGGCCGGGGCGACATTGAGGCACAGGCACAACAGGGCGACCACCGGCGACAGGTCCATGCTGGTTCTCCAGAACCTCTTGTTCGCGAACGTCTTGCGATCCAGCCGCCCGTGACCCTTGCCGCCGCGGCAAGTTTAGCCCGCAATCGTGGCCGATACCAGCTTGTGTGGATTATCGACGGGCCGCGCCTCTTGCTTCGTATCGCCAGGGGGCACCGACCGAACGCGATCGGTCCGCCTTGCCGCCCGTCCGCCTGTTAATTGCCTGTATTATCAGGTCGGAACAGGTGGCTGAAGGCGCGGCTCGTATCCGTTGGCGGGCGCAATGGCACCGACCTCATGCTATGGTCCCCGCATGACCGACGCCCCAAAACCGCGCATCGTCATCACCTATTGCCGCCAATGCCAATGGCTCTTGCGCGCGGCGTGGATGGCGCAGGAGCTGCTCTCGACCTTCGCGGAGGATCTCGGCGAGGTGACCCTCAAGCCGGCGACGGGCGGCGCCTTCGCGATCGATCTCGACGGAGAGACGATCTGGGAACGCAAGCGCGACGGCGGTTTCCCCGACGTCAAGACGCTCAAGCAATTGGTGCGCGACCACCTCGATCCGCAGCGCGATCTCGGCCATCTCGACAGGGCGTGATCAGACCTGCTGGATCGCCGAGAGCTGCCAGTCGCCGCCGCGGGGCCGAAGGAAGGTCCAGATCTCGGTGACCTGGTCTGGCCTCGCCGGATCGCCCGAGACGATACGGCCGGTCGAGCGCTCGACCATCATGTCGAGGATCTGGTAGCGCATCGCCACGGTGGCGTAGTCGGCCTGCGTTTCCCGCCAGGCTTCCGAAAGGTCGCCGCGCAAAAGCTTGGCGCCGGACACCTTGTTGACGAGGCCCTTGGCCGCATTGGCCGCAAGCTCCTCCTCGAAATGCGACATCATTTCGGGGGTGCTCATGCGCCGCAAGCCTGCGACATCCTCACGCCCGAAGGCGGATTGGATATCGGTGAGCAATTGCTCGAACCGGGCATAATCGGCCGCCGTGATCGGCAAAGGCGGCGCGGCGGAAGGCGGGCGGGTGCTCGCAGCCGGGCCCGCGGGAGCGCCCATCGAGCCGAGCCCCGAGCGCGCAAAGCCCGGCTGGTTGCCGGCGACCGCGGCCCGGCGACCGAACAAGGCCATGGCAAAGCGCACCAGGATGAAGATCAGGCCGACCTGCAGGATGAGCGAGAATATCGAGCCCATGCCGTTGCCCATGAGCATGCCGATCAGCCCGCCGCCGACCAGGCCGAACAAAAGGCCGCGTCCAAGGCCGCCGAAGGGCGAGCTCATCCCCATCGGGGCGCCCGGATTCTGCTGCATCGAGCGCTGGAAAGGTGCTGCGGCTCCCGGCGCGGTCGGGGTCGGCGCCGGCGTGCTGAAGCTGCGCGAGCCGCGGCTGCCGAAGCTGGAGCCGCCGCCGGCGCGGGCATCGGCCGCGGCCGTGCTCAGCATCACCACCGTGCCGGCGACGATCGCCAGGCAGGCGAGAAAGCCCAGGATGGAGCGAACCGTCCCGGCCCGCCGCGTGAAAATTCGTTTCGTCATGACACCCACATCGAAAAGCCCTCCGGGGAGGGCAGTCACACATATAGGCGCAATACCACCGCGTTGACAGGGGCGTGTCGCCAAGGAAGCGCGGCTGATCGCCCGCGTCTTTGCGCAAGAGTGTTGATATCGCATCATTTTCCTCAAATGATGGGATTCCCATGACGAATCGCTGGCCTGTCCGGCCGAAAGGAGTTCGCGATGATCCCGCTGATCGACATCACGCCGCTGCACGGTGCCGAGGGGCCGGGCCGGCGCGCCGCGGATGCCGAGCTCATCGCCGCCGCGACGGGTTCCGGCTTCATGACGATCACGGCGAGCGCCGAGCTCCTGCCGGCGACCCACACGCATCGCGCCGCCATGCTGAGGCTGCTCGGGTTGCCGCAGGCCGAGAAGCGCAAGCTGTGGCGGCAGAAATACGATCCCGGCCAGCCCAATATCTATCGCGGCTATTTCCCGCTGCTGCCGGGCCCGGCCCAGAATGCCGAAGGCTATGATATGGGCCCCGACATCGTGCATCCGAGGCGCGCCGATGCCGGGGACGATCCGTTGCTCGAGGCGACGCCGCTGCTGCCCGAGGAGCTGTTGCCCGGCTGGCGGGCGGCGACCGCCGCCTATTACAGCGCCATGGAGACCACCGGTCGCGTGCTGATGGCCTCTATCGCACGCAGCATGGGCCTCGACGAGCGCTTCTTCGACGGCGCCTTCGCGGGCGGCAACTCGACCTTGCGCTTTCTGCATTACCCCGAGCGCGACGCGGCCGAGATCGGTGAGGGCGCGAGCTTCGTCGAGGAGAAGGGCGTGAGGCGGCGGGTGATCGGTGGCGCCCATATCGATTCTGGCTTCGTGACCTTGCTTGCCCAAGACGGCGTCGAAGGGCTCCAGGCGCTGGACGCCTCGGGGCAATGGCTCGACGTGCCGCCGCGTGAGGGGACAGTCGCGGTCAATTTCGGCGGCCTGCTGGAGCGCTGGACGGGCGGTCGCATCAAGGCGACGCGGCACAGGGTGTTGAGCCCGGGAAGGCCTCGGCACTCCATCCCGTTCTTCTACGAGCCTCGCGTCGACGCCGTCATCCAGCCCTTGCCGCTCGAAGGCATCGAGCCCTTCGAGCCCTTCGCCTATGGCGACCATCTGTGGCAGGCGATGCTGAAGTTCCCGACCTACAAAGGCATGGAGGATGTGCGCAAGGCGCGCGGTGTCCCCAAGGCGGCATAGCGCCAGCGCGGCTCCTTCTCCCCGCCTGCGGGGAGAAGGCGGGGGATGAGGGGCTCGGTGAGTATGAGCCAGCGCCGCGGCTAATCACCCAGCCCCTCACCCGCTCCCTCGCTTCGCTCGGGATCGACCTCTCCCCGCAAGCGGGGCGAGGTGAGCTGACGCCCGCGGGGTCAGCTTCCGGGCTGGCTCGGGCGGCCAAGCAGCTTTGCCATTTCGGCCTCGAGCGAATCGAGATCGGGCGGCTCGGCCTGGTTCGCCGTGCTGGGTGCGGGCGGCGTCGGGCGCGGCGCGGTTTTGTTCGGCTCGGGGCGTAGGGGAGGCGGCGGCACCTTGGCCGGCGCGTCTGCAGGTCGCGGTGCCGGCGCGGGAGCCGCCACTGGCATTTGGGCCGCCGCGGGCGATGGCTCCGGCGGGCGTGCCGTCTGGGCAGGCGGCGATGCTTTCGGGGCCGGCTCGGGCGGGCGCGCAGGAGCAATACTTGGTGGCGCGGCGCCTGGCGGAGTGCCGGCTTGAGGCGCGATGCCGGGAGGTGCGGTGCCTGGGGCCGGCATCGGTTTCGGCGCGGCGGGCGCCGACACAGGCGTGGGTATCGGCTTCGCGGCGCTGGCTGCGGGCGGGGCTGTGGGCGCCGGCGCCGGCCGGGATGGGGCGGGGGCCGGCCGCGGGGCAACAGGTTCCGGAACCGGTGCCGCCCTGTTCGGCGCCGGGGAGCCGCTCATCGGCCGCCGCAACGCCTCCTCGAGCTTATGAGCCATGGCGGCAAGATCGGCGTCAGGCAGGCGCGGCCGCCCGGCGGGGGCAGCGGCGGGCGGCGCCGCGGCGGATACGTCCGGCGGCAGCGCGGGACGGCTGTTGCGCTCCGGCTCGGCATGCGGGGGATCGGATTTGGGCGGGTCGACCCTGGGGGAGGGGACGGGCCCTGCGACCGCGGGCGAAGCGACGGGCGCGCGTTGCGGCACGGCGCTGGCCGGCGGCGCGACGGGCGTCGGTGCGAGCTCGGCCGAGGGGAGCGGCGCCGGGCGATGCGGCGGCGCGAGCGGCGCTGCCACCTCTTGCGCCACAGGCATTGCCCGCGCCGGCATCACCGCGGCGTGATCACGCTGCGGGACCGGCTGAAGCACCTCCACGGGCGCGGGAGCCGCCCCTGCCAGGGGCACGCCGGGGGGACGCTGCGCCTGCGCCACGGCGCGGCGGATGGTCGGCTCGATGAGCACGTCGTTCGGGCCGCCGATCATCACCAGATGCTCGACATTGTCACGGCGCAACAGGATCAGCCGGCGCTGCCGGTCGACGTCGAAGCTGTCGATCACGCCGAGGCGCGAGCGCTTGCCGCGTTGCGAGCCATCGCCCGAGAAATTCACGCCGCGCGTCAACATTCGCCGAACGACCCAGAACAGGATGGCGGCGAGAATGATGAACGCGACCAGCAAGAGCCCGACCAATTGCCAGTTGCCGCCACTCAAATTCATGACCCACTCCTCACTCATACCCCCGGCAGGCGAGGCCTGAGGCATTTCGACCTTGGTCCAATTCCCGAATCTCGCACGATCTCAATCGGAAACGAGACATAAGGGAGCGACAGCAAGGGTCGATAGCATCGCCCCCCATCATCGTATCGCATATGGCGCCGAGCTGCGGACGCCGACGATCATTCGGACAGCCTATCATGCTTCGAGCGCTTCGTGTCATTAGGGTTAAGACTTGGTAAATGCGTGACTATCGGGGCTCGACGCAAGCCGGGATATGCTTCTCCCCGGCAGGCGCCATGCCGCAACCGAATCGCTCGGATGCGTCGGCAACCTTGCACGAGGGCGGGACGGATTGCATGTAGACGAGCGAGGGTAGGCGCGCAGCGCGGCTGTCGCGAGAGGCGGGGTCTGTTCGATGATTGCAATGTTCGACCGGCTGTTGATCAATTTTCTCAAGGTCCATGTGAAAGGGGGGACCTTGCATGTGGTGCTCCCCTCCGGCGCCAGCGTCAGCGTCGGCGATTTGCCCTCTCCCAAGGTCGGCGTGAAGATAGCCGATGCGGCAGCCATCATCTCGCTCCTGCGCGATCCCGACCTCGCTTTCGGCGAATTGTTCATGGATCAGCGTCTGCAACTGCTCGAGGGCAGTGTCTATGACCTCTTGTCGATCGCCGCGCAATCGGTGCGCAACGTCAAGCCGGCCGCCTGGATCCTGGCGCTGCGGCGCCTGCGCGATGCCGCCTGGAGGCTGTTTCCGGGCAATCCCAAGGCCAAGGCGAAGGCCAATGTGGCCCATCACTACGATCTCGATTTCCGCCTCTACCGCACCTTTCTCGACGAGGATTTCCAATATTCCTGCGCCTATTTCGAGAGCGAGGACCAGTCGCTCGATGACGCCCAGCTCGCCAAGAAGCGCCATATCGCGGCGAAGCTCCTGGTCCGCCCCGGCCAGCGTGTCCTCGATATCGGCTGCGGCTGGGGCGGGCTTGCGCTCTATCTGGCGCGCGTCTGCAAGGCGCGCGTCACCGGCGTGACGCTCTCCGAGGAGCAGCACAAGGTGGCGCGGGCCCGCGTCGCCAAGGAGGGCCTCGAGGACATGATCGATATCCGCCTCATGGATTATCGCGATGTCGAAGGCACTTTCGATCGGGTGGTCTCGGTCGGCATGTTCGAGCATGTCGGCAAGGGCGATTACCGCGCCTTCTTCGACAAGCTGCGCAATGTCCTGCCCGAGGACGGCGTGGCGCTGCTGCACACCATCGGCTGCGGCGACGAGCCGGGCCCGACCAACCCCTGGGTGACGAAATACATCTTCCCCGGCGGCTATATCCCGGCCCTCTCGGACATGACGCCGGTCATCGAGAAGAGCGACCTCATCACCACCGATATCGAGACGCTGCGGCTCCATTACGCCTATACGCTGAAAGCTTGGCGCGATCGTTTCCTCGTCAGGCGCGACGAGATGGCCAAGCTCTATGACGAGCGTTTCTGTCGCATGTGGGAGTTCTTCCTGGCGGCCTCGGAAGCGGCGTTCCGCTTCGACCGGACGCTCGTCTTCCAGGTGCAGATGGCCAAGCACGAGGACACGGTGCCGATCACCCGCGACTATATCGCGCGGCGCGAGGCGGAGTTCCGCAAGATCGAGGCCGGCCTGCCGCCGCTCGCGCCGATCGTTCCCCCGTCTTGAGGCGAGCCTCCCGACAAGCCTGCAAGCAGGACACGCAATGGACGTGCGTCGACTAGCCACTCGACGCGCTCTCCATCGCAATTCTCGGGCAGGCTCGAGCGGGAGGCAGGCGCTTCAAGAGGGTTCGTCGCTGCGTCCTCCGCCAACCAAATCGCTGCCGCCCTGTTTCTGCGCGGAAGCCCTCTTGCGGTGCTCGATTATGTGTTTCGGATCCGAAACGAACTTTGGAATGGACTGCGTTACGGTGGCCCAAAGCACTGACGGATCGGCCCTGAAATAATCATGCGATAGGACGTTTCTGGCCGCACAGGCCCTGTCCACCTCAAATTCTGGGAAGCTCGACTTGATGGAGGGATCCAACCTTGCGGCCCTGTTCGCGGCTTCGCCGATCGCTTCGATGCAGCGGCTCACTGCGTCTTGGGTCTTCTCATCCGCCAGAAATTGTTCGCGCGAGAGGCTGGATGCGTGGCGTATGGCGCGCTCGCCCCAGTCGACAACGTCTTGCAGGAATTGATCCGCCGTCCGAAGAGCAGTCACAGGGGTCTCAGATCGTCTGCTATCGCCCGATCAATGCCTGAGCGCAGCGCGAGTGGCGTTGCGATGTCGACCGCAACGCCGAGCAGCGCCTCGAGCTCAAGTTTCAGCCCGGCCAAATCGAAGAGAGTCGTCGTTTCCATTGGATCGACCAAGAGATCGAGATCACTGCCATCGAGATCATCTCCCCGGGATGCTGAGCCAAAAATCCGAGGATTTTGGACCGGATAGCGAGCAATTACGGCGCGAACAGCTCCCATTCGGGCTCGAAGCGCGGCTGAGGGGCGCATTCCATGATCTCCGATGTCTGCCTCGCCATTAGTCTACCATCTCTCGTCGCAACTTCACCTCCCGGCTTATGCCCGCTACTCGAGGGATTGCACTTCCGACCAGGATGTGAGGCGCGACCACAGGCCCGCCGGTCGCGGCCGAGATGCGCTCGCTTGTGCTAGGCTATCAGGCTAGAAGATGTCTGATTCGCCGAGGAACCAGACGATGACCGGCGTGACGGCCCGAGCTACCATCAACCGCGCGAACCGCAACCAGAGCCTCGGACTGACGCTCCTCGTCGTCGGGCTCCTGGTCGGCGCATTGCTGATCGTGCTGCTCGTATCGCGCGGCCAGACCTCGCCCTTCATCGGGGTGACGCTCGCCTTCCTCTCATCGGCAGGCGTGTTCTTCCTGCTCGCCTGGGCTTTCCGCATTTTGCCATTCGGGCTCGCTCCGGCGAACAACGACCTCACCCAGGCGATCGCCGATTCCTCCCCCGACGGCATGCTGATCAGCGCCCCCGGCGGCCAGATCATCTATGCCAACGAAGCCTATCTGAGCTTGAGCCAGGGCCCGAGCCAGGGCGCGATCACCCCGGTCGAACGCCTGTTCTCGGGCCCCCCGGAAGTTTCGGAAGCCATCTATCGACTGGCGCAGGCGGCCCGTCAGGGGCGCCGTGCGGTGGAGGAGATCAGGCTGTCCCAGCCGGTCGGGAGCGCCACGGGCAGCGTCGCCTGGTATCGGCTGCGCGTGCGCCCGATCCCGCGCGGCACCGGCCCGAGCGCGGCGCTGTGGACGGTGTCGGACATCACGCGCGACCGCGAGCGCCAGGAAAACGTCTTCCAGGAGCTGCAGCAGGCGATCGACTATCTCGACCATGCGCCGGCAGGCTTCATGTCGGTCGATGCCTCGGGCGCCATCGCCTATATGAACGCCACGCTCGCCTCCTGGCTCGATCACGACCTGGCCCAGATCGGGGTCGGCGGGCTCAAGCTCACCGATGTGGTGGCGGGCGATGCCTCTCCCCTGATCACCCATCTGACAGGCGCGCCTGGGGATGTGGCGACCGACATCCTCGATGTCGACCTCAGGAAGCGCGGCGGCGAGACCATTCCGGTGCGGCTGCTGCATCGCGTCGCCTTCGCGCATGACGGCGCGCCGGGCGCCTCGCGCACGCTGGTTCTCGATCGCGGCCCCAGGGGCGACCAGGACGAGGCGCAACGGGCGGCCGAAGTGCGCTTCGCAAGGTTGTTCAACACCACGCCCTTCGCGCTGGCGCTCGTCGACGTCACCGGCAGGATCCTCAGCGCCAATGCCTCGTTCCTGCGCCTGTTCAGCGGGGCGCTGCGCCCCGACACCGGCGAGGGACGGCAGATCTCGGCGGTGGTGGCGGATTCCAGCCGGCCCGCAATCGACCGAGCCGTGACGAGCGCGGCCGGAGGCCACAGCACCACGGCACCGATCGACGCCGCGCTCGCCGGCAAGGACAATCGCTCGGCCCGCTTCTTCGTGACTCCCACCGGCAATGTCGGCGGCGACGGCGAGGCGGCGATCGTCTACGCCATCGAGACGACCGAGCAGCGCGCCCTCGAAGCGCAGTTCGCCCAGGCCCAGAAGATGCAGGCAGTCGGCCAGCTCGCCGGCGGTGTCGCCCATGACTTCAACAATGTGCTGCAGGCGATCATCGGCTATTCCGACCTCTTGCTCACCAATCACCGGCCGACCGATCCCGCCTTCCAGGACATCATCCAGATCAAGCAGAACGCCAATCGGGCGAAGAACCTGGTGCAGCATCTCCTGGCCTTCTCGCGGCGCCAGACGCTCAGGCCCCAGGTGCTGCAGCTCGGCGAGCTGATCAGCGATCTGTCGATGCTGGCCAGGCGCCTGGTCGGCGAGACCGTCAAGCTCGATATGCGTCAGGGACGCGATCTGTGGGACGTGCATGCCGATGCCACCCAGTTCGAGCAGGCGATCCTCAACCTCGCCGTCAATGCGCGCGACGCCATGCCGGGCGGCGGCGAGCTTGCCATCCACACCCGCAACCTGCCGCAGGCCGAATGCGCGACCTTCAGCCTTCAGGGGCTGGTGCCGGCCGATTACGTGCTGGTCGAGATCGCCGATACCGGCACCGGCATCTCGCCGGAGAATATCGAGAAGATCTTCGAACCCTTCTTCACCACCAAGGAAGTCGGCAAAGGCACCGGGCTCGGATTGTCGATGGTCTACGGCTTCGTGAAGCAGACGGGCGGCTTCATCTATGCCGATTCCGTGCTCGGCAAGGGAACCGTGTTCCGCATCTTCCTGCCGCGCTATGTCGAGGAGGCCAAGACTGCCCAAGAGACCACCGCGGCCCAAGAGACCGCCTCGGCCCAAGATGGCGCCGCGACGGCGGCGGCTTCGTCCGAGCTCGCGCCGGCGGACATGCCGGACACGCGCGCCGTCGACCATACGGGCTCGGGACGCGTTCTGCTCGTCGAGGATGAGGAGGCGGTGCGCAAATTCGCGGCGCGGGCTCTCGCATCGCGGGGCTACGAGGTGCTCGAGGCGGCCTCCGGCCGTGAAGCGATCGAGCTTCTCGACAAGGCGGACGGTCCCATGGATCTCGTCGTCTCCGACGTGGTGATGCCGGAGATGGACGGCCCCTCGCTGATGCGGGAGCTGCGCAAGCGCGACCCCGATCTCAAGATCATCTTCGTCTCGGGCTATGCCGAGGACGCCTTCGCCAAGAACCTGCCCGAAGGCGAAAAATTCATGTTCCTGCCAAAACCCTTCACGCTCAAGCAGCTGATCGAGACGGTGAAGTCCGCCATCGGCTGAGGGGGCGCCCTCACAATGACGTGCATCGCCTGATCCCCAAGGCGCGGCCACCCCTTCCTGCGGCGATGGCGCGCTATCCTTCGGCTCGCGATCGGCGCTATAAAAATTGCGAATTGAGGTTGGCTCTGCGGCAAGGCGGCATGGCTCGAGGGGCAAGATCAGGCGTCCGGATGGTCCGTGGCTCGCGGCCGCGCCGGCCATTTGTGCTCCAACCATTGATGCTT
Organism: Rhizobiales bacterium GAS188; assembly: GCA_900104855.1. Taxonomy (NCBI): domain Bacteria; kingdom Pseudomonadati; phylum Pseudomonadota; class Alphaproteobacteria; order Hyphomicrobiales; species Rhizobiales bacterium GAS188. Next base: position 3,910,443 of record FNSS01000001.1, read on the forward strand.
TTGGCGGGCGCCTTGGCGCTCATCCTCCAGCTCGTTCTCGCGCCCGCGCATATGGCGGGCGCGCCGCCGGCCGCCGACAGTTTCGCCGAGCTCGCGGCGCTCACCGGGCAGCACGCCGCCCTGTGCGTCGCCGATGACGGTCAGCAGCCGGGCAGCCCCGTCCATGGCGACGCCGATTGCCCGGGCCTGTGCTGCCAGCTCGGCCACGGCCTTGCGGCCTTCCTGCCGCCGCCTGTCCTGCCGGGCATCGTGGTCGGCCGCTCCTTCGAGATCCACTTGCCGCAGGCGCCGTCCGCGCCGCGCGGCAGGTCGACGCTGAGCGCCCAACCGCGCGGGCCGCCGCAAACAGCCTGAAGACGCCGCTATCCGCACGGGCGCGCCGCCTCGGCGAGCGCGTCCGCACATCGTCTCTTCAGTCTGGAATCTGTCATCATGAAATCGCAGCACAAGCTCGCATTCGCGGGTGCATTCGCGGGCGCAGCCACGCTCGCCTACGTCACCGCCGCCGGTGCGCATGCCATCATCGGCGATCGCACTTTCCCAGTCACGCTGGCCATCGACGATCCGGGGGTGGCCGATGAGGTGTCCTTGCCGACCTTCGCGCGTTTCAAGAACGCCGACGGCTCGATCGAGACCGACATCGCCGGCGAGTTCGATAAGCGCATCACCGAGAATTTCGGCGTTTCGGTCGCCGGCACCTGGACGCATGTCAGGCCGGGCGGGGATGGGTTTCAGAATTTCGAGCTCGGCGCCAAATATCAATTATTCGCCAACGCGCCTCATGAGTTCATGCTGTCGGTCGGCGTCAAGGTCGACCTCGGCGGAACGGGCGCGAAGCGGGTCGGGGCGGAGAATTTCTCGACCATCACGCCGCAGCTCACTTTCGGCAAGGGCTTCGGCGACCTGCCCGACAACCTGATGTGGCTGAAGCCGATCGCGCTCACCGGTCAGATCGGCGTCGGCTTTCCGGACCCCTGGAAGCATACGGATATCAGCGTCGACACCACGAGCTGCAATCCGGACGGCACGACCCCGGCCATCTGTGGCGTCAACGTCAATGTCGACCACCACCCCGTCTTCCTCAATTGGGGCTTCTCCCTGCAATACAGCCTGCCCTATCTCAACGCGCATATCCGCGAGATCGACGGCCCCGATGTGCTGCGCCGGCTGACGCCGATCATCGAAGCCTCGCTACGATCGCCGGTCGCCAACAGCTTTGCCGGCGAGAAGACCACCGGGACCATCAATCCCGGCATCATCTATTCGGGAGACAGCTATCAGATCGCCGTCGAGGCTATGATCCCGGCGAACAAGGCGAGCGGCAAGCATGTCGGGGTGATTGCGCAATTGCACTTCTTCCTCGACGACATCTTTCCCAACTCGATCGGCAAGCCGATCTTCTCGGAGCACTGACATGAACAGGACTCGCATGAACAGGACATTCGGCTTCTCGGCGCTCATCGCGCTCGCCCTTGTGATCCCCTCCGCGGCCTTCGCCCATGCGCATCTGGTCAAAGCGGTTCCGGCGGTCGGGGGAACCGTCTCTGCCTCGCCGACGGAACTCAAGCTCAGCTTCTCGGAAGGCGTGGAGCCTCGCTTCTCGGGAGCCGAGCTTCAGGCGGCCAATGGCCGCGCCGTCGAGACCGGGGCCGCGAGCCTCGATCCCGCCGATCACGCGACCTTGGTCGTTCCGGTCAAAGCGCAGTTGCAGCCCGGCAGCTACAAGGTGAGCTGGCATGTCGTCTCGGTCGATACGCACAAGACCCAAGGCAGCTTCACCATCGCCGTGAAGCCGTAAGCCAGACCGCCCGCATGGAGATCGATGTCCCGCTCGTCGCGGCCAGATGGCTGCATTTCCTGAGCCTGATGGTGGTGTTCGGGGCATCGCTCTTCCCGCTCTACGCCGTGCCGGCGCGGCTTGGGGCGACGAGCTTGCCCGGGCTTGCCCGGACCGGGCGCGCCGTTCGGCTCGCCGCCTATCTGGCGCTCGCCTCGGTCCTCGCCTGGGTCTGCCGCTCGCTCGTCATCATGGTCGGCGATATCGACGGCGTATTCGACCGCGACACGCTCAGCGGCTTCTTTCTCGAGACGAGCTTCGGGCCCGTCTGGCTGGCGAGGCTCTTCCTCCTCCTGGTCATGGCAATCCTTGCGACGAGCAGGTCCGAGGGGAGGGGCCGAGCAACGCTGCTGGCGGGGCTCGGCGCCGGCGCCCTCGCGAGCCAGGCCTGGATCGGCCATGCCGCGATGGCGAGCGGGACGGAGCTCTCGGCCGAGCTCGCCTGCTACATGGTGCATGTGCTGACGGCCGGCGCCTGGATCGGCGGGCTCGTGCCGCTCGGCCTGTGGCTCGCCGCACGGCCGAGGGCCGACCTCGCCACAGATCACGCCGTCCTGCTGCGCTTCTCGAATGCCGCGGTGATTTTCGTCCTGCTGATCCTCGCGAGCGGCATCGCCAACAGCATCTTCAGGCTCGGCTCGGCGCGTGATCTCGCCATGACGGCCTATGGCTGGACGATCCTGGCGAAGGGCCTGTTGTTCGCGATGATGCTGATTGCGGCGGCCTTCAATCGCTGGCGGCTGATGCCGCGCATGGACAAACGCGGGATCGAGGCGATCGCCGCGATCCGGCGCAATATCCTGGTCGAGGAAGTGCTGGCGGGGTTGGTTCTCGCAGCCGCTGCCCTGCTCGGCACCTTGCCGCCGCAAGCTTGAGCGGCTCGCGCCAACGTCGCTGGCAGGTAAGACCTTCAGCTCTCCCGGGCGCCTGCAGTTGGGCGCGTGCCGAGGCGCTCGCAGGAGGCCCGCGCCTGCGATCCGCGTGCGAGACGCGCCGCGAGAGCGGGCAAGACGCGGCGGAGCTCCTCGGGAAGCGTCCAGGGCGGGTTGACAAGGATGAGGCCGCAAGCAGCAAGTCCGGGCTCGCCTCTTCCGGCCTCGCCATCCCCAGCTCCGGTGTCGAGCTCGACGCGCCACAGATCGGGGAGCGCCAGCGCCGCCAGCCGCGAAGCGAAGCGCTCGACCAGCGCGCGATCCTTGAGCGGATACCAGATGAGCGTCATGCCGGACGGCCATTTCCTGGCGGCGGCCGCGAGCCCGGCCGCGACCGCTTCGAACTCGTCCCGTGCCTCGTAAGGAGGATCGACGATGACGAGGCCGCGCCGCTCCTTCGGCGGAACGAAGGCGCCCCAGCCCGTATAGCCGTCGAGCTGCAGCGCCTTGGCCCGCGAGCCGGCCGGGAAGAGCTTGGCGAGCTTGGCGAAAATGCGCTCCTGCGCCTCGATGGCGATCAGGCGGTCGTCGCGACGCAGGAAATGGCGCACGATCGCCGGCGATCCCGGATACGTCAGCTCGCCATGCTCGGCCCGCCAGGCGGCGACTCCTTCGAGATAGGGCGACAGAAAATCGGCAAGGCCGCGATCGAGCCTGCCGGCGCCGCCCTGGCCGGGAAGCTCGATCAGGCGTCCAATCCCGTCCCGCCATTCGCCGGTGCGGCGCGCCTCCTCGCTGCCGAGATCATAGGCGCCGCGTCCCGCATGCGTGTCGATGACCCGGAACGGTTTGTCCTTGCCGCGCAGATGCACCAGCATGCGCGCCAGCACGGCATGCTTGAGCACATCGGCGAAATTCCCGGCGTGGAATCCGTGGCGGTAATTCATCCGGGCCGCCAGCGCCCAGAGCTCATCTGACGGCCGGAATGGTGATCTCGCCGTCGTTGCAGGCATCGGGAACGGCGTTGCCGCAGGCACGGAAACCGGAGAGGTCCTTGGTGACGCAGAAGCGCACCTCCTCGAGCTCGCGCCGCCGGCAGGAGACGCTCACCATGCGGGGCTCGATCAGGCCTGGATTGGCGCTGGCGAAGGCGCGAGCGATCTCGGCCGGGCTTGCCCGCAAGGGAGCGGCCGGTGCGGCGAGCGTGCTCGGCACCTTGATCTTGCGGAACAAGGCGATCTCGGCCTGGTAATAGAGCGAAGGCTCCAGCCCCGTGCATTCCCCGTGCTTGCGCCACTCGCCGATGGCGAGGCCCTTGTCGCGATAGATTTCGCGGGCGATCTGGAGCGAGGCGCTGGGCACGAAGTTCTTCGAGCGGTCGCAAAAGGAAGGGTAATCGCCATTCTCGAATTGCGGCCAGAGCCCATGCACCACGAAGCCGAGCTGGGCACCGCCGCGGCATTCCGCCTTGCCTTTGCGGTCGCCTTCGATGTCGCAGAAGCCCGGCGACCAGGACAGCGACAACAGATAGAGATCGAAGATGCCAGGCTGCGCGCCATAAAGCTCATGCTGATCCTGCGCAGCCGCACCGGCCGCGCCCTGCAGCGCCAGCAGGCAGGCGGACAGGATCGCCGCGATCTTCAGGCGCATGCGCATCGTTCTGCCCGGCCACCCTCCCCGGTCAGGGGCGCGCCATCTTGCAGCCCGGCGCATAGCTGAGGTCGCGGTCGAGCCCGACCGGGCACCAGGTGACGCCCCAGCCATAGCTGAACAGGCCCGTATCCTCATCGATCGAGTAATAGATCTTGCGGTTGCGATTATCGGAGAACAGGCCCGTGACGCTGCAATAGCGGCGCGGGATGAAGGAGGGGCCGCGCGGCCGATAGGCGATCTCGTAAGCCGGGCTGAAATCGGCGATCTTGAGCGCAGAATCCCAATAACCGGCCTCGCGGATGGAGAAGCGGTCCTTGATGAAGCCGAGCACGCTCGCATCGCCGCAAGCCGGGAGCTGGGCGTCATAGGGGTCGATGCGGTTCTCGGCGATCAGCGGACGGGCCGGCGTATAGGCCGTATAATGCGTCAGCGGCACATAGACGCCGTGCATCGGTGCCGTGCAAGCCGACACCAGGCTCAGCGCAACGATACCGGCGATCTGTTTCAACCACATTTCGAGCCCCTGGCGCATGTCCCTGGCACCATGCGCATCGGCGCAGTCCCGGTCAAGGCGCCTCGCACCTCCCACCTGCGAAGCTCGCCATGCGTTGCATGCGCGCCACGCCGGCCCCACGCTGCTTTCCGGCCATTGCCAGAGGGCCTATGGCGCCCTATCGACGCTGCGAGGTCCGACCGCCTTGCCCCAAAGGACAACAGAACATGCCCCTCATCGTCGCCGTGCAGATGGATCCGATCGAGCGCATCAATATTGCGGGCGATTCGACCTTCGCGCTCATGCTGGAGGCGAAGGCGCGCGGCCACTCGCTGCTCGTCTACACGCCCGACAAGCTGTCGATGCTCGACGGCAAGGTGAGCGCCCTGATGCGCCCCGTGGAGGTGCGCGAAGTGGTCGGCGATCATGCCGGGCTCGGCGAGCCGCGCCGCGTCGATCTTGCCGACACCAATGTGGTGCTGATGCGCCAGGACCCGCCCTTCGATCTCGCCTATATCACGGCGACCCATATGCTCGAGCGCGTGCATCCGAAGACCTTCGTCGTCAACGATCCGGCGAGTGTGCGCAACGCGCCCGAGAAGATCTTCGTCACCGAATTCCCCGAGCTCATGCCGCCGACCTTGATCACCCGCGACAAGGCCGAGATCGAGGCCTTCCGCAAGCAGCATGGCGAGATCGTCATGAAGCCGCTGCATGGCCATGGCGGGGCCTCGGTGTTCAAGGTCGCTTGCGAGGATGCGAATTTCGGCTCGCTCTACGACCTGTTCTCCGCCACCTTCAAGGAGGCATGGGTGGTGCAGCGCTTCCTGCCCGAGGTGGTCAAAGGCGATAAACGCATCATTCTGGTCGAAGGCGTCGCGCGCGGCGCCGTCAACCGGGTGCCCCAGGCGAACGACATCCGCTCCAACATGGTGCGTGGCGGCGCCGCGGAGGCGGCGCAATTATCGCCGCGCGAGCAAGAGATCTGCGAGAGGATCGGCCCGGCTCTGCGGCAGCGCGGCCTGATCTTCGTCGGCATCGACGTGATCGACGGCTATCTGACCGAGATCAACGTCACCTCGCCGACCGGCATCCGCGCCATCCGCAACACGGGCGGGCCCGATCTCGCGGTGGTGATCTGGGACGCCATCGAGGCCAGGCTGAAGACGGGCAGCGCCCCGGCATGAGCCGCGAAGCCGCTCCCATCAGGCTCGCGCTTGCGCCGGGACCGGATGGGCGAACAGCTTCATGAGGCTCGCGATGACGGCGAGCGTCGCCACATAGCACAGGCCCTGCATGGCCGACGGGTGGTCGTTATAGCCGATCAGCGTGTGCAGCACCCGCCCGACGATGCTGGTATCCGAGAGGATATGCGACGAATCCCAGAGCTGTTCCGACAAGGCGGTAACAACATCGGCCTGCTGCAGGAAACCCACGGCCTGCGAGGCGAGCCCGGCGGCGAGCAGCGCGATCAGCACGCTCGTCACCCCGAAGATATAGCGGCTCGGTATCCGCAGCAGGCCGCCATAGGTGAGCACGGTAACGACGCCCCCGAGCAAGAGCCCGATGAAGCCGCCGGCCAACAGGCTCGTTCCCGAACCCGGCTCGGACGCGATGAAGATGCCGTAGAGGAATAAGGCGACCTCGGCGCCCTCGCGCAGCACCGCGACGGTCACCACGATGGCGAGCCCGGCGAGCGTCGAGGCGCCGGAGTGCACCGCCTCGCCGGCCTTGCGCATTTCCACCGCGATCTCGCGGCCATGGCGCGCCATCCAGACATTATGCCAGGCGAGCATGACGACCGCGACGCCGAGAATGCCGGCATTGAACAATTCCTGCCCCACGCCCTGGAAGGCGTTGGAGATGGTGTTGATGAAGGCGCCGACCAGGCAGGCGCCGATCACGCCCGCGGCAACGCCGGCGCCGATATAGCGGCCGCGTCCGGGGATGCCGCGCGTCACCGCCATGGTGATGCCCACGATCAGCCCAGCCTCGATGACCTCGCGGAAGACGATGATGAGTGCGCCGAGCACGGAATCCTCGCTGTATGCCAGCGCCGGCTGGCCGGTTCAGTCGCACGGAGCGGCCGATCCGGGGCACCGAAGGTCCCGCATCATCGACGATCCGCGGCCCGAACCCGGAAGTCCGCGGCTCTCGATTGTCAAGTCAATTCAACGAGTTTGGAATGAATCCAAAGTCGAGTCGCCGCGCCGCCGGCAAACTGGGTGCGGGTGTGAGCTCAGTCGACGTTGGCGAACATGCCCTCGGCGCCGATGCCGCTCTCGAGCATCAGGCGTGCCCGGGCGCGCAGCTTCTCGGTCTCGCTCTTCAACTGGCCGCAGGCGGCGAGGATATCGCGTCCGCGCGGGGTGCGGATCGGCGAGGCATAACCGGCGTTGAAGACGATCTCGGAGAAGGCCTCGATGCGCTCCCAGTCGGAGCATTCATAGCGCGTGCCGGGCCAGGGGTTGAAGGGGATCAGGTTGATCTTGGCCGGGATGCCGCGCAGCAGGCGCACCAATTCGCGCGCCTCGCGGTCCGAATCGTTGACGCCCTTGAGCATCACATATTCGAAGGTGATGCGCCTCGCATTGGACAAGCCCGGATAGGCGCGGCAGGCCTCGAGCAGATCCTTGATCGGGTATTTCTTGTTGAGCGGCACCAGCTCGTCGCGCAGCTCGTCGCGCACCGCATGCAGCGAGATCGCCAGCATGGTGCCGATCTCGGCGCCGGCGCGCGGGATCATCGGGACGACGCCCGAGGTCGAGAGCGTGATGCGCCGGCGCGACAAGGAGAGGCCTTCGCCATCCGAGACCGTCTCGACCGCGGCCTTCACCCCGTCGAAATTGTAGAGCGGCTCGCCCATGCCCATGAACACGATGTTCGAGATGAGCCGCGGGTTGGCCGGCTCGCCGGTTCCGCCGGGCAGGGCGGCGACCGGCCAATCCCCGAGACGGTCGCGTGCCACGAGCAACTGCCCGACGATCTCCGCCGCCTCGAGATTGCGCACCAGGCGCTGGGTGCCGGTATGGCAGAAAGTGCAGGTCAAGGTGCAGCCGACCTGGCTCGAGACGCAGAGCGTGGCGCGGTCGACCTCCGGAATATAGACGGTTTCGATCTCGGCACCCTTGTCATGGGGACCCTTGGGCGCCATGCGCAACAACCATTTACGGGTGCCGTCCGACGACACATGTTCGGCGACGACCTGGGGCCGCTCGAGGCTGAAATTCTGCGCGAGCACGGCCCGCATCTCCTTGCCGATCGTGGTCATCGCCGAGAAATCGGTGGCGCCGCGGTGGTAGATCCAGTTCCAGAGCTGCGCGGTGCGCATGCGCCGCTCGCGCGCCGGCACCCCGATCTCGGCGAGCTTGTCGGCAAGCAAGGCTCGGTCGAGCCCCGCAAGCGAGGCCGGCCGCGTCGCGGCTACGGGCGTCGGGGCTGCGATGGCTGTCGTCACTTGCAATTCTTCTCCGCGGTATCGAGGGCTTGGGCGATGCCGGCAAGCGAGAAGCGGTCCGTCGTCGCGTTGCCGCGCTTCGAGGAGGCCTTCACGGTCAGGCTGCCGCCCCGCTTCATGGCGGCGAGCATTGAGCCTTCCTCAGCGGCGTTGTGCACGAACAGGCTCGTATCCTTGCCGGCGAGCTCGAAACTGGTGCTGCCGAGCACGGCTTGCGCCGGCGCATCCTCCTTCACGGCAAAGCCCATCACCACGGCGATCTCGCCGCGCACCTTCTCGTCGGGCCGGTAGGAAACGAACAGATATCCCGGATCCCGATTGAGGTTCTTCGGCAGGCGTTCCTTGGGAACCGACAAAGCATAGCAGATTTTCCGCGTGCCGGGTGTCGCATAGGCGACCCAGTCATCGAACTGGCCGAGCTTGACGGCCTGCCCGGTGCCGGGCTTGGCGGAAGCCGCGGCGACATCTTTCGTCTTGGCCGGCGTCGCCTTGGCCGGGGTCGTCTTGGCGGCGCTCGCCTTGGCGGAACTGGCCGCCGCCGGCTTCGTCTTGCTCGTACTCGCCGCCTGGAGCGGTCCCTGCATCCCGGACAGGAGCGCGGCGGCAAGGAAGACGGTGGCAAGGAAGACAATGGACGGTGAACGGCGACGGATCAGCATGCTTGGGCCCTTTGCAACGGCTATTGGCGGGTTGCGGGATATCTCGCAAAAAAGGGCGCATTTTGTCGATGGGCGCCGAGCTTCATGGCGCGAGGCGCCGGGTGAATCTCGTTCATTTGACATATTCCGCGCGCCAAAGCGAGACCGACGAGCCTGAAGGCCATCAGACCGAGGGCCAAACATGCCGTGTCGCGAGGCGGCCGATCGGGCCCAGCGATTACAGAACACTGCGAACGCGGTTGAACCCTGCACGACACTGTGTGATACCAATTCGACGACAGGTCGAGGCTTTTCGCCATTGATTCACATATCGAATCTGGGACCGCTGGCGTCTCGCCCGCCCTTGCGGCGGCGAGCCGCGCCGCCGGGAAGGAAGGGCGATCGAGACGGTCGCGGTGCCAGCGCTGATCGCCTCCCATGAGGCTGGGGCGCGCATGACCCCCGAAATCGCGCTGCTCCTCGCCGAGGACGGCATCGCCAACGGCGCGATCTATGTGCTGGTCGGCCTCGGCATCGTGCTGGTTTTCGTCGTCACCCGCGTGATCTTCGTGCCGTTCGGCGATATCCTGGCCTATACGGCCCTGACGCTCGGCGCACTCGAGCGCCATCGGCTTCCCGGCACAGTCTGGCTGGTGCTGACGCTCGCCGTGATCGCCTCGGCGATGGAGGTGGCGCATCATTGGCGGTCGGCGCGCCTCGCGGACCTGCCGCGCGGCCTCGCTCTGCATGGCGGCCTGCCCCTGCTGCCGGCCATTGCGGTCGTGCTGCTCGCCGGCCGTGATTTGCCGCCCGTGGTCGCCATTCCCCTGACGCTGGCTCTCGTGCTGCCGATCGGCCCGCTCCTCTATCGGATCGCCTTCCGGCCGTTGGCGGATGCGCCGGTGCTGGTGCTGCTGATGGTGGCGGTGGCGCTGCATTTCGCCGTGTCCGGCCTGGCGCTCTTCTATTTCGGGCCGGAAGGCGTGCGCACCCAGCCCTTGACGCGCGCCGTGCTGCGGCTCGGCGACCTCATCGTGCCTGGCCAGACGCTGATCATCCTGGCGGGTTGCGGGGTCGTCTGCCTGTTGCTGTTCCTGGTCTTCGCGCGCACCGCCATGGGCAAGGCGCTCAGGGCGACGGCGGTCAACCGGCTCGGCGCGCGCCTGTGCGGCATCAGCCCGGCGCAGACCGGGGCCTGGGCCTTCCTGCTCGCTTCGGCGCTGGCGGGCATCACCGGCATCATCGTCGGTCCGGTTGCGACGCTCTATTACGATTCAGGCTTCATCATCGGGCTCAAGGCCTTCGTCGGCGCCATCATCGGGGGGCTCGTCAGCTATCCGATGGCGGCGCTCGGCGCGCTGTTCGTGGGCCTTCTCGAAAGCTATGCGGCCTTCTGGAGCAGCGCCTTCAAGGAGGTGATCGTATTCTCGGCCCTCATCCCGATCCTGATCTGGCGGTCGCTGCAATCTCGCCATCAGCTCGAGGATGAGGACGACGCCGAGGAGGAAGCCGCCGCATGACGGCACGCCGTCTCCTCTTCGTCCTCGCGCTCGCCGCCATCGCGAGCGCGCCGCTATGGCTCGGCGGCTACCCTCTGACCTTGCTGAATTATGTCGCCATCTTCGCCCTGGTGACGCTCGGCCTCGTGGTGATGACCGGGGCGGGCGGCATCACCTCCTTCGGCCAGGCCGCCTTCGTGGGCATCGGTGCCTATGCGACCGCCTGGTGGACGACCGTGATGGCGGGCTCTCCCTTTGCCGGTCTGCTCATCGGACTTGCGGCCTCGGGCGTCACGGCCGCGGTGCTCGGTGCCGCGACCTTGCGCCTCGGCGGCCATTTCCTGCCTCTGTCGACCATCGCCTGGGGCATCGCCATCGACTACATGTTCGGCAATGTCGAGGCGCTCGGCTCCCATAACGGCATCGCCGCCATCCCGGCGATCGCCTTTGGCGACGTCTCGCTGATCACCGCCAAGGCCTTCTATCTCATGGTCTGGCCGCTCCTCGGCCTCGCCATGCTGCTTTGCGCCAACCTGCTCGATTCGCGTGAGGGGCGCGCCATCCGGGCGCTGCGCGGCGGCAACGCTCTCGTCGAGAGCCTCGGTATCGATCCCTTCGCGACGCGGCTGCGCGCCTTCGTGCTCGCTGCCCTGCTCGCTTCGCTCTCGGGCTGGCTCTATGCCCATTTCCAGCGAGTGGTGAGCCCGACGGCCTTCGATCTCGAAGCCGGGATCGAGTTCCTGCTGATGGCGCTCATCGGCGGCGCCGGCCATGTCGGCGGAGCGGTGGTCGGGTCGGCGATTGTCACCTTCCTCAAGGAAGGGCTGCAATCCTTCCTGCCGCTCTTCACCGCAAACAGCACCCAGCTCCAGGCAGTGGTGCTCGGCGCCTTGTTCATCCTCATCCTGCAGAAGGCGCGCTGGGGTCTTCTTCCCTTCGTGCTGCGCGCCTTGCCGCGCCGCGAACCGCCGCCCGTCATGGATGCGCGCCCCCTGCGGCGCCGCGCCGGGCTGAAACACGGTGCGCCGCTGCTGGCGATCGAAGGCGTCTCCAAGCGCTTCGGAGGCCTCATCGCCGTGAACGATGTCAGCCTCGAGCTGCGGGTCGGCGAGATTCTTGGCCTGATCGGGCCGAACGGCGCCGGCAAGAGCACCTTGTTCAACCTCGTCACCGGCCTCGCGAAGCCCAGCGCCGGCCGCATCCTTTTCCTCGAGCAGGACATGCAAGGGCTTTCGGCTCGCCGCCGCGCCCGGCTCGGCATGGCGAGGACCTTCCAGCATGTGAGGCTTCGCCCCGGCATGACGCTCCTCGACAATGTGGCGCTTGGCGCCTATGGGCGCGCCCGCGCCGGCTTCCTGCGCTGCGCACTGCGTCTCGACCGGGCCGAGGAGCGCGGCGTCCGTGCCGAGGCCGCCCGTCAGCTCGCCCGCGTCGGCCTTGGCCACAAGCTCCATCATCGCGCCGGCGCCTTGCCGCTCGGCGAGCAGCGCCTGCTCGAAGTGGCGCGCGCGCTCGCGGCGGATCCCGCGCTCGTCATCCTCGACGAGCCGGCGGCCGGGCTGCGGCGGCTCGAAAAGCAGGCCTTGGCGAAGCTGATCCGGGCGCTGCGGCAGGAAGGGGTGACCGTGATGCTGGTCGAGCACGACATGGATTTCGTCATGACCCTCGTCGACCGGATCGTGGTGATGGATTTCGGCGTCAAGATCGCCGAGGGGCCGCCTTCGCGCGTCAGCCGCGATGCGCGCGTGCGCGAAGCCTATCTCGGTGTCGAAGCTCTCGACGTCGAAGCGGCCTGACACGCCAATGACCCCACGCCCTCTCTCACGCCCTTACGACGATGTGGTGGTGGCGGCGCCCGTCACGGTTCCCTATGCGCGCTTCTCGATCAAGGGAGCCCATTGGTTCCTGGCGCGGGCGCTCGCCGGCCTCATCGAGGCGGCCGGAATCCGCAAGGACGATATTGACGGGCTCGCGGTGTCGAGCTTCACGCTCGCCCCCGATACGGCCGTCGGCTTCACCCAGCATGTCGGCCTGTCGCCGCGCTGGCTCGAGCATGTGCCGATGGGCGGCGCCTCGGCGATCGTGCAGCTGCGGCGTGCGGCGCGCGCGGTCGAGGCTGGCGATGCCGATCTCGTCGCCTGCATCGCGGGCGACACCAACCATGTCGATTCCTTTCGCCAGAACACTTCGAATTTCAGCCTGTTCGCGCGCGACGCCGCCTATCCCTATGGCTCGGGCGGCCCGAATGGCAGCTTCGCCTTGCTGACCGATCATTACATGCGCGTCTACGGCGCCACGCCTTCCGACTATGGGAAGCTCTGCGTCGCCCAGCGCCGCAACGCGCTCGCCAATCCGCTTGCCCTGTTGCGCAAGCCGCTGACCATGGAAGACTATCTCGGCGCGCGGCTGATCGCCGACCCGATCCGCCTGTTCGATTGCGTCATGCCCTGCGCCGGGGCCGACGCCTTCCTGGTGATGCGTCGCGAGAGGGCGAAGAAGCTTGGCCTGCCGCATGCGAAGCTGCTTGCGACGATCGAGCGCCACAATGGCTTTCCCGAGGATCCGATCCAGTTCCGCGGCGGCTGGGCCCTCGACCGCGAGGCGCTCTACGATCAGGCGGGCGTTGCCCCGAAGGATATCGACTTCCTGCAGGCTTATGATGATTATCCGGTCATCACCTTGATGCAGATCGAGGATCTCGGCTTCTGCGACAAGGGCGAGGGACCCGATTTCGTGCGCCGCAACAGCTTCACTATCGATGGCAGCTTTCCGCTCAACTCATCGGGCGGGCAATTATCCATGGGGCAGGCTGGCGCCGCCGGCGGCCATCTCGGCCTCGTCGAGGCGATCCGGCAATTGATCGGCGCACCGCTCGGCGAGCAGATCGCGAAGGCTCGCCTCGGCCTCGTCAGTGGCTTCGGTATGATCAACTACGATCGCGGCCTGTGCTCGGGAGCAGCGATCTTGGCGGCGACTGGCAAGAAGGGCAGGAAGCGCAAATGAGCGCGCCGCTCGCTCCTCTGCAGCGCAAGGACCCGCTGAGCCGCACGCGGCTCCTCGCCATGCCGCCTGCGGCGCGCAGCCGCGTCGCCCAGGGGCTGACGGCCGCGGCGGCGCGCGGCGAGTTCGCGCTGCAACGCTGCGAGGCCTGCGGGGAGGTGCAATATCCGCCGCGCGAAGCCTGCGCCGCCTGCCTGTCGGACAGGCTGCGCTGGCGCGTCCTCGAAGGCCGGGGCGAGCTGCTGGCGCGGACGGAGATCCGCTACGGCCAGGAGCTCTATTTCCGCGAGCGCGCGCCCTGGCCCATCGGGCTGGTGCGCCTCGATGGTGGGCCGAGCGCCATCGCGGCGTTGCACGGCGATTGCGGCGAGGCGCCGGCGCGGGTGCGCCTCACTCTCGCCCTCGACAAGGCAGGCCAGGCGATGCTGGTCGCGCTGCCCGAGAAGGACACGCCTCATATGAGCGACGATCCATTGATCCGCGAAACCACCTCCGATCCCAAATTCCGCAAGGTGCTGGTCACCGACGCCAAGACCGCCAGCGGGCGCGCCATGGCCGAGGCGCTGATCGCCGCCGGCGCCGACCTCGTCTATGCCGGCTTCACCGAGCCCTGGAAGCGCTCGGCCGATCTCGAGCATCTGCGCGGCCTGCCGCAAGTGACGCTGGTGCCGCTCGACGTCACCGACGAAGCTTCGGTGCGCGAGCTCGCCGGCAGCATCGGCGGCAAGGTCGATATCCTGATCAACACCGCCGAATATCATCGCGCCAACAGCATCTCGTCGCGCCAGGGCGTCGATGCGGCGCGCGCCGAGATGGAGGTGAATTATTTCGGCCTGCTGCGCCTTGCCCAAGCCTTCGGGCCGGCGCTGCGGGCCCGCGCCGCGGATGGGCCGGCAAGCGCCAGCGCCTGGGTCAATATCCTGTCGGTCTATGCGCTCGCGAACCTGCCCACGCACGGCACCTTCTCGGCCTCGAAGGCGGCGGCACTGTCGCTCGCGCAAGCCTTGCGGGCCGAGATGCAGGGCGCCGGCATCCGGGTCGTCAACGTCTTCCCCAGCCCGATCGACGATGAATGGAACCAGCTCGTCTTGCCTCCCAAGCTCTCGCCCGCAACCCTCGCGGCCGCGGTGGTCGATGCCTTGCGGCGTGGCATCGAGGATGTCTATCCGGGCGAGGTCGCCAAGGATGTGCTGGCGCGCTTCCTCGACAATCCGAAGGGGCTGGAGCGGGAGCTCGCGCTGATCTCATGAGCTCTCCGATCCTTCCCCATCTCGTCTCCGACATCATCGCCGGCCGCATCCGGGTGATCGACCTCACCCACGCGCTCACCCCCGAATTCCCGCCGATCGCGCTGCCGCCGGAATTCGGCCAGAGCGCCCCGGTGCGCATCGAGGAAGTGTCGCGTTACGACGCTCGCGGCCCCGCCTGGTACTGGAACAACCTGTCCTTCGGCGAGCATACCGGCACGCATTTCGATGCCCCGATCCATTGGATCACCGGGCGCGACTTGCCGAACAACGCGACCGACACCATCGCGCCTGCGAACTTCATCGCCTCGGCCTGCGTCATCGACTGCACGCGCGAGGCCGCGTCGGATGCCGACTACCTGATGGATGTCGGCAAGCTGCGTGCCTTCGAGGAGCAGCATGGGCGCATCCTGCCGCGCTCCTGGGTGCTGATGCGCACCGACTGGTCGAAGCGCAACGATCCGGTGGCGTTCCAGAATTTCGACGCGACCGGCCAGCACACGCCGGGGCCTGGCGTCGAGGCCGTCCGCTTCCTGGTCGAGGAGCGCGACGTGATCGGCTTCGGCACCGAGACGATCGGCACCGATGCCGGCCAGGCCGCGCATCTGCGCCCTCCCTATCCCTGCCATGCGCTGATGCACGGCGCCGGCCGCTACGGGCTGCAATGCCTCGCCAATCTCGACCTCTTGCCGCCGACCGGCGCCGTGCTGATCGCGGCGCCGCTCAAGGTCAGGCAGGGTTCGGGATCTCCCTTGCGCGTGCTCGCCCTGGTGGCGTCATGACGGTCGAAGGCTTTCCGGTGCTGTTTCCCCCGCGGCAGCGCACCTTGCCGGCGATGCTCACCGAGCGCAGCGAGCGCTTCGGCGAAGCGCCGCTGGTCACGGCGAGCGGCCGCACGCTGAGCTTTGGCGAGGCCTGCGAGCTTGCGGCGCGTTTCGCCGGCACGCTCGCCGAGGCCGGCATCAAGCCGGGCGACCGGGTGGCGCTGATCTGCGGCAACACCCTCGACTTCGTCACCGTGATGCTGGGGGCCGCCTGGCTCGGCGCCGTGCTGGTGCCGATCAATACCGGCTCGCGCGGCCCGCAGCTCGAGCATATCCTGAAGAATTCCGGCGCGCGCCTCTTGATCCTCGAGACGCAGTATCTTGCCTCGCTCGAACATGCCGGTATCGCCGGGACGCCGCTCGAGGCGCTGTGGCTGATCGGCGAGGGCGGAGGAGACCAGATCGCGGGGCGCGAGCTTCGTCCCTTGCCGGGGCTCGGCCAAGCGCAGGCGCCGGCTGCGCTCGCTCCGGGCGACACGCTCGCCATCCTCTACACCTCCGGCACCACCGGCCCGTCGAAGGGCGTGATCTGCCCGCATGCGCAATATTACTGGTGGGGCGTCATCACCGGCGGCCTGCTCGGCGTCGGCGAGGGCGATGCGCTGGTGACGCCGCTGCCGCTCTTCCACAGCAATGCGCTGAACACCTTCTACCAGGCGCTGCTCTACGGTGCCCATGTCGTCTATCTGCCGCGCTTCTCCGTGTCGGGCTTTTTCGCATCGCTCGCCGAGCACAAGGCGAGGGTGACCTATCTGCTCGGCGCCATGGTGCCGATGCTGCTGTCACGTCCGCCTTCGCCCGAGGAGAGGGCGCATCCCGCCCGGATCGCGCTGGCGCCGGGCGTGCCGGAGCGCTTCCGCGAGGAGTTCACGGCGCGCAGCGGCATCGGGCTCCTCGACGGCTATGGCTCGACCGAGACCAATTTCGTGATCGGCGCCCATCCCTCGCGGCAGCGGGCCGGCATGATGGGGCCGGTGATCGACGGTTTCGAGGCGCGTGTCGTCGATGACGACGACAACGAGCTGCCGGATGGCGAGGCGGGCGAGCTGATGGTGCGGGCCTCCGAGCCCTTCTGTTTCGGGCGTGGCTATTTCGGCATGCCCGAGAAGACGGTCGAGGCCTGGCGCAATCTGTGGTTCCACACCGGCGACCGGGTGCTGCGCGAGGCCGATGGCCAGTTCCGCTTCCTCGACCGGCTCAAGGATGCGATCCGCAGGCGCGGCGAGAACATCTCCTCCTTCGAGGTCGAGCAGGTGCTGATCAGCCATCCGCAAGTGGCGGCGGCCGCGGTGTTCCCGGTGCGCTCGGAGCTCGCCGAGGACGAGGTCATGACCGCGATCCTGCGCAAGCCCGGCAGCGCCATGACCGAGCTCGAGCTGATGCAGTTCTGCGAGCCGCGCCTGCCGCGTTTCGCCTTGCCGCGCTTCGTCGAGTTCGTGGCCGAGCTGCCGCAAACCGAGAACGGCAAGGTGCAGAAATTCAAGCTGCGCGAACGCGGCGTGCCGCCCGGCACCTGGGATCGCGAGGCATCGGGGTGGTCGCCGCGCCGGTGAGGCGAGTAGCGAGTAGCGAGTAGCGAGTAGCGAGTAGCGAATGGGAAGCATCGGATGGCCTCGCGCTGCTTTTCTACTCGCTATTCGCCATTCGCTACTCGCCCCCCACTCGCCACTCGCCATTCGCTCGGCTACGCTAGCTTCATTGATCCGGGGCCGAGGGGGACAGCATGTCCGATGCGCTGCCGAGGGACTTCAGCAGCGTCGCCAATGCTGACGCGCAGCTCCGCCGCCTGAGCGCCAAGGGCGGCCCGACCGTCGAGCAGAGCCGCAAGGCCATCTATGCGGCGACCATCGGCAATGTGATGGAATGGTACGATTACGGCGTGTTCGGCTATCTCGCCGTGTCGCTCGCCAAGAATTTCTTTCCCAAGGACGATCCGGCCGCGGCGCTCATCTCGACCTTCGCGGTGTTCGGAGTCGGGCTCGTGGTGCGCCCGCTCGGCGGCATCGTCATTGGCCGCCTGGGCGATACGCATGGGCGCAAGCCCGCCCTGATCCTGACCATCCTGCTGATGGCGGTGGGCACGGTGCTGATCGGGTTGATCCCGACCTATGGCAGCATCGGGGTCCTGGCGCCGATCCTGCTGCTCGTCTGCCGACTGCTGCAGGGCTTCTCGACCGGCGGCGAATGGGGCGGGGCCACGGCTTTCATGGCCGAATGGTCGGTCGAGGGGAAGCGCGGCTTCTATACCAGCCTGCAGCAGATGTCGGTCGCCGGCGGCAGCCTGCTCGGCTCCGGCCTCGCCGCGACCCTGACCTCGATCATGGGCAGCGACGCCGTCGATGGCTGGGGCTGGCGCATCCCCTTTCTGCTGGGCGGGCTGTTCCTGCCGATCGGCTTATGGCTGCGCCGCGCGATCGACGAGACGCCACCCTATCGCGAAGTCGCCGAGGAATATGGCGACGCGACCGCAGCGCCCGAGAGCAGCAATATGAAGCTCGCCCTCCTCGCCTTCGGCTTCACCGTGCATTGGACGGTCTGTTATTACACATTCCTCAGCTACATGCCGACCTTCACGCGCAACCAGCTGAAGCTCTCGCCGGCCGAATCGCTCTGGTCGAACACCATCGGCCTGCTCGCCGTGGTGATCTTCGTGCCGATCATGGGGGCGCTCTCCGACCGCATCGGCAGGAAGCCGCTGCTGCTCGCCTCCTGCGTCGCCTTCTTCGTGCTGCCGCTGCCGGCCTTCTGGCTGATGCTGCAGGGCTATGGCTTCGGCTTCATCGCGCTGATGCAGGTGGTCTTCGGGCTCTCCATCGCCTTCTTCTCGGGCGCGGGACCGGCCGCGATCGCCGAGATCTTCACGACGCGCGGCCGCTCGACCTGGATGTCGTCCTCCTATGCGCTCGCAGTGGCGATCTTCGGCGGCTTCGCACCCCTCATCGCCGAATGGCTCATCAAGACGACCGGCTCGCCGATGGCGCCCGTCGCTTATGTGATGGCGGCGGCCGCGGTGAGCTTCTTCGTCATCCTGCGCATCAAGGAGACGGCGCATCTTCCACTGCGGTGACATCACGCTCCGGTCGTGTTGCCTGCTGGAAGCCGGCGTTCCAGGTGCCGCGGACCGCCGGCTTCCAGCCGGCAACACTCAGACCGCTTCCCAGACCGCGACGGCTGCCGCCAGATCCTCGATCGCCGCCCCGATCGACTTGAAAAGGGTGATGTCGGACGGCCCGGAGCGGCCTTCAGTGCCTCCGCCGACGAGACCCGCGAGATCGCCCCGCACCTGCGCCGCAGCGATCGCGCCGTCGCGCAACGCAACCGCGACATCCCCGCCCTCCTTCAGCGCCGCCTGCGTGTCGATGAAGATGCGAGCCCGGCGCAAGGCGGTGTCGTCGGCCTCGCGCATCTCGAGATTATAGGCCCCGACGAGATCGAGATGGGCGCCAGCCGCCAGCCAATCGCCTCGAACCAGGGGGCTGCGGGTCAAGGTCGCGCAAGACACGATATCGGCCTCGCGGCAGGCGGTTTCGAGGCTCTCCGCCACCTTGATTTGCGGTACAAAGCCAGGCTCGGCGGTCATGCGCTCCACGACTTCGCGGGCGCGGGCACCGTTATGGTTCCAGATCGTCACCTCGCGGATCGGACGGACGGCGCAATGCGCCCGGATGAGGAAGGGCGCGAGCGCACCGGCCCCGACCATGGTGAGGCGCGAAGCGTCCTTGCGCGCGAGGTATGAGGCCGCGAGCGCCGAGGTCGCGGCCGTGCGCCACAAGGTGAGGCGCGTGCCGTCCATCGCGGCGAGCGGCTCGCCGGTGCCGCCATCGAGCAGGATCGTGGTGGCATAGACGCTCGGGCGTCCGCGCGCCGCATTGCCGGGAAACACCGTCGCGAGCTTGGTCGCGAGATAGGACGGCTCGCCCGTGCTGCCCGTCCAGGCCGGCATCAGCAGCAGGGTCGCCGTTTCCTCTCCCCGCTCGATGAGGTGGTGATGGCGCTCTGGAGCGATGAGCTTGGCAGCGAAAGCCCGGCGCAGCGCTTCGATCAGGGCTGGAAAGCTCAGCGCGGCATCGATCTCAGCCGCCGTGACCACGCGCATTCGATATCTCCGGATCCAGCTCGCGCGGCCGGGGCTCATGCTTTGCCCAGCTCCGCCCGCCCCTCATATGACGCGGATCGGTGGCAGAAGCTGCGCCCTCATGTCAATCGAGCACAGCTGGTCCGCCGTTCCCCTCGGCCGCCTCCCGGAGTATCGTGGCTGTCGCACCGGTCGCGAGCATCGAGGGGCGCGGCCGGCCCGCGAGGCGTGGCATCACCCCTTCGACATGGAGCATCGAGGACCGATGACCAGCGTTGCGAAGCTGAACAAGCCGGCCAAGGCCGCGCCAGCCAAACCCTCCCCGGCCAAATCCCCCCCAGCCAAGCCCTCGGCGGCGAAAACCTCTGCTGCCAAAGTCATGGTTGCCAAAGACCCGGTTGCCAAAAAACAGATAACCAAGGCGCCGGTGGCCAAAAACACGGTCACCAAAGGCCCGATCGCGAACGGGCCGATCGCCAAGGCCCTGGCACTGGCAGCGAAACAAAAGCCGGTGATTGGCCAAATGCCGGGGAGGCAGGATGGCGCGCCGATGCCAATGGCGCTCGATCTGCCGCCTGGCGAGCTCTCCGAGGCCATGCGGGCCTATTTCGACAAATGCCGCGAGAAAATCGGTTTCGTCCCGAATGTGCTGACGAGCTATGCGCATGACAACGGGAAGCTCGAGGCCTTCGCGGCCTTCTACAACGACCTGATGCTCGGCCCGTCCGGCCTCTCCAAGCTCGAACGCGAGATGATCGCGGTCGCGGTCTCAAGTGAGAATCATTGCTTCTATTGCCTTGCGGCGCATGGCGCCGCCGTGCGGCAATTATCCGGGGATCCGGTGCTGGGCGAACTGCTGGTCATGAATTGGCGGGCCGCCGATCTGTCGCAGCGCCATCGGGCGATGCTTGCCTTCGCCTCCAAGGTGACGCTGCATTCGCGCCAGATCAACGAGGCCGATCGTGATCACCTGCGCAAGGCGGGCTTTTCCGAGCGCGACATCTGGGACATCGCGGCGGTGGCCTCATTCTTCAATATGTCCAACCGCATGGCCTCGGCCGTCGATATGCGGCCGAATCAGCAATATCACGCGCAGGCGCGGTAGGCGCAAAACCCAAGAGGGAGCTCGGTGAGGGGCCGAATCAGCGCTGTGGCATGCCGTGGCCCAAGAAAATTGCAGAAAGGCCAGACCGATTCGTAAGGCCGAGCCGTAACAAATTCGGGTTGTGCTGCCGGCTGGAAGCCAGCGGTCCAAAAAGGGCGTTGGCACAACGGTTCAGCCGGGCGCAACCTTCGGACCGCCGGCTTCCAGCCGGCACCGGTACCTCGCGGCGCGCCACCTCCAGCCGGTAATCGCCCGAGCGAAAAGCTCGAGAAAGGCCGAAAGCGCAAAAAAAGGCCGGCAAGATGCCGGCCTGCGGAGTTGTTTGGGGATCAACTCAAGCGCGTCTGCCGGTCACGGTGCGGATTCCCAGGGGGCTGGGGGGCAAAAGTCCGGAAACCACGCACCGGACCGGTCAGACGACAGTGGAGAGCATAGCGCTTAGTGGGGCGTTGAGAGGGCGTGCATTGGGCGGAATTTAGGCTTTTGCTCTTGCGGCGCCCTGTCACGGCTTCGTGAATCCTCTTGAACAGGCAGGCTCATCGCGCGATGATGCTGCGTCGGGGCCTGCTTCGACCAGGTTCAGGCGCGAATGCCCACACAAGAAGAGGCGCAATGAGCGATACCGATCCGATATATGCAGCCGCGCGGGGAGCGGAACTCGTCCGTTTCCCCGTTGCGGCGAAAGAGCGCATCTCTTTCGATCGGCAGGAGCTGCGGGAAATCTTCAACCTCTACGGCCGCAAGGTCGTTTCGGGCGAATGGCGCGATTACGCGCTGGATTTCCTCAAGGATCGGGCAGTTTTCTCGGTTTTCCGTCGCGCTTCGGAGATGCCGCTCTATCGTATCGTCAAGGATCCGGCGCTGGCGCGGCGCCAAGGCACCTATGCGGTGATCACCGCCACTGGGCTCGTCATGAAGCGCGGCCATGAGCTGCGCAATGTGCTGCGCGTCCTGGACAAGCCGAGATTGCTGGTCAACTGACGCGCCTATGAGCGGTAATCGCCGTTGATCTCGACATAGGCCTTGGTCAGATCGCAGGTCCACATGCGGGACCGGCCCTTGCCGAGGCCGAGATCGACATCGATGGTGATCTCTTCCTGCTTCATGGTCGCGGAGACCTTGGCTTCGTCATAGGTGGGGTCGCGCTCGCCTTTGCGCGCGACGCGGATGCCGTTGAATGCGATCGATAGCCGGTCGCGATCGGCCGGCTCGCCGGCCTTGCCGACCGCCATCACGACGCGCCCCCAATTGGCGTCCTCGCCGGCGACCGCGGTCTTGACCAGGGGCGATTCGGCGATGGAGCGGGCGATCCGCTTGGCCGAGCGTGCCGAGACCGCGCCCGTCACATTCACCTCAACGAATTTGCGCGCCCCTTCGCCGTCTCGCGCCACCTGCTTTGCGAGGTTCTCGAGCACGGCGTTGAGCGCCGCCCGGAAGGGCCGCAGCCGCGCATCGGCGGCGCTGCCGATCGGCGCCGCGCCGCGCTTGCCCGCGGCACCCGTCGCGAAGATCATCAAGGTGTCCGAGGTCGAGGTGTCGCCGTCGACCGTCATGGCGTTCATCGAGGTGTCGGCGGCGCGCGCCAGCATCGTTTGCAGTATCGGCGCGGCGATCGGCGCGTCGGTGAACAGGAAGGACAGCATCGTGCCCATATCGGGCGCGATCATGCCGGCGCCCTTGGCGATGCCGTTGATGGTCACGGAGAGATCGCCGAGCTTGGCCTGCGCGGTCGCGACCTTGGGAAAGGTGTCGGTGGTCATGATCGCCTTGGCGGCATCGAGCATGGCGCCGGGCTTCGCCTTGGCGGCGAGGGCGCCGAGGACGCCTTCGAATTTCCTGGCATCGAGCGGCTCGCCGATCACCCCGGTCGAAGCCAGGAAGATCTCGGACGACGGCGCGCCGGTCGCCTTGGCGGCGAGGCTCGCGGTGAGCTTGACGGCTTCGCGGCCGCTGCGGCCCGTGAAGGCATTGGCGTTGCCGGAATTGACGACGAGGGCGCGGGCCTTGCCGCCCTTGAGCTTCGCCCGGCACCAGTCGACGGGCGCCGAGGGGCATTTCGAGCGCGTGAAGACGCCGGCCGCCTGCGTCCCCTTGTCCATGACGGCGAGCAGGACGTCGGTGCGCCCCTTATAGCGGATGCCGGCCGCGGCGGTGGCGAAGCGCACGCCCGCGATCTCGGGCAGGTCGGGGTAGGAATTGGGCGCGAGCGGCGAGATGGTCGTGGACATGTTTCCTCTCCTAGGACCGGCGCCGCAGCGGGCGGGACGCCCGCGATCCCAGCCGCTTTCAATCATCCGCCGGGGCGGGAAGTGTCAAGGTTTCGCTCCGCCCGCCTGCGAGCCGGAAGACCGCGTCCTGAGGCACCGACAAGCTCAGCGCCTGCGCCGCCGCGAGGCCGAGATAGACGCCACGCAGCAGCCGGCCGGCAAGCCCGTGCGAGACGGCGATGACGGGGGCTTGCTGCTCTGTGAGCCAGGCTTCGAGGCGAGCGGAGGCGGCCTCGTAGGATTCCCCGTTCGGCGAGCGGAAATACCAGTCGAAGGGGCCGGCGCCGTCGAGCGCGTTCGGCCATTCGGCATGGATCTCGACGCTGTCGAGCCCGTCCCAGGCGCCGATCGAGACCTCCCGCAGGCGCGGCTCGACGACCGGCTCGGCACAGGCGCAGCGCCGCCGCAGGAGCGCCGCGGTCTCACGCGTTCGCCCCAAGGGACTCACATGCAAAGGGATATCCGGTTCGGCTCCGAGATGGGCCGCGAGGATGCGCCCAATGAGCTCGGCCTGCTCGCGCCCGCGCCGGGTCAGGGATGAATCGAGCAGGCCCTGATAGCGCCCCTGCGCATTGAATTCGGTCTCGCCATGGCGGACGAGATAGATCGCCTTAGCCGGCATGACGCCCCCCCTCGGCCGCAGGAAGAACGCTCCTCGAGTTGCCTCGCGAGTCCGCTATTTCTCGAGTTACTTGGGCGGAGTAGCGGGGGTCGCGGGCGCTGCCGGGGCCGGGGTGGCGCCGCCGGCCGCTCCCGGGGTCGCCGGCTTGTCGAGCTGCACGATCTTCGCCTTCTCGCGCAGCGACAGCAGAAATTCCTGCTGCGCCTTCTGCACCAGGTAGGTGCCGATCCTGTCCTTCACGTCCTCGAAGGCCGGGACCGGCTTGGTGCGCTTCTCCTCGACCTTGATGACGTGCCAGCCGAACTGGCTCTTGACCGGGTCGGAGGTCTGGCCGGGCTCGAGCTTGAAGGCTGCGTCCGAGAACTCCTTGACCATCTTGTCCTTGGTGAACCAGCCGAGATCGCCGCCATCGGTCGCCGAGCCCGGATCCTTGGAGAACTCCTTCGACAAGGCGGCGAAGTCTTCACCCTTCTTGGCGCGTTCGGCCACCTGTTTGGCGATCGCCTCGTCCTCGACCAGGATATGGCGCGCATGCAGCTCGGTCTCGGGCGGCAGCTTGGTCACCGTGTCGTCATAGAGCTTCTTGCGCGCCTCGGGCGTATCGGCCTTCGCGCCCTCCTTCACCATCAGGTCGTCGAGCAGGATCTTGTCGCGGTAATATTGCATCCTGGCGGCGAAATCCGGCGTGTCCTGGAGTTTGGCCGCTTCGGCCGCCTGGGCGCCGAGCTTCAGATCGGCGAGAAATCGGATCAGATAGTCGCGCTTGGCGGCCTCGGGCACGGATTGCAGCTGGCTGCCCAGATCCTGCTCGGCGATGACGAGATCGCTGTCCTTGATCGGGGCGCCATTGACGGTTGCGACGATCTTGTCGGGCGCGTTCTCGGCCCGTGCCGGGACCGCCGCCGAGATGAGCGCGATCGCCAGTGTGGAACCGAGGAGAGACCGTGAGATTGCCATCGAAATCATGCCTTTTTCGCGATTTGGACGCTGCCGCGCGGATGAGTGGCCGATCATCGCGGCGAACACAAGTCGAATTTGCGCGAGCGGAATCGAGGGCCGGAATATTGACAAGGCGCCCCCCTAGCCCCCACCTGTGAATTGCGCCAAGACTCGATCCCAGAAACAAGACTTGGTCCCAAAAAACAAGACTTGGTTTTGAACCCAAGACATGGTTTTGACACCAGCGCCGTGCAATCAGCACCTTTGATACGGCGTCCCGCGACATCCTGACACTCCCGCCCGGACGGAAAGGCCTTCCATGTTTGGTGCATTGGCGAAGAGGCTCTTCGGCTCTTCCAATGATCGGCGGCTCAAGACCTACACCCCCTTGGTCGCGAGCATCAATGCGTTGGAGAAGGAGCTGGAAAGCCTCTCCGACGACATGCTGCGCGCCCGCACGCAGGCCTTCCGCGACGAGCTTGCCGCCGGCAAGACGCTCGACGACATCCTGGTCCCCGCCTTCGCCACGGTACGCGAGGCGGCCAAGCGCACGCTCGGGCAACGCCATTTCGACGTGCAGCTGATCGGCGGCATGGTGCTGCATGAAGGCTCAATCTCCGAGATGCGCACCGGTGAAGGCAAGACGCTGGTCGCGACGCTCCCGGTCTATCTAAACGCGCTCGCCGGCAAGGGCGTGCATGTGGTGACCGTCAACGATTATCTGGCCCGGCGCGATGCCGAATGGATGGGCCAGATCTACAAATTCCTCGGCATGACGGTCGGCGTGATCGTGCATGGCCTCGAAGATTCCGAACGCCACGCTGCCTATGCCTGCGACATCACCTACGGCACCAACAACGAATACGGCTTCGACTATCTGCGCGACAACATGAAATACGACATGGCGCAGATGGTGCAGCGCGGTCACAATTTCGGGATCGTCGACGAGGTCGATTCGATCCTGGTCGACGAGGCGCGCACCCCCCTGATCATCTCGGGCCCGACCGAGGATCGTTCCGAGCTCTATGTCGCGGTCGATGCCCTCATTCCGCGCCTTGCGGCGAGCGATGTCGATGTCGACGAGAAGCAGCGCACCGTCTCGCTCACCGAGCAGGGCAATGAGCATGTCGAGAAGCTGCTCGCCGAAGCGGGGCTCCTGGTCGAAGGCAGCCTCTACGATGTCGAGAACACCGCGCTGGTGCACCATTCGAACCAGGCGCTGCGGGCCCATAAGCTGTTCCAGCGCGACAAGGATTACATTGTCCGCAACGGCGAAGTGATCATCATCGACGAGTTCACCGGCCGCATGATGCCCGGCCGCCGCTATTCGGACGGGCTGCACCAGGCGCTCGAGGCCAAGGAGCGCGTGCAGATCCAGCCGGAAAACCAGACGCTCGCCTCGATCACCTTCCAGAACTATTTCCGCCTCTACAAGAAGCTTGCCGGCATGACCGGCACGGCCGCGACCGAGGCCGACGAGTTCCAGGAGATCTATAAGCTCGAGGTCGTCGAGATCCCGACCAATGTGGACGTTGCGCGCCAGGATCATGACGACGAGGTCTACCGCACCAGCGACGAGCGCACCCGCGCCGTGCTGCGCGAGATCGAGGAGGCCCATGCCAAGGGCCAGCCGCTGCTCGTCGGCACCACCTCGATCGAGAAGTCGGAGCTGCTCGCCGAGGTGATGAAGGCGCATAACTTCAAGATGATCGACTTCGCCGATCCGAACGGCCTCCAGCCGCTCTATGAGGCGGCGCGCGAGGGGCGCCCCTCGCGCCTGTTCGCGGTGCTGAATGCGCGCTTCCACGAGCAGGAGGCCTTCATCATCGCCCAGGCGGGCGCGCCGGGCGCCGTCACCATCGCCACCAACATGGCCGGCCGCGGCACCGACATCCAGCTCGGCGGCAATGCCGATATGCGCATCCGCCAGGCGCTCGGCAGCATGGAGCCGGGGCCCGAGCGGGCCGCCAGGGAGGCCGAGATCCGCGCCGAGATCGCGACCTTCAGGACCAAGGTGCTGGCTGCGGGCGGGCTCTATGTGCTCGGCACCGAGCGCCATGAAAGCCGGCGCATCGACAACCAGATGCGCGGCCGCTCCGGCCGTCAGGGCGATCCCGGCAAGTCCAAATTCTACCTGTCGCTGCAGGACGATCTGATGCGCATCTTCGGATCCGAGCGCATGGACGGCATGCTGCAGAAGCTCGGCCTCCAGGAGGACGAGGCGATCGTCCATAACTGGATCAACAAGGCGATCGAGCGCGCCCAGGGCAAGGTCGAAGCCCGCAATTTCGACATGCGCAAGAACGTGCTGCGCTACGACAACGTCATGAACGACCAGCGGAAAGTGATTTTCGAGCAGCGCCGCGAGTTCATGGGCCAGGAGAGCGTGCGCGAGACCATCGACGATATGCGCCACGGCGTGATCGACGATGTCGTGCATACCCATGTGCCGACCGATTCCTATCCCGAGCAATGGGATGTCGAGGGCCTGAAGGAGGCGCTCGGCAAAACGCTCAATCTCGACGCCCCGGTCGCCGATTGGGCGAAGGAGGAAGGCATCACCGAGGAGGCGGTGCGCGAGCGGCTGCGCGAGCTCGCCGATCAGGGCTACGCCAGGCGCGTCGACAGCAACGGCGCCGAGCTGATGAGCTATGTCGAGAAGCAGGTGCTGTTGCAGGCGCTCGACCATCTGTGGCGCGAGCATCTCGTGACGCTCGACCAGTTGCGCCAGGTGGTGGGCTGGCGCGGCTATGCGCAGCGCGATCCGCTCAACGAATACAAGGCCGAAGCCTTCCAGCTCTTCAACGGCATGGTGGCGCATCTGCGCGAGGCCGTGACCGGGCAGCTCATGCGCGTCGAGGTCGTGATGCAGCCCCCGCCTTTGGCCGCCCCCTCGGGGATGGAGGCCCATCATATCGATCCGGTGACGGGCGAGGACGAGATGGCGCTCGCTTCGCTCAATGCCGGCGACCCCTTCCGGGCGGCCGCCTCCATGCTCGGCTTCGATCCGACGGCCGTGGCCGAAGCCCCGCCCCCGGCACGCGCCGCTGCAAAGGCCGATCCCGCCAATCCTGCGAGCTGGGGCAAGGTCGGCCGCAACGACAGCTGCCCTTGCGGTTCAGGCAAGAAGTTCAAGCACTGCCACGGGCGCTTCGCCTGAAGCACCTTTCTTCTCCTTCTCCCGCTCTTGGGCGGGAGAAGGTGCAAATCTTCCCTAGAAAGACTCTGCGTAGTGAGGGCGGATGAGGGACGCCGGTGAAGCGCCAGATCTTGAAGTAAAGACCTTGCGTCCCTCACCCGCCTCGACCATAGCTGTGAGCGAACGCTCTCAGCGTGCTTCGAGCTATGGTCTCGGCACCCTCTCCCGCAAGAGCGGGCGAGGGTTTGGGACGACCGAGAAGGTCGCGGTCCCAGGGCGCTTGCCCTTCCCGGCTCAATGCCGGTAAAAGGCGCGCAGCTCATTTTTTGACCTGTTCGAGGACATTCCCGTGGCGCCGCGCACCCTCTACGACAAGATCTGGGACGACCATCTGGTCGATGCACAGCCGGACGGCACTTGCCTTCTCTATATCGACCGGCACCTGGTGCATGAAGTCACCTCGCCGCAGGCCTTCGAGGGCTTGCGCCTTGCCGGACGCAAGGTGCATTCGCCGGCGAAGACGCTGGCGGTCGTCGATCACAACGTCCCGACCACCGACCGCTCCAAGGGCATCGACGATCCCGAGAGCCGCATCCAGGTCGACACGCTGGCCAATAATGCGCGCGAATTCGGCGTCGAATATTACGACGAGCGCGATGTGCGCCAGGGCATCGTGCATGTCATCGGTCCCGAGCAGGGTTTCACGCTCCCCGGCACCACCATCGTCTGCGGCGACAGCCACACCTCGACGCATGGGGCCTTCGGCGCGCTCGCCCATGGCATCGGCACGAGCGAGGTCGAGCATGTGCTGGCGACGCAGACGCTGATCCAGCGCAAGGCGAAGAACATGCTGGTGCGCGTCGATGGCATCCTGCCCCCGGGCGTGACCGCCAAGGACATCATCCTCTCCATCATCGGCGAGATCGGCACGGCCGGCGGCACCGGCCATGTCATCGAATATGCGGGCGAGGCTATCCGCGCCCTGTCGATGGAAGGGCGGATGACGGTGTGCAACATGTCGATCGAGGGCGGCGCCCGCGCCGGCCTGATCGCGCCCGACGAGACGACCTTCGCTTATCTCGTCGGCCGCCCCAAGGCCCCCAAGGGCAAGGCCTGGGAGATGGCAATCGAGTATTGGCGTCAGCTGCGCTCGGATGAGGGGGCGCATTTCGACCAGACCGTGGTGCTCGATGCCGCGAAGCTTCCCCCGATCGTCACCTGGGGCACCTCGCCCGAGCAGGTGACGACCGTGCTCGGCCGCGTTCCGGTGCCGTCCGAGATCGCCGATGAGGGCAAGCGCCTGGCCGCGGCGCGGGCCCTCGAATATCTGGGTCTCAATGGCGGGGAAAAGATCACCGATATCAGCATCAACCGCGTCTTCATCGGCTCCTGCACCAATGGCCGCATCGAGGATTTGCGGGCCGCCGCCAAGGTCGTCGCCGGCAAGCATGTCCATGACGGCGTCGCCGCCATGGTGGTGCCGGGCTCTGGCCTGGTGAAGGAACAGGCGGAGGCCGAGGGGCTCGACAAGGTGTTCCTCACGGCCGGCTTCGAATGGCGCGAGCCCGGCTGCTCGATGTGCCTGGCCATGAATGCCGACAAGCTCGCACCGGGCGAGCGTTGCGCCTCGACCTCGAACCGCAATTTCGAGGGGCGCCAGGGCTTCCGCGGCCGCACCCATCTGGTGTCGCCCGCCATGGCCGCGGCGGCGGCAGTCGCCGGGCGCTTCGTCGATATCCGGGAGTGGCGGTGACGGGCTGGCCCGTCGCTTCATTCCGCTCGCGAATTGCGCCGCAAGAACCGGATAGCGTAGCCGCGCCATCGCGCTAGGACTGGCTCACAGCCCCGAAAGGAGCGTGCCGTGAGCGAGACCACCGCCGTCAACCGGGCCATGACGCCGATCGAATGGGCGATGCTGATCGCCCTTTCGGTGCTGTGGGGCGGCTCCTTCTTCTTCACCGGCGTCGCCGTCAAGGAGCTGCCGCCCTTCACCATCGTGGTGCTGCGGGTCGGCGTCGCGGCCATCATCCTCAACATCGCGGTCCGGGCGATGGGCCTCGCCATGCCGCGCCAGGGCAGCGTCTGGGCCGCATTCTTCGGCATGGGCCTCCTGAACAATGTGGTGCCCTTCACCTTGTTCGTCTGGGGGCAGACTCATATCGCCAGCGGCCTCGCCTCGATCCTCAACGCCACCACGCCCTTGTTCACCGTCATCGTGGCGCATCTGTTCACCAGCGACGAGAGGATGACGGCCAATCGTCTCGCGGGCGTGCTCATCGGCCTCATCGGCGTCGCCGTGATGATCGGCCGGCAGGCGCTCTCAGGGCTCGTGCCTGGAGCTCTCGGCACCGACATGCTTGCCCAACTCGCCTGCCTTGGCGCCGCGCTGAGCTATGGCTTCGCGGGCGTCTATGGACGGCGCTTCAAGCGCCTGGGCGTAGCGCCCATGCTGACCGCGACCGGGCAGGTCACGGCCTCGGCCGTGATGCTGGCGCCGGTCGCGCTCCTCGTGGAGCATCCCTGGACGCTGCCTGTGCCGAGCCTGCCGGTTCTCGGGGCGATCCTCGGCATCGCGGCCTTGTCGACCGCGCTCGCCTATGTGCTCTATTTCCGGATTCTGGCCACTGCGGGTGCGACCAATCTGCTGCTCGTGACTTTCCTGATCCCCGTCAGCGCCCTCATCCTCGGCACGCTCGTCCTCCGCGAGCCGCTGATCGGCGCCCAGCTCCTCGGCATGGCTATGATCGGCCTTGGCCTCGCCGCGATCGATGGCCGCCTGCTGCGCCTGTTGCGCGATCGGCTACGGCCAAACCCCGCCCCGGCGCTGCCGCCGATCGAGCATGATCTCGGGCGGGATTGACGCCGTGCAGCCGGACACGGCGCCACATTGCGCCGCCGGCCCGAACCTGCAGGGAGGGAGCTTAGCGGAAGCTGACGCCGACGATCTCGTAGGACTTGCCGCCGCCGGGCGTATGCACCTCGACCGTATCGCCGACCGTCTTGCCGATGAGCGCCCGTGCGACAGGCGAGGTGATCGACACCTTGCCGGAGCGCACATCCGCCTCGGTCTCTCCGACCAGCTGGTAGATCTTGGTCTGCTCGGTGTCCTCGTCGAGCAATTTGACGGTGGCGCCGAATTTCACGGTCTTGCCGGTCAATTTCGTGGCGTCGATGACGTCGGCGCGCCCGATCAGTGATTCGAGCTCGAGAATGCGCCCTTCATTATGCGACTGAGCCTCTTTCGCCGAATGATACTCGGCATTCTCGGACAGATCGCCGAGCGAACGCGCGTCGGAAATCGCCTGGATGATCCGCGGGCGATCTTCCTGCTGGCGCGTCTTCAGCTCGGATTCCAAAGCGACATAACCCGCCGGGGTCATCGGCACCTTGTCCATGACTGCGTAGTCCTTTCAGCACAACTTACCGCTCCCCGAGTGGGGAAACGCATTTTTCCGTGTCCAGAGACGCGCTGCTCGGCGAATATGACCCCGAGGACCTAACGGCCGCGGACATAATCCTGCAGCGCGCGCACACCGAG
Source organism: Rhizobiales bacterium GAS188 (assembly GCA_900104855.1). NCBI lineage: Bacteria > Pseudomonadati > Pseudomonadota > Alphaproteobacteria > Hyphomicrobiales > Rhizobiales bacterium GAS188. The sequence continues at coordinate 3,941,648 of FNSS01000001.1, forward strand.
GTCACCGCTGATGAATGCTCTCACCCCTCTAGCAGCGGCGACCGCACCTGCTAGGGTGGTATAATACGGCACTTTATGCAAGAGGGCGGCCCGTCGCAGAGAGCGGGAGTCCCCCAGCGCCTGGGCACCTTCGGTTGTATTGAACACCAGCTGCACGTCGCCATTCTTGATGGCGTCGACCACATGCGGGCGTCCTTCGAGCACTTTGTTCACCCTTTGGGCCGGAACGCCTTCGGCTTCCAGGAAGCGCTGGGTGCCCCCCGTCGCCAGGATCTTGAAGCCGAGCCCGTGCAAAAGCTGCATGGTCGGCACGATGCGCGGCTTGTCGGCATCGCGCACCGAGACGAAGACCGTGCCCGAGCGCGGCACTTTCGAGCCCGCGCCGAGCTGGCTCTTGGCGAAAGCCGCGTCGAAATCGGTGTCGAGGCCGATCACCTCGCCGGTCGAGCGCATTTCGGGACCGAGCAGCACGTCGACGCCCGGGAAGCGCGCGAAAGGGAATACCGATTCCTTGACGCCGACATGGTCGAGGCGCTTGGGCACGAGCCCGAAGGAGGCAAGGCTTTCGCCGGCCATCACCCGTGCGGCGATCTTGGCGACCGCAACGCCGGTCACCTTGGCGACGAAAGGCACGGTGCGTGAGGCGCGCGGATTGACCTCGAGCACATGGATCACCCCGTCCTGGATCGCATATTGCACATTCATCAGCCCGCCCACATCGAGCGCCAGCGCAAGCTTCTTCGTTTGTGCCTCGAGCTCGGTGACCGTCGCAGGATCCAGCGAATAGGGCGGCAGCGAACAGGCCGAATCGCCCGAATGGATGCCGGCTTCTTCGATATGCTCCATGATTCCCGCGACATAGGTCGTCTTGCCGTCGGCCAGGCAATCGACATCGACCTCGATCGCATCCGACAGATAACGGTCGAACAACAAGGGGTTCTTGCCGAGCAGCGTGTTGATCTGCCCGGTCTTGTCGTTGGGGTAGCGGGCCTTGATCTCTCCCGGCACCAGGCTCGGCAGCGTCCCCAGAAGATAGTCGTCGAAGGTCCGCTCGTCATGGATGATCGCCATGGCGCGTCCCCCCAGCACATAGGAGGGGCGCACCACCAGCGGGAAGCCGAGATCGGCGGTGACGAGACGGCTCTGCTCCACCGAATAGGCGATGCCGTTCTTGGGCTGCTTCAGGCCGAGCTTGTCGAGCAGCCGCTTGAAGCGGTCGCGGTCCTCGGCGAGATCGATGGCGTCCGGCGAGGTGCCGAGGATGGGCACGCCCGCTTCCTCCAGCGCCTTCGCGAGCTTGAGCGGCGTCTGCCCGCCGAATTGCACGATGACGCCGTGCAGCGTGCCGTTGGAGCGCTCCGTGTCGATGATCTCGAGCACATCCTCGGCGGTCAGCGGCTCGAAATAGAGCCGGTCCGAGGTGTCGTAATCGGTCGACACCGTCTCGGGGTTGCAGTTGATCATGATGGTCTCGAAGCCGGCCTCCTTCAGCGCGAAGGCGGCATGGCAGCAGCAATAATCGAACTCGATGCCCTGGCCGATGCGGTTCGGGCCGCCGCCGAGGATGATGACCTTGCGCCTGTCGGACGGACGGGCCTCGTCGCTCACCTGTCCGGCGAAGGGCGGCGCATAGCAGGAATACATATAGGCGGTGGGCGAGGCGAATTCGGCGGCACAAGTGTCGATGCGCTTGAAGACCGGCCTCACCTTGAGCGCGAGGCGCGCCGTCTTGGCTTCGGCCTCGCTGCAGCCCGCGAGCACCGCAAGGCGGGCATCCGAGAAGCCCATCGCCTTGAGATTGCGGAAAGCGCCCGGCGTCGTCGGCAGGCCATGCGCCTTGACGCGTGCCTCGGTCGCCACGATCTCGCCGATCCGCGCCAGGAACCAGGGATCGATGCGGCAGGCCTCGAAGATCTCGCTCTCGCTCATGCCGAGCCGGATCGCCTGGGCGACCTTGAGCAGGCGGTCCTGCGTCGGCGTGCCGATGGCGGCGCGGATGGCGTTGTGATCATCGCCGAGGCCGAGCCCCTCGATCTCGATCTCGTCGAGCCCGGTGAGCCCGGTTTCGAGCGAGCGCAGCGCCTTCTGCAGCGATTCCCCGAAGGAGCGGCCGACCGCCATCGCCTCGCCCACCGATTTCATCGAGGTCGTCAGCACCGGGTCGGCGCCGGGGAATTTCTCGAAGGTGAAGCGCGGGATCTTGGTGACCACGTAGTCGATGGTCGGTTCGAAGGAGGCCGGCGTCGCCCCGCCGGTGATGTCGTTCTCGATCTCGTCGAGCGTGTAGCCGACGGCGAGCTTCGCCGCGACCTTGGCGATCGGGAAGCCGGTGGCCTTGGAGGCGAGCGCCGAGGAGCGTGAGACGCGCGGGTTCATCTCGATGATGATCATGCGGCCGCTCGCCGGATCGATGGCGAACTGCACGTTCGAGCCGCCGGTGTCGACGCCGATCTCGCGCAGCACCGCGATCGAGGCATCGCGCATGCGCTGATATTCCTTGTCGGTCAGCGTCAGCGCCGGGGCGACCGTGATCGAATCGCCCGTATGCACGCCCATCGGGTCGAGATTCTCGATCGAGCAGATGATGATGCAGTTATCCGCCCGGTCGCGGACCACCTCCATCTCGAATTCCTTCCAGCCGGCGACGCTCTCCTCGACCAGGACCTCGTTGGTGGGCGAGGCATCGATGCCGCGCTCCATGACGACGAAGAATTCCTCGCGATTATAGGCGACGCCACCGCCCTGGCCGCCGAGCGTGTAGGACGGGCGGATCACCGCCGGCAGCCCGACATAATCGAGCGTCTTCATGGCATTGGCATAGGCGTCCGGCGACAATTCCAGCACCGGCTCGTTGTTCTCGTCGTAGATCGGCTTGCCCTTGGTGTCCTTCTTTTGCCGCAGGCTGCCCTTCAGCGTACGGCCGCGCGGCACGTCGAGGCCGATCTTGATCATGGCCTGGCGGAACAGCTCGCGGTCTTCGGCCTTGTCGATTGCCTCGGCGGACGCGCCGATCAGCTCGACGTCGAATTCATCGAGCACGCCCATGCGCTTCAACGACAAGGCGCAATTGAGCGCCGTCTGCCCGCCCATGGTCGGCAGGAGAGCGAAGCCGCCCGGCACCACATGGCGCTCGGCCGCGATGATCTTGGCGACGATCTGCGGCGTGATCGGCTCGACATAGGTGCGGTCGGCGAGCTCGGGATCGGTCATGATCGTTGCCGGGTTGGAATTGACCAGCACGACCCGATAGCCCTCGGCCCGCAGCGCCTTGCAGGCCTGGGTGCCGGAATAGTCGAATTCGCAGGCCTGGCCGATCACGATCGGGCCTGCCCCGATGATCAAGATCGTCGATATATCGGTGCGTTTCGGCATGGGTGTCCAAGAATGTGCAGCAAGCAGGAATATGCGGCAAGAATCCGCAGTCGGGCGCCAGCGCGTGCCGATCCGTCCGGCGGGGCCGCTGCGACACAAATCAGGCGATTCAGGGCTGGCGCGGCTCTATAGCCGGGTTGCCGGCAAGAGGGAAGCGGCGAATCCGAAGCATGATCCCGAAGAGCGGCCAAAGCGGCTGGGACCGCGGGCGTCCCGCCCGCACTTGCTTGGGGCGAGGCCTCCACGCCGGCAGGAAGGGCGACCGAGACGGTCGCGGTCCCAGGGAGCGGCCCCGTCCCGGAGCCTCCTCAGAAACTTACGTCGAGATTGCCCTTGAAGGCATTGGCGGTGGCGCGTTGGCCGAACTGACCCGAATAGGAGGCGCCGAGCCTGACGAAGGAGGTGAGCGCGTAATCGAGCCCCGCCTCGGCCAGGAAGGTGTCGCGGTCGATCGGCACCCCAGAGATGTCGAAGGCCTGTGACCCGCCCGGGAAGGCGAGCAGCGCCGAGGGCGTCACGCTGCCATAAGCGTGGCGCCAGCCGAGAAGGAAGCGCGCGGTGAGCGGCAAGGATGTCCCGATCATGGTCTCGGCCCGCAGGCCCAAGGTGGTGGTGGCGAGATCATGGTCGCGCCCGAAACCGGTCAGCGCCGCCGCTCCGCCGCCCTCGCTGAAGCCGTTCTGATGGATACGAAGGGCGGCTGCCCCGATGAAGGGCTCGAGCTTGGCTCGGTTGAGCCCGAGGCCCGGAGCCAGGCCCGCAAGCTCGATGCGATAGCCGAGCTCGCCGAAGGCCTGGAAGGTCGAGCCGCCATAGCTTGCACTCGCCCCATCCGTGAAATTCGGGAAGGCGATCGGGCGCTGCGTCGCCGTCCGGTTCGCCGCATAGGAGACGCCGCTGCGCAGCTGCCAGGCGCCGAGGCTCGCCCCACCATAGAGCGCCCCGAAGACGCTTTCGAAGGCGCCGGATGAGGCGCGCTGGTTCACCTTGATCTCGTCATGGGTATAGCCGCCCGCGACGCCAAGCCGCCACACTCCGCTCCAGCCGGCCTGCATGGCAGTGTCGGCGCCGAGCACGAAGCCGCCGGTGCGGCGCTCGAGCGAAGCCGCATTGCCGTCGCCGCTCACGCGGCCGAGGTCGCCGAAACCCTGGCCCCAGAGGCCGAAGCTATGCGGCGAGGCGAGGCTCACCGCGACGGGGGCGAGGCCCGGATGCTTGCCCGAAGGCAGGTCCGCCGCATAGATCGCGCTCATCGTCGAGGTGACGCCCAATAGCGGCGTGTCGAGCGGCTGATGCAGGCGGTCGAGAATGGCCTCGCGCGGCAGGCGGCTATCCTCGACGGCGGCCGTCACGGCGCTCGCATGGATCTCGCCCGAGAGCGCATCGAAGGCTTGGCGCGCGCCGGCGACGCTCTGGCCCACGACCACATCGAAGATCGGCGAACCGAGCCCCAAGGCCTGTGCGGCATTCGCCGTTGCGGCCTGGTTGCGCGTGAGCGCCACCGAGGAGAAGGCGATCGGCGTGCCTGAGGTCGGTGCCCCTGGTGCTCCAGGAGTTCCAGGAGTTCCAGGAGTTCCAGGAGTTCCAGGAGTTCCAGGAGTTCCAGGAGTTCCAAGAGTTCCGGGAGTTCCAGGAGTTCCAGGAGTTCCAGGAGTTCCAGGAGGCGTCGGTGATCCCGGCGGGCCAGGCACCAGGGTCTGGGTGAAACCGAGGAAGACATCCTTGGCGTCATAGATCAAGACCGGCGTCAAGAAGGCGAAGTTGGTGTTCGTCGCGAGCTGCGCGAAAGTGCCGGAGATCCCGCCATTCGCCGTGAGCAAGGTGTGGCGGATCAGGGGCGTGTAGGCGCCGTTCGCGGCCAGGATCTGGACCGTGCCGCCCGCGAGGGTCGCCGCGCCGCCGGCGACGAGCTTGTCGCTCTGGCCCCCGCATTGACGTTGACGAGGAAGGTCGAGCCTGGAGCGAAGCCGACATTGCCCGCGGCATTCAACGTCGTGAAGGGCGACAGCATGCCGGGAGCGATCGTCGCGCCACTCTGCGCCGCCAAGCTGCCGACCGTGCCGCGCCCCCCGAGCTTCGCCCCATTGCCGACCGTCACCGCCGAATTCCCGATCGAGCCCTCGACCGCCAAGGTTCCGGCCGCGACCGTGGTGGCGCCCGTATAGGTGCTGGCGCCCGACAATGTCAGCATGCGGCTGCCCTGCTTCGTCAATGTGCCGGCGCCCGAGATGGCGCCCGAGAAAGCCGTGTCATTGCCGCTCCCTACGGTGAAGCTGCCGCTGCCGAGTTGCACACTGCCGCTGCCCGAGAAGTCGCCGACCGCCTGCTTGTGATCGGCGAGATCGAAAGTGCCGGCGGCGTTGACCGTCAGGGCCCCGGTGGCGATGAGCGCATTGTCGATGCCGAGGCGCAGGACGCCGGCATCCACGAACGTGCCGCCGCTATAGCTCGTGGCGCCGTTGAGGATAGTCACCCCCGAGCCGATCTGCCGCAACGAGCCCGTGCCCGAGATCGTATTGCCGAGCGTGACGGTGTCGGAACGGTTGATGGCGAAGACGCTGTTATCGACGATGTCGCCTGTCAGCTGCCCCGAGGTCCCGCCATTGCTGAGCTGCAACGTACCGGCACCGATCGTGATGCCGTCCGAATAGGTCTGGTTGCCGGTCAGCGCCCAGAGGCCGCCCGGCACATTGACCGTCAAGCTCTTGAAGCCGGTGAAGGAGCTGTCATAGACGTCGCCGCCATTGCCGATGAGCTGCAGCTCCTTCTTGCGGGTTCCGTCGTCCTGGCCGGCTTCGACCTTGCCGATGATGACCGATCCCGTGCCGATCGCGAGGACGGCATTGCTGCTCCCCATCCTCACATCGCCTTCGATGCGGCCGAGATTGGTGAGGCTGCTGTCCCCATCGAAGCCCACGGCCTGACCCGAGCCGGACGCTATGGTGCCAGCATTGAAGACCGTGCCGTGGCCGATGAGGATGCCGAAATTGCCTGATATGGTCGCGCCGGCATTGTGGTGATGTTGCCCAGCTGATTGATGCGTACACCGGTCCCCTGCGTTCCAGGTCCGGCGATCGTGCCGGAATTGGCGATGGTGCCGCTATCGCTGAAAAACACGCCCGTGCCAAGATCACCGCTGCCGCTGATAATACCCGCATTGATGATGCTGCCCGTTTGGGCACGGACCCCGAGGGAGCCGGTGATCGTCGCGCCGGTTTCGTTCGTGAGGGCGACGTTGCCGCCGACGCTGATGCCGATGTTCTGGCCGGTGATCGTGCCGCCGGCCTTGTTGGTGACATTTGCATCGCCGGCAACGGCAATTGCGTTCGCGCGCCGAAACGACTGCGCGAGGCTGGTGTCGATCCTGCCGAAATTGGTGATGCTGCTTACACTGGTGCCGGCGACGTCGATGGCGTTGAGCCCACTGGAGATGAGAGCGTTGGCGTCATTGGTGATGGTGGCTCGCCCTTTGATCGCTATGGCGCCCGCCTGAACCCCGCCCTTGATCGTGCCGGAATTCTTGATGATGCCGTCGCCGCCGATGATGACGCCGCCGCCATTGAAGCCCGTGATGGTCCCGGAATTGGTGAGCGTGCCGACGCCGCCTACCTTGAGGCCATTGCCATTGATGCCGAGGATGACCCCGGTATTGGTGATTGTCCCCACGCCGGTGATCTTGATGGCATCGCCATTGAGGCCGATGATCCCGCCGTCATTGACGACCGTGCCTGCGCCGGTGCCGTTGCCGCCGATGCTGATGCCGATGGTCTGGCCGGTAATCGTGCCTCCGGCCTTGTTGTTGACGGTCCCGTCGTTTCCGATGGCAATCGCCAGGGCACTGGCGTTCGGCGTGATGCCGTTGTCGATCCTGCCGACATTGGTGATGGTGGTCGGGCCGGCGGTTGAGATGGAGATGGCGGAGCTTCCACCCGAGATGACGCCGCTATTGGTGATGGTCTCGGCCTGCGAGGCGTTCCGTACGATTGAGATGGAGATGGCGTCCGCGGCGCTGCTGATCGTGCCGGAATTGAAGACGGTGGTGGTACCGAAGCTGCCGATGCCTCTGATCGTCCCGCTGATCGTGCTCTCATTGTTGACGAACAGCGTGCTCCCGGATGCGAAGGAGAGGACGCCGTTTGCACCGTCGATCGTGCCGAGATTGTTGACCGTGAGGGTTCCGTTAGGGGACGTGAAGTCCACGCCGTCGCCTCCGACGCCATTCCCTTGGAGAACGCCCAGATTGCCCACGATCCAGCCGCCGCCGGCCACGCTGATCGCCGCGGCGTCCGTTCCCTGAGGCACGATCTTCGCCCCCTGCTGCACCTCCACCCCTACGCCCGTGACATTGGGATTCCCGATGATTCCCGTCGTATCGACGCCGCCATTGGTCTTGCAGGTTACCTGCTGATTGCTGGAAGGCGTGTCGTTGTCGCAGGCCGCATAGGCCGAACCGGCCATGCCGGTCACAACCAAGACGGCGACCGTGATTGCGAGAAGACGGATCATGGCGACAAGGCTCCGGTTCATGGATCGCGAGGCACGCTGCGCTGCGTCACGCAGAGGTGCGAAGATGTCGGAGGAGATAGCCGTCCCGGAGCGACAAGCCTTTAGCGAGCGCCGAACATGACTTAGCGACGACCGAACAGGATTTGGCAGCAGCCGAAATCTACCGACGATTTCTCGCGCCAGTTGCAGTATTGCCGCAACTCTTTGGACGGGAACAGGCCCGAATTGATGCGAGGCCTGATGATCAGGTCCACTGCTAGCATTTGCTAGCAGCGCTTCAGTCTTCCCATAGCTATAGCAGCATGGCGCATCTGCTTTCCCAGTGCGCACCATCGGAACGCTGCCTGCGATGAGATTTCCTTGATCATGACCGAACAAGAATTCGATCTGACCGAAATCTGCGTTGATCGCAGCGGCGGAGCGCCGATCTGAAGCAACACCACTCCGACGATGAGGCATGGCGGCTCATGCATCCGAATGCGAACGAAGCTACTCCCTTTCGGTTCTCGACCAGTGACCTGTCGCCGCAAGAGCGCATGGCCTTCACGCGCGATGTTGCGGCGCGCATCTATATGCGTCTCGACTTCGAGCCGATCGACGATTCTCCGCTCTCCATAAGGGTCGAGCAGCATGCCTGGCCATCGGTCTCGCTCATCTATTGCGAGACGAACCCGCTCAGCTTTCTGCGGACCCCTGAGCTCATCCGAGATGCCGACGGCGACTTCCGCTTCATCGTCGGCGTCGAAGGGGCGCGCTACCAATTCGCCTCGAGCGGCGTCGAGGAGACCATGGATGGCAGCGAGGGGGCCTTGCTCTTCAACGGTGTGGCCGGAAGGGTCAGCCTCCTCGGCGCTTGCGTCTGCACCGCGATGCGCATCAAGCGCGACCGCCTCGCGGCAGCGGTGCGAGGGCTTGATGATCGCGCCATAAGACGGCCGGAGAGGGCGTCCGAACCCATGAGCCTCTTGCGAGGCTATGCGGCGTTGGTGCGCCGGCTGGGCCCCACGGCCGACCCGGCTCTCGTGCATCAGATACCCAACCATCTCATCGACCTCGTGGCACTCGCGCTCGGCCCGACGGAGGAGACACGCATGCGCGCCAAGAGTGGAGCGGCGCGCATGGCGCGGCTGGCCGCGATCCGCGCCGACGTTCTCGCCAATCTGTCGGAGACGACATTGTCGGCGAAGACGATGGGCCGCCGTCACGGCGTCACCGACCGCTATGTCCACCTCCTGTTCGAGGAGACCGGGCAGACTTTCGGGCGCTTCCTCGAGGAGGAGCGGCTCAAGCGCGCCCTTGCATTGCTCCGCGACCCCATGCACGCGAGCAAGCGAATTGGTGAGATCGCTACCGCGGTCGGCTTCGCCGAGCATTCGAGCTTCGATCGCGCCTTCCGGCGCCGTTTCGGCGATACGCCGACCGGCATGCGCTATCGTCACGCGTCGGATGGCAAGGAATGACTTCCGCCGTTGGGCTTGGGGGTGATCCGAGCGCCCGAGTGAAACTCACGGCGCTGCTGGCTCCAGCTCGTAGTAACCGCGCCCGAGCGTTAAGCATTTAACCGGCACCGAACAGCTTAGCGGTGGCCGAACAGATTTCGGCCCCCGCCGAACGCGATTTGGCGGCGGCCGAATTCGTCGGAATATTTGCCGTGACTATTGCGGTAATGGCGCGGCTCGTCGCGCTGGAAATATGCGCCTCCGACATGGGTTGGCGATGCCTCGGCCTTGCCGCCGCCGAGGCGGAAACGCCGCGCCCTCCCCGATATCACCTGCGGTGTACACAATCTCGTGATGACCTGCCGCTATTGAAGCGGGGAATCGGGCCATCTAAGTCAACGCCGGCAATTCTTGCCGAGGATGCAACTGTCTTTTGCGCAGGGTGCAACATCGAGTTCTGAAGTATAAATCAAATGACTTCATCTCGAAATACAAATATTATCGCGGGATGCACAAATGACTTCAATGCAGGAAATTCTGCGGACGATCGAGCGGATCTACGCTGCGGTGCTGGCTCCGGAGGAATGGAGCGCCACACTCGACGCGATCCGCGACATGCTCGTCAGCCACCACACCATCGTGATCTCCCAGATGACCGCGTGGCCGGTGCCGTCCACCTCCTCCTTCCGGCACGCCTCCGCGCAGATCGACACGCTTGCCGAGGAGGGCGGCGATCTCATCGCCTACGCCGGATTGGACGATGCGCAATTCGCGCACCTGCTATCCCCCGAAAGCGGGAATCTGCTGCAGCCGATCTACGAGGCCATTCCCATCAATGCGGTGACCTTGTCGACCGAGGTGGTCGATGCCCGGGAATTCGAGCGTTCGGCCGCCTATAACGAGGTCATCAAGCCGATCGACGGCTTTCACTTCATCACCACCCGTATGGAGGCCCCTGACCTGTCTTTGCATATGGTGTCGTGCCGACGGCGCCAGGCTCCGGCCTTCGGCAAGGAAGAGGCGGAGGTCTTCCGGACCATCCTGCCGCATCTCGCGACCGCCCTCAGGTTTCGCTGCCATTTGCGCAAGGCCGAACGACGCGGCAACGCGCTGACCCAACTTCTGGACAGGATGGATATCGGCGTGATCTTGACCAATGCCGAAGGGAAACCTTGTTTCATGAACGAACGGGCCTGCAGGATCCTGGCGGCGGAGGATGGACTCGAGCTCATGGCGACGGGACTTGCCGCATCGACCCCTGCGGCGACCCGGCAATTGCGAGAGGAGATCGCCGCAGTCGGCGCCCAGCACGGCGTCTGCGAGCGGCGGCTCGTCCTGCCGCGGCCGTCGCAACGCTCTTCCCTCATATTGCATATTCTTCCCATCTGGCGGTTGGGGGTGACCGCGCCCGGCATGAGGGCGCCGCAGCTCGCGGTGCTCGTCAAGGAGCCCGACATGGTCACCATCGACAAGACCGCCATCGCCGAGATTTTCCGCCTGAGCCCGCGCGAAAGCGAGGTCGCGGCCCTCCTCGCGACTGGCCTCGACCTGTCGGAAATCGCGGCGAATCTAGGCCTCGGTCTCGGCAGCGTGCGTTCTTATCTCAGCCGCGTCTATGAAAAGACCGAGGTGCATCACCAGGCGGCCTTGGTGGCGCTGATCAGGAGCGCAGGGTTGTGAGCGTCGGCGCCGGCGCGGCTGCTTCTCCCCGCAAGTCCGGAGAGACGTGCGCTCATGGGCTTCGTCGGGCGCCGGCCAATCCGTCGCTCAGCGCCGCAACGAGCGCGAGCACGGTGCGATTGGCGGGCACATCGATGCCGTGGCGTTGCGCCGCCCGCACCACCGCCCCCGTCAGATACTCATGCTCGAGCGGCCGCCCTGCGAGCCGGTCATAGAGCATCGAGCTGCCCCCTGCGGGGTTGTAGCCGAGGAGCACCGCCAGGGTCCTTTGCGCCTGATCCTCGGCCAGTCTTGCGCCGCTCGCCCGGCCGACCGCCACCGCCTCCTCGAGGAGCGACAAGGCGAGGGCGCGCGTGCCCGGATCGCCGAACACCTCCATGCGCCGCATGGTCAATGCCGTCACCGGGTTGGCGGCAAGGTTGCCGAGCAGCTTGGTCCAGGACGCCGTCAGGAAATCCTCATCCTGCTCGATGCCGACGCCGCTGCCGGCGAAGAGCGAGGCGAGTGCCGCGCCTGCCTCGCCTTTCGGCACGACGAGGGACGAGCCGGTATGGTGCCGGACATGGCCGGGCGCGACCCGCTCGGCGCCCGCATAAGCGAGCGCCGGCAGGATCTTGGCGCCGGCGGCGTAAGGCGCCACACGCGCCTCGTGATCGATGCCGTTCTGCACCACGACGAGCGTCGTGCCGGCCCGGCACAAGGCCGAGAGCCAAGGCTCAGCGCCGGCCGTGTCCTGCGCCTTCGTGGTCAGCAGCACGAACTCGGCCGGCCCCTCCGTCGAAGGATCGGTGGCGATGGCGACCGGCACGCGATGCGTCTCGCCGCCGCTCTCCAGGATCAGTTCCTCGACGGGGCTGCGCACGCATAGCGTCGGGTCACGCCCTGCAAGCGCGAGCCGCGCCGCCAGGAAGCCGCCTATGGCGCCGCTGCCGATGATGGCGATGCGGGGCTGGGAAGAGGAGGATGAGCTCATTTCGCGCACAATTGGAGGCTGATGCGGGGTTTGGCAAGCGACCGGCTCGGCAAGGCACAGGACTTGGCAGGCACAGGAGGTGAGTCACAGCCCTTGGCAAGCCGTCGGCATACGTCTAGCAACTCGCGTGCCGAGCCGGCCGCCTTTGCGGTTGCCAAGGCGGGAGTGTTTCGATTGACGGCAAAGTGGAACGGGTGAATGGGCGTCTTTCTATTGAGGCGGTTGGCGACGCTCGTCGCGACGCTCATCGGCGCCTCGGCCGTGATCTTCCTGGTGCTCGAGATCCTGCCCGGCAATGCGGCGCTCACGCTCCTCGGCGCCGATGCCAGCCCCGATGCGGTCGCGGCGCTCACGCGCAAGCTCGGCCTCGATCAGCCGGCCATGCACCGCTATCTCGAATGGATCGGCGGGATCCTGACCGGCGATCTCGGCCTGAGCTATGCCTACAGCACCCCCGTCGGTGAGCTGATCCTGGGCGGCCTCGCCATCAGCCTGCCGCTCGCCGTGATGGCGATGCTGCTGACGGCCGTGATCGCGCTGTCGCTCGGCATCTTCGCGGCAGCGCGCCACAACACCCTCGCCGATACCGGCGTGATGGGTTTAAGCCAGATCGGCATCGCCATCCCCAATTTCTGGTTCGCGATCCTGCTGATCCTGCTCTTCGCGGTGCAACTGCACTGGTTCGCGGCCGGCGGCTTTCCGGGCTGGGCGGAGGGGCCGCTGCCGGCCTTGCGGGCGCTGGCGCTGCCGGCGCTGGCGCTCGCCGTGGTGCAGGCAGCGATCCTGGCGCGCGTCACGCGCTCCTCGATCATCGAGGTGATGCGCGAGGATTTCGTGCGCACTGCGCGGGCCAAGGGGCTGACGAAGCGCGCGGCGCTGTGGCGCCATGTGCTGCGCAACGCCATGATCCCGGTGGTGACGATCATGGGGCTGCAATTCGCCAATCTGATCGCCGGCACCGTGGTGATCGAGAACGTCTTCTATTTGCCTGGGCTCGGGCGGTTGATCTTCCAGGCGATCAACAATCGCGACACGATCGTGGTGCGCGATTGCGTCATGCTGCTCGCGGCCCTGGTGGTCACGGTGAATTTCGTGGTCGATCTCGTCTATGTGCTGATCGACCCGCGGCTGAAGGCCCATGAGCTATGAGCGCCGCGACCCTGCTCGACAGCCGCGCCTTGCGCCATCCGAGCTTCGCGATCGGCCTCGTGCTCGTCCTGCTTCTGGTGGTGATGGCCGCCCTGTCGCTCATCTGGACGCCCTGGCCGGCAGGCGAGATGGACATCCCCCATAAGCTCGCTCTGCCCTCGGCCGCGCATTGGTTCGGCACCGACTCGCTGGGTCGCGACGTTGCCTCGCTGATCATGGCGGGCGCCCGCAACTCCATCCTGGTCGGGGTGATCGCGGTGGCGATCGGCCTCGTCATCGGCACCGCGGTCGGCACGCTCGCGGCGGCCGCCAAGGGCTGGGTCGAGGAAGTGGCGATGCGGCTTTCCGATTTCACATTCGCCTTTCCGGCCATCCTCTCGGCCATCATGCTGACGGCGCTGTTCGGGCCGGGCATCGTCAATTCCATCATCGCCATCGGCATCTTCAACGTGCCGGTCTTCGCGCGCGTCACGCGCGCCTCGGCGAACGCCGTATGGACGCGCGAGTACATCCTGGCGGCCCGCGTCGCCGGCAAGGACCGGCTGCAGATCACGCTCGAGCATGTGCTGCCCAATATCCTGCCCGTGATCATCGTGCAGGCGACCATCCAGTTCGCGACCGCGATCCTGGCGGAAGCAGCACTTTCCTATCTCGGGCTCGGCACCCAGCCGCCTCAGGCCTCCTGGGGCCGCATGCTCAACGAGGCGCAGATGCTCATGTTCCAGGCGCCGCGGCTCGCCATCTATCCCGGCATCGCCATCGCGCTCTCGGTGCTCGGCCTCAACCTCCTGGGCGACGGCCTGCGCGACCTCCTCGATCCGCGCTTGTCGCGCCGGCGCTAGCCCCGAGACCCATCCATGACCGGTGATCATCCCCAGCATGCCGCTCCTTGAAGTCGACAACCTGACGGTGACGTTGAGCACCGCGCGCGGGCCCGCCAAGGCAGTGCGCGGCGTGAATTTCAGCCTCGATCGCGGCGAGACGCTCGGCCTCGTCGGTGAATCGGGTTGCGGCAAATCGATGACGGCGCTCGCCATCCTCGGCCTGCTGCCGGAAGGCGCGCAAGTGACGGGGCGGGTCGGCTTCGACGGGCGCGATCTCCTCGGCCTCGATGAGAAGGCGTTGTGCCGGGTGCGCGGCGATCGCATCGGCGTCGTCTTTCAGGAGCCGATGACGGCGCTCAACCCGCTGCACACGATCGGCCGCCAGGTCGCCGAGACCTTGACGTTGCATCGGGGCATGACGGCGGGAGCCGCGCGTGCCGAAGTCATCCGCCTCCTCGATCGCGTCGGCATTCCGCAGGCGGCCTCGCGGGTCGATGCCTATCCGCACCAATTCTCGGGCGGGCAGCGCCAGCGCGTCACCATCGCCATCGCGCTCGCCTGCGGGCCGGACCTCCTGATCGCCGATGAGCCGACGACCGCGCTCGACGTCACCATCCAGCGCCAGATCCTCGACTTGATCGCGGGCCTCGTCGAGGAGGACGGGATGGCGCTGCTGCTGGTCTCGCATGATCTCGGTGTGATCGCCGAGAATGTCGAGCGCATGCTGGTCATGTATGGCGGCACCATCGTCGAGAACGGCGCGACCGAGGCTGTGTTCGCCAGACCCTCCCATCCCTATACGCGCGGCCTGTTCGGCGCGCGGCCGCGCCTCGGGGGAGGGCGCGGCGCCAAGCTCACGACCATCAGCGGCACGGTGCCGGAGCTTGCCGACTTGCCGCCGGGCTGTCCTTTCGCCGGGCGTTGCCCCTTGACCATCGAGGCCTGCAGCGCGGCGCTGCCACCGCAAACCCCGCTCGCGCCCGATCACGGGGCTCGCTGCATCCGGCTCGACGCCGTACCGGAGGCCGCATGAACGCCCCGCTTCTCCAGGTCGAGAACCTTCTCGAGATCAAGGACCTCGTCAAAAATTATGCGCTGCCGCGCGAGAGCCTGCTGCGCCGACCTGAGAAAATCACGGCGCTCGCCGGCGTCAGCCTGACGGTCACGGCCGGCAGGAGCCTCGGCATCGTCGGCGAATCGGGGTCGGGCAAATCGACCATGGCGCGCATCGCCATGGCGCTCGAGCAGCCGAGCTCGGGAGCCGTCCGTTTCGAGGGCCGGGACTTCGCGACCCTGACGCGCGCGGAGCTGAAGCTGCTGCGGCGCAACCTGCAGATGGTGTTTCAGGACCCCTACGGCTCGCTCGATCCGCGCCGCTCCGTCGAATGGATCGTCGCCGAGCCGCTCTCGATGCAGAAGGGGACACGGGCGCAGACGCGGGACGCGGTCGCTGCAGCCCTCGCCTCGGTCGGGCTGCGGCCGGCCGATGCCGGCAAGTTCCCGCACGAATTCTCGGGCGGCCAACGCCAGCGCATCGCCATCGCGCGCGCCCTGATCACCAAGCCGCGGCTGATCGTCGCCGACGAGCCGGTGAGCGCGCTCGACGTCTCCGTCCAGGCGCAAGTGCTGAACCTGCTGCACGACCTGCAGCGCGATTTCGGCGTGACCTTCCTGCTGATCAGCCATGACCTCGCGGTGGTCGACCATGTCTGCGATTGGGTGGCCGTCATGTATCGCGGCCGCATCGTCGAGGAGGGACCGCCGGAGGCGCTGTTCCGGGCCGCCGCCCATCCCTATACGCGGGCCCTGATCGAGGCGATGCCGAAGCCTATCCCGGAGCGCAGGCGCGAGCGGGCAGCGTCTCTCGCCGCTCCGGCGCGTCCCCCGTCCCCCGGCGGATGCCCCTATGCGGAACGCTGCACGCGAGCCGAGGCGCGCTGCCTCGCCGAGCCGCCGGCGCTGCGCGATATCGGTGATGGCCGGCGCGCCGCCTGCCATTTCGCCGAAGCCGTGATGGTGCTGCCACCGCCGCAGTGACGCTGCCGCCGCAGGGGGAGGTAGCGCCAGTCGCTGCAGCTCATCCCTGCAACTTGCTCAGTTGACCAGCACCGCCCCGTCGCAGCGCACGCCGCTGACCCAGGTATCGGCCTGCCCCAGGCCGACGCCGAGCGTGCCCAGCAGACCGGCGAGCAACTGGTCGACGGGGCTGACGGCTCCGGCCAGGATGCCGCTGACCGCCCCTGTCAGCCCGCCCGGCAAACCGATGCCGAGCCCGATGACGTTCACGTTGAGCTGCAGATTGCCGATCAGGCTGCTCAGCAGGGAGGACAGGAAATCCGTCGTCGACGTCGTCTGCTTGGTGGCGCTCTGGATCTGGCTGTAGGTGAAGGTCACCGGCGTCGGCGACAGGTTGGAGATGCTGGCATTGGCGAGGCCGCTGATCGTCGCCAGCGGCGGCAGGTTGACGAGCGTTGCCGGCCCGGGATGGGGCGAGGTCGTGAAATTGGCCATGTCGGCATCCGAGACCGCGCCGATCCAGGCCGTGACGATGCCGGGTGTGACGCCGAGCGTCACGGTCGAGGTGGCGATGTTCGGGCGCCCGCAGGTGATGTTGTTCAAGGTCGCGGTGCCGGAAGCGATCTCGATATAGATCGGCACATTGACCACCGCTATGGATCCGCTGCCGGCGAGCTGAACCTGAAGCAGGAGGCGCGTCTGCGCCGTGTGCACGCTTGCGCCCTGGAAGCCGACGGTCGCCCAGCTCGTGCCGACCGGCATCTCGCCGATGGTCACTTTCAGCGTTGCGCTGAGGATGCCGGGCACCGCGGCGCCGAGATTGAGCGCCACCTGATGCGTGCCGTTCGAAATCTGGGCGACGGCGGAGAGAAGGTCGAGCGCCGATACCGATTGGGCGACGAGCGCCGGCGTGCCGACCGGCTTGTTCCCCAGCGGCCCGAAGGAGATCAACTGGTTGAGCTGCATGGTGGCGGAACTCGACGACATGCTGCCGGCGATCGAGGTGAGCGCGCTGACCGTCGTCGCATTCCCTCCGGGGGCTGCCCGTGACGCATCGATCATCGCGCCGATGACGTCGGTCGCCTTCACATTGGTGGCGATGAGGCTGTTATAGGTGACGCCGGTGAGGTTGATCCTCGTCGCCAGCGCGTTCGAGAAGCTCAGGAGATCGATCTGGGTGGATATGAGGGATTGGAAATCCATCGCCGAAAGCGACAGATTGGATCCCAATAGCCCGCCGAGCAGGCTGTTGAGGAGCCCGCCATTGACCTGCAGCAGCCGTGAGCCGATGGCGAAGGAGGCGTAGGCGGAAGAGGCGGCGATCGCCTGCGAGGACAGCGTCACATTGCCCGAGACGCCGGAGTTCGAGGCCTGCGCCGAGCTCGGGAACATACGGCCGAAGATCATCGGCGTCGTCGTCTGCAGGCTGACCCGGACCGCATTGGCGGTCGGCCCCGCATTCGGTGTGAAGCGCTGGCTCGCGGCGATCGCCGGATTGGCGACGTACGTGCCGAGCTCGAGCTTCTGCAATGTCGGCGCGCCATAGGAATTGGCACCCAGCGTCGCCACCGCCGCCGCATTGGCACGGGTCAGATCGCTCGCTGCCGAGATGGCCGCGAGGTCATTGGCGGTCTGCAGCCTGCGCTTCTGGTAGTAGAAGCTGCCGACGTCGACGCCGAAGGCGCCCATCGCGAAGATTACGAAGCTTGCTACCGAGACGATGATCGCGGTGTTGCCGCGGTCGTTCCTGATGAACTTGCCGAGCTCTTTGCGGAGGGACATCGAAAAACTCCCGGTGATGGGGCTCAATAGCCTCCGAACTGTACCACGGCGCTGCGCGAGACGAGCGGCGCCGGCATCGGCGCAAATTTTGCCAGCTGATACACGAAGGAGTTCGACATGTTGTAGTTCACCGTCACCTGATAGGCCGTCGCCGGGTTGCCGGTGGATTGGGCCGCGATCGTCAGCTTGGTCGGGTCGATGAACGCATAGGAGCCGGCATTGGCCTGCACGAAGGTTTGCGCCAGCTGCGAGCGCTCCTGATCGGTCAGCCCTCCGACCGAGGCGCGAGCCGCCTCCGAAGCTAGCTCCTGCACGCCGTGATATGTGCCCAATAATGTGCCGTAGCAAATAATTCCGAAGATAAGAGCAAATAAAATCGGAGCCACGAGTGCGAATTCGACGGCCGATGTGCCATCGTCTTTGGAGGTATATCCGAGCATATACTTCGACACCTGCTTGCACATGGTCGCAGCATAGAGCCCACCTGTTAATGTTCTCTTAATAATTCGTGCGTGAGTTGCAAATCTTGTCGGCGTGCAACCGCAGCTCGACGCGCGAATACGCGTTTGCAACCGATCTTGGCACGAGCGGGACGCGGCCTGCCGCGACGCTCGGCCCGTCGCCATTACGGCGGTTATCGGCGTGATGCCTCCAGCTTTCCGTGGATCGGCGGGGATTTCGCCGGAAAAGGCGCTGGCTGCGCGTCTTGCGCCTGCTAGAAGGAGACATGCACGCGCCGAGCTCCTCGACCTCGCCCCCGCCGAAATCCGACCATGTGACGCCGGTCATGGCGCAATTCGTCGAGATCAAGGCCGCCAATCCCGATTGCCTGCTTTTCTATCGGATGGGCGATTTCTACGAGCTGTTCTTCGAAGATGCCGAAATCGCCAGCCGGGCGCTCGGCATCGTCCTGACCAAGCGCGGCCGCCATCATGGCGTCGACATCCCGATGTGCGGCGTGCCGGTGCATCGGGCCGATGAATATCTGCAGCGGCTGATCGCGCTCGGTCACCGCGTGGGGGTTTGCGAGCAGCTCGAGGACCCGGCCGAGGCCCGCAAGCGCGGCTCGAAATCCGTCGTGCGCCGCGATGTGACGCGGCTCGTCACCCCCGGCACCATCACCGAGGAGGCACTCCTCGATCCGTCGCGCGCCAACACGCTGCTGGCGATCGCGCGGGTGCGCGCCTCTGATGGAGGGTGGGTTTTCGGGCTCGCCGCCCTCGACATCTCGACAGGGTCTTTCGCTCTGAGCGAGGCCGGCCCTGAGGGGCTCGCAGCCGAGATCGCCCGCTTCGACCCGCGCGAGATCATCCTGCCTGAAACGGTCCATGAGGATCCGGAACTCGCCTCCTTATGGAGCGAGCTGCGTGCGCCGATCGTGCCGCAGGCGCGCGAGGGCCTGGATGCCGGCACCGCCGCGTCCCGGCTCGCGGCCTATTTCGAGGTGGCCTCGGTCGAGGCTTTCGGCCAGTTCTCGCGCGCCGAGCTCGCTGCCGGCGGCGGCGCCATCGCCTATGTGGAGCGCACCCAGCGCGGCGCGAGGCCCCCCCTGTCGATCCCGGTCCGGGAGGGGAAGGTCGGCGTGATGCGCATCGACGCGGCGACCCGCGCCAATCTCGAGCTCGCCCGCACGCTTAACGGCGAGCGCGCCGGCTGCCTCCTCTCGGTCATCGACCGCAGCGCCACGGGTGCGGGAGCGCGCCTGCTTGCCGAGCGGCTGGCGAGCCCGTTGATCGATCCCGCGGCGATCGATGTGCGGCTCGATGCGGTTGCTTATCTGGTCGAGCGGCCGGAGCTGCGGGCCGATATCCGCGTCCAGCTGCGGCGCATCCCCGACATGCTGCGCGCCGTGACGCGGCTGTCGCTGGACCGGGGCGGGCCGCGCGACATGGCCGCCATCGGCCAGGCGCTCGATGCGGCGCATGCGCTGTCGCGGATGCTGGCGGGATCCGGCCTCGCGGGGAGCGCTGAGCTCGAGGCCGCCCAACAGGCGACGGCGGGCGCCGAGCTTGCGCTCACCCGCGACATCGAAGCGGCGCTCGCCGAGGAGCTGCCGCTCTTGAAGCGGGATGGCGGCTTCGTCCGCGAAGGCTATGACGCTTCGCTCGACGAGATCCGGGCCTTGCGCGACGAGAGCCGCCGCGTCATCGCAGCCCTGCAGGCCCGCTACGCGCAGGAAACCGATTGCCGCACGCTGCGCGTCAAGCACAACAACATGCTCGGCTTCTTCGTCGAGGTGCCGCAGGCCGCGGGCGAGCGCTTCCTCAAGGAGCCGCTGGCGCGGATCTTCGCGCATCGCCAGACCATGGCCGGCGCCATGCGCTTCTCGACCGTCGAGCTCGGCGAGCTCGAAAGCAAGATCGCCTCGGCGGCCGACAAGGCCTTGTCGATCGAGCTCACCATCTTCGACAGGCTCAACGCCGGGATCGCGGCAGTGCGCCCTACGATCGAGGCCGTGGCGCATGGCATCGCCATCATCGACGTGGCGGCAGCCCTGGCCGATCTCGCGGCCGATCTCGGCTGGGTGCGCCCCGTCGTCGATAACGGCCTCGGCTTCGAGATCTCGGGCGGGCGCCATCCCGTGGTCGAGGCCGCTTTGCGGCGCGACGGCAAGAGCTTCGTCTCGAATGGCTGCGACCTGTCCCCGCCGCCCGGCGAGGCGACGGGGCGCATCGCCATCGTCACCGGCCCCAACATGGCCGGCAAATCTACTTATCTGCGCCAGAACGCGCTGATCGCCGTGCTGGCTCAGAGCGGCTCCTACGTGCCGGCCGAGACGGTCAGATTCGGCGTCGTCGATCGGCTGTTCTCGCGCGTCGGCGCGGCTGATGACCTGGCGCGCGGGCGTTCGACCTTCATGGTCGAGATGATCGAGACCGCGGCCATCCTCAACCAGGCCTCGGAGCGTTCCCTCGTGATCCTCGACGAGATCGGGCGCGGCACCGCGACCTTCGATGGTTTGTCGATCGCCTGGGCGACGCTCGAGCATCTGCATGAGAGCAATCGCTGCCGCGCTTTGTTCGCCACGCATTTCCACGAATTGACGGCGCTGGTGAGCCGGCTGCCGCGGCTCATCAATCTCACCAGCCGGGTGCGCGAATGGCGCGGCGATGTGGTGTTCCTGCATGAGGTGGTGGCCGGCGCCGCCGATCGCAGCTACGGCGTGCAGGTGGCGCGGCTCGCCGGGCTGCCGGCCTCGGTGATCGCGCGGTCGAAGGCGATCCTCGCCGGTCTCGAACGCACCGAGCGCGAGAAGCCCGCCGCCAGGCTCATCGAGGAATTGCCGCTCTTCGCGGCTGCGGCAGCACCACAGCCGGCCGCAAGGGAGCCGCCGGCCGAGGCCCATGACGCGCTGCGCGAGGCACTCGCCGGCGTCAATCCGGACGAGCTCACGCCGCGCGAAGCGCTGGACGTGCTCTATCGCCTGAAAGCGGCGGCTGCCGGAAAAGGCTGAGGGCGGCGGAGCGCGCTGGGACCGCGGGCGTCCCGCCGGCACTTACGAACGGCGAGGTCGGCACGGTCGGGCAGAAGGGCGACCGAGACGGTCGCGGTCCCAGGGCGTCACTTGGGACGAACCGTTGGTTCCACAGTGGACGCTTCCGAGCTTGCCCGGTAACAGTCTCATGGAAGGCTGATCGCTCGGGAAGCAACGGGGATGGAAGATCGGTTCCTTAAGCGTCTGCGAAAGAAATCCCGGAAAGGCTTGCGGGGTTGGCCAATTGCGACGATTGCGTTCTACGGTCCGAACCTGAGCCAGGCGACGAAGGTCGCTGTTGGCATCATCCTATCCGAGAATGCAGAGCCGGAGATGCGCGACTGGAAAGTGGACCGCGGCGACATTCGTGCCGACCCCGTAGTCGCCCGCGAGATATTGGAATTTATGGAGAAGCATGGAGCGCTATCGGTCGCGATGACCGACGGAATCATCGGTTGCCCGCATCAGGAGGGCATCGACTACGAAGGCGAATGGTGTCCGGTTTGCGAGTTCTGGCACGGACGAGATCGCTTTACGGGGAAGAAGGTCCGTTAAAAGAGCGCTTGCCTTCCCGTCATGAGCGACCGCAGATTCGCCACGGGAATGACGGCGGTCGAACCTTCTACGATTATCCACCGAAGTCGCGCCTGGCCGGATGATCGACGATGATGACCTGCCCATCGGTGAGGGCTTTGACCGAATGACGGACATTGCTGGGTATGATCGCCACGAACCCAGCTCGCGCAATTTCGACGACACCGTCGATGGTCACCTCGAGCTCGCCATCGAGCACCTCGTAGACCTCCTCCTCCGGATGGAAATGCTCGTGAATGGAGGAACCGCGCGTGAAATCGTAATGCGCGAATGTCATGTTCTCCGAGTGGAAATAGCGCCCCTTCCAACCCGGCAGCCGCTCGAAGACCTTCAGGCTGCGCGTGTCCACAAAGGGCATCGACCGCTCCTTTCAACTTCCGTGGCGCACAGTGCGGCATTCAGCCGAAACAGTGGGTCGGCGGAAGCGCATGATTCCATGACCGGGTTTCCATAGATCATTCCGCGCGCGAAGGACACGAGTGTCCGTCATGCTCCATGGCCTGAACGCCATCCATCACCCCTCGGATGTCCGACCGCTTTCGAGTGTCCGGCGCTTCTCATGGCGCTGCCCTTCGTCGGTCGCTCGAGTTGATCATGATGATGCCTGCGACGATAAGAAACAGGCCGGTGACCAATGCCGAAGTGAGCGGCTCGCCGAGCACGATGGCCGAAAAGATGACCCCCGCCACCGGAACCCCGAGAAACCCCATTGAGGTGGTCAGAACGGGCAACTCGCTGGCGACGACGAGCGCGCCCCAGAAACAGAAGCCGGTCGCAATAGGACCGTTGAACGCCATGGCGGCCACAAGTTCGCCGGACCAATGGATGCTGTCGAAACGCTCGAAGGTCATTGCGGCCGGCGCGAGCACGGCTGCGGCGATCAGCATCTGCCACGGCGACAGCTGCAAGGGCCCGGTCGTCCATATGTTCGTGCGCGCCACGACGATGGCGACGGCCCATGTCAGCGCAGCCAGCATCAGCAATCCGTTGCCGATGAGGGTCTCTCGTGAGCCCCAGTCGAAGCTGAGCGGGTTGAACAATACGATCAAGCCCAACAGGCCGAGCCCCAGCCCTGCTGCCTTGCCCGCGGAAAGCCGTTCGCCTAAAATCAGCAGGCTGGCAGGAGCCAGCCAAAGCGGTGTTGTGTAGGACAGGATCGCCGAGCGTCCTGCCGCGACATGCTCGAGCGCGAGGTTCATGAGCGCGATTGGAGCCGCCATGTGAAGTATGGCTTCACTGAATAAAATTTTGGCATCGGCGCGCTTCGGTATGGCCATGCGACCACTGAAGAGCAAGATCATGAATAAAGTGCCGGCACCTATTAGAAATCGTGCCAACGCAAAGTATAGCGGAGGCATATAGCCGAGGCCGATCTTTATGATCGGCCAGTTCGCGCCCCAGAAGGCGATCACCGCGACAAAAATGGTGAATATCCTGTATGGGCTCGCCGGCCCTTTCCGAGACAAAGCGATGATGCGCCTTTATGCGGCCAAGTCGCTGGCGTGGTTGCCGATCCTCACTGCCGACGCTCCGCTTTGTTGAGAACACGGCGACCCCTGATGTGTCTCAGGATCGCAATCCTGGCAATGCCGATTAAACTACGGCTCGTGTTGAGATAAATTCACGATTGTTTCGCGGGGCCATCATGGGAAAGCGCGTGTTGCCGCCATTGAGTGCCCTTCGGGCGTTCGAAGCAGCGGCGCGTCACATGAGTTTCGTGAGAGCCGCCGAGGAGTTGAACGTGACTCCCTCGGCCGTAAGTCATCAGGTGAAGCTTCTCGAAACCTGGCTGGAAGCCAGGCTATTTCACCGCGGTGCGCGGCCCTCGAAGCTCACCGATCGCGGGCAGACCTATTTTCGGTCCGTGGAGCGGGCCTTTGATTTGCTTGCATCGGCGACGAGCGAAACCAGGACGGGTGCGGCGCGGTCCTCTCTGACCGTAGCGACCATGGACTCATTCGCGTCAAATTGGCTCGTGCCGAGGCTGCATCGCTTCCGGTCGATGCATCCCACGCTGGATATCCGGATCACGCTGGATGACCGGATGGTGGATTTCGTGAAAGACGCCGTCGACATTGCCATTCGCTATGGACGCGGACGCTGGCCCGGAGCAGAGGCGGAGTTGCTCTTCGACGAAGAGGTGTTTCCGGTCTGCTGCCCCTCACTGATGACTGGCGCCCATCCGCTCGGGCAGCTGGCTGACCTTAGATTTCATACGCTGCTGCATGACAGCGCAAGGATCGGGTGGGCCAGGTGGCTCAAGGAAGCTGCTCTTGATGATGTCATTGACGCCTCGAAGGGGCCGGTCTTCGGGCGCTCATATCTGGCTATCCAAGCGGCCGGCAATTGTGAAGGCGTGGCGCTCGCGAGCGGCCCGCTCGTCTCGGATGCCATCGCTCGCGGCCAGCTGATACGGCCGTTCGACACAAAGGTCGTAGCAGAGGACGCCTACTTCCTGGTGTATCGGGCACAGACCCCGATTCCCGCAAAAGTCGCGTCGTTTCGAAAATGGTTGCTCGACGAGCGATCGTGCCGATAATCACCGCGCCGCGAAGCGTTTAAGGCGCGACGTCCAAAAAAAGCGCTTGCCATCCGGGCATGGACCACCGCAGATTTCCAACCCGGTCGTTGCCGACTTCCCGGTGCCGATTGTCGCGCCATGCGCCGCAGTCGAAAAGGAGGTTCATCGATATGCTACGCTTGATCCTTCGATCTTGCCTTCCATGCTGTTGGCGGCGGCCGGAAATCGAGGCTCTCGCCGGCTCGGACCAGGGGTGTTGGTGATGCGCAGGCAGCTTCGCACTTCACAAGCTCGGCGCCGCGCCCCAGCCCTCTGTCTTTGCGCCGCGATGGTGATCGGGCTTTCGGCCTGCAACGCCAAGAACGAATATGTGCCGCCCCCGCCGCCCAAGGTGACGGTGGCGCAGCCCGTGCAGCAGGACGTCACGAATTATCTGGAGCTGACCGGCAACACATCGGCGTTCCAGTCCGTCGACCTCCAAGCCCGGGTCCAGGGCTTCCTCGAATCGATCAACTACAAGGATGGCGCGATCGTCAAGAAGGGCGATCTCCTGTTCGGCATCCAGCGCGACACCTACCAGGCGCAACTCGATCAGGCCAAAGGGAGCCTCGCCTCGGCGCAAGCCGAACAGATCAATGCGCAAGCCGATTATCAGCGCAAGCTGACGCTCAGCCGGCAGGATTTCAGCACCCAGGCCCAGCTCGAGGACACCAAGAAAAGGCTCGATCAGGCGGTCGCCTCGGTGACCGGCGCGCAGGCGAGCCTCGATCTCGCGACCATCAATCTCAGCTATACGCAAGTCACGGCACCGTTCGACGGGGTCGCCACCAACCATCTCGTCGATATCGGGGCGCTCGTCGGCGTTTCAGGCCCGACGAAGCTCGCGACCGTCGTTCAGGCAGATCCGCTCTATGTCTATTTCAATGTCAGCGAGGCGCAGGTGCTCGCCATCAAGGCGAGCTTCAACAAGCAGGGATTGACGCGCGCCGACATCGATCTGCACGGCATCGCGGTCGAGATCGGCTTGCAGTCTGAGGAGGGTTACCCGCATAAGGGGGAGCTCGACTATGTGGCGCCGCAAGTCGATTCCGCCACCGGGACGCTGCAGGGGCGCGCCATCTTCGACAACAAGGGCCTCGTGCTGTTGCCTGGCCTGTTCGTGCGCGTGCGGGCGCCGATCGGGCACAGCAACGATGCGCTCCTGGTGCGCGACGACGCCATCGGCACGAGCCAGCAGGGGAGCTATGTGCTGGTCGTCGCCAAGGACGACGTGATCGAGGAGAAGCTGGTGAAGACCGGGCAGCGTCTCGGCCGATTGCGCGTCATCGAGACGGGGCTCGAACCCGGCGATTGGGTGGTGACGGAGGGCATCCAGCGAGCCGCGCCCGGCAGCAAGGTCTCGCCGGAAAAGGCCGTCATGCAGGCGAGCGCGGCCGACTCCGCGCCCGCCAATGGTCCCGCCGCCAAGACTCCAGCCGAGCCTCCCGCCAAGGCCAAGACCCCTTGAGCGGCCCGCGGCCCGGACTGCAACGATCGAGGGGCACAGCATGATCTCACGCTTCTTCATCGAGCGGCCCGTGCTCGCCAATGTGCTGGCGCTGGTCATGATCCTGATCGGGGCCGTCGCGCTCTTCCAGCTCCCGGTCGCGCAATACCCGAATGTGGTGCCGCCGACCGTGCAGGTGACCACGAGATTTCCGGGCGCCAGCGCCAAGACCATCATCGACACCGTCGCCTTGCCGATCGAGCAGCAGGTCAACGGCGTCCAGAACATGCTCTATATGCAGTCGACCAGCGCCAGCGACGGCACCTATACCTTGACCGTGACCTTCGCGATCGGGACCGATCCAGATCAGGCGCAGGTGCTGGTGCAAAATCGTGTCGCCGTCGCCATGTCGTCGTTGCCGCAGGCGGTGCAGCTGCAGGGTGTCACGACCCAGAAGAAATCGACCGCGATCCTGGAATTCGTGACCCTGACCTCGCCCGATGACCGGTATGACAGCCTGTTCCTGGCAAACTACGCCGTCATCAACCTGCAGAACGAGCTGTCCCGCCTGCCCGGCGTCGGCAATGTCCTGGTCTTCGGCGCCGGCCAATACGCCATGCGCATCTGGATGGATCCGAATCTGCTTCAGGCGCGCGGCCTGACCCCGCAGGACGTGATCAATGTGGTGCAGCAGCAGAGCCAGGAGGTGGCTGCAGGCGCCATCGGCATGCCGCCGGCGCCGCGCGGCGAGGATTTCCAGTATACGCTCAATGTCAATGGCCGCCTGAACGATGCGCCCGCCTATGAGGACATCATCGTCAAGGTCGATGCGCAGAATGGCGGCCGCATCACGCGGGTGCGCGATATCGGCCGCGTCGAGCTCGGCGCCCAGACCTATAGCCAGTCCTTCTCCCAGAACGGCCAGCCGGCTGCGGGCATCGGCATTTACCAACTGCCGGAAGCCAATGCCATCACGGTCGCCCAGGCCGTGAGCCAGAAGATGGAGGAGCTCGCAAAGAGCTTCCTGCAGTCGCTCGTCTACCAGGTGCCTTTCGACACCACCAAATTCGTCAAGGCCTCGATCCACGAAGTCTATGTGACCTTGTTCGAGGCCGGCATCCTGGTGCTGATCGTCATCCTGGTGTTCCTGCAGGATTGGCGCGCGACCTTGATCCCGGCGACCACGGTGCCGGTGACCATCATCGGCGCCTTCGCCGCGATGGCGGCTCTCGGCTTCACGGTCAACCTCTCGACCCTGTTCGCGATCGTGCTCGCCATCGGCATCGTCGTCGACGACGCGATCGTCATCGTCGAGGGCGTGGCGAGACATATCGAAGCGGGAATGCCGGGCCAGGCGGCGGCCGAGAAGGCGATGGACGAATTGATCGGCCCGGTCATCGGCATCACGCTGGTGCTGATGTCGGTGTTCATCCCGGCAGCCTTCCTGCCGGGGCTGACCGGCCAGCTCTACAGGCAATTCGCGCTCGTGATCGCGGCGACGGCCTTCATCAGCGCCATCAATGCGGTCACCTTGAAGCCGACCCAGGCGGCGCTCTGGCTCCGCCCGCCTGTACCGCCGGAACAGCGCAACTTCTTCTACCGCGGCTTCAACCGGGTCTATGACCCTTGCGAGCGCGCCTATGCGGGGTTCATCGACCGCATGGTCCACCACAGCGGCCTGATGGTTGTTATCGCCTTCGCGCTGATCGGCCTCGCCGCCTGGGGGCTGGTGCGCCTGCCCACGGCCTTCCTGCCGATCGAGGACCAGGGCTATGTGCTGGTCGGTGCGCAGCTGCCCGACGGCGCCTCGAAGGAGCGCACCGACGCGGTGATGCGCAAGGTCGGAGCGATCGCCAAGGACACGCCCGGCGTCGACCAGGTGCTGACCATCAGCGGCCTCTCGATCCTCGACAACAGCGCCACCTTGGCGAATGCCGGCGTCGCCTATGTGGTGCTCAAGGACTGGGGCCTGCGCGGCAAGGAGAATGGGCAGGATCTCCGCTCGATCTACGAGCATCTGAACGGAGCCCTGGACGGGGTGGCCGAGGCGAGGACCTTCGTGCTCATCCCGCCGCCGATCCAAGGCATCGGCAATGCCAGCGGCTTCACCATGCAAGTAGAGATCCGCAACGGCGATTTCGACTATGCGCTGCTCGAGCGGCTCACCGACACCATCGCCAAGAATGGCGGCACCCAGTCGGCGCTGCAGCGCCTGACGACCTCGTTCCGAGCGGGCGTGCCGCAGCTCTCGGTCACCGTCGACCGCATCAAGGCGGAGACGCTCGGCATCACGGTCGGGCAGGTCTTCTCGGCACTGTCCGGCTATGTCGGGTCGAGCTATGTGACCCAGTTCAACAAGTTCGGCCGCACCTTCCAGGTCTATGTGCAGGCGGCTTCCGATTTCCGCGTGCGGCCGAACGATATTCTCGCCCTCAAGGTGAAGGCGGGCGACGGCACGATGGTGCCGCTCGGCACGGTCGTCGACGTCAAGACGATGCAGGGCCCCGCGCTCATCAGCCTCTACAACCTCTATCCGTCGGCGACGATCGTCGGTGGGGCGTCGACCGGCTTCAGCTCCGGCCAGGCGCTCGACGTCATGGAGCAGATCGCGCAGACGACCTTGCCGCGCGGCGCCGGCTTCGAATGGACCGCGATGTCCTATCAGGAGAAGGCGGTCGGCACGCAGATCTACTTCGTGTTCGGGCTCGCCATCCTGCTCGTCTATTTCGTGCTGGCCGGCCAATATGAGAGCTGGATCCAGCCGCTGTCCGTGCTGCTCGCGGTGCCGCTCGCCTTGCTCGGCACGGTCGGGGCGCTGATGGCGGTCGGTGTCGCGAACAACCTCTACACCCAGATCGGCCTCATCCTCCTGATCGCTCTCTCCGCCAAGAACGCGATCCTGATCGTCGAGTTCGCGCGCGAGAAACGAGCCGAAGGGATGGAGATCATGGCGGCCGCGGTCGAGGCGGCGCGCCTGCGCCTGCGGCCGATCCTGATGACCTCCTTCGCCTTCATCCTCGGCGTGCTGCCGCTCGTGCTCGCGACCGGCGCCGGCGCCTCAGCCCGCAAATCAATCGGCATCGCCGTGTTCAGCGGCATGCTCGCCTCGACCTGCCTTGCCGTGCTGTTCGTGCCGTCCTTCTACGTGGTACTGCAGCGCCTCGAGGAGCGCATCCTTCGCCGGGCGCCCGCCGCGCCGGGCAAGGCCGGCGCATCCGGGCCTGGCGAGCCGGCCCCCGCGGCGACGCGCGAACCCGCTTGAGACTCGGCGCCGGCGCTCTTCCTTCTCCCGCTCTTGGGCGGGAGAAGGTGCCGAGACGAAGTCGAGGCGGATGAGGGGCCGTTGAGCGCTTCACCCGCGTCCCTCATCCGCCCTCACTGCGTTCGGGCACCTTCTCCCGCCCAAGAGCGGGAGAAGGGTCGCGCACGACAGTTACGCCGTCGCCAGCTCCTCGCGCACCAGGCTCACCCAATAGGAGGCGCCGAGCGTGATGATGTCGTCGTTGAACTCGAATTTCGGCGTGTGCAGCCCGTGCGCACCGCCTTCCGCGTCGACGCCGTTGCCGATGAAGATGAAGGCGCCGGGCTTGCGCAGCAGCATCTCGGTGAAGTCCTCGCCCGCCGTGATCGGCTTGGTGTTGCCGTCGACCTTCGCGGTGCCGACGATCGAGGCGGCGGCCTTGATCGCGACCTCGGTCTGCTCGGCATGGTTGACGAGCGCCTTGCCCAGGCGGTGGAAATCCACTGCCGCCGAGCAGCCATGGGCCGTGGCGAGCGTGGTCGCGAGCTCGCGCATGCGGCGCTCGATGATGTCGCGCGTCGCCTCGCTGTAGCTGCGCGAGGTGCCGCTGACGACGATCTCGGCCGGCATCACATTGGCGGAGCGGCGCGCCCCTCCGCCGATATAGCCGACGCTGATGACCGCCGGTTCGACGGCCGCGATGTTGCGCCCGACGATGGTCTGCAGCGCCAGCACGAAATGGGCCTGCACCACGGTGACGTCGGTCGACAGATGCGGCGTCATGCCGCCATGACCGCCCGTGCCCTTGAAGGTGACTTCCCAGCGATCGCCGGCCGCCATCATGGCGCCTGGCCTGATGGCGAATTGTCCGGCCGGGATGCCGGGCATGTTGTGCATCCCGTAGACGACGTCGCAGGGGAAGCGGTCGAACAGGCCCTCGGCGATCATGGTGCGGGCGCCGCCCATGCCCTCCTCGGCCGGCTGGAAGATCAGATGCACGGTGCCGCCGAAATCGCGATGCTCGGCGAGATAGCGGGCCGCGCCGAGCAGCATGGTGGTGTGGCCGTCATGGCCGCAGGCATGCATCTTGCCGGCATTCTGCGAGATATGCGCGAAATCGTTCTGCTCGATGATGTTCAAGGCGTCCATGTCGGCGCGCAGCGCGATGGCGCGCTGGCCGGCCCCGTTGCCCACGATGGTGCCGACCACGCCCGTCTTGCCGACGCCCTCCTCGACCTCGATGCCCCAGCCGCGCAGCTTCTCGGCGACGATCGCCGCGGTGCGCTGTTCCTCGAATGCGGTTTCCGGATGGGCGTGGATGTCGCGCCGGATCTCGGTGAGCTCGGCTCGGTAGGGCTCGATTTCGGAAAGGAGGTCTTGGTTGTCCACGGGTCAGCGCTCTTTAGTTGTCTTGCGGGGGCAGATTGTCTTGCATGTCCGGAAGCGGACGCAACTGGAATACAGCATATATGGTGACGATGTTCGCGGCGATCACCCACCAGACATGCGACAGCGGATCGCCGGTCTTGCCGATCAGCCAGGTGAAGATGAACTGGGCGCTGCCCCCGAATATGGCGACCCCCGTCGCATAGGCGATGGACAGGCCAGCGGTGCGCACCGCGGCCGGGAAGCATTTGGGGATGAGCGCGATGGTGACGGCGCCGCTCATCGCCTGCAGCACCATCAGGAAGGACAGCGTGGCGGCGAGCACGAAGCCGCCCGGCGCCTGCACGATCAGCATGGCGGCCGGAAACACCAGGAGGGCGTAGAGGATGCGCGGCCAGATCGCCACCGGCTTCAGGCCGTAGCGGTCGCCGAGCCAGCCGCCGACCAGCGAAAAGGTGAGGCCGGTCACGGCGCTCGTCAGATTGGCCAGGAAGCCGATGGAAGGCGGCAGCTTCAGTGTGGTGAACGCGAAGGTGGTTGCCGTGTAGGAGAGGAAATATTGGCCGACCGTGGCGCCGGGGATGACCAGGAAACACAAGAACAACGCCCGCCGACGCCGGCCGAACAGGTCGGAGAGCACCGCGCTCGTGCTCTTATGCGCGGTGCTGACGTCGAGCGTCTCATCGATGCGGTTGCGGATATAGATGCCGACAGGCGCGATGACGAGGCCGATGAAGAAGGGGATGCGCCAGCCGAAGCTCTGGATGTCGCTCTCCGGCAGGGCCTGGGAGATGGAGACGCCCACCAGCGCGGCAAAGACGGCGCCGAGATTTTGGCTGGCGAGCTGCCAGCTTCCGAACAGGCCGCGCCGGCGAAGCGGCGCCGATTCGACGAGATAAGTGGTGGCGGGACCCATCTCGCCGCCGGTCGAGAAGCCCTGCAGCAGCCGCGCCAGCACGAGCAGGATCGGGGCCGCGATGCCGATCGTCTCATAGGTCGGCAACAGGCCGATAATGCCGGTGCCGACCGCCATCAGCCAGATCGTCAAGGTCATGGCGGGCTTGCGGCCATGCCTGTCCGCATAGGCGCCGATCACCGCGCCACCGAGCGGGCGGGTGACGAAGCCGACGCCGAAGGTCGCGACCGAGAAAAGCAGGCTGGTGAAGGCGTTTCCGGTCGGGAAGAAGGCCTTGCCGAGGAACACCGCATAGGCGCTGTAGACGGCGAAATCGAAGAATTCGAGGGCGTTGCCGAGGATGGCCGCCGTCACGTTCAGGACCGTGGATTGCGCCTTTGGCCGGAGAGCGGTCGAGGTCGGACGGGCAGAATCCACCGACGCGCCGGCATGGGCCATGAGATCATCCCCGAACAAAATCGTTTTGCTTTTCACGAAGGTTAGCAAAGGTTTTCGGGCCAAGCAATTCTTCGGCCACTCAATAGTTCCGTCCGCATTTCTGCGATGCGTGAGAAGCGGCATTGTCCGATTTGCGGACAGAACCAGGGTACAACGCTGCGCGTCCGGCGTGGCGCCAACAGGGCTCCTTCTCCCTCCCCGGAACAAGTCCGAGGAGGGCGAGGTGAAGCGCGCCGACACGACCCGATACGCGTGGTGTTATGGATTTGGAGGCAAGCGCGGCAGCCGGATAGATGGATCGCGATGACCTCGAACCCGGCACGACTCTGAAGAGAGACAATGGTGGAGCTGCGCCCCTTCAAGAGACAGGACCTCGACAGCCTGTACGCAATCTCGCTCGCCACCGGACTGGCCGGAGGTGACGCTTCAGCGTTGTACCAAGACGGCCGAATGATCGGGCACATCTACTCGGCGCCTTATGCAATACTCAGCCCGACGACCTCCTTCGTCGCGCAGGATAGCGAAGGTGTTGCGGGCTACATCGTGGGGGCTCTCGACACTCCCGCCTTCGAGGAGCGACTCGAGCGTGAGTGGTGGCCCGGTCTGCGTGCGATCTATCGAGACCCTGGCGGCGATCCGCCTTCCGCGTGGAGCGCGGATCAGCGCCGCAGCTTCATGATCCATCACCCACGCCGGACGCCCGCGGCGATCAGCGAACTCTTTCCGTCGCATCTTCACATGAATCTTCTGCCCCGGATGCAGGGGCGAGGCGTCGGCAGGTCGCTTCTCGAGCTTTGGCTCGGCACCGCCCGCGCGATGGGCGCCACAAGCGTTCATGTCGTGCCGAATTCCCAGAACCAGCGGGCTATCCGCTTTTGGGAGACATGCGGGTTCGACCGGTTGGCGGCTCACCCGGCTACTCCCGCAGACAGCCGGATCTGGCTGGGACGCCATCTCGATGGCCATGCAGGGCAAGTGCATGAGCGCCCGATTCGCGTGGCGCGATAGGTTTGGACGCAAGCGCGGCGGCCGGATAGGTTGTCGGCGACGGCCCCGAACCTCCCCTGACATCGGATGCGTGACACGATGACGATCAGATTTCTTGCGACCCGATTTCTTGCGACCCGATTTCGCGCGACGGCGTGCATCGCCGCGCTCGCGCTCCTGGCCTTCGGCGCCGTCGCGGCACGCGCCGATATCGTCGTCGGGGTCGCCTTGCCGCGCACCGGGCCGGTGGCCTCGGTCGGCGAGCAGGTGTTCAAGGGCGCGACCGCCGCCGCCAAGGACATCAACGACAAGGGCGGGATCCTCGGCCAGAAGCTCGTGCTCGAATTCGAGGACGATGCCTGCGATCCCAAGCAAGCGGTCTCGATCGCCAACCGCTTCCTGCAGAACGGCACGCGGTTGATCGTCGGCCATGTCTGTTCCGGCGCCTCGATCGTCGCCTCCGACATCTATGCCGAGAACGGCATGCTGATGGTCTCGGCCGCTTCGAACAGCGCGAAGCTCACGGATCGCGGCCTGCCCGGCATCTTTCGGGTCTGCGGGCGCGACGATCAACAGGGCGAGCTGATCGCCAGGATTCTCAGCGAGCGCTTCGCCGGCCGCAAGATCGCCATCCTCCATGACAAGACGCCCTATTCGAAGGGGATCGTCGATGCCGTGAAAGTCAATCTGAATGCCCATGGCGTGAATGAGACTCTGTTCGACGCCATCAATCCGGGCGAGCGCGACTACACGGCGGTCATCACGCGCCTCAAAGCCTCCGGGATCGGCCTCGTCTTCTATGGCGGCTACCATCCGGAGATGGGGACGCTGGTGCGCCAGGCCGCCGAGCAAGGTTACGAGGCGCAATGGTTCGGGACGTCGGGGATCTCCACCAAGGAATTCTCGGCGATCGCCGGACCTGCCTCCGACGGCGTGCTCATGACCTTCAATCCCGATCCGCGCCGGCATAGCGAGGCGGCGAGCGTGGTGAGCGCCTTCAAGGCGCAAGGCGTCGACCCGGAAGGCTTCACCCTCTACGCCTATACGGCCGTGCAGGTGCTCGCCGAGGCCGCCGAGATGGGGAATTCCGCCGATCCGAAGGCGGTCGCCGCGACCTTGAAGGCGAAGCGCTTCCCGACCATCCTCGGCGAGGTGGGCTTCGACGCCAAGGGCGATATCACGGCGCCGGGCTATGTGCTTTATGTCTGGCGCGGCGGCAATTTCCAGCCAGTCGATTGAGCCGAGATCGGCGGCCGTTTGTAGTCCCAGCAGCGATCATCCCATGCACGACCCTGGCCTCATCTGCGAACGTCTCGATCCGCTCGGCTATCGGCGCGCGCCCTGGAAGAATGGCGGAGGCGTCACGGTCGATATCGCGGCCGGCTTCCGCGAGGGCGCGCGCGCGGGCGATTGGGACGGCCTCGTCTGGCGCTTCGGCCGCACGCGCATCGAGCGGCCGGGGCCATTCTCGGACCTCGCCGGCTTCGATCGCAGCTTGAGCGTCATCGCGGGGAAGGGGCTCGTGCTGAAGCCGGCCGAGGCGCCGCCGATCGATGTGCGCGAGCCCTTCCGGCCCGTCTGCTTTCCGGGCGAATGGCGGATCGAAAGCGAGCTCGAATCCGGAAGCGTCGGCGTGCTCAACCTGATGACCGATCGCCGCCTGGCACATGGAGAAGTTCGCTTCCTTCGCGACCGTCAAGAGATGCTGCTCGAGGCCGAAATAGTGATCGTCTACGCGCCGAGCGGCGCGGCCGGCTTTGCGCTCGGCGGCGAGACGATGGCGCTCGGCGACGACGAGGCGCTCCGCATCAACGGCCGCAAGCCCGTCCCGATCCGTCACGAGCGCGGCAAGCTGGCGATCGCCTGTGTGACGCTGATCCTGCCCGGCTTATCGGACGGGTCGCAAAGCCATAAGCGTCAATCGTAGACGATATAGGTGAAGCGCTCATCGCCGGCCGGCGTGCCCTCGAGCGCGCCGCCTTCCCTGCCGGGCTGCCAGCAAACCACCTCCTCGATCTTGCGGGCGAGCTCGAAATCCTTGTCGGTGACGCCTTTGGCCGTATGCGTCTGCAAGCGCACCTCGACGCGCGGATAGGTCGCCAGGATGTCGGGGTGATGCCAGGCCGCCTCGGCCAGATGGCCGACGGTGTTGACCACCATCAAAGTGCCCTTCCAGCCGCCGGTCCGGTAGCTCCGCTTGATCCAGCCGGCCTCATGGCGCCAGCGCGGCAGCTCGCGCTCGAGACGCTTCACGACCTCGTCTTCGGAATAGGCTTTCTCGGTCTTGCTCATCTTCGCGTCCGATCGCCCCCTCGGCCCCATATGCATCGGCAGGGCGATCGGAGCCTATCCGATCCGCCTGCCGAAACAAGCGGCTGCGGCGGTGACCTCTGGCTGTGACCTGGGGCCAGCTCAGGCGCCCGAGCCGGCGGCCCCGGGTGCCTGCAACAGCGTCGCCCGGTCGCGCCGGATCTCGACGCCGACCAGAAACTCGCCGATATCGAGCTTCTCGACCCGCACCATGACGCTCACGACGCGCGGCTCGGCCAGCACCAGAGCTGCGATGCGCTCGGCGAGCGTCTCGACGAAAGCCACATGGCCCTCTCCGACGATGCGGCGAATGCCGTCCATGATGATGTCGTAGGACATGACGTCGCCCATATCGGCCGGCGTGTGAGCGGGCCGACGCACCTGCGCCTCCACGTTGAAGCGCACGCGCTGCGTGGCCCCAAGCTCGTTGCGATAGGCCCCGATATGGACCGGCAGGACGAGATCGCGCACGAACACCGTGTCGGTCGGCAGTTTCTCGAGGCGGGCCTCGGCCGAAGCCGCCGCAGGGGAGGGCGCCTCGACCGGGATCAGGCCGCGCATGCGTGCGATCGCGGCACCATCGATCGGCCCGCCAGGGTGGCCGGCGAGGCGCAGCGCCGCGCCGAAACGCAGCATGTCGGGTCGCAGCGGCAGGAGGCGCGGCACATCGGGTGGCTCGAGCGAGCCGCCGAAGCCGGCAAGCAGGCCTTTCTCCCGGCAGCAGGTGACGAAACCCTGCTGCGTGACCGCGTCGCAGCGGATGGCGGGCGCATCCGGCTGTGCGCCGCCCATGTCCAGCATCGCCCCCGCGAAGCCGGCCGAGGCCATGAGGCCCAAGAGACTCGCATCCGGTCGCGTCGCATCCATGCCCTCATCGGCGGACACCATGCCGATCAGGCGCGCCTTTCCGGCACAACGCGACAGGGCCTCGATACAGGCCGCGCGGCGCGGATCCGCGACCAGAGCCAACCTCACATAGTCGATGCCGAGGGCGGCGAGCCCCGTGACCGCCTGCGCCAGAAGATCAGGCTCCATGGCGAGGCGCCCTGCGGCTGCAGCAACTGGACGCCGACCGCCGACCGCCTTCTGCCCGGCCCGCAGGGCATTTTCGTCGAGCGCTTCGAGCCCGCCCGGCGAAGATCCGGCGAAATCGACGATATCGGCGCCGCCCGCGATCGCAAGCTCGGCCTCGGCCGCATTCGTCACGCTCGCGAGGAAAAGGGTCATGCAGGGTCCGATGTCGACAGAGGCGGAATGTCCTCTATCGCCCTTGCGACACCTTCGCCACTGGACATCGCGCCGCGCCGAACCCTAACCTTCAGACCCGGCTCGTGCCGAATCATCGGCAGGAATGGCCAATCCCCAGGAATGGCGACCTCAAGGAGCAAGCGATGAAGACGGCGATGATCAGCGCCCTTTTGGGTATGGGCTTTGCTATGGGCCTTGCCTTCACGGAAGAGGCCTTGGCGCAGGACGCGGCGGCCGGCGAGAAGGTGTTCGGCGTCTGCCGCGCCTGCCATCAGATCGGTGACAAAGCCAAGATCGCCGTGGGGCCGGTGCTCAACGGGGTGATCGGGCGCAAGGCCGGCACCTATCCGGGCTTTTCCTATTCCGAGGCCAATAAGAATTCCGGCATCACCTGGGACGAGGCGACGTTCGCGAACTACATCAAGAACCCGCGCGCCGCGGTCCCGGGCACCAAGATGATCTTTATCGGCCTCTCGGACGAGCAGAAGATCAAGGACCTGATCGCCTTCCTCAAGCAATATGACGCCGACGGCAAAAAGGCACAGTAGCGGCTCGGCTGGACCGCGGGCGTCGACCTGGGACCGCGGGCGTCTCGCCCGCCCTTGCGCCGGTGAAGTGCACCGCCGGCTAAGAAGTGCGACCGAGACGGTCGCAGTCCCAGTCCGTCGGCTAAGAAGTGCGACCGGGACGGTTCCCGTCCCAAGCCGTGAATTTCATCTATTTCATGAAACTGTCATGGAGCCCCGATAGGTCGATCCTGCAGGGCGTGTCGGACGGACGGGCGTTCAGGCTCTCGTTCAGCTTTCCTGGACAAGGCCGGGAGGCCTTATGCCGTCGCCCGACGCCGTGCGCGAAACAGAATCTTCGGGAAGGCATCCATGTATCATCAGGCAGCAAGACTCGTCCGCGCCGCGGCGATCGGCCTCGCCATTTCGGCGTTGCCGTCGCTCTCGCAGGCGGCCGATATCACCGGCGCCGGCGCGACATTCCCCTTTCCCATCTACGCCAAATGGGCGGAGGCCTATAAGGCGCAAACCGGGATCGGCTTGAACTACCAGTCGATCGGCTCGGGCGGCGGCATCAAGCAGATCACGGCGCGCACCGTCGCCTTCGGCGCCTCCGACGTGCCTTTGACCGCCAAGGAGCTCGCCGATGGCGGCAACCTCGTCCAATGGCCGATGGTGATGGGCGGCATCGTGCCCGTCGTGCATCTCGACGGCATCAACTCGAACGATCTCACGCTCGATGGCGTCACGCTCGCCAAGATCTTCCTCGGCGAGGTCAAGAGCTGGGACGCGCCGGAGCTGAAGGTGCTCAACCCGAACGCCAAGCTGCCTTCGACGCCGATCCTCGTGGTGCATCGCGCCGACGGCTCCGGCACCACCTTCAACTTCACCAACTACCTTTCCAAGGTCAGCCCCGACTGGAAATCGAAGGTCGGCTCCTCGACCGCGGTCGAATGGCCGGTCGGCGTCGGCGCCAAGGGCAATGAAGGCGTCGCCAACAACGTCGCCCAGACCAAGGGCGCGATCGGCTATGTCGAGACGGCCTATGCCAAGCAGAACAAGCTGACGACGACCAAGATGATCAACAAGGACGGCAAGACCGTCGAGGCGAGTGCCGCTTCGGTCCAGGCCGCCGCCGCCAATGCCGATTGGGCGAAGTCGGACGGTTTTTACCTGATCATCACCGATCAGCCCGGCGCCGCCGCCTGGCCGATCTCGGCGTCGACCTTCATCCTGATGCCGAAAGAGGTGAAGGACCCGGCCGCTTCGGGCGCTGCGCTGAAATTCTTCGCCTGGGCCTATAAGGAAGGCGACAAGGCCGCCGACGCGCTCGATTACGTGCCGATGCCGACCGGCGTGAAGGACCTCGTCGTCAAGAATTGGGCCGAGATCAAGGGCCCGGACGGCAAGCCGCTGACCGGTATGTGATGGCGCCTCGAGCGAGGCTTTGCTAACTGGCGTGGCCGGGCGCATCCGAATGTGCCCGGCCCCGCGCGCTTTCTCTCTCCCCAGGGCCCGCGGCCGGCATAACTGGTGATTTCGGGGACATATGGTCGAGATCCCAATGAGTTTGGCTGCCGACGCAAGCCGCGACCACGCCCTCAAGCGCTTTGCGGCGAGCGATGCGCTGTTTCGCCTAGTCACGCGCTCGAGCGCCTATCTGGTGCTGGCGCTGCTCGGCGGCGTGATCATCACGCTGATCGTCGGGTCCTGGCTCGCCCTGTCGAATTTCGGCTTCAGCTTCTTCGCATCCCAATCCTGGAACCCGAACCCCGATATCCTCAAATTCGGCGCGCTCGCGCCGATCTACGGGACGGTCGTCACCTCGGTTATCGCCATGCTGATCGCGGTGCCGGTGGGGCTCGGCGTCGCGGTCTTCCTCACCGAACTGTGCCCGCTGCGGCTGCGCCGCCTGATCGGCACCGCGATCGAGCTCCTGGCGGGCGTTCCGAGCATCATCTACGGCATGTGGGGCCTGTTCGTGCTGGCACCGGTGCTGCAGGATTTCGAGAACGATTATCTCGTGCCGACGCTCTCCCATGTCCCGGTGCTGTCGACCCTGTTCGAGGGGCCTTCCTACGGCCAAGGCATACTGACGGCCGGCATCATCCTCGCCATCATGGTGCTGCCTTTCATCGCGGCCGTGACGCGCGACGTGTTCGAGACGGTGCCGCCGGTGCTGAAGGAGGCGGCTTACGGCCTCGGCTGCACCACGCGCGAAGTGGTGAGCAAGGTGGTGCTGCCCTATAGCCGGGTCGGTGTCATCGGCGGCGGCATGCTGGCGCTCGGACGTGCGCTCGGCGAGACCATGGCGGTGACCTTCGTGATCGGCAACGACCCGAAGATCCGCGCTTCCATCCTGGCGCCGGGAGCCACCATCTCGTCGAGCATCGCCAACGAGTTCGCCGAGGCCAAGGACGCCATGCATTCCTCGGCCCTGGTGGCGCTTGGCCTCATCCTGTTCGTGATCACGCTCATCGTCCTCGCGGCGGCCCGCTTCATGCTGCTTCGCATGAACCGGCGCGGCGGGATCTGAGCCGGGGCGAAGCCATGACACGGAGCATGACACCGAGCATGACACCGAGGACGTCGCTCCTGTCTCGCCGCAAATCGACCGATGCCCTGTTCAAGGGCATGTGCTATTTCGCGACCGCGCTCGGCCTCAGCGCGCTGTGCCTGATCCTGGGTTCGCTGCTCTCGCACGGCCTCGCTGGGCTCAATCTGCGCGTCTTCACCGAGATCACGCCGGGACCCGGTTCGGAAGGCGGCCTGCTCAACGCGATCGCGGGCAGCCTGATCATGACCTTCATCGGTGTCCTGGTCGGCACGCCGATCGGCGTCCTTGCCGGCACCTTCATGGCCGAATATGGCCGCTATGAACGCGTGACCCATGCGGTGCGCTTCATCAACGACATCCTGCTCAGCGCCCCCTCGATCGTCATCGGCCTGTTCGTCTACGAATTGATCGTCGTGCCGATGGGCTCGTTCTCGGGCCTCGCCGGCGGCGCGGCGCTCGCCATCATCGTCGTGCCGGTCGTGGTGCGCACCACCGAGGACATGCTGCTGCTCGTGCCCAACCAGTTGCGCGAGGCCGCGACCTCGATCGGCGCCCCGCGCTCCGTGATCATCCGCGCGGTCTGCTACAGGGCGGCGCAGGCCGGCATCGTGACAGGCGTGCTGCTCGCCGTGGCGCGCGTCAGCGGCGAGACGGCGCCGCTTCTGTTCACAGCGCTGGGCAATCTCAATTTCAGCTTGAGCCTGACGAGCCCGATGGCGAGCCTGCCGCTCACCATCAATCAATTCGCCTCGAGCGCCTATCCGGAATGGCAGTCGCTCGCCTGGACGGGCGCCTTGATCATCACGGCAGCCGTGCTGCTGCTCAGCATCGCGGCCCGGGCGCTGGTGTCGAAGAGGAACAGCTCATGAGTGGCTTGACGGGCAGTGCTTTCACGAACTCGGCCACCCCGCAGAGTGCCGGCGCCTCCGCGAGCGCGGTCAACGCAATCGCGACGAGCGGCATCGCCATCCATCAGGTGCCCTCGGCCCCGCCGCGCGACAAGATCACGATCGAGAAGCTGAACTTCTTCTACGGCCAGAACCGGGCCTTGAAGGACATCACCCTGACGCTGCGCGAGAATGAGGTCACGGCCTTCATCGGTCCTTCGGGTTGCGGCAAGTCGACCCTCTTGCGCGTCCTCAACCGCATCTATGAGCTCTACCCGAACCAGACCGCGCAAGGGCGGGTGATGCTCGACGGCGAGGACATCCTCGACGCCAAGCAGGACCGGAACCTGTTGCGCGCCAAGATCGGCATGGTGTTCCAGAAGCCGACGCCCTTCCCGATGACCATCTACGAGAACATCGCCTTCGGGGTGCGCCTTTACGAGGCCTTGCCGCGTTCCGAGATGGACGGGCGTGTCGAGCACGCCTTGCGCGGTGCAGCGCTCTGGAACGAGGTGAAGGATAAGCTGCACGCGAGCGGCAACAGCCTGTCGGGGGGCCAGCAGCAGCGCCTGTGCATCGCGCGCACCGTCGCCGTGAAGCCCGAGGTGATCTTGTTCGACGAACCGTGCTCGGCGCTCGATCCGATCTCGACCTCGAAGATCGAGGAGCTGATCGATGAGCTCTCGGCCAAATACACGATCGCCATCGTCACCCACAACATGCAGCAGGCGGCGCGCGTGTCCCAATACACCGCCTTCATGTATCTCGGCGAGCTCGTCGAGTTCGGCGAGACGCAGACGATCTTCACATCACCGAAGCAGAAGCAGACCGAGGAATACATCACCGGGCGCTTCGGCTGAGGGGTGGGAGCTTCACCTCGCCCTCCTCGGACTTGTTCCGAGGATCACGGGGAGAAGGGGCCGCGCCGACGTGTGCTCCTAACAATCTGATATCGTTAGATTTTCTATCAGATCGGCGTAGGTCGGCAAGGCCTGCAGCTGCGTCTCGGCATTTTCGGGCTACGTCCGCGACGCCCTCGAGGCCGTGCCCCATGGGTCAGGAGCGCATGGGCGGCGTCGAGATCTGTGCCATCCGCCGTGTCGGCTGGCCGATCGACGGGGACGGATGATTTCCGCCAGCCGGCAAGATCGCGCTGCAACTTCAATGGGTTGTGGCACGACTGCGGTCTGCCGGTGGCCAGCCCGTAGTGGTGGTTGGCCCCCTGACTCGGCTGGGGCTCATCTTGGGTGTCTCTTGAGGACACGCCCTTGCGAAAAATGCGGTCTGCGGCCATATTACCCAGTGTCCGCGAACATGTTCTCGCGGGCGTCGATAGGAAAGAGGTTTCCCATGTCGTTCTTCGATGGCAACGCCCGTCCGACTTACGGCGCTGGCGTTTCGCGGGTCGGCGCCGCCCAGTACGACGCCGGTTTGCGGGCCTATATGCTCGGCATCTAC
The DNA here is from genome assembly GCA_900104855.1 of Rhizobiales bacterium GAS188. Classification (NCBI taxonomy): domain Bacteria; kingdom Pseudomonadati; phylum Pseudomonadota; class Alphaproteobacteria; order Hyphomicrobiales; species Rhizobiales bacterium GAS188. The sequence continues at coordinate 3,983,399 of FNSS01000001.1, forward strand.
AATCACATGACGCTTGGCCTCGCGATCTCCGCGCTGGTGGCGTATGGCGGCTGGGTCCTGGCCGGCAGCCCTGTCGGCATCTTGAGCCCCATGACTGCTTTCGGGCAGGCGGTGTTCAAGTCTCCGCTGCATTGGGTGATCATGCTCGCACCCCTCGGCTTCGTCATGTTCATGAGCTTCCGCTTCGAGCGGGCGAACTACCAGACTTTGCTGCTGACCTTCTGGGCCTTCGCGGCCATCATGGGCCTGTCGCTCTCGACCTGGCTGATGGTGTTCAAGATCGGTTCGATTATTCAGGTGTTCTTCGTGACGGCTGCGGCCTTCGGCGGCTTGAGCCTCTACGGCTACACCACCCGCAGAAGCCTGTCGGCGATGGGTTCCTTCATGGCGATGGGCCTGATCGGGCTCGTGATCGCGATGTTGATCAACATGTTCGTGCAGTCGAGCGCCTTCCAGTTCGCGCTGAACATCCTCGGCGTGCTGATTTTCGCGGGCCTGACCGCCTGGGATACGCAGCGCCTCAAGGACAGCTACGACCAGGTGGCGCATGACGGCGCCTTGATGGCGAAATATTCGCTGATGGGCGCGCTGACGCTCTATCTGAACTTCATCAACATGTTCCAGTTCCTGCTCTCGATCATGGGCAACCGGAACAACTAAGGCTTCGTCCGCAAAATCCGGGCCTGACACGCCCCTCCTCGCCAGCCGGCGGGGAGGGGTTTTTCATGAGGCAAGGACAATTGTCATTTAGCCGGATAAATAACTACCCGATTGGCGCTCTTTGAGGCGCCCGTCCTGTTCTTGACCTGTATTATCAGGATTATCAGGTGTGGGTTTGCGGCCCCAACTCAGGGCATCCCGGTCAAGGGATTGTGCTCGTCCCAGCCATAAGCGAGCGTCTCGAAACGCATCGAGCGGGCATCGACCATCAACAGCTTGCCGACCAGCCCTTCGCCGAAGCCGACGATCTGCCGGATCACCTCGATCGCCATCAGCGAGCCGAGCACGCCGGCAAGCGCGCCCAGCACGCCGGCCTCGGCGCAGGCGGGAATCGCGCCCGGCGGCGGCGGCGTCGGAAACAGGCAGCGATAGCTCGGGTTCCAGCGCCCGTCGGGGCCGCGTTCATGGGCCCGGATGGTGGTCAGCGTGCCGTCGAAGACGCCGAGCGCCGCGGTGACGAGCGGCTTCCTTTCACGGAAACAGGCATCCGAGAGCGCGTAGCGAGTGTCGAAATTATCCGAGCCGTCGGCGACCACGTCGTAGCGCGCCACGAGCTCCCCCGCATTGGCCGCGTTCAGCCGCTGTGCCAGGGGCTCGACCCGCACATGCGGGTTGAGGCGTTCCACGGACCGCGCGGCGCTCCTCGTCTTCGGTTCGCCGATATCGGGCGTTCCATGCAGCACCTGGCGCTGCAGGTTCGAGAGCGAGACCACGTCATCGTCGAGGATGCCGATTCTGCCGATGCCGGCGGCCGCGAGATATTGGATCAGGGGTGAGCCGAGCCCGCCCGCCCCGAGCACCAGCACGCTCGCGGCCTGCAGCGCGCTTTGCCCCGGGCCGCCGATCTCGCGCAGCACGATATGGCGGGCATAGCGCTCGATCTCGGATGGCGAGAGGCTCATCCTCCCGTCATCGGCGGGAAGAAGGCGATCTCATGCGCTCCGGCGATCGAGGCCTCGGGACGGACATGGCGGCGGTCGATCGCGGCGCGCACCACCTCGCCATGCTCGAACGCATAGGCGTATTCCTCGCCGCGCCCCTTCAGCCATTCGACGAGGTCGCGGATGGTCGCGACCTGCGCCGGCAGCTCGATCTCCTCCTCGGCCTTGCCGATCCGTTCGCGGACCCAGGCGAAATAGGAGAGCTTCACGGCGAGCTCCCGCCGCCATCGCCGAAAGGGGCATCGTCGATCACGTGCTTCATGCCGGCCTGCATGTAATCCCACCCGGTATAGATCGTGAGCCCGGCCGCGATCCACAACAGCCACAGGCCGATGCTCACCGTGCCGGGCAGCACCACCTCGCCGGCCGGGCCGGCGATGAGGAAGCCGATCGCCACGAGCTGCACGGTGGTCTTCCATTTGGCGAGCGCGGTGACCGGCACGCTGACGCGCAGCTCCGCCAGGAATTCCCGCAGGCCGGAGACCAGGATCTCGCGACACAGGATGACGATGGCGGCCCAGATGGACCAGGACTGGATCGTTCCCGCATGCACGAGCATGAGCAGTGTCGCCGCCACCAGGAGCTTGTCGGCGATGGGATCGAGCATGCGCCCGAGGGTCGATTGCTGCTGCCAGGCCCGGGCCAGATAGCCGTCGAAATAATCGGTGATCGCGGCGGCCGCGAAGATGGCGAGCGCCAGCCAGCGCATCCAGTTCTCGGTGTGCCAGAACAACAGGGCCGTCACGGCCGGCACCGCCAGCACGCGCCCATAGGTCAGGAGGTTCGGCAGATTCCAGATCAGCCGGGACCGAGTCGTCAAAGAGGGGGCATGCACCATCGCCAAGGACTGAAACATCGCCCTTGCGCGCGCGTCAACCCAAGATGGTGTGAAACCGGTCGGCGTGAAGCTGGCTTGCATATCGTCATCGCGTCTCGCCATTGCGCCGCGCCGGCTCGGCCGCCGCGGCGCCGCAACGGCCCAACGCCGTATCGGATTTGACGCAGGCGCGATAAGCGTCAGCATGACAGGCCGGCCACGGCGCCGGTGTCCCGATTGGAGGCTTGCATGCGTCTTGTTGTGTCGATGCCGCTCCTGCTCTGCGCGCTCGCCTTGCCGCAGGAGGTGGGGCCGGCCCGGGCCGAGATGGCGGGAGCCGAGCCCAGCCTGTCCTGCAAGACGGGCTCGGCGCCGATGGCGCGCCTCGAGCTCCTGTTCGGCATGAGCCGGCATGGCGGCGAGCCGATCAACGACCAGGAATGGCAAGGTTTCGTCGACCAGGAGGTGACGCCGCGTTTCCCGGACGGCCTCACCGTGGTCCAGGCCTATGGCCAATGGCGCAACCAGGCGGGCAGGATAACCAAGGAGAATTCCCGCATGCTGATGATCTGGTATCAGCCGAAACCCGACAGCGAGGCGCTCATCGAGGCCATCAGGGATGCCTACAAGGCGCGCTTCCAGCAGGAATCGGTGATGCGCGTCGACGGGCTTTCCTGCGTCTCGTTCTGAGGATCAAGAGAGGTAAGCCGGACGACCCGTAACCTCAGGTCACGAAAAGTGAATGATTTGGTGTGATTCTTGGCCTATAAGCCAACCGACCAAGTGACGACCGCAACTGACGGTTGAAGGCTGGCGATCCCGCGATGCGGACGAAGCCTTTCGATCAGGCGGTTAACCAAGGCAATCTCGATGGCGCGCAAATATTTCGGCACGGACGGCATTCGCGGCAAGGCGAACGCGATCATCACGCCGGAACTCGCGCTCAAGGTCGGCCAGGCGGCGGGCCTCGTCTTCCAGCGCGGCGATTACCGCCACCGGGTGGTGATCGGCAAGGATACGCGCCTGTCCGGCTACATGATCGAGAACGCCATGGTGGCCGGTTTCACCTCGGTCGGGCTCGACGTGCTGCTGCTGGGGCCGATGCCGACGCCGGCAGTCGCGATGCTGACGCGGTCGATGCGCTGCGATATCGGCGTCATGATCTCGGCATCCCATAACGGTTTCGAGGATAACGGCATCAAGCTGTTCGGACCGGACGGCTACAAGCTCTCGGACGAGATCGAGGGCGACATCGCCGCCTTGCTCGATCAGAATCTGGCGAGCCGCCTTTCGGAAGCCCCCGATCTCGGTCGCGCCAAGCGCATCGAGAGCGTGCATGCGCGCTACATCGAATTCGCCAAGCGCACCTTGCCGCGCGGCCTTGGCCTCGACGGTATGCGGGTCGTCGTCGATTGCGCCAATGGGGCCGCCTATAAGGTGGCGCCGGAGGCATTGTGGGAGCTCGGCGCCGAGGTGATCACCATCGGGGTCGACCCGGACGGCTTCAACATCAACAAGGAATGCGGCTCGACCGCACCCCAAACCCTGGTCAACAAGGTCAAGGAGATGCGCGCCGATGTCGGCATCGCGCTCGATGGCGATGCCGATCGCGTGCTGATCGTCGATGAGCGGGGCCATCTGGTGGACGGCGATCAATTGATGGGGGTGGTCGCCACCAGCTGGCGCGAGGATAACCGCCTCTCCCAGCCCGGCATCGTCGCGACCGTCATGTCCAATCTCGGCCTCGAGCGCTATCTGAACGGCATCGGGCTGTCGCTGGCGCGCACCGCGGTCGGGGACCGCTATGTGCTCGAATATATGCGCGAGCACGGCTACAATCTGGGTGGCGAGCAATCCGGCCATATCATCATGTCGGACTACACCACCACAGGAGATGGCCTCGTGGCGGCGCTGCAGCTGCTGGCCGTGGTCAAGCGTACCGAGCGGCCGGTCAGCGAGGTCTGCCATTGCTTCGAGCCGCTGCCCCAGGTCCTCAAGAATGTGCGCTACAAGATCGGCGAGCCACTGGCCGAGCAGAATGTCGTGACCGCGATCGAGAGCGGCCGGGGCCGCCTCGGCAATCAGGGACGCCTGGTCATTCGCCCCTCGGGCACCGAGCCCGTCATCCGGGTGATGGGGGAGGGCGATGACCGCGATCTCGTCGAGCGCGTCGTCGACGATATCGTCGAAGCCCTGATGAAGGCGGCGTAGGGGCGGGACGCCCTTCCCGCGCGCTTCCTTCTCCCGCTTGCGGGAGAAGGTGCAAGTCTTGAACAGAAAGACTCTGCGGAGTGAGGGCGGATGAGGGGCGCTGCTGAAGCGCGTCACCGATATCCTTCCATTCGCCTCACCCGCCGTAAGCTGTCCCGAGATCGCCCCCGATCGGCGCTGCCGCGATTCACCCTCACCCGTCCTCACTGCGTTCGGGCACCTTCCCCCGCGCGAAGGGCGCGGGAGAGGGAAGAGATGCGCCGTTGCAGTGCTGCAACACTTAACGGGTGATTCAGGTTACTCGTTAGGGTTAAGTCATCCTTAAGTATTCTTTGCCATCTTCCTGCCGTGAAATTCGCTGGGTCCTGCGTCGCGTGGGCCCATGCACGGCAGAAGGGGATGGTTATGGGCTTCGTGAAGTCTCTCACGGCAGCGAGCCTGTTGTCGCTGAGCAGCGTCGTGGCGCTGGGCGGTGTGGCGGCGCAGGCCGCCGATCTTGCTCCCCTGCCGGCACCGCCACTGCCCCCGCCGGTCGAATTCGCCGGCAATTGGTATATCCGCGGCGATGTGGGCGTCGCCTCCTACTCGACCGGTCAATGGACCCAGCCAGTGACCGTCAATCAGGGAGAGCAGCTCCTGTCCTCGGGCTTCCTGTCGAAGTCGATCCAGGAGCCGGCTTTCATCGATGCCGGTATCGGTTACCAGTTCAACCAGTGGATCCGCGCCGATGTGACGGCCGAATACCGCACCGCGATCGGCCTGCGCGGCGTCTTCCAGGAAAAGATCTTCAACCCCTTCGTTCCCTTCGCCTTCCTTGGCCAGAACGAAATGCCGGGCACTCTGCAGTCGACCCTGGTCATGGCCAATGCCTATGCGGATATCGGCACCTGGTATGGGCTGACTCCCTATGTGGGCGCCGGCGTCGGCATCGTCCGCCACAACATGAGCGGCTTCACCGATTCAGGTTTCGCCTTCAGCGGCACCGCATTCGCCGCCAATGGCTTGCCGAACGGAGCACTGTCACCGGTCTTGAACAGCCCGATCACCGATAAGACCAAGACCAATTTCGCCTGGGCCGCCATGGCCGGACTCTCCTACAGCATCACGCCGAATCTCAAGCTCGACTTGGGCTATCGCTACATGAATCTCGGCACGGTCAGCTCGGGGATCATCCACTGCCTCTGCGGCCAGACCTTCCAGGGCTTCAAGGTCAAGGATCTGACCTCGAACGAGTTCCGCATCGGTATGCGCTGGATGTTCGGCGAGGTCGGCCCGATCGCCATGGCACCGCCTGCGCCTGAATATGTGCCGCAACAGCCGATCGTGCGCAAATACTGAGGATCGGCCTCAGACGGATTTGGACGGCGCGGAGGGCTCTCCGCGCCGTTTCCTTTTCGGCCGCACCGGACGCCGGAAATCGCGAACAGCACTCACGCGTCGGCCGAGCTTAAAGCGTCATTAACGTTAATCGACAATGATCAATTCGACACGAAGCGTGATGTGGTCGGCACACGCCGAGTGCTCTCGCGATCAGGCCCGGCAGGTGATTCCCATTCGCCGGATGAGGCCTGACCGCAAGGTGCCGATCGGCGCGTCGATCCGATGGACGGATCGCACGCATGCAGCGGCACAGGTCTACGAGGAGCAGCCGTGATGATCCGCAAAATCCTGGTCCTGGGAACCTTCCTCGCCGCAGCTTGCGGGCAGGCTGCGCAGGCCGCTGATCTCGACGTGCCGGCCCCCATCAATCCGCCGCAAGACGAGACGTCGAGCTTCTTCGGCTCGGGATGGTATATCCGCGGCGATATCGGTTACTCCGTCCCCACGGGCCCGAGCGGCAGTTTCGCGAACCTGCCCCTGAGGCAGGTGAGTTGGGCGACCTCCGCGACGGCGGGGATCGGCGTCGGCTACAAGATCACCAATTGGATCCGTGCCGACATGACGGGGGATTACCTGTTCCAGAGGGATGTGCATTTCTTCGGCTCGGACCCGGTCACCGGCCAATTCTTCCGGAACTCGACTGGGCTCGGAGGCTATACGGTGCTCGCCAACGGCTATTTCGACGTCGGCACCTGGTCGAGCGTGACGCCTTATGTCGGAGCCGGAGTCGGCTATGCGTTCTTCCGCAACACCGAGATCGAGAACGTGCCGATGGCGCAGACGGCGACCGGGAGCTTCGTGCCCGTCACCAATCCGGTGACCGGCCAGACCATCGTCAACCGACTTCCCGGGGGCTCGCGGGGCTCCTTTGCCTGGGCCTTGATGGCGGGCGCGTCCGTCGATCTCGCGCCCGGCCTCAAATTCGATCTCGGCTACCGCTACCTGAACATCGCCGATGGCGCGCTCGCCAGCACGGCCACCGGCGCCACCAAGCTGAAATCGCTCGGCATGAACCAGTTCCGCGTCGGCCTGCGCTACGCCTTCGACCAGTAAGAGTGCCGACCAAGCGGGCTCATTTCTCCTCGCGCAGCCCCGGCGTGCCGCCTTCGCCGAGCCCGCCCACATGGGTCTGGGTGTAGCGTTCGAGGCCGATGCGCTTGATCAGGTCGAGTTGCGTCTCGAGGAAGTCGATATGGCCTTCCTCATCGGCCATCAGCAGCTCGAACAGGTCCCGCGAGGGATAATCGCGAACCTTCAGGCAATGTTCGGCCGCCTCCTGGTACAGCGAGCGGGCTCCGACCTCGGCCCCGAGATCGGCTTCGAGGATCTCCTTGACGTTCTCGCCGATGCGCAGCGGGTCGAGCGTCTGCAGATTGGGAAATCCTTCGAGGAAGATGATGCGGTCGATGAAGCGGTCGGCGTGGCGCATCTCCTCGATCGATTCCTCGCGCCATTTCTTGGCGAGGCCGTTGAGCCCCCAATTATCGAGCAGGCGGTAATGCAGCCAGTATTGGCTGATGGCGGTGAGCTCGCTGCGCAGGCCCTTATTGAGATATTCGATGACCTTCTTGTCGCCCTTCATCACTGCCTCCCTGCGCCGGCGTCCTCACGACGCCGCTCTTCGATCCAAATCCCGATCGGAGGCACGAATCAAGTCCTGATTCAGGCCGGGAGCCGGGATGTCGGGACCGTATTGTACCTATTCGGCGGCGATCAGGAAGGGAAGTTCAGGCTCTTCAGGCGCATGCCCGTGACCGGTGTCGCCGGCCGGGCAAACCGCGCAGCCGACATGGCAATTCTCCATATGCGCCTTCGCCAGGAGAGCGCGCACAGTCTCAACGCAGCGCCCGCAGCGCGGTGCGCAGCCGAGGCAGCGATAGGCCTGGCCGGCGGAACGCGGCCGAGCTTCGCCTTCGAGGCGCAGCGTTTCGAGAATCTGCGCCTCGGTGAGGACGTTGCAGGAACAGACGATCAAGACCGAAACCTAGTTTAGAATCTTTAAAAACTGTAGCGTTCTCAATAGCTTATATAGAGGCACACGGGGCAGCACAAGAGCTGCGCCGTCACGTTCCCGGGAGGCTCAGTGTCGCACCCTGCCGCGGGGCTCCCGAGGTCGCGGTGCGGGCCGGGATTGAGCTTGCGAATCCAATATCTTGCGGTGCGAGCTCGCCGGTGTGGTCCCGGATCCGCCGCGTCAAGAGATGGCGGTCAGGCCCTGCTCTTTCATGAGCTTGTAGGTGATGGCATCGACGAGCGCCTGGAAGGAGGCGTCGACGAGGTTCCCGGAGACGCCGACCGTGGTCCAGCGGTCGCCGCGCTTGTCGCCGAACTCGATCAGCACGCGCGTGACGGCATCCGAGCCGCCCTGGAAGATGCGCACCTTGTAGTCGAGGAGCTCGAGGTCGGCGATCAGCGATTGATAGATGCCGAGATCCTTGCGCAGCGCGAGATCGAGCGCATTGAAGGGCCCGTTGCCCTCCGCGGCCGAGATCATCGTCTCCTCGCCGACCTTCACGCGCACCACGGCCTCCGAGAAGGTCACGAGCTCGCCGACGGCGTTGTGGCGGCGCTCCACGCTCACCGAGAAGCGTTCGACCGAGAAGAATTCGCGGGCCTCGCCCAGCACGCGCTTGGCGAGCAGGAAGAAGGAAGCGTCGGCGCCCTCGAATGCATAGCCCTGCGCCTCCTTGTCCTTGACCTCGTCGAGCAGGCGCAACAGCCGCGGATCGTCCTTGCCGAGGCGGATGCCCACACGGTCGAGCTCGGCCAGGATGTTCGACTTGCCGGCCTGGTCGGAGACCAGGACCCGCCGCTGATTGCCGACGCTTTCGGGCGCCACATGCTCATAGGTCTGCGGATCCTTGAGCACTGCGGAAGCGTGGATGCCGGCCTTGGTGGCGAAGGCCGAGGCGCCGACGAAAGGCGCATGGCGATCAGGGGCGCGATTGAGGATCTCGTCGAGCGCCCGCGACACATGGGTGAGCTCGCCCAGCCCCTCCTCGCCGATGCCGATGTCGAAACGCTCAGCGAAGGCGGGCTTCAGCTTCAAGGCGCCGATCAGCGTCACCAGATTGGCGTTGCCGCAGCGCTCGCCGAGCCCGTTCAGCGTGCCTTGGATCTGGCGCGCCCCGGCCTCGACGGCGGCGAGGGAGTTCGCGACCGCACAGCCGCAATCGTCATGCGCATGGATGCCGAGATGGTCGCCCGGCACGTGCTGGGCGGTCTCGGCCACGATGCGGCGAACTTCTTCCGGCAAGGTGCCGCCATTGGTGTCGCACAACACGATCCAGCGGGCGCCAGCCTTATGGGCGGCCTTGGCGCAGGCCAGCGCATAGCCGGGATTGGCCTTGTAGCCGTCGAAATAATGCTCGCAATCGAGGATGGCCTCGCGCCCTTTGGCGACGACCGCCGCGATGCTCTCCGAGATGCCGGCGAGATTGTCCTCGAGCGTCGTCTCGAGCGCCACGCGCACCTGGTAGTCGGAGGTCTTGGCGACCAGCACGATGGCATCGGCGGCGCTGTCGAGGAGCGCCGCGATGCCGGGGTCGTTCGAGACCGAACGGCCCGAACGCCGCGTCATGCCGAAGGCTGCGAACTTTGCGGATTTGGTGCGCTTCTCCTTGAAGAACTCGGTGTCCTGCGGGTTGGCGCCCGGATAGCCGCCTTCGACATAGCCGACGCCGAGCCGGTCGAGCAGCACCGCGACCTGGCGCTTATCCTCGAGCGAGAAATCCACACCGGTCGTCTGCGCGCCGTCACGCAAGGTGGTGTCGAACAGGTGCAGGCGCTGGCGAGAATCCACGAGGCGTTCCGATCAATCCCGCTAGCGGCCGAGAAACAGCGAAGAATAATTGACGTAGTAATAGCCCGCACCCGCGAGCACCAGCAGCACCGCGATCCAGAAGATCAGGGTCGCGGCCGTCGAGCGGCGCGGGGTGGCGGGCGGCGCTTCCGGCGGCAGGGAGGAGCGCAGCGAGTTGCCCTTCATGGCCGAGATGCGTTGCGGCGCGGCGGCCGCCGCGGCGGATGCGGCCGCGTCATTGCGCTCGGCGATAGCGGCCTTGCGGCCGATCATGTCCTCGGCGAGGCGGCGATAGGTCGCAAGCCGGCGCTGCGTGCGTTCGCCGAGGATATAGGATTCGACCTCGTCCTCGGTCGGATCGCGCCCATGGGTCTTGAAGAACGAGGCGAGCCAGTCGCGCTTGTTCAGCTTGTAGAGCGCATAGCCGACGAGGCCTGCCAGATCCTCCTCGCCCTGAACGAGCTCGGCGAAGACAGGATTACGCTGCCAGGGGCGCGTCGCAGACACCGCTACGGGCGGCGCGGGCCGTTCGGTCGAAGTGGGCACGGCCGGCTTGTCGCCGATGCCGGGCGCAGCCGCGACGCCTGCGGCAGCCTCTTGTCGTTCCGGTTGATCGTCCGGCATGGGGATCTCCTCGAATCTCCGCTCGACGAGGCCTTGACCCTGTGCTCGCGGGCCATTCACATACGCCAACCCCTCGAATCAGCCAATAGCAGCGCCTGAACGCCAAATCTTCAACACCAAGTTTCCGATGCCTCCGACCTTCGAATTCGAACAGATGATGCTGCAGCAGGGCCACCGCCTGGTGGCCGGCGTCGACGAGGCCGGCCGCGGACCGCTGGCCGGTCCACTGGTGGCTGCGGCCGTCATCCTCGATCCGGGCTCGATGCCCGAGGGCGTCGACGATTCGAAGGCGCTGAAGCCCGAGCAGCGCGCGGCCCTGTTCGAGGCCATCCTCGATTGTGCCGAGGTCGGCATCGCCACGGTGAGCGTCGCCGAAATCGACCGCATCAACATCCGCCAGGCGACCTTGCTGGCGATGCGCCGGGCGGTCGCCGCCTTGCCGCGTCGTCCCTGCGTGGCGCTGATCGACGGCAATGATCCGCCGGCGCTCAGCTGCGCGACGAGCGCGATCATCGGCGGGGACGGGCTGTCCCTGTCGATCGCCGCCGCCTCGATCGTCGCCAAAGTGTTCCGCGACGCGATCATGCGGCGGCTCGAAGCCGCCCATCCCGGATACGGCTTTTCGGCGCATAAGGGCTATGGCACCAAGGCGCATCTGGCGGCGCTCGCCCGCCTCGGCCCCTCCGCGGCGCACCGCACGAGCTTCGCGCCGGTGCGGCTGTCCCTTCCAGGAGCGGTGCTGATCTGAGCGCTGGTGCTCGTGGCTCAGCCCGCCGCCTTCAATGGCTCCGCTTCTGCAGCCTCGTCGCCGTCCGAGGCGTCGGCCGGCGTATTGCTGCCATCGACAAGCCCGCTGAACCTGTCGATCGGGCCCGGCCGGCCGAGCAGGTAGCCTTGCGCCTCGCTGCAAGCTTCCATGTTCAGGAATTGCAGCTCCCCGCTGGTCTCGACGCCTTCGGCCAGGACCGGAAGGTTCAAGCCCCTGCCGAGGCCGAGCACGGCGCGCACGATGGTGGCTGCTTCCTCGTTGAGGTCGACCGATTTGATGAAGGAGCCGTCGATCTTGATCTTGTCGAAGGGGAAGGCCCGCAGGTTGGAGAGGGATGAGTAGCCGGTGCCGAAATCGTCCATGGCGATGCGCACGCCCAGCGCCTTCAACAGGCGCAAGGTCGACAGCGCCCGGTTGAGATCGCGGATCAGCGCGGTCTCGGTGATCTCCAATTCCAGCCGCTGCGGCGACAGGCCCGTCTGGAACAGGATCTCGTGCACGAGCTGGGGAAAATGCGGGCTGTGCAACTGCACGGCCGAGACATTGACCGCGATGCCGAGCTGGGTCGTCCAGCTTGCCGCCTCGCTGCAGGCCGCCCGCAGCGCCCATTCGCCGATCTGCAGGATGATGCCGCTCTCTTCGGCGACCGGGATGAACACGCCAGGCGACACCTCGCCACGTTCGGGATGGTTCCAGCGCAGCAGCGCCTCGAAGGCGACCACATCACCGCTGTCGACGCGCGTCTGCGGCTGATAGACGAGCCGCAATTGCTTGCGTGCCACCGCGTTGCGCAGGTCATGCTCCAGCATACGCCGGTCGCGCACCTGGACGCCCATCGAGGCCTCGAAGAAGCGGTAGACGCCGCGCCCATCCGTCTTGGCCCGATACATCGCGGTGTCCGCATGGGTGAGCAGCGTCCTGCGGTCGCGCGCATTGTCCGGGAAGATCGCGATGCCGATGCTGGTCGAGATCAGGGCGCTGGTCGTCGAGGTCTCGTTCTGAGCCCGCAAGCTCTCGATGATGCACTCGCCGATGCGGCCGGCCGTCATCGCATCGGTGAGATCCGGCGCGACGATCGCGAATTCGTCGCCGCCGAGTCTCGCGACCATCTGTTCGTCGGCGAGAATGGCCGTGATGGTCTTCGCGACCTTCTTCAGCAGGGCGTCGCCCGCCCCATGGCCGAAGAGATCGTTGACCTCCTTGAACCGGTCGAGGTCGAGGCACAGCACGGCGAGCCTGCGGCCCGAGGCCGCATGCGCCTCGATCTCCCGATCGAGCCTCTCGTTGAAGGCACTGCGGTTGGGCAGGCCGGTGAGTGCGTCGTGATGAGCCAGGAAATGGATATGCTCTTCGGCCCGCCGGCGATCCCTGAGATCGCGCACCGCGATGGCGTAATGCGGCTTGCCGGCGAAATCGATCGGGCGAAGGATGAACTCGGCTGCGATCGGGTCGCTGCCGGCATGTTTCAGCGCGGCCTCGATCGGCACGTTCGGGTGCTCGATGAGCTTGCGGCGCGCGGCCTCGTCGGGAATGCAGGAGGAAAGCTGCGCGCCGACGAGTTCCTCGGGCAGATGCCCGACCAGATTGCCGAGGCTGTTATTGACGGTCACGATGGTCTCGCCGTCGCAGACCAGAAGCCCCTCGACGGCGGCGTCGGCGAGGCCGCGCATCCGGTCGGCTTCCCTTTGGGCACGATGCCGCTCATGGATATCGAGAGCGAGCCCCGCGAAGGTCAGGAGCAGGATGGTCAGCGAGGCGAGCGTCACCCCGACCGCCAGCCAGTCGGTCGGCAGGGCCGTTTCCGGCACCCTAACGGTGGGGTCGGGGATGATCGCTGCAGCCCCCATGGCGGTGAAGTGATGGCTGCAGATCGCCAGGGTCAGCAGCAAGGCGCCGGCGAGCTTCGACCTGACGGAACCGTTGGTGAGGCCGACCTTGAGCGACAGCGCGCCGAGCGCGCCACCGAGCAGGATCGAGGCCGCGACAAGGGTTGGATCCCAGGTGATGCGGCCGGCGATCTCGAAGGCCGCCATGCCGACATAATGCATCGTGGCGATGCCGGCGCCGACGATCGCGCCGCCGATCCAGCGGCCGCCCGGGATGACGGAAGCGGCGGCGCAGGCGAGGCCGACGCCCGTCAGGATGATGGCCGAGATGAGCGACAGGGCGGTGAGCGAGAAATCATAGCCGTTGGGAATGCCCGGGATGAAGGCCAGCATCGCCACGAAATGCGTGGCCCAGATGCCGAAGCCGGTCGATACCGCCGCGACGCACAGCCACAGATCCTGCGTGCCGTCGCCCAGCCGGCGAACATGGTTGAGAAGATTGATCGCCGTATAGGACGCCAATGCACAAATCAGCGCAGCCAGCGCAACCATTCGTAAATCATGCGCGGCCACTAAGCAGTTATAAACCGTAAGCATTCGAACGTCCCTGTTTTCGCGCCGAGATTTTGTGCGAAGTTGCCTGGGAAGTACACAAAAATACCTGTTTATCTGTTAATTGCCCGGCGAGAATCGTGCTTTGCCGCAATTTTTGCTCGCGGGCGCGTGAGTTGCGCAATCTCTGGGACCGCGACCGTCTCGGTCGCCTCAAATCGGGACAAACGGCACGGCGCCGCCTCAACTTCGCCTTTACCGCAATGGGGCAAGGTGCCTGTGTTGGTCGCGTAATGGTTGCTTGGCATGTGTGCAGTGCGTACCAAGCGCTCCGACCCCACATCCCGGAATAGGGTATGGCGTACCGGGATGGGCGCGTCGGCGGCGCTGGATCTGGATTCCGCGCAATCTCTCGACCAGATCAGGGTCGGAGATTGCGTGGCGGAGCTTGCGAAGCTCGAGCCATCGAGCGTCGACCTCGTCTTCGCCGATCCTCCCTACAACCTGCAGCTTGCGGGAAGCTTGTCGCGCCCCGATCAGAGCCTGGTCGATGCGGTCGACGATGATTGGGATCGCTTCGCTTCCTTCGCGGAATATGATGCGTTCACGCGCGCCTGGCTGACTGCCGCCCGGCGCGTCATGAAGCCGAACGCGACCTTGTGGGTGATCGGCTCCTATCACAACATCTTCCGCGTCGGGTCGATGCTGCAGGATCTCGGCTTCTGGGTGCTGAACGACATCGTCTGGCGCAAGGCGAATCCGATGCCGAATTTCCGCGGCCGGCGCTTCACCAACGCGCATGAGACCATGATCTGGGCTTCCAAGACGCCGCAGGCCAAGGCCTATACCTTCCACTACGAGGCGCTGAAGGCCGGCAACGACGATACCCAGGCGCGCTCCGACTGGTTCTTCCCGATCTGCTCGGGCGAGGAAAGGCTGAAGGACGATGACGGCCGCAAGGCGCATCCGACCCAGAAGCCCGAGGCGCTGCTGCGCCGCATCCTCTTATCGTCCACCAATCCGGGAGATGTGGTGCTCGACCCGTTCTTCGGCTCGGGCACAACCGGCGCCGCCGCCAAGGCTCTGGGCCGGCGCTTCATCGGCATCGAACGCGACGAAACCTATGCGGCGGTGGCGCGCCGGCGGATCGCCGCGGTGACGCCCTTGCCGCATGAGGCGGTGGCCTCGCTGCCGGCCAAGCGCTCCGAGCCGCGCATCCCCTTTCTCAGCGTCGTCGAGCGCGGCCTCGTCACACCGGGAGCCTCGGTCACCGATGCGCGCGGCGGGCGCGGCGCCCTGGTGCGCGCCGACGGCACCTTGGCGCTCGGCCCCGCCATCGGCTCGATCCATAAGATCGGCGCACTGGCCCAGGGGCTGCCGGCCTGCAATGGCTGGACCTTCTGGCATTACGAGGAGCGCGGGCGACGCTTGCCCATCGATCAGCTGCGCGCCACGCTGAGGCGGGAATTCGGCGAAGCGGCCTGAGAGGGGCGAGTGGCGAATAGCGAGTGGGGAGTAGTGAAGAGTGAAGAGTGAAAAGTGAAAAGTGGAATTGAGGGTTTGACACCTCAATGCTCGCGTTCCTTTTCGACTCACTCCTCACTCCTCACTCCTCACTTCTCACTCGCTACTCGCCATTCGCTACTCGCCCCTCACTCCCGCATGCTTCAGCACCTTCCTCATCAGCGTCGGAAAGGCGGCGCCGGCGATCCCCTGGCGAGGCAGGAAGCGGCATCCCGGCGGCGCTCGCGTGGTTGTGGCGGCAGCCGCGACGAAGACCGTGAGCTCGAGCGGAAAATGCGTGAAGACATGGCGGACCTTGCCGTCGAGGCGCCGCCATTCCAGGGCGGCCGCGCCTTTCAATGAGCCCGGCGCCTGTGCCAGGGCTGTCGCCACATCGAAATCATTCGTCCATTCGGTGCCCGGCACTTCCGTCATACCGCCGAGCAAGCCTTCCTGCTTGCGGGCGCGCACCAGCACGGCGCCGTCGGCGCGCAGCACCACGAAAGCCGCGCCGCGCCGCAACTTGCCCTCGCGCTTCACGGCCTTGCGCGGAAAACTCTCCTGATCGGCGGCGGCGCGTGCCGCGCAGGCTTCGCGCCAGGGGCAGAGCATGCAATCGGGCTGGCGCGGCCGGCAGATGGTGGCGCCGAGATCCATCAACGCCTGGGCGAAATCGCCGTTGCGGCGCGGCGGAGCAAGGCTCGCCGCGGCTGCGCGGATCAAGGGTTTTGCCCCCGGCAGAGGCTCCACGATGCGGAACAGGCGGGTGATCACGCGCTCGACATTGCCGTCGACCGGCACGGTCTTCCGGTCGAAGGCGATGCTGGCGATGGCTGAGGCCGTATAGGGACCGATGCCGGGCAGCGTCGCGAGCTCGGCCTCGCTCTGCGGAAATTCCCCGCAATGCTGCGCCATGACCGCCTTGGCACAGGCGTGCAGATTGCGCGCCCGGCTGTAATAGCCGAGCCCGGCCCAGGCCGAGAGGACGTCGTCGAGCGGTGCGGATGCCAGACTGCGCAGGCTCGGGAAGCGCTCCAGGAACCGCTCGAAATAGGGGGCGACGGCGCGCACCGTCGTCTGCTGCAGCATGATCTCCGACAGCCAGACGCGATAAGCCGGCATGCGCTCGCCGGGCGCGGCCCGCCAGGGCAGGTCGCGGCGATGCCGGTCATACCAGGCGATGAGATCGTCCGGGTCGGGCAGATCTGCGGAGTCGGGGAAGTCGGTGGGGTCGGGAAGGTCGGCGATCTGGCTTCGTCTCGGCCCGACGGCCGGAGCGCGGCTCACCGGCCGGTCTCGCGCAACCCTTCCGCCAAGAGCCGCGCCGAGGCCGTCTCGATGCGCTCGCGCAACAAGGCGAGGAAGGCTTTCGGCCGCATGCCGGGCGCGATGGGCTCCAGCACCTCGACCTCGATGGTGCCGGGACGCTTGAGCAGCGCCCGCCTCGGCCAGTAGAGGCCGGAGTTCAAGGCGACGGGCACGCAGCGCGCCCCGGTCGCGGAATAGAGATGGGCGACGCCGGATTTATAGTCGGCCGGGGCGCCGGCCGGCCGCCGCGTGCCTTCCGGGAAGATGATGAGCTGCCGGCCGGCCGCGACCGCCTCTCTCGCCTTCTGCCCCAGCATGGCGAGCCCTTCGCGGCCGGTCTGTCCGCGGCGGACCGGGATCATGTCGCCCTTGATCAGGTACCAGCCGAAGAAGGGGATGAACATCAGCTCCCGCTTCAGGATGAAGGCCGGGTCCTTGAGGATCAGGAAGAGCGCGAAGGTCTCCCAGGTCGATTGATGCTTGGAGGCGAGGATGCAACCTTCATCGGACAGATTCTCGAGCCCGCTCCAGCGGACATCGGTGCCGGCGATGACCTTGAGCAGCCAGACCGAGGATACGCCCCACAGCCGCGCGACGCGCATGAAATAGCGGCGCGGCAGCACCAGCGTCGGAAAGGCGACGGCGCACCAGAGGATCAGGTTGAGATAGAAGGCGACGTTGTAGAGCGCCGAGCGCAGCATCGTCGTCAGGGTCGGGGGGCTCAGCTCGGGCATGGCGGCAATGGGGCTCGCGGCTCAATAAAGGTCGCCATCCCTGCGCCGAAATAGGGGCCGCATCAATAGAGCGTCATCAAGGGCGTTGGCACAAAACGGTTCAGCCCGGCGCAACCTTCGGACCGCCGGCTTCCAGCCGGCAACGCACGATCGTCACCCCTGATCCGCATCCGGTGGGATCATAGAGCGGCCGCGCATGGAATCTCGCCGGCGCTTCACGGCCCACCACCTCCAGCCGGTAGTCGCCCTAGGCCAGACCGATTCGTGCTGCCGGCTGGAAGCCAGCGGTCCAAAAGGGCGTTGGCACAACGGTTCAGCCGGACGCAACCTTCGGACCGCCGGCTTCCAGCCGGAAATGCACGATCGTCACCCCCTGATCCGCATCGCGTGGGATCATAGAACGGCCGCGCATGGGATCTCGCCGGCGTTTCACGGCCCGCCACCTCCAGCCCGAGGCCAGACCGATTCGTAAGGCCGAGCCGTAACAAATTCGGGTTGTGCTGCCGGCTGGAAGCCAGCGGCCCAAAATAGAGCGCGATCAATAGAGCGTCGCTTGGAGCTTCGCGGGTGCCTCGCGATCATAAGTGGCCGCATCGACCGAATTGGCGCTCAGATGAGCGAGCATCTCGCCCGTGCTCGGCAGCTGCGAGCGCTGGAGATGCCGCGAGGCATCCCAGAGCTTGGAGCGCATCAGCGCCTTCGAGCAATGCACATAGGCCGCCTCGACGGTCATCACGATCACGCTGCGCGGCAGCTTTCCCTCGACCGCGAAGGAAGCGAGAAGTTCCGGATCGACCGAGATCTCGGCCCGGCCGTTGACGCGCAGGGTCTCGCCGATGCCCGGCACGATGAACAGCAGCGAGACGCGCGGATCGACGACGATATTGCGCAGATTATCGATGCGGTTATTGCCCGGCCGGTCGGGGAGGGCGAGCTTGCGCTCGTCGAGGACCCGCACGAAGCCCGGCGCATCCCCTTTCGGCGAGCAGTCGAGCCCGTTCGGCCCGGCCGATGCCAGCACCACGAAGGGGGCGGCCTCGACGAAGGCGCGGTAATGCGCGTTGAGATAGGTGATCTCCTTGAACACCGCCCCGCCCTTGGGGTGGCCGTAGATCGCTTCCAATTCCTCGACCGTGCGCAGCGTCGTCATCGCGTCCCGTCCGTCAGGTTCATAGCTGACCCATGGTCGGGCCGCCCAAGCTCAATCTCGTGCGCAGCTCTGATACCAGATATTTGGTGTATTCGAACATGATGACGCGCGTCGTGTGCTCATCGGTCCACCAGGCATCGAGATCGAGGCCGGGCGTGAGCACGGGATCCGGGATGAGCAGGGTGTTCGGCAGGACGCGCTTCAATTCATTGAGCGCGCGCGGCATGTGATAGGCGCCGGTGACGACGATCAGCGAGCGGTAATCGTGCTGCCTCACCCAGCGCGCGATCTCGGTGGCGTTGCCGACCGTGTTGCGGGCGCGCCGGTCGATATCGATGCAGCAGCGGAAGACCGCCTGGTTCTGGTCGACGGCCTCGGCGATGGCGGCGGCCGAGGTATGATCATTGACGCCGCTGATCAGCAGGCGGTGTCCCTGGCCGCTGGCCACGAGATCGACCGCCTTGGCGACGCGATTCTCGCCACCCGTGAGCACCACGACCGCATCGGCAGGACCTGGCGCCAATCTCGGATGCGGCAGCGCGGCGGCGAACTGCACCAGCCCGGCGACGAAGAAGGCAATCCCGATGACGCAAACGACACTCAGCGCCCGGCCCGCCAGGCGCCCCCATCTCAGGCTCGCGCCCGTCCCAGCGGGCCGTGCCGAGATGACCTCGTCTCCAGTCGTCGATCGAACCCCGTTCACCTAAGCAAGTTTGCGCAGCATCACACGCGCCCTTTCACTTAGTCTTTGATATCGCATCATAAACCCGAAAAATGGAAGACCACTTTGCGGAATGATGCTTGGGTTCCCGGCTCATTCGGCGGCTTCGCGTCCTATGGCTGCTCTCGATGGGAGATCGGCAGCATTCCAGCGAATTCCTTCAGAACTGGTTAATCATGCAGGATACGCCAGTCATGCCATGGCGCGCAAACGGCGCTTGACCGTCAGCCGGGACACGATGGAGGTCGAATACGCCACCGCTATGGCAACCCCGACGATCAGGCCATAGCCCTGGGCGCCGAACTGGAACGAACCGAATACGGCCTCCATCTGCTCGGCGGCCGCGGTCGAGGCGACATGCGTCGAGACGATGCCGGCAATGAAGTAGCACACGGCGGCCGCGACAGCTCCCACCAGCCCCCCTTCGATGCCGAGCGCCAGGAAGCGCCTCTGGAACTCGCGCGCCACGAAATCATCGTCGGCGCCGACGAGATGCAGCACTTCCACCACCTCATGGTTCAAGGCGACGGCCGAACGGGTGGCGAAGCCGACGGCGAGCGCGCTCGCCGCCAGCACCAGCGCCACGATGCCGACCGCCACCACGATCAACGCATTGGCCATGGTCGACAGGCGCGAGATGAAGGCGCGATGGTCGTCGAGCGAGGCCGAGGGGCCGGTCCGCGCCAGTCTCGTCGTCAGATCGGCGACATCGGGAACGGCGCCGGGCTCGCGAGCCAGCGTGATCATGCGCGGGATGGGCAGATCGGCGACGTCGAGGCCGGTGCCGATCCAAGGTTGCAGCAGCGCCTCGGATTCGGCCCGCGTGAACACCTTCACGGCGGTGATGCCCTTGGTGTCGCGTGCCACCTGGGCCGCCGCCGCCACATCGGCTTCGAGGTCGCGCCCGGGCATCGGGCGCACCTCGATCGACATCTCGCTGGCGATCGTGGCCGTCCAGTCGTTGACGGCGCGCGAGACGAGATGGGCCGCGCCCGCCGCGAGGCAGGCGAGGAAGGTCATGATGGCGATCACCATCACCAGCGAGCGTCCGGCGATGGAGCGCTGCGGCACCAGCGATCCCTGCCGGCGCAAGGGAATGGGCGCCGCCGGCACCGACGCTACCGCGTCCTCCCCCTCGAACGCCGTCTCGAACGCCTCCTCGGCGTCGTCCGGGTGCGGCTCATGGGCGTCCACGCCCCTCATCGCAGCTCCTCCGCCTCTACCTGATCCTCGATGCTGAGGCGCCCGTCATCGAGGATCAGGCGGCGCGCCTCGAACTGCTCCATCAGCGAATAATCATGGGTCGCGATGATGATCGCGGTGCCGAGGCGATGCAGCTCGACGAAGAGACGCAGCAGCCGGCGGGCGAGCGACGGGTCGACATTGCCGGTCGGCTCGTCGGCGATCAGGAATTCGGGCTTGGCGATCAGGGCGCGCGCGATGGCGGCGCGCTGCTTCTCCCCGCCGGAAAGGACGGGCGGCAGCACATGCATGCGGTCGCCGAGGCCGACCCATTGCAGCAGCTCGACCACCTCGGCCCGGTAGCTCGCTTCCGCCCGGCCCTGCACCCGCATGGGCAGCGCCACGTTCTCGAAGGTGGTCAGATGGTCGAGCAGGCGGAATTCCTGGAACACCACGCCCGTGCGGCGGCGCACCATGGTCAGCTCGGCCTCGCTCATGCGCGACACATCCGATCCATGCATGGTGATGACGCCCCGCGTCGGATGCAGCGACAGCATGATCAGCTTGAGCAGGGTCGACTTGCCGGCCCCCGAGGGACCGGTGAGGAACTGGAACGAATAGGGCGCGATCGAGAAGGTCAGGTCGCGCAGGATCTCGGGGCCGACGCCGTAGCGCATGCCGACATGCTCGAAGCGGATCATCGGCTCGGCGCCGGCCGCGTCATTCATCGGCCGTTAACCATGCTCGACGACCATCCCGCGGTTCGCTGGAAAGCTTTCATTGCGGCGCCTCGCACCCGATTCGGCATGCTGCCGGTTTGCGGACGAGATGCAAGCGCGCTGCACATGAAAGGCAGCTCCGGCACGAAGCGAGGGCGATCGATGAGGGATGGTCGGTGAGCGTCACTTTTGAAGCCGGCGAGCGTCTAGCGAGAGGTTTTGGGCAGGCTCGAGGCCCAAAGCCGGATGCCTGTCTTAACCAAGCCTGCCTAAGCGGCGGGCGAGGCGAGATCGTGGCGGCCCGCAAGCCCGGCGTGGAGCAGAGACGGGCGGGCTGGCGCGCCGTGCTCGGCATCGGCCTCCTGGTTGTGGCGCTCGCTTTTGTCCTCGGGAAGCCGAGGATGGTCATTCGCGTGCTGCCGCGCTTCGCCGAGCTCTATGCGGCGGCCGGCATGCCGGTCAATCTGCGCGGCTTCGCCTTCGAGCATGTGACGGCCCGTTTCGAGGAGGCGGGCGGTGGGCGCTTCCTGGCGGTCGAGGGCATGCTGCGCAATGTGGCGCGGGCCGCAAGCGACGCGCCGCGCCTGCGCATCACCCTGTCGGACGCGGCCGGCCGGCCGATCTATTCCTGGACGGCGAGCTCAGGCGTCCGCGCCTTGACGCCGGGAGAGACGGCGCCCTTCCGGGCCCGGCTCGCCGCCCCGCCGCTCGAGGCGCATCGCGTCACGGTCGATTTCATGTAGGAACACGTCATGGCCGTCCCCGCACTTGTTGCGGGGATCAGCCCGGCCATCTACGCCTTCCTCGAACCGGTCGGCTCCGCGACCCGTCGCGAAGGCAAGCAAGACGTGGATGGCCGGGACAAGCCCGGCCATGACGCGGAAGCCCTTTGCCGGTAAGCTCCTGGGACTGCGTCGCCAATGGAGAATCTGCCGCATGACCGAGGATGTTCCGCGCTCCGGCGCCAATCATCGCTCATTGTCGCCGCGTACCCTCGCAGTGCAGGCGATGGGGTCCATCGATTCCGTCACCAAGGCGGTGGTCATGCCGCTGCATATGGCGACGACCTATGTCCGCGACCCCGACAACCAATATCGCTCGGGCTATCTCTATGGCCGGCCCGACAATGCCACGGTGCGCGAGGCGGAGGCGGTGCTCGCCACGCTCGAAGGCGGCGAGGCGGCCTTGCTCTTCGGTTCGGGGATGGCGGCGATCACCGCCGTCTTCCAGTCGCTCGAGGCCGGTGACCATATCGTGGCGCAGGACGTGATGTATACGGGCTCGCGCAACTGGCTGCGCGACGAGGCGAAGCGCCGCGGCCTCACCTTCGCGCGCGTCGAGACGAGCGACCTGAAAGTGCTTGAGGCGGCCGTGAAGGCAGGCCCCACCAAGCTCGTCTGGATCGAAACGCCGGCCAATCCGCTCTGGTCCGTCACCGATATCGCGGCGGCGGCCGAGATCGCCCACCGGGCCGGCGCCAAGCTCGCCGTTGACTCCACGGTCGCGACCCCGGTGCTCACCAATCCGCTGGCGCTCGGCGCCGATATCGTCATGCATTCGGCGACGAAATACCTCAACGGCCATTCCGACGTGCTTGCCGGCGCCCTCGTGCTGCCGCGGCGCGATGCCCTGTTCGAGCGCCTGGCGGGCATCCGCTCCATCTATGGGGGCATCCTCGGCCCCTTCGAGGCCTATCTCCTGATCCGCGGCATGCGCACCCTGCATTTGCGGGTCGAGGCCCAGTGCCGCGCCGCCATGTTGCTCGCCGAGAAGCTCGCGGGCCATCCGGCCGTGGCGCACGTGCTTTATCCGGGGCTCGCCTCCCATCCCCAGCATGCGCTGGCACGCCGCCAGATGCGCGGCGGCTTCTCCGGCATGCTCTCGATCGCGGTGCGGGGCGGGGAGGCGCGCGCCATCGAGACGGCGGCGCGGGTCGCGGTCTGGAAGCGCGCCACCTCGCTCGGCGGCGTCGAGAGCCTCATCGAGCATCGCGCCTCGGTCGAGGGACCCGGCACGCCCTGTCCGCCCGATATCCTGCGCCTCTCGGTCGGCATCGAGGATCCGCAGGACCTCTACGTCGATCTCGACCAGGCGCTGACCGGCAATTGAGGGGCTCTCCTTCTCCCGCCCAAGAGCGGGAGAAGGAGGCGCATCACCGCCGGATGATGGTGCCGGCGCCGTGGTCGGTGAACAGCTCGACCAGCGCCGCATGCGGCCGTTTGCCGTCGAGAATGACCACGGCCTCGACGCCCTGCTCGATGGCGTAGATGCAGGTCTCGACCTTGGGGATCATGCCGGCCGTGATCGTGCCGTCGGCGATCAGGCTGCGGCAGCGCTCGACCGTCAGGTCCGAGATCAGCTTCTTGTCCTTGTCGAGCACGCCGGGCACGTCGGTGAGCAGCAGGAGGCGCTTCGCCCGCATGGCGCCCGCGATGGCGCCCGCGAAGGTGTCGGCATTGACGTTGTAGGTCTTGCCGTCCGGGCCCGGGCAGACCGGGGCGAGGACGGGGATCAGCTCGGCCTTGAGCACGGCGTCGAGCACGCTGCGATCGACCCGATCGGGCTCGCCGACGAGGCCGAGATCCACCACCGCCTCGATCTTGCTCCCCGGATCGACGACGCTGCGCAAGAGCTTCTTGGCGGTGACCAGCGACCCGTCCTTGCCGCAGAGCCCGATGGCGCGGCCGCCTTCGGCCGCGATCCAGCTGACGATCTGCTTGTTGATCGAGCCGGCGAGCACCATCTCGACGATCTCGACCGTCTTCTCGTCGGTGACCCGCAGCCCGTCGCGGAATTCCGAGCGGATGCCGAGCTTTTCGAGCATGGTGCCGATCTGCGGGCCGCCGCCATGGCAGACGATCGGCTTGACGCCCGCCTGCTCGAGCAGCACCACGTCCTCGGCGAAATCCTCGGCGGCCGCACGGTCGCCCATGGCGTGGCCGCCATATTTGATCACCACGACCTCTTGATCGTAGCGCTGCATGTGCGGCAGGGCCTGTACCAGGAGATGGGCCTGGGCCGAGGCGGTGGGCATGTCGATCATGGGAGGACGCCGTCCGGAGCGATGGGTGGCGTCCTTCTAGCCGGGACGCGCCGCCCGCTCAATGGGGAGCGGCCCGCGCCTCGGAGAGGAAGCCGTGCAGCAGCTTGGTGAACTCGGCCGGCCGTTCGACATAGGGCAGATGGCCTGCCCCCGCGAACACCTCGAATCTGGCGCCGGGGATGGCCTGCGCCATCCGCTCCATGGAGCGCGGCGGGGCGAGCTTGTCCTCGGCGCCGGCGACGCACAGGGCCGGCACGGCGATCGCCTTGAGGTCGTGGCGCCGGTCGAAGCCGATGAGGCTGCGCACCGAGGCCCGATAGGCGGCCTCCAGGATCTCGCCATTTGCCGCCACCGCGGCCGCTGCGGCCTGCGGGTCGGCATTCGGGCTCATGGCGCCGCGCACCATCGCGGGGGCGATCTCGGCGAGCGTCTTGCCGGCATCGAGCGGCCCGAAGCGCTCGGCCAGGAACTGTTCCTCGAAGCTCCCATCCTTGGAGCCGAAGACCGGCGTCGTCGCCACCAGGGTCAGCGAGCCGACGCGTTCCGGCCGGCCGGCGGCAAATTCGAGCGCCAGCATGCCGCCATGCGAATGCCCGACGAGGTCGGCCTGCGCAATGCCGAGCCCGTCCAGGATCTGGCCGAGCCGGATCGCGAGACCGGCCATCGTATAGGGCTCGAACATCGGCGCGCCGTCATAGCCCGGCAGCGGTATCCCCACGGCCCGCCCCTCGGCGCCCAGAACCTCGACCAGCGGACGGAAGGTCGCGGCCGACAGCCCCACCCCGTGCAGGAACACCGCAGCCCGGGCGCCGGAGCCGTGCGAGATGACATGCGAGAGGGTGTCGCCCGCCGGCCCAGCCGCGGCGGGAACGCTTCGGCTCGCGGCCATCTCAGAAGGCCTTGAAGGTGATCATCGTCCGGGTATCGAGGATTTCCGGGATGGTCTGCACCTTCTGCGCCACGAAATGCCCGATATCGATCTCCGGATCGAGATGGAATTTGGCGATGATGTCGTAATTGCCGGCCGTCGAGTAGATCTCGGAGGCGATCTCGGCATCGGCGAGCGCGCTCGCGACCTCGTAGGTCTTGCCGAGCTTGCACTTGATCTCGACGAAGAAGGTCTGCATTCCCTTCGGCGTGGGGGGCATGTCGAAAAGCTCTCCTGATGGCCTCCAGCCTATCTAGCATCGCACCGCCGCTCCCGCCAACGGCAGCGGAATGAGGACATTTTCAGCGCCAGTAGCCATGGGGGCGCCGGCGCCCTTCACCTCTCCCCAGCGCCGGGTGCGCCCACCTCTCCCCTTGCGGGTGAGGGGGGCAGCGCCAGCCTGGGAGGCCCCTCACCTTGGGTTGGAGGGGCTGCTCTGACCCTTATAGAGGCAGTTGCCGCACCCCTCACCCGGATCACTCCCTGCGGTCGCGATCCGAGAGCGCGACCTCGAAATGCCCGAAGCCAGGTATCAAACCGAGTGAAAAGAGCCCTGAAC
Source organism: Rhizobiales bacterium GAS188 (assembly GCA_900104855.1). NCBI lineage: Bacteria > Pseudomonadati > Pseudomonadota > Alphaproteobacteria > Hyphomicrobiales > Rhizobiales bacterium GAS188. Next base: position 4,008,888 of record FNSS01000001.1, read on the forward strand.
TCCGGCCGTCCCGTCGCCGCAGATTTTCCGTTGGCCAAATCCGGCTGTCGGGCTATAGACGGTCGCCAGCTGCGGGCGTGGTGGAACTGGTAGACGCGCCGGACTCAAAATCCGGTTCCGAAAGGAGTGTCGGTTCGATTCCGACCGCCCGCACCATTTGGCCTTGGGGCTGACGAGCGAATCCCCGGCGACAGCTTCCTTCCGCGTGCAGTGCACCGCCGGGCACATGAATGTAAGCACCGGCTTTTCCCGCGCCCATTCATATCCTCGTGCTCCTTGCCGCAGAACCCCTCCTTGCTAGAGATGATGAAGGGATCCGCTTGCTCGCCTTGCTTTCGGGCGGCGCCAGGAACCGGGTGATCAAGGTTTTGAGGAGTTCGACGCTCTTGACCATGTCGAACTTCGGGTCGCGGACGCTTAAGGTTTTCGAACCGTCGATCACGCTGATCAGGATCGCCGCCGCGGCTTCGGCGTCGAGATTGGGGTCGATCTCGCCGCGCGCCTGGCCCTTGCGGAGAGACTCGGAAAGATGGCTCCGCAGTGCTCGGTCCCGCGCATCCCGATAGGCCTGGGCAGCCTGTCTCTCGAGGCGGAAGCTCGCGACCAGCGCGGCGTCCAAAAGGCCGCCATCATCTGGGCACGCGGAGCCAATTTCCTTCTCGGCACCTCCTTGGGAGGAGCGCCCAAGAACACCGCCTGCGAGGCGTTCGGCCGGGACCCCGGAATTGTCGGGCTGATCGGAGGCAGCATCGGCGCGCCCCAGAATGGACGGACAAGGGCGGCCCACCGAATACATCGGCGCCGGGCGTGATCGTCGCGCGCCCCTAAAGCCGAGTCGAAGGAGACATTCCGAGACGCTCGGCCAACTCTAGCGATCTGCTCGATTCCTTATCCGGAAATGCCGCTCTCGCGACGTTCTGCTGCGCCATCACGGTGACAGCGTATCTATTGTGGAGCCATTGTGCGCCGCGCTTGGCTGTCTCTCGACCCCGGGACCGTGCACAGCACGTCTCGGCACGCACAGTTGAGTGTACCGTCACCGAATCTTCATGCCCGAGCCTGGACGCTTACCCTCAACGCCAACCATCAATCTCACAAGACGGCCGACACCCGAGGGATACGGAGCAACACAAATCCATTTCCAAATCAAATTGCGAAAAGATTGGGATAGCTTCAGCGAACGACCGACTAGTCGACCATATAACGATTGGATCACGCTAATTGTAGAACCTGTGATTTGGGCCGGTGCCGCTGGGCATTGGGGATCTTCGACCAACCTTCGATTCGCAACCTCCGAACCCTTCGCTTACTGAAGGCCAAAGCCAGTACGGCGCGTCTCAGTCGGTAATGCCCTCAGCTTGAGTCACGCTTGGGAGGTTGATTTGGCTAAGAGAGTAGCGCACAAAGCGGCAAAGCATTCGAAGACAGCGCATGGTGTCTCCTTTGGGTGGCGGCCGGCCACGCTGCAATGGCTGTTGGTTACAATGACGCGTCTCAGCGGTTCACAATCAGGAATTCTTGGGGGGCAGGGAAAGGAGATAATGGATATTACTACATGCCATACCAATAATTAATAAACACGTCCTTATCCGATGATTTCTGGACAATCTGCACCGTCTCCACTGCTGCATTTTCGGGAGAATAGCAGCCACGAACGACTATTCTTCTGGTCACTAACTAGCATTCACGCCTGCAGAGTCTGCGGGTTGCCCGATTTCTGACGTGCTGCCCCGAACTGACCGCTAGAGCAGGAGAATCGTTCTACAGAAGTATGCGCAGCGCATTTTGACCTCCCGCACAACCTCGGCAAACCAATTCGCCAGAGCGGCATATTGCTTTTACCGAATGTCGACTCCCTTAGTTGTAAATAGCTCCCAATTGTTACAAATAAGTAGAAGCGATCGCATGCACAAATGTTTGCACTCTCTAGTCGCACTCTTTAGCGTCAATTGCGCTTCTGGATGCGCGATACACCCTGATCCGGGCGATTACGCAGGCGTGTCGACCTATCACATCGTGAGGCAAATCCGTTGCGAGACGCGACAAGCGGTGTTTGCTTCGATCGTCGAGCTTCTCACCAGCGGCGAGAACCCAAATAAAGTGAATGAAGGCGACTACCAGACTGGCTTGAAATATAGCAGCGGTGCGAACATGCAAGAATTCCGACCGAACATGTTGAAAGGCCCGGCGCGGAAGTTCGTCGATATTATTTGGAATACAGCGATTGTTTATAACTATAATCTTGAAATGGGCGAGACAAATAACTTGGACACGGAGATCAATCTGCTTAAGACTCTTCCCACGGCGACCCGCATGCTAGGCCTGAAGGGCAATTTTGACAGGACCCGTCAGAACACGCGGGTCTTTACGATCAGCGACAGCTTCGGCGACCTTGTGAGCAAACTTCCGAGCAGGTATTGCACGAAGTACATAGCTCAAGAGAACATCGTCTACCCAATTGCCGGGAAGATCGGCATGGAGGCTGTCATCCATGACTTCATAAATCTGGCGATCTACGCGAACCTAAGCGGAGACGGGGCAAAAAGCGTGACGGACCCTCCGGGACCGCCTACGATGGCTGACCAACTTGAGTTCAAGACGACGCTGACGGCCTCCGCCACGCCGAAGGTCACATTCACCCCAGTCGGCCCAGGATTACACGTCGCTGACGCCTCACTCACCGCGTTGGCAACCCGCGAGGACACGCACCAGTTGACGATTGGCCTCGCTGTCCCCACCAAAGCCAACCATGGGCTAACCAACACGCGCGACAGCATCTTCGTCGGCCTTATCACGGCTGACACCACGACCGGCCCGAAGCTAGCGGCGGCTCAGGCCGCGGATCAGTTGATTGCGCAAAAATTGCTGGCGCCCAAGATCGTAATCACGCCATAGCAACGGAGGTGAATGATGGCAAAGCAACCTGCCACGACGAAAGCCGCGACCAAAACGTCCCGCAAGAAGCGGGCCGTGCGCATCGGCATCTACGGCGTCGCCAAGGTTCTGAAGATGATTCATGAGAAAGGCGACCCCGTGGCCTTCAAGAAGGCGATGAAGGATCACGACAAAACCGTGACCATAAGCGCAAAGACGTATCGGGCGATAAAGGACTTCGTCGGCTCACGGGACGAACTGAAGGGGTTCTCCACCGCAAAGCAAATGGACGTTTGCGATCCTGAATTCGAGATATGCTGGGGCAAGGCGACGCATCCGGACTTCACCAAGGCCTAGCGGGCCGTTGAAAGAGGCGCTCGCCGCGGCGCCGTGGGCGTGATTGATTGTCTTGGAAGGGATTCGGAGGACGATGAGACGCCGACATGGGACCGTGAAGGTTTCGAGTATGGTCGTATTGGCCGTTTGGAATTGTGGAGAAACACATGTCTGATTCGACCTATGAGTCTCAAGTGCAACAACTTCTTCTCCGACGAGCGGAACTGTCAGCCAAGTCGATCGGTTTCATGATCAATGCTATTAGCATGATCGCTGGGCTCATATCTATAGTTGTCGTTGGGAGTGTTGTTGTCCTTGCTTGGTCGGGTAAGGTGATACCCGAAGTTCTGGCTAATTGGGGGGGAATTATTTTGGGTTTTTATTTTGGGCAGTTCATAAATTTGGTCAAAGATTATATGGGCGTTTTGCAACCTCCCGCACCGCCCAAACCCTAGTTCGAGGTTGGTCGATTCGTAGCCCAGGGGAGGTCGATTTGAGAGGACCCTTCTTTGTTTCATTGTGCCTCTTGTTGTGCGCGTTCCGAGGTATCTCACCGGCACTGGCGGACTCCTGCCCAGGCCCGAACGCACAGCGAATACAGGACGCTCAGTTTGATTTTACCTACGAATCATGGATTATCGGGACAAATAACCTGTTTGGTGTAAACACCTACGGCCGATGTGTAGCCGTGCTCAATCAACAGAATATTGCCGTCGATTGGATTGGAACTCAATTGAAGGGACAGGCGGCGCCGGACAAGCCGATACTTGTTACGTTTCCGTTTGTAAACCTGGTTACCAAGGAGGCACCGAGCGAGCTGCGATACGGGTCCACGGATCCTCCAACGAAGTCAAAGAGTGTGAATTTCTTGGCAAATACGGGAGAATTGTCTCCCGGGCAAAGTCAAGTTGCTGCGCGAGTACTTCAGTTGCGCGCTCAAATGTTCAATGGGCTTGGTGGTGACCCGTCCTTTTTCGCAGCGACCACTCACGCGCAGATTAACGTGACCAATTTGGAAAACTCAATTACCGGGACCTTGAACGTTATTTTAGTCAGCCAAATCGACTTGCTTGAGCCAATCTACACGTACAAGATTACTTACAGCGTTACGGGAGATTTGCCGAGTGGAGGGCTCTTGATGAGGCCGCAGTCGAAATATTTTGCGACTGTCATCGGGCCAGATGGCGCGACCAATTTGGACGGTAAAGGTGGCAATATTAATCGAGGATTTAGCGGCTCTAAAGTGGATCATGAGCGTACGACAATGTTGTTTGACCGGTTTGACCTAGTTGACCGTGACGGCAGATTGGTAGCAGCTTTTCCCGTCTCGTACTACGGTCCGCCTTGAATGTTGACGGTTAGAAGCGGTCTGCTGCCGTCGCACATTAGATAGGCTTCTGTAATGCGGGGCGGGGTCTTGAGTGCAGGCGTCGGGAATTGCGGTGACAGTGCACTCATCTGGCGATTAGACGCTGGTTGCCGGAAATGGCGGCCGAACACCGCCAACCGTCGGCGAAGACCTCGATCATCATGCCTTCGCCCCGGTCGCCACCAGCCTCGAAATGGATGCAGCATCCGACCACTGTCACGGCGCGCGAAATGCGCTATTGTGTGGATCGTCGCCGGTCGCGGCAGCGAGGACACGGGGGGAATATGGATTCCTGTCGAATTCTGCTCATGCGTCACGCCGAAAAGCCGGCAGACCCTACGGATCCCAACTTGTCGCCAGCGGGATATCAGCGCGCCGCGCAGTTGGCGAATTACATTCCAAGCGTCTTCGGCAAACCCGATTTCTTGTTTGCGGCGGCAATCTCGAAGCACAGCCGGAGGCCGGTCGAAACGCTCGAGCCGCTTTCAACCGCGATAGACGTCAAGACCGATCCTGACTTCGCGGATCAAGATTATGCCGCATTGGCACATGAGCTGTGGTCGAATGCGAAATACAACGGCAAGCTCATTGTGATTTGCTGGCATCACGGCAACATCCCGTCACTCGCGGATGCGCTTCGGGCGAAAGCCGGCGACTACCCGGATCCATGGAGCCCTTTGGTCTTCAACCTCATCTTGCAGATCGACATCGCTCAGGGCGCGTCGACGGTCACGGAGATTACGGAACCATTCTGACGGGCGATATTCCTCCAGGCGCTCCTCGATCCCCTACGGCGCCGCTGCCCAGGACGCCTTCTGGCTCAGCAGCCAGGAGAAGTCGGCCGTGAGCTGGCCCGATTTGGTGCCCTTCTTGGTCTGAGGATCGTAGCTCGTCCAGACGCCGGCCGAGGAGTGGCAGCCCATGCAGCTCTCGGTCGCGGAGATCTGCGTCGAGATACCGGGCTTGACCGGCGCCTTGCCGGCGTTGAGCGTCGCGTTCCAGGTCACGGGGGCCGGCTTGTAGGCGGCGATCGCGGTCCCTGGAACCAACGAGCTGTAGACGGGCGGGCAGGTGACGCTCGACGGCACACCCTCTTCCTGGTGGCAGACCGGCTGGTTGCCGCCCTGGAAATAGGTTTCCATGGTGATGTTGGTCAGGAAGACCGGCGTCGGTTGGCCGCCCGGCTTGTTGGCGACCGCCTGGGCAAGCCCGCTATCCCAGGCCGCGGGCGGGGATTTGGGATCGGTCGGCCATTGCGTGTCGATCAGCTGGTAGTATTGCCAGATCGACTTGCTCTTGGCGAGCGCGGCGGCGACCTCGGCATTGAGATGCACCTTGTCCGCCGGGATCGGAAGCGTGCGGGATGCCTGAACCGGGATCCCCGGATAGACGCCGTTGGCGTTCTTCTGCGGCTCCACGTCGGTCGTGCAGATCGGGCAGTCCGGGCTATTGAACGAAGCGCGCAGATTGGAATGGGCGACCTGATCGACATCGAGATTGTCGACCTGCTCGAAAGTCGCCCAGATCCATTGCGGCGATGTCTCGCTCTTATGGGCGATATGCATGCCCACCAAGCCGACCTTGACCTTCCTTTGCACCGGCGCGCCGTCAGGCCCCTGATCCATGATGTAGGCGTCCTCGACGAAGAACCGGCCGGGATCGTCCTTGCCGGGTTCCAGCACCTTCCAGGCGAGCTTCAATTCGAACGCGCCGCTCCAATCCTGGCTCGGATGGCCGGTCGGCATGTCGACCTTGTTGCCGCCCTTGGTGAAGTCGACCTGGCCGTTGATGTTGTAGAGCTTGTGATCGCACAGATAGGTGACTTCGTTGGGATCGATCATGATTTCGTAAAACACGAAATTACCATTCTGATCGATAAGAGGTCCCGTGAAGGCCTGCTGGATGTCGCCGCCCACATTGGCGACGTTGAGCTCGCCGACCGCAGAGATCACGCCTAGGAAGCGCGTGGCGCGCGGATTCGCGGCCGCATTGGCTTCGAGGCGAAAAGCCGGCAGGCCTCGGCTCACCGGACGGGCGATATCCCGGGTCAGCACCAGCTGGCGCATCGCGACCGGCTGAGCGCAAGCCGCAGGGATGGCCCCACTGTCCTGGAAAATCGTGCTGCCATTGTGCCACAGCGTCCAGTGCGGCGGACCGAAACTCGTATCTTCGAGCCGAGGAGCCGGCCGACCCTGGTCGTTGGTCGGCCAATTCAGCGCGAGGAACATCTGCCAGGCATTGAGGTCGAACTCGCGCTGCACCTTGCTGAATTGCTTCGCCTTCTCGAGCTCCTCCTTGAGCGCGATGTCGACATCGCCCGGCATCGGGGCTTCACGGCAGGCGCGAAATTCGGGAAGGCAGCGAGATAGGCGGGCCTCGAAGGCGGGGCGCCGATTGCCGCCGCTCCCGCGGCAATAATGCCGAGGCTGATCGCTCCTGCGATGACGGTGCGGTGGCGGGCGAGAAGTCTAGTCGCACGGTAGCTCATGGCGTGTTCCCCCCTGCCATGCTCGATGCCAAGACGCCTGCGATGCCAAGACGTCTTCGATGCCTGGACGTCCGCGATGCTGAGACGTCGAAGCCTAAAACTGTATTGATAAAGTCGCCAATAGGCCTTTCAAACTGCAGTCATGATAACTGAAAACTCGCTGACATCAAGCGCTCCCCACGTATAAACGTCGTCATGAAAAGAGCTGAGCGATCTCAGTGGGTTGTGATCTCAGTCCTCGACGAAGGATTTCAGCCTCGCCAAAGCATGGTCCCAATGGTCGGAGACGCGCTCGAGGTAAGATTGGAGCTCATCGAGAGGCTCCGGCCTGAACTCGAACAGGCTCTCGCGTCCGACGCGTATGCCGTGCACCACACCTGCGCTCTCCAGCACGCGAAGATGCTTGGTGATCGCCTGTCGCGTCAGCATCGAGCCTTCGGCCAGCCGGGAGATCGATTGCGGCCGCCCATTGGACAATTTGCCGATGAGGGACAGCCGCGTTTCATCGCCCAAAGCCGCAAAGACCGACGCACGATCCTTGAGCTCGTTGCGGCGCTTAGGCCGGGCGCTCGACATGGTTCTTGATATTGGTCATCTGCTGGGTCCAGCCGCGTTCATTCATCCGGAAGGCTTCGAACCGGCGTTCCTTGGGAATGGCGTCGAACCCGGATTCCGTGAGGACCAGGACGGTGCCGCCTCCTCCCGGCTCGAGCCTGAACTCGACCAGGGTCGTCGGCTCGCCGGAATAGTCGATGGCGGGATCGATCGCATAGGGATGCCAGGTGAACGAAAACAGCCGTTCGGGTTCCATCTTCCGCACCGTCGCTTCCCATTTGAGGTGCTCGTAGCCCGGATGGGTGATGTGGCCGCGCGAGACTTGTCCCGGCGCGAAGGGAGCATCGAGCTTCACCCGAAACCATTCGCCGAACTCGCGATGGTCCGTCAACGCACGCCAGACCCGGGATATGGGCGCCTTCAATTCGATACGCTTCTCAATGCTATTGCTCATGCGCAACCTCCTGGTTGCGGTTTAATATGGAGAGGTTTGCGTCAACGCGCAACCATTTTGTTGCGCTTAAGCCGGAGACGATACGCCGGCAGTTCATAACCTCGCACAACGCAGCGAGCACCATGCGAGATAAGCGGGCGCGACGCCAGGGACGTCAGCTCACATTGCTCGCGAGCACGATGACCTTGGACCCGATATGCACGCGGTCATAGAGGTCGATCACGTCCTGATTGATGAGGCGAATGCACCCCGACGAGACGCGGGTGCCGATGCTTTCGGGCTCGTTCGTGCCGTGGATGCGATAGAGCGTGTCGCGATCACCCTGGTAGAGGTACATCGCTCGCGCGCCGAGCGGATTGTCGAGCCCGCCCGGCATGCCGTCGGCAAATTCCTCGAGCTCGGGCTGACGCCTGATCATCTGCGACGGCGGTGTCCAGCTCGGCCATTCGGATTTGCGCCTGACATTCGCAACGCCGCTCCAGCCGAACCCTTGGCGCCCGACGCCGACGCCGTAGCGAATGGCACGCCCGCCGCCCTTCACGTAGAGAAGATGCCGGCTACCGGGATCGATGATGATCGTGCCCGGCCCCTCGCGCCCGGAATAGCTGACCTCCTGGCGCAGGAAGGCAGGATCGATTCGGGCGGTGTTGACGGCTGGGATTTCGTACTCGTCATCTTCGATCTCGCCATAGGCAGCGTCGCGCGGCCCGAATAGCGCGCCAGGCGGGACCCGGCGCCCCATGAGACGGGGCGCACAGCCGCCAAGAACAGCGATCAGGCCAACCGCGGGCAGGCCAACCGCGAAGAGTCGTCGGGTCATCTTTGTCATTTTGGCTCCTTTTGGGCGCGAGACGCGAACTCGCAATCCGGCCGGAGAGTTCCATTGAACGCCGGGATCCCGGGCGTCGACCTGGGACCGCGGGCGTCTCGCCCTGGTGATGGGATCCGAAGCTCGCGCGATCCGGTCCTATCCCGGTCGCGCTACCACGGGCACGTAGTCGTCGAGATTTTCGTCCGCGAACATCACCGTCCGGCCGAGCTCGGCCGATCGGTAGAGCGCCATCAGCATGCGCGACACTTCGAGGCCATCCGCGAAGGTCTCGGTCGGCATCTCGCCCCGTCGGAACGCCTCGACGAAATGCCGGTCTTCCAGTGTGTAGCCGTAGATGCCGGCCTCGTCGTCGAGCACCGGCATCAGGCCCTGCTCGGCGTTCTGCTTCTCGACGAGGTCCTCGCCGGCGCCGCCCGTCACGGCGCGCGACAGGAACACCTTCAGCCCCGTATTCAGTGACGAGAACTCCATCGCGTATTCGGGGCCGAGCAGTTCCAGCGTGATGCGAAGCCCGGGCCCCACATAGGCCCAGGAGGTGGTCGCTTCGATGATCACCGTGCGGCCTTCGGGGTCTTCGAGCGTCAGCAGGCCGCGCGCGAAGTCCTCCGCCGGTCGGCGCGCATAATCGACGCTTGCGCCCATCGCGGCTTTGAGCTTTTCGACATAGGGCGGCCGCGTCCATTTCAAGTTCGCCACCGTGGCTGTCGCGGAGATGAGCTCGAGAGCGTCGCGTTTCTCGCTCGGCGCGGTCAGGAGGAAACGCGCCACCTCGACGCTATGGCACATCATGTCGGAGAGCACGCCGCCGCCCTGCTTTTCGCCTTGCCAGAACCAGGGCTCATGCGGGCCTGAATGCTCCTCGGCGGCACGCGCGAGGTACGGCCGCCCGGTCGTCGGCACGGCACGCCGCCAGATGATCTCACGGCCGCGTTGCACGGCCGTCGAGAAGAGCTGGCTTTCGAGATAGCCGTGCAGCAGGCCGCAATCTTCGACGAGGCGCAGCATCTCGCGCGCCTCAGCGAGAGTGCGGGCGAGCGGCTTCTCGCAGGCGATGGCGCGTAGCTTCGCCGAGCCCGATTTCACCAGGCGATGGATATGGCGCATCGCGTCGAGCCGCGCATGGTTTGGATTGACGAGCCAGACCGCGTCGACCTCGCCCGAAACCAGCATCGCTTCGAGACTCGCATAGGCCAGGCATTGGCCGAGATCGAGCGTTCTCGCCTTGGCGGCGAAATCCTCGCGGTGCGCGGCCGTCGGGCTATGAACGCCGGTGACGACGACGTTGCGGACACCCGTCAGCGCCTGCAGATGGAATTTCGCGACGAAGCCTGAGCCGATGAAGCCGATCCTGAGCGTCGAAAGCCTTGGATAGCGGATGGACACGGCAGGGCTACTCTTCAGGCTCGGTCGTGAACAGGAGCGGATAGCCCTTGCTGCGGCCGGCGTCCGTCGCCCTCGTTGCCTTGGTTTCGGCAATGTCCCTCGTGTAGACGGCAACCACACAGACGCCGCGCTTATGGGCGGTTATCATCACCTGATGGGCGTGAGCCTCGCTCATGCGAAACTCCGCCTTCAGGACGATGACGACGAACTCCCGGGGCGTATAGTCGTCATTGACCAGAATGACCTTGTGAAGGCGCGGTCGTTCGGTTTTCAGCCGAATCTTGGTGCGTGGCTTGGTGACGATCTCACTCATCGGAGACCTACTCCGGATGACGGCCCGAATGCAGAATTGCGATTGAGGCTTTTCGCATATTTGGGCCCGTCGGTCGATTCTGCGTGGTTCACGACCCCGGAGATGGCGAAGCCGCCGCGCGAGGGATCGCGGCGCCGGCGTCGACCAGGCGGGCGGTCGATGTGGCACGCGCCAGCATGCGGTCATCCGGCCCGAACAGGCGCGCCTCGAGGAAGGCGATCGTGCCGCCGAGCTGCACGACCTGCCCTTCGCCGAAGAGAGGGCCGGGCTTGGCCGGTGCCAGGAAGCTGACATTCATGTCGATCGTCGCGGTAAATCGCGCGCCGTTTGTCATGATCCAGGCTGCCGGCCCCATGCAATCGTCGAGCATCGCGGTGAGGAACCCGCCCTGCACGAAACCGGCGGGGTTGAGGAATTCGTCCCGGCCCTCGAAGCCGATCCGCACCCAGCCTTTCGCCTGGTCATGCGCCAGCAGCCGCCAGCCGAGCAGCACGGCGGAGGGGGAATGGGGGATTGCGGGAAGATCGGTCATGAGAGCCGCCGGGCTGGCTTCGGTTGCCCGATCGTAGAACGACGCTGCTGACAGCGTTGTGTCAGGAGCCTATGCGGCGCGCAACCCGCCGCTAGGGCACCAGCGCCGATCATCTCCCTCCCCCCGCGACCCTCGGACTTGTTCCGAGGGGTGTGGCGGGGAGGGTACGGGTGGGGGGCGGTTCAAAACAAGCACCGGCTGATCAAGCAAGTTATTCCCGGACGGCGCCCAACCCGACGCGCTTGCGTTCACAGACACGCGACGCTTCAACTGTCGCTCTTCGCGGCTCCGCTCTTCGCCCGCCCCGCCTTGCCCGTCCTGGAGGTGGCCGGTTCGGCGCGCAGCGTCGCCATCGCGGCGACCGCGGCTTCGTGGGCTCGCACGAAGAAATCCAGCAGCAGAGCGAGCTCTTTGTCGTCATAAGGCGAGAGGGCCGACATGGCGGCCTGCTCCATCGGCTTGAACAGTGGCGCGACCCGGCGCTCGATCGCCGGCAGGGCCCGCACCAGGACCTTGCGGCGGTCGGCAGGGTCGTGCTCGCGTCTCGCCAATCCGGCCCGATCGAGCCGGTCGATCACGCCCGTGATGGCGCCGGTGGTCAGGCCGGTGGCGCGCGCGAGCTCGCCGGCCGCCACCGGGCCGCGCATGACGATGACATCGAGGCATTCGAGGTCGGTGCTGTTGATGCCGAGGCGCAGGGCGACGGCCTGGCTGTAGAGCACGCCCTGGCCGCTGGCATCGCGCATGGCGCGGTTGAGCGCGCCCATCAATTCATCTCGACCCATCTGGCGCCTTGACATCGCTCGGCCTGTTATCTTAGATAATAAATATCTTAGCGCCTAAGACAAAAGCCCGTCGGCAAAGGATCTGATCATGGATATCGCTTCGAAGCCGTCGAAGAAAGCCCATAGGGGCCTCGCCATGGAGGGAATGCTCGCGACCTGGTACGCGAAGAACACCGCCAACGACCTGCCTGAATTCGAGGCTTGTGCCAGGCGGATCGCCGAACATCTGGGAGCGGGCAGCCATGTGCTCGAAATCGCGCCGGGACCGGGATATCTGGCGATCGCGCTGGCGAAGCTCGGACCTTACCGGATCGCGGGCCTCGACATCAGCCGATCCTTCGTGCGCATGGCCGCCGACAACGCCGCAAGAGCCGGGGTCGAGGTCGAATTCCGGTACGGCGACGCTGCCGCCATCCCCGATCCGGCCGAGACATTCGACTTCATCGTCTGCCGGGCGGCCTTCAAGAATTTCGGCGATCCGGTCGGCGCGTTGCGCGAGATGCACCGTGTCCTGCAACCCGGCGGAAAGGCGCTGATCATCGATATGCGCAACGATGCCTCGAACGAGGCGATCGACGACAAGGTCGACGAGATGAAGCTCGGCCGCATGAGCTCATTCATCACCAGGGCGATTTTCAAATACAGCCTGCGCAAGAGGGCCTATTCCAGGGCCGATTTTCAGCGCATGGCGGCAGCGACCCCCTTCGGCAGTGCCGACATCCGGGAGGAACCGCTCGGCTTCGTGGTGGGGAGGGTACGGGTAGGGTACGGGTGGGGGCGTTTCGATCAGAGCGACGGCCGAAGCTGAGAGAACAGTCCGTGAGGCATTTCGTCCGAGCGGCTGCGGGCGGCCGGTGACGGCATCTTGCTTCCGCTCCGCTTGGTCATTGCTACGATCAGCAATCCCGCGAGCGCGATACTTCCGCCGATGGCCTCCCGCGGCGGGATGCTCTCATTGAGCAGGCAGGTCCCAAGCAGCGCGGTCCAGATCGGCGTGAGGTAGCCGTTCATCGAGCCGAGCGTCGGGCCGGCCGTCCGCAGGATGTTCATGAACAACAGGATCGGCAGCGCGGTCGCGAAGATGCCGAGGGCCGCAAGGGCGCCGAAATGGCTCGGGATCACGGTCAACGCGGCGCCTCCATCCAAAACCAGCACCAGGATGAGGGCCGGCAACCCGGAGAAAGCCTGCTGGCCGAGCGCGAGCCTTGCGGGATCTGCCTTCGGGATGCTGCGCACATAGAGGCTTCCGAGCGCATAGCTCACGGCCGTGACGACCATGGCCAGGATGCCCGCGAGGCTCTCTTGGCCACCCGAAACAGCATCGGCACCGATCAGCACACCGATGCCGCCGAAAGCCGTGAGAACTCCGATGGCACGCGGGCGCGACAATCTCTCTTCGGCGAAGAGAAGATGCGCCAGAACGGCCACGATCAACGGGGCGCAAGCCTGGATCATCGACGACAACGCGGCCGAAATCTCGCTCAACGCATAGGCCGTGAGGGTGTTCGGGATCCATCCTTGCAGGGCGCCGAGAACCACCCAGTCGCGCCATTCCCGGCCGCGCGGCAGGATGGATCGGCCACGCGCCCCGAGCCAGGCTGCGATCAGCAGCGCTCCCATGGCGCCGCGGATCGCCGTCAGCGTCAATTGCGGAACGTCGCTGCCGATCAGCTTTATCAGCAGGAACGAGTTGGCCCAGAGGAAGGAACACACCAGCATCTGGGCGAGGACGAACATCCCGACGCTCCGGGACAGTCTGATGGTTGCGATCATGGGCCGCTTTCCGGTTGATTGCGATTTCTCTGGAGAAAGCACCTTATTTGGCCCAAGAAGAAGGGCCAGAATTCGGGACTTCTATGGATCCAATTTTCCCGATCGAGCTCGAGCTGCCGCCGCCGGGATCAAGGCGTCGCCTGCAGGCGCTGCATGGCCAGCTGCGGGCCGCAATCCTCGGTGGCCGCTTGAAGCCCGGCCTGCGGCTGCCGGCGAGCCGCAGCCTGGCGGACGCGCTCGGCGTGGCGCGCAACACGGTGGTCGCGGCCTATGATCTCCTGCTCGCCGAGGGCTATATCGTGGCGCGGCAGGGGGCGGGGGTTTTCGTCGGGACGGTGGCCCCGCGGACGCCCCGGCTCACACGAGACATCGGCGACGACGAAAGGCTGGCTCCGCTCTGGCGACAGGCAGGGCCCATCGCCAATCCGGCGAAGGCAAGTGACTTTCGTCCAAATGATCTTCGTTACGATTTTCGTCTCGGAGTGCCGGACACCACCCGCTTTCCCTTCGATGTCTGGCAACGCTTGCTGCTACGCGCCACAAGGCGGCTGGCAAGCGCGCCGCCCGCCTATGCCGAACCGGAGGGAAGGCTCGATCTGCGGACGGCCATCGCCGGGCATATCTCCTTCAGCCGCGGCGTCGCCTGCGGCCCGCAAGACGTGGTGGTCACCGCAGGCGCGCAGCAGGGCTTCGACATCCTGGCCCGCATCCTCGTCTCGCCCGGCCGCACCAAGGTTGCGGTCGAGGACCCCGGCTATCCGCCGCTGCGCGCTGCCTTTGCGGCTTCAGGGGCGCAGATCGTTCCGGTGCCGGTGGACGCCGAGGGGATGGTCGTCGACGAGCTGCCGGCCGATATCCGCATCATCGTCGTCACCCCGTCGCATCAATTTCCGCTCGGCGTCGCCATGTCGCCGCGCCGGCGGATGTCGCTCCTCGACTTCGCCCAGCGGCACAGGGCCGTCGTCATCGAGGACGACTATGACGGGGAGTTCAGGTTCGACGGTCGGCCGCTGGATGCGTTGCAAACGCTCGACGGCATCGGCTCCGTCTTCTACTTCGGCACCTTCTCCAAATGCATGTTTCCGGGGCTGCGCATCGGTTTCGTCGTGACGCCTCCTTGGGCCCGGGCGGCGGTCGTTGCCGCCAAGCAAGTCACCGACTGGCATAGCCCCGTGCTGGCGCAAGCGGCGCTCGCGGCCTTCATCTCCGATGGCCATCTCGCCCGCCACATCCGGGCGATGCAGAAGCTTTATGCCGGTCGACGCAAGGCGCTGATCGAGGCCCTCAACGGGCATTGCGGCGAGGCGCTGACGGCGCTGCCGAATGCAGCCGGCCTCCATATGGCGGCGTTGTGTGCCGGATCCGGTCTTCCCGACCGGGTTGAGGACGCTGCGGCCAAGGCCGGGCTTGCGGTCGAATCGCTCGATCGCTACGCGCTCGTCAGCCGCCGCTGGCGCGGGATCGCGCTCGCCTTCGGAGCCATCCGTACGGACGACATCGATCCGGCGATCCGGCTTCTCGGGCGCGCCATTCAGCCGCGCCCGTCCCGGTCCCCGAGCTCGCGAAAGCCGGCATGAAGGTTGGGGCGACCTCGCGACGCTTCGCGATCAATCGCTATTTCTTCGCCCCCAATGGGCGGCCCGTCGTGCCTTTGGTGGCGCCCATGCTGAGCGCCGGCGCGGCGACAGCTTTGGGCTTGTCCTTCTTGGGCTTCTTCGCTTCGCGCGTGCTGCGCTTTTGACCTTTGGCCATGTTTGTCCCCTGCTCCGAATTTGTGCGGTGTTCGAGCAGCCAACCGGAAACAGCCCGACACCGTCGAACTGTTTTCGATCCTCGATACGCGGCAATATCTACCACATTCCGGCAAAACAAACGCATGTTTTCGATCATGCGGCCTCGATGGCGTCAGGCTCCGCATGGAGAGCTTCGCTGGCGGCCGGAGATGTCTCCATTCATCGCCGGCTGGCCCGCTCGATCGCATTTCGACCGCGTATATTGCCTCCGCATGGGATCAGTGAAACATTCGAAAGGTCCAATTGCCGCCTGAGAGATCCATCGCGCCGGGGTCGATTGTGCTCGCGCGCCGAAGCCGAGGTGCCGCCCGGAGAGGCTGAATGTTTGGAGTGCGCCTTCCGCGGTCCGCAACACTCCTGATCGCAGGCGGCTTCCTGCTGATGGCGGCGGTCGTCGCCGCCGTGTATGTCTTGAGGCCACAGGCGATCTTGCGCGTCACGACCGGCCCCACGGGCAGCGCTGCGCAGCGTGTCGTCTCGGCCTTCGTCAAGGTGTCGACGGTCGAATATCCTCGTATCCACCTCCAACTTGTCCAGGTCGAGAATTTGGCAGCCAGCGCGAAGGCGCTCGAGAACCATCAAACCGACCTCGCCATCGTGCGCAGCGATGTGGCGACGCCGACAAACGGCCAAACCATCGCCATCCTGCGCCGCGACGTCGTCGCCTTCGTGCTGCCCTCCAACTCGCCCATCGACAAGATCGCAGGTCTCGATGCCAAGACGATCGGTATCCCGCAAGGTCCCTTGCAGGATTACAACAGCCAGGCCCTCGATACGATACTGAGCTACTACAATATCCCAGCCAGCGCGGTGAAGCGTATCTTCCTCCCGCGGGCCGAAATCGGTCAGGCCGTGCATCAAAGGCATGTGGCGGCAATCCTCGCCATTGGTCCAATGGGTCCGGGCGAGGTGGTCGACGCCGTAGCCGCAATCGCCAAGGAGACCAAAGGCGCGCCCGGGCTTCTCGCTATCGATGAGGCGGAAGCGATCGGAAGCCGCTTCCCAGGCTTTGAGTCGATCGATGTTCCCGAGGGCGCCTTCAGAGGCAGGCCGCCAACTCCCGACGACACCGTGACGACCCTCGCGGTGACCTACCGCTTCGTGGCTCCAAACACGATGCTCAATGTGGTGGCCGGCCTCATCGGCCGATCCATCTTCAGGATGAAGGCCAAGCTGATGGCCGAAACGCCTCTCGCCAGCCAGATCGAGGCTCCGGATCCGGACGACAAGAGCCCGGTGCTGCCGGTTCATCCCGGCGTTGCGGCTTATCTCAGCAGCGGCGAGCAAAGCTTCTTCGATGATTTCCAGGAATATTTCTATCTCGGCGGCATGACCCTCGGCGTGCTGGGCTCGGCCATTGCCCTGGTCGCCGGACGCGTGAGCCGCCGGAAATCCGACGACGAGTTGAAGCAGGTCAATCGACTGATCGAAATCGCCGATCAGACCTCCGGCGCAGAGCCTTCGACACTCGACACATTGGAACAGGAGTTCAACGGCATCGTGGCGTGGATTCTCACCCGCCAAGCGAGCGGCGACGTCGATTCCAACACCTTCTCCATTGCGGTCGCCCACACGCGCCACTCCATCGACAGGCAGCGGGAGCTTCTTTCGGATAAATCGGCTCGCGCGGCCACCGCCTAGCGCGGGCCCGATCGGGGAGGATGGCAGGGGCGGCAAGTTAGGCGAGATCCAGGGGTCTTACGATGGCGAGATCGCGCGTGATCGCGTTTGCGATCGAGGAGTTCAAGGACATCATCCCGCCGACGCTGTTCTTCGCGATCGGCTTCAATATTATTGTCGTGACGACGCAGCTCGTTCTCGATGATTACCTTGTTCAGATCGGCAGCTTCCTGATCGCAACCACCGGCGCGCTGGTGGTGGGAAAGGCGGTGTTGCTGGCAAATGCGATGCCGTTCTTGCGCCGCTTCGATCGGGCGCCTCTGATTCAACCGATCCTGTTCAAGACTTTGATCTACTTCGCGGTCGTTTTCGTCGTGCGGGTTCTCGAGAAAATCATCGAATATGGGTTCAGCGGAGGAACATTGTCGGCGATTCCGCAGTACGTGACGGAACATTTTTCCTGGCACCGCTTTGCCGCCATCCAGATCTGGATCTTTGTCCTGTTCCTGATTTATGTCACGGCGACGGAGCTGAACACCCTGTTCGGCGATGGCGAACTCGCCAAGGTCTTCTTCACCAGGCGTTCATCGGAATTGCGGCTGACGCGGCGGCAACGGATACGCACGCTCGTCAATCTCAGCCGCCTCGCGGACGCACATAGCCTCGACGAGCTTGCAGACCAAGACTCGGCTGCTCATCGGGAGCTGGTCAGCCTCATCGGCAGACTGGCAATTCCGAAAGCATCATGATCGCCTCGATGCCCGGGTGCCTGGCCGCTGCTGCGCAAAGCCATCTTGGGGCGGCAGGCTCTACGGGCCGGCTCGCGCCCCATGGTCGCCAGCGAGCCACCGGTCGATCCGCGTCCGCCAGTCTTCGATCATTCGCGCAAATGCACTCTCCGTCAGCTCCGCGAGAAAGGATCGACCGCTTGGGCTCAGCGCCGTGAAGCTGTAGGCGACCGACGCTTCGGTGCGGCGGTCGGGAGCTTCGGCGCAGATAACCTCGACCAAGGCGAAACGAGAGGCCGGAGTGACGCGCGCATAACGAACCCGATGGGCTGAAGAGTTCCAGTCGATGCAGGCCCAGAGCGTGACGTCGTCTCCATGGCCGGTTCGGAAGACCATGCCTTCGCGGGTTTCCCCACCCGTCGGATAAAGGAATTCGGGATTCCAATCGTCCATCCATGTCGTCTCGCCCGCCGGCGTGAACAGCGGGAAGACCTGATCGATGGGCCCGGAGAGGATGATGCTGTGGCGGCGCTCAAGATGATCCGTCATCCACACTCTCCTCGGCTTCATTCAGGCGATGACTGTCGTCGGCCCCGAGCTCGAGGCCATAGATGCGCTTCAGCTCGGCGATCGTCGCAAGCGTCGGTTGCGAGAAGGGCGGGCGGCCCTCGAAGGCGTGCAGCACCATTCCCTCGAGGAGATCGCCCAAGCTCATGTCGCGATACTCGGCAAGCGCCTTGAGCACCTTCACCAAGCGCTTCTCGAGGCGGACGCCTGTCTGCACACGTTCGATATCCATGTGTGCATCTTACCAAGGTACCTTGGTACGCGCAATAGAGGGCGGGGCGAGGGGCCGGACGCTGTGGAGGGCTGGCGACAAGGTCGAGGCGAGGGCGGTCACTCGCGGCCATTTCGACGCGTCGGGGCCTATCCCTGACGGCAAGCGCCATTCGAGCAAATGTATTCGAGCAGGATCGGCCATGATTCGCGAAAATGCGCGAACGAAAATGCTTGCGGGGCCAAGTATTGCGCGCCAATCTACAGGCTCGCTGCCCCATGCCGGCAGGATGCATAGGCCCCTTGGCGGGACGTGCCGGGCCGGCAGTCAGGGAGCGATGCATTTCATCAGGGGGGCGAAATGGCCAGTTCAAAGATCATCTACGGCGTCGATCGCAGTGCCTTTCCGGGGCCCGATGCCATGGCGTGGCTGCAAAAGAAGAACGCCAAGATCCGCTTTGCCTGTTTCTATCTGGCGCCCGCGCCGGGCCACGCCGATCCCAGCTGGATGGGGCAACGTTCGGACCTTGCCCAGAAGGGCTGGGGGTTCCTGCCGACCTATGTGGGGCTGCAAGCCCATGTGAAGCAGAACGGCGCCAATATCCCTAACCCCAATCTCAGCGCGGCGCGCGGCACGGCAGATGGTACGGACGCTTGCCACCTGATAACGAACGCCGGTTTTGCGGTTGGCTCGGTCGTTTATCTCGATCTCGAGGAGGGCGATGTGCCGAGCGGCGCCTACCAGGCCTATATTCTCGCCTGGATGGCGGCCGTGAAGGCGCACTCCTTCGTCCCCGCCATCTACTGCCCGGGTGGAGCCGCGCCTTGGGCGCGTCGTTACGCGCGCATCGTCTGGCTCGCGGCGCCCGAGAACCTTGACGGCCAGGGGCATGCGATCTCGGCCGTTCTCGACCCTCAGCACTTGCCGGCATCTTCGGCGGCCGGCGGCCCGATCGCGGCGCAGTTCCTGTGGGAAATCGAGTTCTCCGGCCTGACGCAGCCGGCCGATGGCGGGCACGGTCCGCGCTTCGATCTGAATACTGGTCTCGCCGTCGACCCATCAGACTATGCCTGCGTCGACGACGCGCTGAACGATCTCGCCGCGCCCGGCGCAGCCCCGATGGTCGATTGGTCGGCGGTCGCGGCCAGCAACGCCCTCGACGAGTTCAAGGCATTCTCGCAACTCGATGTCGGGCCTGCGCCGGCGGGGGCGCCTGCCGCGGCACCGTCGAGTCCGACCTCGGACCCTCATTGCGGACCGGCGACCGCTGCCGCAGATCGACTGATGCCGCGCGACAAGGTCGCCTTGGATCTTGCGGAAGCGCGGTTGGCCGAAGCCTTTCTGGTGAAAGCCGTGGACCCCGGATTGACCGAGGCGGATTTCGCCGAAGCATCCGCCACGACTGTGGCGGCTGCGCCCGGGGCGATCAAGTTCGCGGCGGTTCACTGGCCGAAGAAGGACATGGACGCGCCCGACTATCATCATCTGGCTTCGAGCCGCGTCCTACCCCTGCCCGCCGACGGCGTAGCCGTGGCGGCCGAGTTCGATCTCACGGTGGCGGATATCGAGCTCGTCCTTGCGGCCAACCGCATGGATCCCGTCGGCTTCGACGACACGGTCGCGCTCGCCATCCGCGGCGCGCGCCTGGGACGGCTCGCCGATCCGCGGCCGCCCCTCGACATCGAGGACGTCGCGGCCACGCCCCTGACTGAGACGCGTCCGGATCATCGGGATTTCAAATGCCTGATCGGCTTCTATCGCCGGGTCGGCAATGCCGCGGCGCGCAGTTTCAGCCTGTTCACCGCCTCGACCGTTCTCAATCCGAAATATGTGGAGGACTGGTTCTTGTACGCCAATGGCAGGCAACCCTCGGGCGAAGGGAACGTGTTGCCGACGGGCTGCTATGTCTATCGTGTCGGCGCTCACAATTCGCCGCATGCCGGGCCGGTCAAGCCGGCCCTTCGTCTCACCGACAGCTCTAATCTCCACCTCGACGGCTCGGTCACGGTCATCCGCACCAAGAACGACGAATGCTACGGGGTCGATGATGTGTGGTGCAAGACGATCCCGGCCGACAATGTGCATTGCTCGTTCCAGACGGTTTCCGTGGCCGGGTGGGGAGCGCCTTTCTCTTCGGCGGGCTGCATGACGATCAGGGGGCAGATGACGCCGACGGACCAGTGGGCCAAGGCCCAGGCGATCATGAACCGGCTCGGCCAGGACAAACGCTGCGACCTCGCCCTTGTCACGGGTCGCGACCTCGCCATTGCGGCGCAACTGCGCGTCAAGGGACTTGCCGGCGATCCGGCCTCGGTCCAGAGCGAGCTCGGCCGCTTGCGCCCAGGTTCCCAGGGCGACGAAGTCACCCGTCTGCAAAAGAAGCTCGGCCTCGATGAGACCGGATATTTCGGCGGCGTCCTGAAGAAGACGCTCGTCGACGAGCAGGCGAAGCGCGGACTGCCGATCGACGGAATCTATTCGCCGGCGCTCGACCAGTCCTTTGGGTGGAACGTCTTCGCATAGAGGCCCCCGTTCCGGCGCGCCGGGCGGCAGGGCACTCGCACCCGGCCGTCTAGGGGCGCCGGTGCGCGCTGTTTCTGCCATGCCGAAACCTTATTTGCCGGCCAATGACAGGCCGGCTCGCGGCAGCCCGTCATCATAGCGTCACCATAGGGACCGACAGGCACACTCTCGCCTCGAATTGGGCATGGTGCGAGTCGATGATGTGATA
Organism: Rhizobiales bacterium GAS188; assembly: GCA_900104855.1. Classification (NCBI taxonomy): domain Bacteria; kingdom Pseudomonadati; phylum Pseudomonadota; class Alphaproteobacteria; order Hyphomicrobiales; species Rhizobiales bacterium GAS188. The sequence continues at coordinate 4,030,232 of FNSS01000001.1, forward strand.
GGCAGGGGCGATGTGACGGGATCCAGCGCTCGAGCGGCACATGAAACTGAGTAAGCTTCTTTATTTCGGCGATTTCGTCGCGGCTCCGGTCGCGATCCTGATCCTCGCGGCATTGGCGCTCGCCGGGCGCAACTCCGAAGCCGCCTTATGGTGGGTCCTTGCACTCGTGGTGGGCCTCTTCGCCTGGACCTTCATCGAATATGCGGTGCATCGCTGGGTCTATCATCACATCCCGTTCTTCGAGACCTATCACGATGCCCATCACGAGGATCCCGACGGGCTCGTCGGTGCCCCCTCCTTCGTCGCCATCGCGGTGATCCTGATCCTGTTCTTCCTGCCCGTCCTGCCGGCCGGCCTGCTCGTTGCCAGCGGCTTCGCCTGCGGTGTCTTGCTCGGCTACATCGCCTATATGACGGTGCACCATCTCTCGCATCATCTGCGGCCGAAGCCCGGCAGCCTTCTCTACGGGGCGCGCAACCGGCATATGGCGCATCACTTCCACCGCGTGCCCGGCAATTACGGGATCATCACGCCCTTCTGGGACCATGTGTTCTCGACCTATGTCGGTCGCCGCCGCAAGGCGAGCGCCTAGAGCGGGAGTCGCGCGGTCACTCGACCCCGCTATCTCCGGCATCGCTCGCGGCGAGCCGCCGCAGCGTCTGCAGCGCCCCGCGCAGCGTCTCCAGCGGTGGCGAAGCGAGCGCCAGGCGGACGGCGTTCGGCGCATGGCCCGGGCTGACCGCGAAGGCGCTGGCGGGCGCGATGGCGATACCCTGTCGGGCGGCCGCGGCCGCGAAGGCATCGGCCCGCCAGCCATCGGGAAGCTCGAGCCACAGATGATAGGCGCGCCGGTCGCCCTTGAGGACGAGCCCGGCGGGAGCCTCGCGGGCGATCTCTTGCCACGCGAGCTCCTGGCGTTCGCGCGCGTCACGCCGCTTGGCGTTGGCGATGCGGTCGGCCGTCCCATCCGTCATCCAGCGCAGCCCGGCGGCCAGCGGGAAGGCCGCGGCCGTCCAGGCGCCGGAGCGCAGCGCCACCGCGAGCTTGTCGGTCAGGCGTGCGGGCGCAGCGATCAGGCCGAGGGTCAGCCCCGGCGCGATCCGCTTGGACAGGCTGTCGATGAGGATCGTTTGCGCCGGCGCCAGCGAGGCGAGCGGCGGCTCGTCGGCGAGGAATGAGTAGACGGCGTCCTCGACCGCTACCAGGCCGGTGTCGGCCAGGAGCGTTGCGAGCTCCTCGCGCCGGGCCGCGCTCATGGTGAGGCCGAGCGGATTATGCAGGGCCGGCTGCAGATAGACGCCACGCAGCGGTGTCGCGCGATGCGCCCGCGCCAGGGCGTCGGGGCGCAACCCCTCTTCGTCGAGCGCCAGCGGCACCAGGGTGATGCCGAGACGCGCCGCGATGCCCTTGACGATCGGATAGGTCATGGCCTCGACGCCGATCCGTTCTCCGGCGGGCGCCAGCGCCGCGAGCGCGGCGGCGATCGCCTGGCGGCCATTGCCGGCGAACAGGATCTGGCGAGCCGCTGGCTTCCAGTCCGGCCGCGCCAGGAAGTGCGCCGCCGTCTCGCGCGCCGCCGCCGTGCCGGCGGCGCCGATCGGCCGCAGCGCCTGATCGGGCAGGCCGACGCGCAGCATCTCCTGCAGGCCGCGCGCCAATTCGGCATTTTGCTCCGGCAGCACCGGGAAGCTGAGCTCGAGATCGATCGGCGCCAGCGCCGGCTCCGCCAAGGCCGGTCCGAGCGGGCCCGGCGTTGCGCGGACATAGGTGCCGCGCCCGACCTCGCCCGTGACCAGCCCACGCCGGACGAGTTCCGCATAGGCGCGGCTCGCGGTCGAGACGGCGATCTTGCGCGCATAGGCGAAATCACGCTGCGGCGGCAGGCGCTCGCCCGGCCGCAGCCTGCCGGCCGCGATATCGGCGGAAATCGCCTCGGCGATCGACAGGTAATTCTCGCGCATCAGAAGAATTGCTCCGAGAGCAATATTGAGATTGATCCGCGTAATGTATCGGATATTGATCCGCGTCAATGTGAAAATTCACCTGACGCAGGAGAACCCCATGGCGACCGCATCCGTGAACGGTGTCAGCCTCGCCTATGACGACGAAGGCGGCGGCGGCGCCCCGCCTTTGCTCTTCGTGCACGGACATCCTTTCGACCGTTCAATGTGGCGGCTGCAGCTTGCGGCCTTCGCCCGCAAGGACCAGCGCGTCATCGCGCCGGATTTGCGCGGCTATGGCGAAAGCGCGGTCGTGGCGGGCAAAACGACGCTCGACATCTTCGCGCGCGATCTCGAGGCGCTGCTCGAAGCCCTTGGGGTCGAGAGGCGCGTCATCCTCTGCGGCTTGTCCATGGGCGGCCAGATCGTCATGGAGTTCTGCCGCCTCTTCCCCGAGCGCGTGGCCGCGATCGTGCTCGCCGCGACCTCGCCGCAGGCCGAGACGGAGGCTGGCAAGCACAATCGCAACCTGATGGCAGATCGCCTTTTGCGCGAAGGCATGGGGCCTTATGCCGACGAGATCCTGCCGAAGATGCTGGCCCCGAACAGCATCGCGACGCAACCCGCCATCGCCCGGCATGTGCTCGGCATGATGCGGTCAGCCCCTCCCGAAGGCGCGGCGTCGGCCCTGCGCGGCCGGGCCGAGCGCCCACCCTATGAGGGCGTGCTGGCGGCGTTCGCGCATCCGGCCCTCATCGTGGTCGGCGACCAGGACGCCTTCACGACGCACGCCGATGCGGAGCTGATGCGCCGGCTGCTCGAGGGCTCCGAGCTCCTCTTCCTCGAGGGAGTCGGCCATATGCCGAATCTCGAGAGCGAGGCGCGCTTCAATGCCGCGCTCGAACGGCTTCTCGTCACGGTCGCGGCTGTCGCGGCACCCTAATCGTGGCAGCTGGCGCAGGAGAGCAGCCCCGGCATCAGCGCCTCGCCGGGCGATGCCAGGAGGCCGACGAGCATCACCGCCAGCGCCAGGACGAGGCAAGCGAGCCCTATCCAGGGCCGCAGGCTGCGTGCCGGCACCCCGCCGCCGATGCCGGACATGATTGTCAACTCGCCGCTCCGAGCTGCTCGAGGTCTTGCGAACTGCTCTCGAACAGAGGCGAGCAGGCGACGATTGCGGCGACGAGGAACATCGGGATCGACAACAGCGCGATATAGGTGCCGAAGCCGAGGCCTGCGAGCGCCATCGGCACGAGGAAGATGTTGAGCGAGATGGCGAGCCGGCAGCAGGCATTGCACACCCCCTGGGAGCGGGCTCGCAAATGGGTGGGGAAGAGCTCGCTCGCCCACACCCAGACCAGAACCGCGATGCCCATCCAGGTCGCGAAGCTCAAGGCATAGAAGCCGAGCACCAGCACCACGGGGCTTTGCTGCGCGAAGGCAGCCATGGTGAGCGCGATCAGCCCATAGGGGATGGTGGAGAGATAGCAGAGCTTGCGCCGTCCGATGCGGTCGATGAGAAGGGCGCTGACCGCGACCCCGGCGAGGCTCGTCAGCCAGACGGTGGCGCTGAAGAACAAGGTGGCGTTGATCGACATCGCCCCGACCGTGTTCAGCACCAGCGGCGTCGCGATGGTCGCGATGGAGCCGGAGAAGCAGTTGAGCAGGAACACGATCGACACCAGCATCAGCCGCTTGCTGTAGCCCTTGCCGAACAGCTCCCCATAGGAGCCGGTCGAGCGCGGCGTGAGGTCGGCGAGCGCCTGGTCGGCCTCGATGCCGAAAGTCGCGAAGGCGGCGCGTGCCTCCTCGACACGCCCGCGAGCGAGGAGCCAGCGCGGGCTCTCGGGCAACCCCTGGCGGGCCAGCAGCACCAGCAGGGCCGGGATCGCCGCAAGTCCGAGCATCCAGCGCCAGGCGTCATTGCCGAGCCAGGCGACGAGCGGGATGGCGAGCAAGGTCGAGCACAAAGCGCCGAGCAGCCACATCACATTGAGGAGCGAACCCAGCACCACGCCGCGCTGCCGGCTCGGCGCGATCTCGGCGAGATAGGCCGTGCTGGTCGGGATATCCATGCCGACCCCGACGCCCACGAGGAAGCGCATGATGAAGAGCTGGGTGGTGTTGGTGACGAAGGCCGAGCCGAGCGCGAAGGCGACGAAGAAGAACAGGTTGACGATGAAGATCGAGCGCCGCCCCAGCCGGTCCGACAGGTCGCCGAACACCAGGAGGCCGATGATGGCGCCGACGAAGGTCGAGGCGCCGAGCAGGCCGACGGCTTGCGGCGTGAGCGCGAATTCCTGGCGCAGGAAGATGACGGCGGCGCCCATCACCAGGAGGTCATAGCCGTCGATGAATTCGCCGAAGGCGATCAGGATGGCCGCGTAGCGCTGCTTCGGCGACAAAGGGCGCCGGTTGAGCTCGCCGATCGCGCCGGCCGCAGGCGTCAATGCTATTGTCATTGTGGTCCTCGTTTCCAATCCCCAGTCAGGCTCTCAGGGCGCGCTCCAGCGCACCTTGCGGCATCGATCGAGAGCGTCGCGGTCGAGCGACATGCCGAGCCCCGCTGGCGCGGGAAGCGTGGCAAAGCCGTCCTTCGGATGCGCCAGGGCTGGTGCCTGCAGCGCCTCGAACCAGGGCGTCTCGTCGAATTGGATCTCGAGCGAGGAGAGATTCTCCGCTGCGGCCGCGACATGCAGGCTCGCCGCATGGCAGACAGGGCCCGAGGGGTTGTGCGGCGAAAATGCGACGCCGTGGCGCGCCAGCAGCTCCGCGAGCGCCAGCATCTCGCTCAGCCCGCCGGCATATTTCACGTCGGGCATCATCACGTCATAGGCCTGCGCCTCGAGGAACGGCACGAAGCCTTCGCGGCGGATATTCTCCTCGCAGCCCGCAAGGCGCATACCCTGCCGGTTGGCGAGGCTGCGCAATCGCCGCAGGCCGGCAAGTTCGGCCGTGCTTTCCGGCACCGGGCATTCGAGCCAATGCAGCCCGAAGGGCGCGAGCGCCGCGATCAGCGCCGTTGCGGTCGCCTCGTCGAAGCGCCAATGGCAATCGACCATGAGGTCGCGATCCGTGCCGATCGCCTCACGCACGGAAGCGATGCGAGCGAGGCCAGGCTGGGCGGCCCGCACGCCCTCGCCGGCACTGCAAATCGCCGGGCTCACCTCGTCGAAGGGCGCGATCTTGATGGCGCCATATCCGGCCGCGACCGCCTGGCGCGCGCTCGCCGCAAAGCCCTCAGGCGAACGGTCGAGCGTGCGGCGGTTGATGTTGGCGTAAAGGAGTATGCGCTCGCGCCGCACGCCGCCGAGCGCCGCCGCAAGCCCCACGCCCTGCCGCCGCGCCGCGATATCCCATAGCGCCTGGTCCAAGGCCGAGAAAGCGGCCGCTTCGGGCAGGCCCGTCAATGGATGGGCCTTGGGCAAATGCCTGGGCGAGGCTTCGGGCAGGCCCAGGGCCAGAGGCGCGAGCTTCGCCATCGCGGCGAGCACGGCGTCCTCAGCTCCGGTCAGTGTCGCCTCGCCGAAGCCGATAAGGCCCGACCGCGCCTCGATTTCGAGGAAGATCCATTTCGTCTTGGGGCTGACCTCGGCCACATGCAGCTCGAGCTTGCGGACATGATCGTGAGTCATGGGGAAGAATTCCGCTGCCGGTCGACGCGCTCGAGCAATTCGAACTTCGCCTTGACCACATGGGCGCCCATGATCATGCCGGCGGCCTCCGCGTCATTCGCCGCCAGCGCCTTCAACAGGCTGCGATGGTCGCTGACGACGCCGCCATAGCGGTCGGCCGCGAAGCCGACCCGCTCCCAAAGAGCGAGCAGCAGCGTCCAGTTCCGCTCGACGAGCGCCACGGCCTCCGGATTGTCGGCGAGCGCGTAGATACGCGTGTGGAATTCGCGGTTGGAGTTGAAGGCGCCGCGGTAATCCCCGCTTTGGACCTGCGCCTCGAGCGCCTCCTCGATCGCCTGCAGCCCATCGATGTCGTCGCGCCTGCAACGCGATGCGGCACGTTGGGTCAGCATGATCTCGAGCGCGCTGCGCGTCGCGAACAGGTTCTCGACGAAGCGCCGGTCCATCTGGGCGACGCGGGCGCTGCGGCCCGGCCCTACTTGCAGGATGCCGGCACCCTGCAGTTCGCGCAGCGCCTCGCGCACCGGCATGTGCCCGGTGGCGTAGCGCGAGGCGAGCTCGTCGATCTTGAGCCGGGCTCCCGGCGGGAAGGCGCCGGAGACGAGATCGGCGATGATGAGTTGGCGGATTTCGATATGGCGGGACAAGCGGAAGATCCAGGTTTGATCAAAATTGACATCAGTGCGCGATATATGTCAATTCATATGCGGTGATTTGATCAAAATAGCGAGGTCATTGCGCCGTGAGTTCCTTGCCGCTCTCCCCGGCCGAGCTCTTCGACCTCACCGGGCGCAACGCGCTGGTGACCGGCGGCAGCGTCAGCATCGGCCGGGCGATCGCTCTTCAGCTCGCGGCCGCAGGCGCCGATGTCGCGATCCAGTACTCGCAGGCAGCCGATGCGCGATTCCGCTACCCGGATGCGGCGGCGCGGACCCGCGCCGAGATCGCCGGTCTGTCGCGCCGGGCCGTCGCGATCGCAGCGGATTTCGCGAAGCCCGGCGAGGCTTCGCGCTGCGTCGCCGAGGCCTCAGCGCAGCTCGGGCGCCTCGAGATCCTGGTGATCTGCGCCTCGATCCAGAGCCGGCAGGCTTTCGAGGCCCTGCCGGCGGACGAGATCGCCCGGCATGTCGCCATCAACTTCACGGCAACCGTCGAGCTGCTCCAGGCGGCGTTGCCGGCCATGGCCGAGCGGGGTTGGGGGCGCGTCCTGTCGATCGGCAGCGTCAACCAGACCCGCCCCGATGCCGAGCTTTCGGTCTATGCGGCGCTGAAATCGGCGCAGCACAACCTGATCATCAATCTGGCGCGCCGCTATGCCGATAAGGGCGTGACCTTGAACACGCTCTCGCCCGGCCTCGTCGCCACCGAGCGCAATCGCTGGCGGCGCAAATCCGCCGCGCAATGGCGCGCCATCGAGCAGGCAGCCAATCCGATGCGGCGGGCCGGGCAGCCGCAGGACATGGTCGGGGCGGCGCTGCTGCTATGCTCGCAGGCCAGCTCATTCATCACCGGCGCCGATCTGCAGGTGACCGGCGGCGGGCATCTGTAGGCTCTGGGACCGCGACCGTCCCGGTCGCCCTTCTTACCAGCAGCTTACCAGCTTCACCGGCTCAAGAGCGGGCGAGGCGCCCGCGGTCCCAGGGGCAGGGAAGCCCCAACGGCCGGCATTTCCGGGGATGCCTGCCGGTCGAGAGCAACGCGATCTTGGGCGAGGACGATCTCGGCCATGAGCCCCGTGCCGCTCCGGCGCGGCAGGAGCCTTAGCTTGGCACCGGCCTGATCGAGCGCCGTGGTGACGATGGCGAGGCCGAGCCCGCTGCCATGCGTCGATTTGTGGCGGCCGCGGTAGAAGCGCTGCGTCACGAGCTCGATCTCGTCTCGCGGGATGCCGGGTCCTTCATCCTCGATGCTCAGCACGGCATCGGCGCCCTCCTGCCTCATGGACCAGCGCACCGTGCCGTCGCGTGGCGAATGTTCGAGGGCGTTCTCCGTCAGGTTGCGCGCCGCCAGCTCGAAGAGCTCTGCATCGATGGCGACGCGGCAGCGATCGAGCCCGTCGGCAAGTTCCACCCGCTGAGGCGCGAGGCTCGATTCGAGGTGGCGGATCATCTCACGCAGCGCCGGCCCCGGCCTGATCCAGGGCGCCGGCGGCCTCACCGCCGGCCCGTCGAGCTGCGACATGGTCAGGAGCTGGCGCACCAGGCGGCCGGTGCGATCGACCGAAACGAGCGTCTGGCGCAACGCGCCGTCGCGCGTCGCCTCATCCTTGGCGGCAAGCGCGATCTGTACCTGGGTGCGCAGCCCGGCGAGCGGGGTGCGCAGCTCATGGGCCGCATAGGCGAGGAAGCTGCGCTCATGTTCGCGCGCCGCCACCACCTTGCCGAACAGGCTGTTGAGCGCACTGATCAGCGGGCGGATCTCCGATGGCGCATGCCCGACCTCGATCGGGTCGAGCGCCTCGGCATCGCGGAGGCCGAGCTCCTGCGTGGCGCGGCGCAGCGGCTTGAGGCCGCGCCCGAGGCTCGCCCAGATGAGCAGCGCCAGCGCCGGCAGGATCAGGGAGGCCGCGATCGCAAGGCCGCCGATGATGTCGCGCACCAGCCGGGCGCGCTGGGTGAGGCTGTCGCCGACCAGCACCCGGATGCCGCGCTGATAATCCACGATCGAGAAGATGCGCCATTCCTCCCCATCCACCATGCGGTCCGAGAAGCCGCTCGCCTGATCGGTGAGCTCGGTGCTGGGGGCGGCGCTGGAACGCCCGACGAGGCGCCCGTCGAAGGACCAGATCTGGCACGACAGGCGGCTCTCATATCGGGTGCGCCCGACCTTGGCGTCGGGGATGACCGCCGGCGTGGCGCCCTTATTGGCCTGCACGGCGAGCTCGTTGCCGTCGACCAGCGAGCTCACCATGCGGGCAGCTTCCGTGAGGCGCGTATCGAGGAGATGCTCGAGATAATGCCGGCTGTCGAAATAGATCCAGCCGATGGCGGTGAGCCAGACGATCCCGGTCGAGACCGTGAGGATCACGAACAGGCGGGCGCGCAGGGAGGTCATGACGCTGCTCCGCGCAGGCGGTAGCCGAAGCCGCGCACCGTCTCGATGACGTCGCGGCCGATCTTGGTCCGCAGATGGTGGATATGCACCTCGACCGTATTGCTCTCGACGTCTTCCTGCCAGCCATAGAGGCGCGCTTCCAGCTGGTCCTTGGATTGGATCGTGCCCGGGCGCTCCATGAGGGCCTGCAGGATCGAGAATTCGCGGGGCGTTACAGGCACGGGCGCTCCTTCGACCTTCACCGCAAGGCTGCCGGGATCGAGCACGATGGCCCCCCAGGCAATCACGGGCGCGGCCCGCCCGGCGGAGCGGCGGATGATGGCCCTGAGCCGCGCGGCGAGCTCGTCGAGATCGAAGGGCTTGCCGAGATAGTCGTCGGCGCCGCGATCGAGACCCGCGATCCGGTCGGCGATGGCGTCGCGCGCCGTCAGCAGCAACACGGGCGTCGCGTCGGCTCGGTGGCGCAAATGCTGCAGCACGTCGAGGCCGGAGCCGTCCGGCAGCATCAGGTCGAGCACTACGGCGCTGAAGCGCGTCGCCGTGAGCGCCAGTAACGCGTCCTCGCAGCTCTCGACCCCATCGGCCCGCATGCCGTGCAGAGCGAGACCGACGGTCAGGCCGTTCAGCAGCACCGGATCGTCCTCGACCACCAGAATGCGCAAACCGCAATCTCCATTCCCTGTCGCGCTGCCGGGGCTACCTTAAGGCTGGCTTAAGCTAACCGAGACAAAGGCCCGCGGTCGCGGTTGGGCGCACAAGGCCCGTCCGGCCGGGGCGCACCGCCGCGCCGAGATGGCGGAAGCACAAATCCAGCCGAACATACAGTCAGGAATGCTATGCCGAATCTGATTTCGCTCCGGCAAGGTCTGGCGCGCTTGCTGCCGGCTCTCGCTCTGCCCATCATGCTCAGCGCCTGCGTGAGCAATCCCTCCACGGGGCCGACGGCGGCAATTATCAAGGTCAATCCGACGGTCGCGGCCCAATATGCGGCCTTGCCGGGCGAGCCCTATGAGGTGCCGGCCGTCGATGTCGAGGAGCTCGATCCGGGCGTGCTGCGCCAGAGCGTCGAGTTTCGCACATCCGAGCCCGTCGGCACGATCGTAATCGATACCCAGGCGCGCTACCTCTATCTCGTCCAGGAGGGCGGCAAGGCCATGCGCTACGGCGTCGGCGTCGGCAAGGAGGGGCTCGCCTTCAAAGGGAGTGCGACAATCGGGCGCAAGGCCGAATGGCCGCATTGGACGCCGACCCCCGCCATGATCCGCCGCGAGCCGCAGCGCTACGGGCCCTGGAGCCAGGGCATGAATGGCGGCATCGGCAATCCGCTCGGGGCACGCGCCATGTATCTCTACCGCGACGGGAGCGACACGCTGTTTCGCATCCACGGCACGAACGAGCCCTGGACGATCGGCCAGGCGGTGTCGTCGGGCTGCATCCGCATGATCAACCAGGACGTCATCGATCTCTTCGGGCGCGTGCCGGGCGGCAGCCGCGTCGTGGTGCTCTGACGGCCTCCTTCAGAACTGGCGGGAATGCACGCTTTGCGGGCCCGTCAGGGTGCGGGCGCAGTCATAGACGTCCCAATGCAAGTCATGGGGCACCCAGGAGGGCCTATGGCCGCAGGCGGTCACCGGCGGTGAGCAAGAGGCGCAGATGAAGGCCTCGAAATTGTTGAGCACGATCTCGTCTGCCTGGCCGGGTGACGTGATGGCGGCGCTGAAATCCCCGCCCTCATAGAGGAAAACGCGCATGCGGCCGCCATTGGCGGCGCTCGTCCAGTCATAGACCGCATGCGGGCTGTCCCCGTCGCGCACGATATCGCTGATATGGCCGCGAGCACCCGCCGCCGCTTGCAGCTCGCCGAAGCTCCGCAGGCCGCGCAGCCTCTGCGCAAAACCAGAATCGATCGCGATCTTGGTCATGGCCTCGCCGGGATCGACCGGGGGCCAGTCGGATGCGAGCGCGCCAGCTCCGGCGAGCATCAGGCCCGCGAGCAGGGCCGCAGCCCGGATCGAGAGGCGAGGCGGCATCGTCATGGTTGTTTCCCCCTGGGTTTGGCTGGCGCATCTTACCTTCTCCCGCTCTTGGGCGGGAGAAGGTGCAAGTTCTTGAACAGAAAGACTCTGCGCAGTGAGGGCGGATGAGGGACGCCGGTGAAGCGCTCGAACGCCCCTCATCCGCCTCGGCTTCGCCTCGGCACCTTCTCCCGCAAAGTGCGGGAGAAGGAAAGGGAGTCTCACCCCAATCCCGACAGCCGCGCAAAGGCGAGCGCCAGGGCGCGCGGCGTGTCGGCTTGCGTCAGCACATCGACGGCGCTGCCGCTCTCCGGATCGATGACGGTCTGGCCGTCCCGATCGGATGCATCGGTGACGACCCTTATGGGCAGGCGCTCCACCTGGAACAGCGAGGGATCGGCCGCATAGAGAATCACGCAAGGGTCGTGCAGCGGGAAGGTCGCGGGCAGGGCTTGCGTCGCCGCGTCGCCCGCCGCCTGCCGGCGCCGCGCCAGCTTCTCGAGATAGGCCTCGATCATGGCGGCCGAGGTGCGGGCGATCTTGCCGCCGCTCTGTGCAAGATCGGCGCTCCATTGCCGGTCGGCCGTGACCTTGCGGGTCACGTCGAGCGGAACGAGGGTCACCGGGATTCCGGAGCGAAGCACGATCGCTGCCGCCTCGGGATCGGCCGCGATGTTGAACTCGGCGAAGGGTGTGACATTGCCGCGCTCGCGCACCGCGCCGCCCATGGCGATGATGCCGCCGAGACGACGCGCCGCATCGGGATGGCGCAGCACCAGATGGGCGAGATTGGTCAACGGGCCGAGCGCCAGGATGCGCAGCGAGAATTCGGGCTCAGCCCGGAGCAGCCGCGCCATCCAGGCGGTCGCATCCTCTTCGAGCGCCAGGGCCTGCGCGGGCGGCAGGACGACGCCGCCGATCCCGTCCTCGCCGTGGATGTCGGCCGCCTCGATGGGGGCGCGCTCGACCGGACGGGCGCTGCCGGCGATGACGGGAATCTCCTCGCGGCCGAGATGGGCAAGAAGGCTGAGCGCGTTGCGCGTCACGCCTGCGATCCCGATATTGCCCGCCACCGTGACGATGCCCCGGATGTCGAGCTCGGGCGACGCACAGGCGAGGAAGAGCGCGAGCGCATCATCGAGCCCGGGATCGGTATCGATGAGGATGGGAAGTGGCGGCATTGGTTTGTCCTGGCGAATAGCGAATAGCGAATAGCGAATGGCGAATAGCGAGTAGCGAAATAGCGATTGGAACGCCATTCCCTATTCGCTATTCGCCATTCGCTACTCGCCCTTCACACCGGCACCCAGCCCTCCTCGGTGAGCCTGAGATGCGGGCTTTCGAAGACGAAGGAGACTTTACCTGGCCAGTCCGCGCCGAAGGCGGCGAGCGCCGCGCCCCATTGGCGGCCCTGGCTCATGGCGAAGGCGAGCCCGACCACATCGGCCCCGGCGCGCTGCATCAGCCGCAAAGCCGTGATCGCCGTGGTGCCGCTGCTGATGGTGTCGTCGACCACGACGACGCGTTTCCCGGCAAGCCGCGGCACGAGGTTCGGATCGACGAAGAGACGCCGCCCGGCGCTCGTCGTGGTGATCGAGGTGACCGGCTCCGACAGGGAGTCCTGGTACCAGAATTTCCGCGAATAGCCGAGCGGCACGAAATTGCTCTTGCCCATGAGGCGTGCCAAAGGCGGCGCGAGCGCGAGGCCAAGCGTCGGCAGGCCGAGGATCACATCGGGATCGAGCGGCGCGAGCGTTGTGGCCATATGCGCCGCCAGCGCGTCGAGCACCGCGAAGGAGGCGTGGTTGGCGATGAAGGACGCGACGGCCCGGTCGGCCGCTTCGAGCCGGCGGATCGGCAGCATCAGGAATTTGCCATCCGGCAGTCTCGCCGGGAAGCCCAACCTGAAGGGCGGCGTCAGACGGCCGGGCTCGATATCGCTCTCGAGCGATTGCCAGTATTGCGTGGTCGGCTCCGTGAAGTCTCGCATCGCCTCGTCCGTGGTCTGCTGTCGTGAGCGAGACCTTTGCACAATTCTGGAAGGCGCCCCACCCGTACCCTCCCCACCACTCGCTTCGCTCGCGGGGGGAGGGAGATGATCAGCGCTGATCGCCTCCCTCCCCCCACGAGTCGCAACGAGTGGTGGGGAGGGTACGGGTGGGGGGCGTTTCGATCCGTACGCCAGCGAAACCTGAGTTCCGCAAAGGCTCGCGAGGGAGTGGCCCTCATAGCGCGTCTTGGCGCCTCATCCAAGACGCTCTGGCCAAACATCGCTCGCCATTCACGCCTTGACGAGGCTGGCACGCTGGTTGCTAATCGAGAGGCGCAATCTCGGCATGGAATCGGTTGCCGCCAGCCCGAGCTTGCGTGAGCTGGGTCACCATCCAACGGGGGGGAGCCGCCAGGAGAACGGACGCGATGAAGAGAGCTGTCGACCGGGCGCGCCGCCTAGGCCTCGCGATGCTCGCGGCGTTGCTAGCCGTGGTGGTGCCGCCGGCGGCGCAGGCCGAGCCTGTCAAAGGCGGCACCGCGATTCTCGCCGTCGACGCCGATCCGCAGACGCTCGATCCCGCGGTCTCGACCGATTACGTGGCGGGCGATATCGGCGCCAAGGTCTTCGAAGGGCTGGTCTGGCTCGACGCGGCGGCCATGCCGCAACCGCAGCTCGCCACCGGCTGGACGATCTCCGACGATGGCCGGACCTATGTGTTCAAGCTGCGCGACGGCGTCCTCTGGCAGGACGGCAAGCCCTTCACCAGCGCCGACGTCAAGTTCACCTTCGAGGAGGTGCTCGCCAAATATCATCCGCGCTCATCGAACATGATCAAGCGGCTCGGCCTCATGGTCGACACGCCTGACGACAAGACCGTGGTGATGAAGCTCAACGCCTCCTACGCACCCTTCCTGACGCAGCTCTCGGTGTTCGACGCGCCGATCATCCCCAAGCATCTGTTCGCAGGCGGCGACATCCTGAAGAACCCGGCGGCGCAGAAGCCGATCGGCACCGGCCCCTTCCGGTTCGTCTCCTGGGAGCGCGGCGCCAGCGTCACGCTCGACCGCTACGAGGGCTATTGGCAAAAGGGAAAGCCCTATCTCGACCGCATCGTCTTCCAGGTGATCCCGCAACCGGCGAGCCGGCTCTCCGGTCTGCAGACCGGCGAGGTCGATTTCATCTCGGATTTCTATCTCGCCAAGGCCGATATTCCGAGCCTGATCAAGGCCGACACTTTCCAGGCCCGCATCGGCAAGGCGTTGCCGGCGATCTATTTCGCCGAGCTCAATCTGCGCAGATCCCCCTTCGACAAGGTCGCGCCCCGTCACGCCATGGCCTTCGCCATCGACCGCAACCGCCTGGTGCAGCAGGCGATGAACGGCCTGGCGCGTCCGGGCTATGGGGCCTTCGGCGACGGCTTCGGCTGGACCCTGAACCCCGATGCCAGCTACCCCAAGCTCTACCCCTATGATCCCGAGAAGGCGAAGGCATTGCTCGCGGAAGCCGGCATCGCGACTGGGAGCAAATTGCGCATCGCCTATGAGGCCGCCCGTCCGCAAATGATCGCGACGGCGCAGATCATCCGCGAGAACCTCAAGCAGATCGGCTTCGATGCCGTGGTCGAGCCGCTGGAGCGCACCGTGCTGCTGCAGAAGGTCTTCAAGGACCATGATTTCGATATCGCGCTCATGTCCTATTTCTCGAGCGGCGATCCTGCCATCGGCTATAACCGGCTCTATGTCGCGAACCCGACCGATGCGATCAACGCCAATGCGGCGGGCTATGCCGATCCCAAGGTCGACGAGCTCCTGACAAAGGCCGCGACCGTCACCGATCTTTCGACACGCGGCACCATCTACAAAGCGGTGCAGACCATCCTCAGCGAGGACATGCCGGCGGTCGTCCTCTATGACGAGGCCGGCGTCGATCTCGGCTCCAAGAAGCTGCACGGCTTGTGGAAATCGGTCGACACCCGCTCCCTCTGGGAAGAGGTGTGGCTGACGCCGTGAGAACGAGCCGGACACCCTGGGACCGCGACCGTCCCGGTTGCCCTTCCTTAAGGCGGTGCGTCAGCCCAACCGTTTGTAAGGGCGGGCGGGACGCCCGCGATCCCAGATGCGTCGGCCCTACCGCTCGCAAGGACGGGCGAGACGCCCGCGATCCCAGCCGTCCCAGCGGGGCTTGAGGCGATGCGTGCCGGGCAGATCCTGGTCTTCGCCTTGCGCCGCCTGCTCATCGCCGTGCCGCTGCTGGTCTGCGTCGTCGTCGTCAACTTCACGCTGATCGAGCTCGCTCCTGGCGATCCCATCACCGTGCTGGTCGGCGATTATCCGGCGCCCGAAGAATATGTGGCGCAGGTGCGCAAGGATTTCGGCCTCGACCAGAAGCTGCCGCAGCGCCTCTTCGCTTATCTCGGCCAAGTGGGGCGGGGCAATCTCGGCTTCTCCTTCGTCAACCGGCAGGCCGTGCTCGACCTCATCCTGGAGCGCCTCGGCGCCACACTCGCCCTCACCTTGACGTCTCTCGCCTTCGCGACGCTCGCGGGCGTCAGCCTCGGCGCGCTCGCGGCAATGCGGCGCGGCAGCGCCCTCGATGCCGGCTTGCAGACGGCCTCGCTCGCCGGCTACTCGATCCCTGAATTTTGGATCGGCCAGATCCTGATCATCGTCTTCGCCGTCTGGCTCGGCCTTTTGCCCTCGCAAGGCGCTCATTCGCTGCGCGCCCCGCGCGACGGCATCGGGATGGCGCTCGATACGGTGAGCCATCTGGTGCTGCCGGCGCTCGCTCTGTCCTTCCGCTATCTGGCGCTGATCTCGCGCATGACGCGGGCGAGCCTGATCGAGGTCATGAATGCCGATTTCATCCTGGCGGCGCGCTCGCGCGGCGCCTCGGAGCGCCGGGTGCTGTTCGCCCATGCGTTCCGCAACGCCGCGGCGCCGGTGGTGACCGTGATCGGCTATAATCTCGGCCTCGTCCTTGCCGGAGCGACGCTCATCGAGAGCGTGTTCGGCTGGCCCGGAATCGGGCGCCTGCTCTTCACCTCGATCGCGGCGCGCGACTATCCGGTGATGACCGGCATTCTCCTCTTGCTCTCGGCGACCGTGGTGATCGCCAATCTCATGACCGACATCGTGCAAGCCGTGATCGATCCGCGCGTGCGCCGGCCATGAGCCTCGATGCCGCCGAGCTGACGCGCGAGGGGTTGGCGCCGCCGTCGCGCCGCACCGAATTCCTGCGGCGCCTCTCAGGCGCGCGCCTGCCGGCCCTGTTCGTGGTGCTGGTCGCGGCGACCGCCATCGCGGCGCCGCTCCTCACCAGCTACGCCCCCGATGCCGGCGGCCCGGACGCATTGCAGCCGCCGCTCTCGCCCGGCCATTGGCTCGGCACCGACAATATCGGCCGCGATCTCTGGGCCGAGCTCGCCTATGGGGCGCGCGTCTCGCTCTCGGTCGGCATTCTCGCGGCCTTGAGCGCGCTCGCCATAGGGGTCGTGGTGGGCGCGGCCGCCGGCTATGCCGGGGGCGCCCTCGACGCTTTCCTGATGCGCCTCTCTGAATTCTTCCAGACGCTGCCGCGCTTCGTGCTGGCGCTGATCATCGTGGCGCTGTTCGGCGCAGGCATCGGCAAGGTGATCTTGGTGCTCGCCATCCTGTCCTGGCCGCAGACGGCGCGCGTGGTGCGCGCTTCGGTCATGAGTCTCAAGACCGCGCCCTTCATCGATGCGGCGCGGGTTGGCGGCATGCCTCCGACGGCGATCGTGCTGCGCGAGATCCTGCCCAACGCGCTCGCCCCGATCGTGGTCGTCACCTCGCTCGACGTCGCGACGGCGATCTTGCTCGAAGCGAGCCTCAGCTTCTTCGGGCTCGGCGATCCGAACCTGCCCTCCTGGGGCGCCATGCTGAACGTGGCGCAGGATTATCTGCGCCAGGCCTGGTGGATGTCGCTGTTCCCGGGCGCTGCCATCGCCCTCACCGTGCTCGCCTTCAACCGGATCGGCGACTGCCTGAACGATGCGCTCAATCCGAAATTAAGGGATGGGAGATGAGCGCGCCTCTGCTCGAGGTCGAGAATCTCTGCGTCGATCTCGCGGGCCGGGACGGAGCGCTGCGGCTCGTCGACGGCATTTCGCTCAAGGTCGAGGCCGGCGAGACGGTCGGGCTCGTCGGCGAATCCGGCTGCGGCAAGTCGATGACGGCCTATGCGCTCCTCAACCTGTTCCCGACGCCTTCGGTGTCGGTCTCAGAGGGCGCCATCCGCTTCGAGGGGCAGGATCTGCGGGCGCTGTCGCCACAGGCCTGGCGCCAATTGCGCGGCGCGCGCATCGCCATGATCTTCCAGGATCCGTCGGGCTTCCTCGATCCGCTCATGCCGGTCGGCAGGCAGATTGCCGAGACGCTGATTTCGCACGGACGCAAGCGCGGCGTCGCGGCGCGTGTGCAGGAGCTCCTGGCGCTTCTGGAATTGCCCGATCCCGCTGTGATCGCCGGCAAATATCCGCATGAGCTTTCGGGCGGGCAGCGCCAGCGCGTGCTGATCGCGGCGGCGCTCGCCATGGAGCCGGCGCTCCTGATCGCCGATGAGCCGACGACGGCGCTCGACGTGACCGTGCAGGCCGGCATCCTCGATCTGCTCGGACGGCTGCGCGACCGGCTCGGCCTCGCCATGCTGCTGATCACCCATGATCTCGGCGTGGTGGCCGAGAGCTGCGAGCGCGTCTATGTGATGTATGCGGGCCGCATCGTCGAAACCAACAGCGCCGCCGCGCTGTTCGCGCATCCGCGCCACCCCTATACGGCCGGCCTGTTGAAGAGCACCTTGCCGTTCGAGGGACGGGGCGAGCTGTTCTCCATTCCGGGGCGCGTGCCCTCCCCAAAACGGCTCGGCGCCGGGCAGCAGCCGGCCTGCCGCTTCGAGCCGCGCTGCCCCGCGGCGCGGAACGATCCTTGTGGATTGCGCGACCCGGCGCTCCTCGCCCGAGCGGGCGGTGGGGACGCCTGCTGGCGAGCCGATGAGATCGCCGGCGAGGATATCTGGGCAGGCTCCGCCACATGAGCGCCGCGGACGCAGCGCCCACTTTGGAACCGCGCACAAGCGACGGCGCGCTGCTCGCGGCGCATTTGGTCAGCTGCCATTTCCCGGTTTCCGCGGGCTCGCGCCTCTTTGGGGCGCACCGCGTGCTGAAGGCGGTCGACACGGTTTCGCTGGCACTGTCGCCGGGCGAGGTCGTGGCGCTGGTCGGCGAGAGCGGTTCGGGCAAGTCGACGCTCGGGCGCCTGCTGCTCGGCCTCGCGCCGCCGACCCATGGCGCCGTCACCTATCAGGGACAGGACATCGCGACGCTGACCGGCGAGCCCTGGCGCCGCTTCCGCCGCGAGGTCCAGGTGGTCTTCCAGGATACCGGCACCTCGCTCAATCCGCGTCGCCCGGTCGGCGACGCGGTCGCGATGCCGCTGCGCTACAATCTCGGCCTGGCGCCGCGCCAGGCGAGCAGTGAGGTCGACGCCCTGCTCGACCAGGTGGGGCTTGCGCCTTCCACCTTCCGTCATCGCCTGCCGCATGAATTGTCGGGCGGCCAGCGGCAGCGCATCGGCCTCGCCCGCGCCCTGGCGTCGCAGCCGCGCGTCATCATCGCCGACGAGCCGGTCTCCGCGCTCGACGTCTCGGTCAGGGCGCAGATGCTGACCTTGATGCGCGCTCTCTCGCGCGACCAGGGCGTGTCGCTCCTCGTCATCACCCATGATCTCGGCGTGGTGCGCGCCATCGCGGACCGGGTGCTGGTCATGTATCTCGGCAGGATCGTCGAGGAGGGCGTGGCGGCCGAGGTGATCGCCCGCCCGCGCCATCCCTATACGGGCGCGCTCCTTGCCGCGACGCCGATCGCCGATCCCGGCCGGCGCGGCACAAGGCAGCGCACGGCCTTGCGGGGCGATCCGCCTTCAGCCACCGACCTGCCCTCGGGCTGCCGCTTCTGCACGCGCTGCCCGCATGCGGCGCCGCTCTGCGCCGAGCGCGAGCCGGTGCTGACGCGCGTTTCCGATACAACCTTCGCGGCTTGCCATTTCCCACTGGAGACGCTGCCGATGTGAGGGACCGCGCTGGGCGCGCCTCCTTCTCCCGCGTTTGGCGGGAGAAGGTGCCCGAACGTAGTGAGGGCGGATGAGGGACGCCGGTGAAGCGCTCAACCGCCCCTCATCCGCCTCGGCTTCGCCTCGGCACCTTCTTCCGCGAAAGGGCGGGAGAAGGTTGCGCGCTCGTTTCTCCGCCCCTCCAGATTGAGCGAGAGCCGTTGCCGGCTAAGGCGCGGCGCCCAGCCTTGACGGGTCCAGAAGCGCATCGCCGCCTCGTTCTCCAGCACGACGTCGAGATGCACCCAGGAAATCGCTTCGGCCGCCAGTTTCTCCAGGCAGAATTCGATCATGCGCCCGGCGATGCCCATGCGGCGCCAATCGGCATCGACCGCGACGCGCTGGATGAAGCCGCATCGCCCATCATGCCCCGCCATCACCACTCCGATCACTCGGCTTTCGACGAGCGCCACGACACTCAAGCCCGGATTGCGCTTAAGATACCGGGCAACGCCGTCGGCTGCGTCGGTCGCACGGATCTCGACGCCGACCGCCGTCCACAGGCGGAAGACGGGACGATAATGCTCCATGGTCATGGCGGCGAGCCGCATAGTGTCTGATGGGGGCTGGGGCATCCCCGCTTCCTTTCGAATGGATCGAGATCAGGACATGAAAAAACCCGCCGATGGACATCGGCGGGCTGCGAGGTGAATCGAAGAGAGCTTGGCTTAGGCTGCCGACAAACCGGCAGATCGCTCTCGACCCTGTGCACGCAGCAACGCCGCCATCGGCTCTGGGCGTCGGCGTCGGCTTGCGGCGGTGAGGGCGTGCGTGTTCACGGCGTCTGCCATAAGGCTCTGGCGTGCGTTGTCAACGGCAGCGCCGGGATCAGGCGAGTAGAAAACGATGTTCACAATCTCAATGCAGTCCGCGGCATCGATTCATGCTCCGCCGCGTCCTGGATGACCGGGCGTGGGTATTATGCAAAGCTCCCGAGGCAGCGCGCCCATGAGGAGGTGAGACATGGCTCTTTATGCACTGGCATTGCTGCTCGGCGTCATCGCGGGGCTGCGTGCCATGACCGCACCTGCCGCGGTCAGCTGGGCGGCGCATCTCGGCCATTTGCATCTGCAGGATACGCCGCTCGCTTTCCTCGGCTTTACGTGGACGCCCTATGTCATCACCCTCCTGGCGATCGTCGAGCTGGTCACCGACCAGCTGCCCTCGACGCCGAGCCGCAAGGTGCCGATGCAATTCGGCGCCCGCATCGTCAGCGGCGCCCTGTGCGGCGGCGCCATCGGAGCGTCGGGCGGCGCCCTGATCGGCGGGCTTGTGGCTGGCGTGATCGGCGCCGTCATCGGCACGCTCGGTGGCGCCGAAGCGAGGGCCCGACTCGCGACGGCGTTCGGCAAGGATCTGCCCGCCGCCCTGATCGAAGATGTGGTCGCCATCCTGGGCGCGGCCCTGATCGTGGCGGCCGCATGACCCGGCAGTTCGACGCCATCATCATCGGCGCGGGCCAGGCCGGCCCCTCGCTCGCCGGGCGCCTGACCGCTGCCGGCATGACTGTCGCGATGGTCGAGCGCAAGCTGTTCGGCGGCACCTGCGTCAACACCGGCTGCACGCCGACCAAGACCCTGGTCGCCAGCGCCTATGCGGCGCATCTGGCACGCCGTGCGGCGGATTACGGCATCGGCATCGCGGGGCCGGTGACGGTCGATATGAAAGCCGTGAAGGCGCGCAAGGATGCGGTCACGCTCAAGTCACGCAACGGCATCGAATCCTGGCTGAAGGGCATGGACAAATGCAGCGTCTACCAGGACCATGCGCGTTTCGTGTCGCCGCGCGAGCTCGAGGTCGGCGGCGAGCTCATCACGGCCGGGCGCATCTTCATCAATGTGGGTGGGCGGGCGCTGGTGCCCGACATGCCGGGCGTCGAGCAGGTGCGCTTTCTGACCAACACCTCGATCCTCGAGCTCGACACCTTGCCGCGGCATCTGGTGGTCGTCGGGGGCAGCTATGTCGGCCTCGAATTCGCGCAGATGTATCGCCGCTTCGGCAGCGAGGTAACGGTGGTCGAGAAAGCACCGCGCCTGATCCAGCGCGAGGACGAGGATGTCTCCTCGGCCGTCCAGGACATCCTGGCAGGCGAAGGGATCAAGCTCCGCCTTCGCGCCGAATGCATCCGCTTCGCGCCGCGCGGAGCGGAGATTGCGGTCGGCGTCGATTGCACGACCGGCGCGCCGGAAGTCGAGGGCTCGCATGTGCTGCTCGCCGTCGGCCGGCGGCCGAACACCGATGATCTCGGCCTCGACAAGGCCGGCGTCAAGCTCGATGCGCGCGGCTATATCGTGGTCGATGATCAGTTGCGCACGAGCGTGCCGGGCATCTGGGCGCTCGGCGATTGCAACGGCAAGGGCGCCTTCACGCACACTTCTTATAACGACTTCGAGATCGTCGCGGCGAATCTCCTCGATCACGATGAGCGACGCGTCAGCGACCGCATCGGCGCCTATGCGCTCTATGTCGATCCGCCGCTCGGCCGCGTCGGCATGAGCGAAGACGAAGCCCGCAAATCCGGACGGAAGATACGTGTCGGCATGCGGCCGATGACGCGGGTCGGGCGCGCCGTCGAGAAGGGCGAGACGCAGGGTTTCATGAAGATCGTCGTCGATGCCGAGAGCAAGGCGATCCTCGGCGCGTCGATATTGGGGGTCGGCGGCGACGAGGCGATCCATGGTGTCCTCGACATGATGTATGCCAAGGCGCCCTACACGGCCTTGCAGCGGGCCGTGCATATCCATCCGACCGTGTCGGAGCTGATCCCGACATTGCTGTCCGAGCTCGTGCCTTGAGGCGGCGAAGCTATCCAGGTCAAGTCAGGGGCCTGGATGGCTTCGCCTGCGGCTCGCAATGACCGCGTCGGCACAAGAGAGGGCCCGCGCCATGCTCTCCAGATCTTGATGGCTTGGCGTCGCTCAAGGGGTTATTGTCAGGCGAGCCCGCGCGATTGAGGACGGCACCATGCCTCATGTGAAGAGATTTCGCGACAACCAGGCCAAGGGGCAGATTTGGGGGAGAATCTGGGGGCGAGCCTCATGCTTTGCCCTGCTGGCCTTGCTCGCCAGCTGCAACAAGTCAGGTGAGGCCCAGGCGCCGGCTCCTCCTCCGCCGGCCGTGGGAACCCAGCTGGCGCAGACGCAAGGCATCGCTCGCTCCTACGCGTTCGTCGGCCGCATCAAGGCCGTCAACACGGTCCAGCTGCGGGCACGGGTCGAGGGATTCCTCGAGAAGGTGTTGTTTACGGAAGGACAGGACGTCAAGACGGGCGATCTGCTCTTCCAGATCGAGAAAACCCAATATGAGGCGGGTGTCGATCAGGCCAAAGCCAATCTCGCATCGGCCGAGGCCGTGGAGCTCAACGCCCAGATGCAATTCAATCGCGCCTCGGAGCTGGTCAGGAGAGAGACCGGCACGCAGGCGACGCTCGATCAGAACCGCGCCAATCTCGAGGCCGCAAAAGCCAGCATCCTCCAAAACAAGGCGGCGCTCACAGTCGCCCAGGAAAACCTCAGCTATACGGATATCTTGGCGCCGGTCGATGGTCGCATCGGATTGACCACCTACACGCGCGGCAATCTCGTCAATTCCGCGAGCGGCGTCCTGGCCACCATCGTCAGCCAGGATCCGATCTATGTGCAGTTTCCGGTGAGCGTGCGCCAGCTCGACGAGATCAGGGCGGCGCGCCGCCAGGAGGATGGCAAGCTCATCAAGATCGAGATCGTCGTGCGTCTGACGACCGGCAAGGAATACGCGCATTCGGGAGTATGGAACTACACCGACACCCAGGTCGATCAGCAGACCGATACGCTCGCCATGCGCGCCACCATGCCGAACCCCGAGCGGCAGCTGGTGGATGGCGAGTTCGTGACCGTGGAGCTCAAGGAACGCGAGGAGCAGCAGCGCCTGATGGTACCGCAAGCTGCGCTGCAGATCGATCAGGCCGGCAATTATCTGCTGATCGTGAATGGTGAGCACAAGGTCGAGATGCGGCGGGTCACGACGGGAACGACCCAAGGGCCCGACGTCGTGATCCAGACCGGTCTGCACGAAGGCGAGGCGGTGATCGTCGACGGGGTGCAGAAAGTACGGCCGGGGCAAACTGTCGACGCGACGGCGATCGCGCCGAGCAGCGGAGGCTGAGAGGTGATTTCCGCGATATTCGTCGATCGTCCGCGGCTGGCCTTCGTCATTTCCATCGTCATCACGCTCGCCGGGCTCATCGCCATCACCTCGATCCCGGTCGCTCAGTTTCCGGAGATCGTGCCGCCCCAGGTGACGCTGACCGCAAGTTATCCCGGCGCCGACTCCGAGGTCGTGGAGACGACCGTCGCCCAGCCTATCGAGCAACAGATCAATGGCGTCGACAACGCGCTCTACTATCAGTCGACGAGCGGCGCTGACGGCAGCTACACGCTCAACGTCACCTTCGCGCTCGGGACCAATCCCGACATCAACACCGTCAATGTGCAGAATCGCGCCTCCCTGGCACTGCCTCAACTGCCGGCCGAGGTGACACGACAGGGCCTCTCCGTTCGCAAGAAATCGGCGGCGCTGCTCCAGGTCATCCAGCTGTATTCGCCGAAGGGCACCTATGATTCCCTCTACCTGAGCAACTACGCGACCATCAACGTGATCGATCCATTGTCGCGCATCAATGGCGTCGGCCAGGCGAGCCTGTTCGGGCCGCTCGACTACTCGATGCGTGTATGGCTCGACCCCGACAAGCTGACCTCGCTCAACCTGACGCCCAGCGACGTGGTCACGGCCATCCAGAGCCAGAACGTGCAAGCGGCTCTGGGCCGGGTTGGTGCGGCCCCCGTGCTCAAGGACCAGCAGCTTCAGCTCACCATCAAAACGAAAGGGCGCCTGACCAAGCCTGAGGAATTCGCCAACATCGTGCTGAGGACCAACCCCAACGGTTCGGTCGTTCGCGTCAAGGACGTGTCCCGCGTCGAGATGGGTGCGCGCTCATCGGACCGCTACTCGCGCTTCAACGGCGCGCCCGCGGCCTCGATCGGCATCTACCAGTCGCCTGGAGCGAATGCGGTCCAGGTCACCCAGGCGGTGCGCAAGACGCTGGACGAGCTCGCCAAGCGCTTCCCGGACGATCTGGCCTACACGGTGTTCTTCGACACGACGGTCTTTGTCACCTCGACGATCGACGAGGTGGTGCGCACCTTGGGCGAGGCTTTCATCCTGGTCGGCATCGTGGTGTTCCTGTTCCTCGGCAAGCTGAGGACGACGCTCATCCCCTTGATCGCGGTGCCGGTGTCGATCATCGGCACCTTCGCGGTCATGCTGCTCATCGGATACACGGCGAACACCGTGTCGCTGCTGGCGCTGGTGCTGGCCATCGGCATCGTGGTCGACGACGCGATCGTTGTCATCGAGAACGTCGAACGCGTCGTCGAGGAGGAGCCAGACCTGTCGATCGCCGATGCCACCAAGAAGGCGATGGCCGAGATCACCGCGCCGATCATCGCCATCACGCTGGTGCTATTGTCGGTGTTCGTGCCGGTCGCCTTCATTCCGGGCATCAGCGGCCAGCTGTTCCGCCAGTTCGCCGTGGCGGTGTCGGTCTCCATGCTGATCTCGGCCCTCAATGCGCTGACCCTGAGCCCGGCCCTATGCTCGGTCCTGATCAAGCGTGGCCATCAAAGCCGCGGCCCGATGCGCTATGTGCTCGGCGCCATCGACCGCGTGCGCGACGGCTATGGCGCGGTGGTGCGCCGGCTGGTGCGGATTGCGGCGCTCGGCAGCGTGCTGGTCCTCGGGACGCTCGCCGCAACGGGTTACCTGTTCGGCAAGACGCCGCAGAGCTTCCTGCCCGAGGAAGACCAGGGAGCCTTCTTCGCCGCCATGCGCCTGCCCGAGGGCGCTTCGATCAACCGGACCGAGGCCGCCGTCCGCCAGGTCGAAGAGATCATCAAGCCTGTCGCCGGCGTCGAAGGCGTGCTGTCGGTGGTCGGCTACAACTTCATCGACGGCCTTGCGGCGTCGAACCAGGCCTTCTTCGTCATCCGGCTCAAGCCCTATGAGCAGCGCACCGATCCGGCGCAGAGCGCCGGCGCCATCATCCAAAGCCTCAGGCCGCGGCTGGCGGCCGTCCAGCAGGCGATCGTGTTCCCGTTCAACCTGCCGCCGATCCTTGGGCTCGGCAGCACGGGCGGTTTCCAATATGTGCTCGAAGCGCTGCAGGGCCAGCCGCCCGCCGATATCGCCGCGACGATGCGGGGCATGCTGGTTGCGGCGAACCAGCAGCCGGAGCTCGCGGGCGTGTTCAGCACCTTCGCGGCCGATACGCCGCAAATCTACCTCGATATCGATCGAGACAAGGCGCAGGTGCTCGGCGTCAAGATTTCCGATATCTTCAATGCCCTACAGTCGACGCTCGGCAGTTATTACGTCAATGACTTCAATGTTTTTGGGCGCACTTGGCAAGTCAACATCCAGGCCGAGACGCCATTTCGAAAGTCGGCCGACGACATCTCGCGCATCTATGTCCGCGATGCCGGGGGAGCCATGGTGCCGATGCATGCCCTGGCGCAAGTGCGGCTCGTGCAAGGTGCGCAGGCGCTTATCCGCTATAATGGCTTCCGCGCCGCCATCATCAACGGTGCGCCGAAGCCGGGCTTCAGCTCGGGCCAGGCGCTGGAGGCGATGCAACGCATCTCAGGCACGACGTTGCCTGCCGGTTATGGCTATGAATGGACCGGCACGGCGTTGCAGGAACAGGCCGCCGGCGGCCGCACGTCGATCGTGCTGGCGCTTGCGCTGTTGTTTGCCTATCTTTTCCTGGTCGCGCTCTACGAAAGCTGGAATATTCCGATCCCGGTCCTTTTGTCCGTGAGCGTCGGGGTTCTCGGCGCGGTCGCGGCCGTGGTGATCGCCGGGGCCGGTTTCAACGTCTATTCGCAGATCGGCCTTGTGGTGCTGATCGCGCTCGCGGCCAAGAACGGCATCTTGATCGTGGAGTTCGCGGTCGACCAGCGGCGCCTGGGCAAGAGCATCCTGGAATCGGCCGAGATCGGCGCGCGACTGCGATTCCGCCCGGTGATGATGACGAGCTTTGCCTTCATCCTCGGCTTGCTGCCGCTCGTCATCGCGGTGGGCGCCGGTGCGACCAGCCGGCGTGCCGTCGGAGTTCCCGTCTTCGGCGGCATGCTGGCCGCGTCGATCTTCGGGATCTTCCTGATCCCCATGCTCTACGTGGTGTTCCAATCGCTGCGCGAGCGGACCGGAAGGCGGGAGGTCGCGCCACAGGTCGTGGAGGCGCCCGCCGGGGAGTAGTCGGCGCAATTCGGCAATCCGTAAATCGAGTAGGCGTAGGCGTCTCTCGCAACAACACTCGCACCACAGGCTCGTTCAATCCCGAGATTCCGCGGACACTGCGACCGGGCTGGCACCTGGCGATTACAAGGCAATATATTTACGCACCCTTCACTAAAGCTCCAATTTGGACGAAGCTGACGATCAGTTGTTGAGGTTCCTTAATCCGGCAAAGCTATTCTTGCATTTCGCGATGACGGAACTGCGCTGAGGCGTCATCGTATATTGGATATCTGGTGCGCTCTCATCGCCAGTCCGAGCGTGCAGGCCGGCGCCGCCGAAAATGAGGAAGATGTAGCCGCAAAATTTTCCAGAGCCCTGTGAACACCGCAGCGATTGGGGGAGATTGATGCCGCACCAGCGTATATATCAAACACCCGGCGCCGTGCGGCACTAATCGGTGCGATGGATCGGGATTCGGCCAAGACGGCTCCTGCCTCGGTGAAGCATCGGGTGAGGCATCGCCTGCTGCGGCTCGTCTTGCCGTTCGTGGCCGTCATCGCCCTGCAGGCTCTGCTCGCTTGCGTCAGTCTGGAAACCCTGTCCGCAGTGCGCGCCTATGTCGGCGGCGAAGGGCTTTGGTCCAAGGGCCAGAAGGACGCCATCCACTTCGTCACGCTTTATTCCAAGACAGGCGACGAGCAGTATTTCCGCCGCTTCCAGGCGGCCATTGCCATCCCGCTGGCAGATCGCGCGGCGCGCTTGGCCCTGGAGCAGCGGCCGCCCGATCTGATCGCGGCCCGCGACGGCTTCCTGGGCGGCGGCAATCATGCCGACGACATTCCCGGCATGATCTGGCTGTTCCGTTACTTCGGCGATGTGAGCTACATGGCGACGGCGATCCGCGACTGGAGAGCGACCGATCGCATCCTCGATCAACTGCAAGCTCTGGGCGATGCGCTCCATGACGAATATTCCCGGAGCGATACAGGCAACATCGAGGCCCGCAAGGAACAGATCGAGCAGATCGACCGGCAACTCGCCCCGCGTGCCACGGCTTTTTCGGAAAGTCTCGGCGCCGGCTCGCGCTCCATCACGCTGCTCTTGACGGTTGCCAATGTGCTGGCGGCGATCGCGCTGATCGTCCTGATCGTCTGGCATACGCGCAACATGTTGCGGCAGCGACTGGCTTTCGAGAATGCCCTGAAGGCCGAGAAGGAGCGGGCCCAGGTGACGCTGGCTTCGCTTGGCGAAGCCGTGATCAGCACGGACGCCGAAGGTCGGCTGGACTATATGAATCCGGAGGCTGAGCGAATGATCGGATCCGCGACCGCCGACGCCAGGGGCTCGTCCTTGAGCTCTCTCTTCAGCATCGTCGACGAGACGACAGGACAGGTCAACGATCGGCTCATCGATCAAAGCCTTCGCGAAGGAGCAAAGACGCGCCACCAGCTCCTTGTTCGACGCGATGCGGGCACGGTGCCGGTATCGGTCGTCGGCGCGCCTTTGCGGTCGGGCGGCAAGGCCGCAGGTGCCGTGCTGGTCCTCCACGACATGACCAGCGAACGCGAACTCATCGCCCGTCTCAGCTGGCAGGCATCGCATGACGCTCTCACGGGTCTCGCCAATCGTCGCGAATTCGAATCCCGGCTCGGCAGCGCACTCGGCCAGCCGCCCCATCAGCGCGGCGGGCATTCTCTCATGTTCCTCGATCTCGACCAGTTCAAGGTGGTCAACGACACTTGCGGGCACGCGGCGGGCGACGAGCTGCTGAGGCAGACCTCCGATCTGCTGCAGGAAAACCTTCGCGACGGCGACCTCCTGGCGCGATTGGGCGGCGACGAATTCGGCGTTCTCCTGCACCACTGCGACGCTGCGTCGGCAGAAGAGAATGCGGAGCGGCTCCGGCTTGCCGTACAGGAATTGAGCTTCGCCTGGAACGGCCGCGCCTTCAGCATCAGCGTCAGCATCGGGCTCGCGCACATCGCGCAGTCGAATACCGTCGAGGAGATCATGCAGGCGGCCGACGTCGCCTGTTACATGGCGAAGGAGAAAGGCCGCAACCGGGTTCAGGTCCATAGCCCGAGCGATTCCGAGCTCGCGCAGCGCATCGGTGAGATGGCCTGGGTGCAGAGAATCAGGAACGCCCTCGAAGAACAGCGCTTCTGCCTCTATGCTCAGGAAATACGCGCGCTGGACGACGCTGCGCGCCACCACTTGCATGTCGAGCTGCTGCTCAGATTACATGACGAAGATGGAGAGATGGTCCAGCCAGGCAGCTTCATGCCGGCGGCCGAGCGCTTTGGCCTGATGCGGCTGATCGATCGCTGGGTTGTGCGGAACGCGTTCGGGCTGCTCGCCGGTCAGCTCGACCTTCCAGGATCGGCGCGGATCTCGAGCTGTGCGATCAATCTTTCCGGAACGACTTTCGGTGACGATGATTTCATCGATTACGTGCGCCAGCAGTTCAAGATTCACAGAGTCGCTCCGGAAACGATCTGCTTCGAAATCACCGAAACCAGCGCCATCGCGAATATTTCGAGCGCCAGACGCTTCATCCAGGCCTTGAAGAGGTTGGGCTGCCGCTTCTCCCTGGACGATTTCGGCACCGGTATGTCGTCCTTCTCCTATCTGAAGCATCTCCCGGTCGACTATATCAAGATCGATGGCAGCTTCGTGAAGGAGATAGTCAAGAGCAAGGTGGATCGCGCCATGGTCGAAATGATCGCTCGCTGGCGAAGGTCATGGGCAAGAGCGTCATTGCCGAATTCGTCGAGAGCGAGGAGATTGTCGCGGCACTGCGCGAAATCGGCGTGGACTACGCACAAGGCTATGCGATCGGCAGGTCGAAGCCCTTCGAAGAGTATTGCGGTTCGCCGCGGCGCCCGCTTCGCCTTCGCCCAGGCGGGCGAGCCCACGCTCGAATTTCGCAAGACGCCTTGAGACGTTAAGGATCACGTTGCGAAGCTGTCGGTCGCAGCTTCGCATCCTGCCGCGGGGGCCAATTGCGTCTCATTGAATTGTCGCCATTTTGCCTTCGCCGACGACTTCCGCGTTGGCTCCAAACCCCGTCATGCACTAACATTCAATGCGATCGACAGGGTCGACCAAAGCTCCCGAGCCCGTTGGGGATTGGCAGCAGCCCTTGTCGAAGATCGATGTTTCGGCCTCCAGACTATGTCGGGGAGCGAAGGATGTGCTGAATTCTGGCTTCGCTCACAAGTCGTTTTTCTTCGGAACGCACAGACTGATCGAGCCGCACGCCACCTTCGATCGCGTGAAGCCGTTCTTCTCCGATTTCGGAATTACCCGGGTCGCCAATCTCAGCGGGCTTGATCGCATCGGCCTTCCGGTCGTCATGGTCTGCCGGCCCAACGCCCGATCGAGCGCCGTCTTTCACGGCAAGGGTATCGATTTGCCTTCCGCCAAGGCATCCGGCGTCATGGAGGCGATCGAGACATGGCATGCCGAGCATGCCGAGCTGCCGCTTCGCTTCGGTAGCTTCGACGAGCTGCGTGCGCGGTTCCAGCTCTGCGATGTCGACGGGTTGCCGGCATTGCCGAACGTCATGTTCGACCGCAGTAGGCCCTTGCTCTGGGCCGAGGGCCGGAACCTAGTCACCGACAGGCCGATATGGGTGCCTTTCGAATTGGTGCATGCGATCTCCACCGTCTCGGGCCCTCCCTCGAGCAATTGCTTCGCAGCCGGGACGAATGGGCTCGCATCAGGCAACCACATTCTGGAGGCGATGAGCCACGCTCTATGCGAGGTCATCGAGCGGGATGCGACTTCACTTTGGCGCTGCGGCCGCGCCACGGAGCAGGACGGCAGGCGTCTCGATCTCTCGAGCGTCGACGATTCGGCCTGTCGCACGGTCATCGAATGCCTGGATGCCGCACGCTTCGATATCGGCGTCTTCGACATCACGACGGATGTGGGCGTCGCTGCCTTCCAATGCCTCATCGTCGATCGCGTTGAAGAGCTCGGCCATATCGGCACGGGAGCCGGTTGCCATCCGTCACGCGAGATAGCGCTCCTTCGGGCCCTGACCGAAGCAGCCCAGGTGCGCATGACCTATATCCTCGGGTCTCGCGAGGATATCACCGCCGCCGACTATGCGACCGAGACGCTGCGGGGCCGGAACATCGCGACAGGCGATATGATTCAAAGATCGGCGCCGACCCGAAGCTTCACCGGGGTCCCCACCCGGAGCTTCGAGGACTTCAATACCGAGGTTCAATGGCTCGTCGGCCGCCTCGAGGCCATCGGATTAGGCCAGGTGATCGCCGTCGATCTCACAAAGGACGAGCTGGCCATTCCGGTGGTGCGGGTCCTGGTCCCAGGGCTCGAGGGATCGGATCATCACCCTTTCTACACCCAGGGCGCGCGTGCCCGGGCCAAAGCCCGCGACCGCCGATGACGATGATCGTGTTCACCGGGCCCACTTTGCCGCCCGACGAGGTGAGGCGTGAATGCGACGCTGTGTGCCTGCCGCCCGTCTCCCAGGGCGATGTCTATCGCGCCGCGCAGCGCCGGCCACGCGCCATCGGCATCATCGATGGTTATTTCAGAGGCGCTCCCTCCGTTTGGCACAAGGAGATTCTCTACGCCCTGTCCCAATCGATCCCGGTGTTCGGCAGCGCCAGCATGGGCGCGCTTCGGGCGGCCGAGCTGCATGGTTTCGGGATGCGCGGCGTCGGACGCATTTTCGAGGCCTACCGGGACGGCGAGCTGGAAGACGATGACGAGGTCGCGGTGATCCATGGGCCTCCGGAAACGGGGTTCGTCGCCATCTCCGAGGCCTTGGTGAATATCAGGGCGACGCTTGCCAAAGCGCAAGCCGAGCAGATCCTGACCTCGGGCTCACGCGACATCCTCGAGGCCTTCGCAAAGTCGCTCTTCTTCCATCAGCGCGATTGGCCGTCGCTGCTCGAGGCCGGTCTGACCCGCGGCGTCGGGCGAAGCGAGATCGAGGCTCTGGGCATATGGCTGCCGGGAGGAAGGGTCGATCAGAAACGGGAAGACGCGATCGCCATGCTTCGAGCCATGCGCGCGACTGATGATCGCCCCACGCCCACCCCTCCTTTTCGCTTCGAGTGGACGCATTTCTGGGACGAGCTGGTCGCTCGCGATGCCGCCAACCCGCCGCGGACGGAGGATGCTGCTTCGGCGGATAGCGAACCCATCCTCGACGAGCTCCGGCTCGCGGGCGCCGAGGCCTTCAAGGCCGTCAAGGTGCGGGCCTTGCTCAGGCTGATCGGCGAGGCGCGGTCGGTTCGCGCAGGGCAGGTCGCCGGCTCGGAGGCGCTGCAGGCTGCCCTCGCGCGCTTGCGAACCGAGCTTCGGCTGTTCAGCCGCGCGAAGCTCGACGCCTGGCTCACCCGCAATGGTCTCGACGAAGCTTCGCTGGAGAAGCTGCTGCGTGGACGGATGCATGTCGATAAGATGATGGAGGCTCGCGGAGCCTCCTTGGCCGCAGCCATGCTCGACGAACTGCGGTTGACCGGTGCCTATGAGGCGCTTGCCGTCCGCGCCCGCGACAAGCGCTTGGCGCTGAAGGAGCTCGGCAACAAGGGCCTGACCATACGACCAAGCGGCGCCGACGCTCTTTTGGCGCGACTCTGGTTCATCGAAAGCCGCCTTCGCAGATCTCCGGACGAAGATGTGGGCGCAATTGCCCAAGAATTAGGCTTCCGAGACCTTGCCCATTTCGACGAGGTCTTGCGCGAAGAGCAAATTTATTCAAAACTTCAATTTCCGCACCCAGGCTGAATTCGGCGGAGAGCCAAGTTGGAGTGGGCAAGCAGGAATTGGTCGGAACAGGACGCGAACGGCGTGCGCTTCCGCCTGTTCCCGAAGCCGCCCTTTCTCCACCCGGGCCATCCGCCCGAGACGGTGCATGTGTCGGGCCGCCCGGGCTCGATCGGGCCGGGCCCATCCGACGACCACATGTATCTCATCAACCCGGTCGGCAAGTCCTATGATTACGGGCTCAACCGCACGCCCTATGGGACGATCTTCCTCAATCTGCCGCCCTGGCGCGGCGAGATTCGGCGCCCGGTGAGGCCCGGCGCGGACGGACATTTCGATCACATTCCGATCGATGCGCCGGAATTCGCCGAGGCCCATATCTTCGGGTCGGTCCGTTTCACTCTCGATATCTGGGAGAGATATTTCGGGCACAGCATCGATTGGCATTTCGCGAAGGATTTCCAGCGCTTGGAAATCGCCATGCTCCCTGCCTTCGACAATTCCCATGTCGGCTACGGGTTCATGGAGATCGGGGCGCAGCATCGCGGCGACGGTGCGATCATGCCCTATTCGCTCAATTTCGACGTGATGGCTCATGAGCTCGGCCATCTCGTCATCTACGGCACCGTCGGAGTGCCGAACCGCGTTGCCGAGAACGGCGAATATTTCGGCTGGCAGGAATCGGCGGCCGACCTGTCGGCCATGGTGGCCTCGCTGCATTTCCAGCAGCATCTCAGCCATCTGCTCGAGGAGACGCATGGCAATTTCTATACGTTCAACGAGCTCGACCGCTTCGCCGAGCTCGACACCAACACGCAGATCCGGCTTGCCAATAATTCGCTGACGCTCGCCGATTTCGCGGATGGCTGGCATGACGAGCACAAGCTCTCGCAGCCGATGACCGGGGCTGTCTTCGACATCCTCGTCGACGTCTTCCAGGAGGCTTTGGTCGAGCGCGGGCTGATCTCGCGTGCTGCGGCCGACCGCGCCCGCGGGGTCGAGCACGACCCCAGCTCAGCGCCGCGTGTGCAGGCGCTTTTCGACGAGGCCTATCAGGGGCGCAGCGGCGAGTTCCGCGAGGCGCTGATCGAGGCGCGTGATTATTTGGGCGCCATATTCGCCGCAGCGGTCGAGCGGCTGTCGCCGGATCATCTGAACTACGCGATCATTGCCGATGCCATGCTCGATGCCGACCGAGCGCTCACCGGCGGCCGCTACCGGCGGCTGATGCTCGAGAGCTTCGATTGGCGCGGCATCGGCAGGGTCAAGGTGGGGCCGAGGCTGTCGCCACCCGACGACAAGAACCACACCCATTCCGACCGGACGCTGCTTCCCCAATTCACAGGCCAATTGCCGAAACTATCCTTTCGCGAACGGATGATATTCGCCTGCGCCTGTCGAAACGCCTAGCCCAGGAGGTATGCCATGGCCGAACTGTTGCTCAGTCATACAAGCGTTAAACTATACGGGAGAGTGGTTCAGGATCTGAAATATGTGCATCACGCCCCGAATACGATGGCTCCCTCGGCTAACCAATTTCTCTCCAATCAATTGCAGGATACGATAGGCAAAGACAAGGCACATTTTGCAAGGATTTACGGCTTCAGTTATCAAGGCCACTATTATACTTTGGCAAAGCCTGCCGTCTTCCTTGTTCATGGGGAAGGTCTTGCCCTGTTTCAAGGTGACGATGCCCCGGGTTCCCTCGCGGCAGCGGTCGGCGGCAGTGCAAACCGCACCACTTTGGACGAATCGGGCGTTATGGCGCGGGAATGGGAGTTCGCCTCGCAATTCAGCAAAAAGATGCCGGATATACGCTACTGGGAATATGAGAAGGGCGATTTCTCGGTGCGTCTCGATATCGACTCTGGGCCGCTGGATCAAATCTTGCTGGCGGCCTCCATTTCGGCCGGCACCGCGCTGACAAGTGGCGAGGATCTGCGCCTCGGCGGGGATGTTCGCAATCGTCGCTGAGGGCGTGATCGTCGGCGCCTATGGTTGATCTGCTTGCGAATCGCCGTCTCGGATCGGGAGCGCCAAGACGCTTCCGATCAGGCGCCGGGCGGGTTCTCGCCGTCTTTGCCCCTTGCATCCCATCGCATTTGCAGCTTCTCGGCATCTTCGCCGATCAGGCGAAAGCCGAGCCGCTGATAGAGATGTATGGCGGGGTTGCCGCGGATGACGTTCAGTTCGACCGGCCGCCCGGATTCCTGCGCGCGCACAAGAATAGCCCGGATCAGCCTTCCGCCGATGCCGCAATTGCGATGGGATGGGATCAAATGCAACTGCCCGATATGAATCTGGTCCTTGGATTCCTTGACCTGCAGCCAGCCGATCCTCTGTGCCGCCAGGCAGATGATGCTCGCCTGGTATTGCCGATAGGTTCTTTCGAACCTTGCGCGTAATGCATCTTCGTCGACGGGCCCCAGTGCCGACAGATGCACCCTGGCGTTGACGAGATAGAGGGAACGGACAAAGCACCTGTCGTCGGCACGCGCTCGCCGTAACCGGATCGCCGGCTGGCCGGCGCCAGGTGAATCTTGCCTCAGACGCGTCTTCCCCCCCATAACCCTCTCGTTCCAAAGCCGGCGCCTCCGAGGCGCATGTCCCGCAGGCCTTCAGGCACGCATTTTGCCTTGCTACCTGGGCGATCACAACACAAGATACAATGTCAGCCTGGACACAGCCAGCCCAGGCTTCGCCAGGGCAGGTCGGACGCATGTCGAGTCCCGCGACCGTACGACGCAAGCTAGCCGCTGTCATGTTCGCCGATATGGTGGGCTACAGCAGCAGGCTGGAGCGCTATGAGGCGAGGAATTCCGATCTCGCGGCGCGGTCGATCGACCTCTTCAAATCGTTGATCGCGAATTATGGCGGCAGCGTTGCGAACGTCACCGGTGATGGCGTGCTCGCCATTTTCGACAGCTCCGAGCAGACTTTGAGATTTGCCATCCAAGTGCAGACGGATTTCCAGGAGCAGGCCGTTTGGGACGATGGCGAGCCCATCATGTTCCGCATCGGCATCAATCTTGGAGAGGTGATCACCAGCGGCGATGAGGTGAGGGGGCATTGCATCAATGTCGCTGCGCGGCTCCAGGCACTCGCAGAGCCGGGTTCGATCGTGGTGACGGACGATTTTCGCCGGACCGTCCGCGATCTTCCCAAAGTTTCCTTCCAGTCGCTCGGACGGCCGGCTCTGAAGAACATCGCCGAGCCGATCGAAGTGTTCAGCGTGGCTCCTTCGGCGCCGTCGGCGGCGCATCCGGCGCTGGAAGTCATCAAGGATGAGCGCGAGCGGCATTCGGGCGCCCAGGAGCTCAATCCCTCGGTCGCGGTGCTGGCGCTGACGAATTTGACCAACGATCCCGCAAATGACTCGCTCTGCCTCGGTATTGTCGATGGCGTCATTGCCGATTTGAGCCGCTTTCGTTCCCTGACCGTAATCGCCTCGCACTCGGCCTTCCTGTTCAGCTTGAGGTCCTTCTCGGCTCGCGAGATCGGGCGGCGGCTCGGCGCCCAATATCTCCTGTCGGGCAGCCTCAACCGGCTGGGCAAGCGCGTGCGCATCGCCGTCGAATTGATCGATGCCGAGGACGAAAACATCATCTGGTCGGAGCGCTTCAATATCGAAATTGCCGAGCTCTTCGATATGCAAGACGAGATCACCGGGGCTGTCGCGTCGCGGCTTGCGGTGCAGATCGACCTCGCCGAGCATCAACATGGGGCGCAGCGGCCGCTGAGCATGCGGTCCTATGCGCTCGTGATGCGCGGACAGGCGCTGATGCAGGCCTATGCGAGGCAGGCGAATGAGCACGCGCGCAGACTTCTCGCCGAGGCCATCGCGATCACGCCCGGCTATGCGAGAGCTCACAGCGCCATGTCGCGGTCGCATAATTTCGACTGGCGCTATTCCTGGTCGCGCAATCCGGCGAAATCGCTTGATACCGCCGTTAAGCTGGCGCATCACGCCGTGCAGCTCGACCAGCTCGATGCACGCGGCTTTGCGGAACTCGGTTTCGCAAATCTCTATCGCAAGCACCATGACGAGTCGCTTGCGGGCTACGAGCGGGCGTTGGCGCTCAATCCGAATGACGCCGACGTGATCGCCGGATACGGGGACGCGCTCGTCTATGCCGGGCAGGCCGAGCAATCGCTCGGGCATCTGGAGCGGGCGATCCGGCTCAATCCGTATCATCCGGATTGGTACCTGTGGCACCTCGCCGACGCCTATAACGCCCTCAAGCGTCCCGTCGACGTGATCAACACGATCCAGAGAATGCAGGATCAAAGCGAGGGAAGACGCCTGTTGGCGGCCAATTATGCGCATCTTGGAATGATGGGGCAGGCGCGGGCCGCAGCCGAAGAGGTGATGCGGCTCCACCCGGAATTTCGCATCAGTCGCTGGCGCCTCCGTCCGCCCTATCGCGACCTTGACCTTCTCGAACGCTTTATCGAGGGACTGCGAAAGGCGGGTTTGCCCGATTGACGAACAGATCTTGAGGCGAGGAGCTCGAGGCCGTCCCGCATCACCGGCTCGGCCTCAGCGAAAGAACGTCGCGACTTCCTCGTCGCTGATCAGCTCGGCGACCGAGATGAATTGCGTCCGCAGGGGCTTCTTCTCGACTTCGAACATGCGAAGCAGCCTGGCGCCAGGCAGCTTCTCTTCTCGCCCCACGGCACTCGGAGCCGAGGCCGATACCTTAAGACAGCTGCCGAACGCCATTGTCCCGTAATCGGGAAGCTCGTAGAGCTTCACGGGTTGTTTGGGTGGGGTTGGAAACACGGCCGGGCGTTCCAGCACCCATTCGGCGGTGGCGCCGGAGATCTCGAGCTGAACCGGCGAGGGCGGGTGAGGCATGGCCTCCGTCGGCGCGGTTTCGTCGAATGGCCTGAGCATATGTCCTGTCGTTTGGTTCTTGATCAGAAACCTCGCGGTTTGCAGGTCAAGGACGATGAGCCAGCACATGATCAAATCGCCCGGCTTGACCTCGAGC
Organism: Rhizobiales bacterium GAS188; assembly: GCA_900104855.1. Lineage (NCBI taxonomy): Bacteria > Pseudomonadati > Pseudomonadota > Alphaproteobacteria > Hyphomicrobiales > Rhizobiales bacterium GAS188. Next base: position 4,067,011 of record FNSS01000001.1, read on the forward strand.
GGCAGGTCGACGACGGGATTGTTCGCGCCGCTTTCCCACCATTGCCACCAGGCGCTGGCGGTGGGCGTCGGCTGTCCGTTGACGACACTTATGTATTGAGTCGTGCCGATCTGCGGCAACGAAGAATTGAGATATGAGCGCTGGCCGTCCAGGCCGATCCAGGCCGAGCTGCGATAGTCGCTCGCCACATGGCCGCCGGCGGAGGCCGGGATCGACGATGTCGGCACTTGCCAGGAGCCCAGCACCTCGATGAACATCTCATCGTCCCGCGGCGTGACATAGGCCCCCGACCAGTTGGGGCTCGTGACTTGGCGAGTCGTCGTTACAGGCAAAGGTCCGGGAGCGTCGATGCCGCTATTCGAGAACAATGATGAGAAGGAAAAGGTCGTATCGATAAACAGCAGCGGTGGAGAGAATATTCTTGACCAGAAGGCATGCCGGCCCGGCTGCGTTCTTCGATCCGGCTTGAGCGGCAGCCCATATTTGAGAAGGTCGGCCGCGCCTGCCTTGCGCGGGTCGAAATGCGCCGGCACCTGATGTGTGGCCGTCCTGTCCTCTAGCTCCCTCAAGAGGGCGTCGAGGAACTGCGTCTGTTGCGTGTCGCGGCTTTCCTTGCTCATGGCCATTCCTCCGTCGCATTGGTGATGGCGACGGCAAATGAGGTCGCGGCCATGCCGGCGAGCGTTGCAAGCACGCTCTGCGCCAACGCGACGCCGCCCGCGGAGTCGCTAGCATAATGCAGACCGGCGATCTCGCGATTGCGCGCCACTCGGTCGGCGAGCGCCCCGAGATCGGTCTTCAAGACATCACAATCCTGCTGAGGCAGGTTCGCGGGCGGAGGCGGGTTCGCGGGCGGAGGCTTGTTCACCGCCTGCGTCAGGACGCGGCCGACGCACAACGCCATGAGGTGGGCTTGCGTCGAATGACCGCTTGGGAAGGACGCATGGCCCGGCAAGGGGACGGGCGGCAGCAAGGCCGGGCAGAGCTGCGACGCCCGCACGCGATTATATGTCCCCTTGAAATGCAGCGCCGCGAAGGAGCCGATCAGGCTCGCAATGTGCAGGACGCGATAGGTCTTGGGGTGAGAGCCTGGGCTCATGCTGAGGAGCCCCATGAAGTCCGAGAAGAATTCGACGTCCTGCGAGAGGATCTCACCCAGCGCATCGGCGCGCTCGTTTTGCGCCGCCGTCACCAGGTCGTCGATTTCGGCGGCGATGGAGGCGGCGGTCGCGGTGGCGGCCGCTAGTATCGGATCGAGCACTGCCTTGGCGGTGGGCTTCCAGTCCGTGACGACGAAGTCGTCCAGTACGAGCCAGGCATTCCATCTCGCGGACCAGCTCCGGTCCGGGAATGCCGCAAGGGTGCGCCGCTGATTGCTGATCGGGTTGTTGTTCGGGTCGAGGACGGTGACGAACGGCAGGTCGACGCGATCGGCAAGAAACCAACCGCCCTCACCGCCAGCGATGCCGACATTGCCGGTATTGCCGGTGTTGCCCGTGTTGCCAGTATTCCCGGTATTGCCCGTCATGACAGCCTCCTGTGTTCCTCGCGTGGAGCCTCATCAAGCGGCGGGGCTATCCTTCACTCCGGGAGTCCCGCTGATCTCAAGCCGGCGAGCCATTTGCCGAGCACCGGCTCTCGGAAAGGGCAGCGTTTGCCGTAAGGACCAAGCCGGAAATCCGGCTGAAGCCGAAGCAGGTGCTGTGCGGCCTGGGCCGCTTCCTCCGTCTTCCCGAGCGCCGCGAGACTGGCGATGAGGGTGCGCGTGGTGAATCTGATCGACTCGTTGCGCCCGACCGCTCTGCGCGCCCACACCAGAGCCTGCTCATTGTCGCCGGCGACGTAATGCGCCTGAGCCAGGATGCCCTCATGCCAGAAAGTGTGGGCGTCCAATGGCGAGAGGCGAACGCCCTGTTCGCCATGCTTGATGGCAGTGACGGCATCGCAGACGAAGCCGTGCGTTGCACTGCTCATGGTCCAGGCCATGGCCGAACTGGGGCCGGCCGCGATGGCACGGTCAAGGTACAGTCGAGCCCTCTCATAGTCCTTCAGGAGATAGGACTGAACATGGCCGTAAATCGCGAGCGCGAGCGCATCATATTCATTGCGCTCTATGGCCGCCGCGGCGTGACGGGCGCCCGCCGCGGCATCCACCTCCGGATCCGAGGAGCCAATCTCGCCGACGCGGAGAACATACCAATAGGCAGTGTAGCTATGGGCCGGAGCGTAGCTGGGGTCATGCGATATCGCTTGCTGCAGCAAGGTCCGCGCGTGTGAAAAGGATTCCTGATCCATCCGATACAGAAAATCCAACGCCTGCAGGACGAGATCATAGGCAGTCATATCCTGCGGATGCTTACGGATCGATCGCGTCAATTCCCGTTCGCGTACATGCGGGGCGATCGTCTTGACCACATGAACCGAAATCTGGTCCTGCAGCTCGAACAGGTCGGCAAGGGCTCCCTCATATTGTTCCGAGCTGATGACGTCGCCGCTTTCGGTATCGCTGAGTTCCGTCACGATTCGAAGCCGCCCCCCGGAACGCCGCACGCTGCCATGGAGCACGTAGCGCACGCCCAAATCCTTGCCGATGGCCCGCACGTCGAACGCCCCGTTGCGATAGGCCAAAGTCGAGCCCCGCGAGATCACGAACAACTCCTTCAGCGCCGCGAGGGCATGGATGATGTCGTCGACGATGCCGTCGGCGAAATATCCCTCTTCGGGTTGGCCCTGAAGCTCGCGGAACGGCAACACCGCGATCGATGGTCGCGCGTCGGAGCCGCCGGGGAGATCGCCGACGAGTCTCGGCTGCGCGCCCGGCAGATGAAGCGCGAAGGCCTGTATCGGCCGCGAAAGATTTCGTAAGTGCAGACTGCCGAGATCTATCGTGCCGACGTCGAGACTTCTGCCGATCTGCTGAGCGACAGCGCTCGAGACGACGATGCCACCGGGTTCCGCGAAGGCCTGAAGGCGCGAAGTGATGTTCACACCGTCGCCATAGATGTCGCCCTCTTCGACGATGATGTCCGACAGATTCACGGCCATGCGGAAGCTGATGCGCCGGTTGGGTGGCTCTTTCGCGGTTCGCGTCGCAACCGCCTTCTGCAAGGCAACAGCGCAGTGGGCCGCGTCACGTGCGCTGTCGAAGATGGCCAGGAAGCCGTCACCGGTGTTCTTGACGACGTGGCCATGATCGGCGGCGATGCCGGGCTCGAGCACTTCCAAGCGCAAACGCATCAATGAAATATGCGTGTACTCTTCCTGCGCCTCCATCAGCCGAGTGTAGCCGACGACGTCGGCAGCCAGGATGGCAACAAGCCGGTGCTGGGCGGTCTGCACAACGGAGATCCCCGACTGGCGAAATCCCCCCCGACGGGCCAAGGCGCAAGCTCCCATGCAGGTTGCAATGAGTCAACGCTGCAGCCGGACAGGCCGATAACATCGGTTAACGTTTCGGCGCGGATCGATGGGCGAGGTGGCGGCAGGACGCCCCTCTCGGACGAGCCGCCCCCCGACGGCGTCGGTCTCGTATCCGCCCTGGCTGGCATCGGGCGAAATTCACGGTAAGATGCCGCATATGGAGGCGATCGGGCTTGCGGTCGCGGAGGATGAGCGGGGGGCTCGCCCGCTCGCCCCGTGCTGCCTTCACCTGGCGCCAGAAAGTCAGGGAGGCCGGACATGATCACATCGCGGAGGCTTATAGCAGGGGCGGCGCTCGTCGGTGCGCTCGTCATGAGCGGCGCCGTGCGGGCGCAGGAGATAGCTGGCACTTATCTCAGCCAGTCGGGCGAGACGCGCGTGCGCATGAGCCCGTGCGGGGCGGCCTTCTGCGGCGTCATCGTGTGGGTGTCGAAGCCCGGCAATGATGTCAACAATCCGGACGAAGCGAAACGCAGCCGCCCACTCGTCGGGATCCCGATGATCTACGGCATGAAGTCGACCGGTGACGGCACTTATGCGGGCAAGCTCTACAACTATACGAACGGCAAGACCTACACGGGCAAGCTCAAGGTCTCGGGCAGTGAGCTCGAGCTCTCGGGCTGCGTGCTCGGCGGCCTGCTCTGCCAGAGCCAGACCTGGAAAAAGGTGAACTGATCCTTCTTCCCTCTCCCGCAGCTTTGCGGGAGAGGGTGGTCGAGCGAAGCGAGACCGGGTGAGGGACGCTGGTGAAGGGCTCGACCGCCCCTCATCTGACCTCACTGCGTTCGGCCACCTTCTCCCGCCTCAAGTGGCGGGAGAAGGAAAGGCGTCACCCGGCCTGCAGCACCCGCAGCGGCGCGCCGGCGAGATAGGCCTTCACGTCCTCGAGGGCATCGCCATAGGCGGTGCGGTAATTCTCCTCGCTCACGTAACCGAGATGCGGCGTCAGCACGACATTGTCGAGGCGCCGCAGCTTGTGGTCGGCCGGCAGCGGCTCCTCGTCATAGACGTCGATGGCGGCGCCGGCGATGCGATGCGCTTCGAGCGCCGCGATCAGGGCCGCTGTATCGACGATGGGGCCGCGCGAGGTGTTCACCAGATAGGCTGAGGGTTTCATGGCGCCGATGGCGGCCGCATCGACGAGGCGGCGCGAGCGCTCGCTCAGCACCATGTGGATGCTGACGATGTCGGCGCGCCCGAACAGCTCCAGCTTCTCGACCCGCTCGGCGCCGGATTGCGTCGCGCGTTCCGCCGTGAGGTTCGGGCTCCAGGCGATCGCCTGCATGCCGAAGGCCTTGGCGAGCCGCGTCACCTCTGCGCCGAGCTTGCCGAGGCCGACGACGCCAAGGAGGCGCCCCTTCAGCCCCATGCCGAGCGTCGTCTGCCAGGCGCCCTGGCGCATGCCCTGATGCTCATGCGGGATGTGGCGGGCGAGGCTCAAGATCAGCCCGAGCGTCAGCTCGGCGGTCGGATGCGGCAGCATGCCGGTGCCGCAGACCAGGACGCCCCGTTCGCTCGCGGCCACGAGGTCGATCGCGGCATTGCGCAGCCCGGTGGTCACGAGGAGCTTCAGTTTCGGCAGGCGCTCGAACAGGGCGCGCGGAAAGGGGGTGCGCTCGCGCATGGCGATCACGATATCGTAATCCCCGAGCCGCGCGGCCGCGGCCTCGACGCCGTGCAAGGGCTCGCGAATGGAATCGACCGCGATGCCGGGGCCGAGGCTCGCCCAATCCGCCATGGCCGGCGCCACGCCTTGGTAATCGTCGAGAAGCGCGAGCCGCATCGTCATCTCCATCCCGCCGGCGCAGCGCCTGCCGGTGCCGCGTTGACAGCCTGCCGGCACTGTATAATTTTGTATACCGAAATTCAGCGGCGCCGAAAATCCTGCGCCGAAATCCCGGAAACGGGCGGCCCGATCGGCGGCGACACCCGGCGCGACGGCACGCCGGACAGGGAGTGAAGGCAGATGAGGCAGCGCAATCTCGCCCTGGCGGCCCTGGCTCTGCTGGGCACCGCGTTCTTCTCCGGAATGACGGGTGCGCAGGCGCAGAAGCTCGTCATCTACTCGGCCAATGACAGCACCTTGAACGATCTCGTCTTCGATGCCTTCAGCAAGGAGACCGGCATCAAGGTCGAGAGTGTCTCGACCGGTTCGGGCGTGCTGATGAAGCGCATCCAGGCCGAGAAGGACAATCCCCAAGGCGACATCATCTGGGGCGTCAGCCGCTCGCTGCTGCAGACCAATAAGGGGTATTTCGCCCCCTATAAATCGAAGGAGAACGCGGCGATTCCGGCCGTTTTCCTCGATCCCGACAATCTCTGGACCGGCACCAATGTGCATATCCTGGTGGTGACGCAAAACACCAAGCTGATTCCGGCGGGCGAGGGGCCGAAGAGCTGGAGCGACCTCGTCGATCCGAAATACAAGGGCAAGATCGCTTTCACGGATCCGGCGAATTCGGGCTCCGCCTATACCAATGCGACGCTGCTCGTCGATCATTGGGGCGGCGAGGCGGGCTGGGACAAGCTCAAGGCGCTGTTCGCCAACACCAAGATCCTCAACCGCTCGACCCTGGTGTTCCAGGGCGTCGGCAATGGCGAATATGGGCTCGGCATGTCGCTCGAATATGCGGGGGCGCTCTGGGCCAGCAACGGCGCGCCGGTCACGAATATCTATCCGGCCGACGGCACGCTCGCCTTGATGGAAGGGGTGGCGATCCTGAAAGGAGATCCCAATCCCGATGCCGCCAAGGCCTTCGTCGACTACATCAATCGCAAGGATGTCTGCGAGATGATGCTCAAGGCGACCTTCCGGCGGCCGGCCCGGCAGGATCTCGATTTCGCCCATCTGCCCGGCAACATGCCGGCCCTGTCGAGCCTCAAGCTCCTCGCCTATGACGAGGATGGCTGGACGGCGAAGCGCCCACAGACCCTGGAGAAGCTGAAAGGCATCATCCAGGATACGCGTTGAACGACACGCGCCGAGCAAGACGCGCACTGAAGCCGCGCAGTCGGGCCGGTCACGCCATGCGAGGCCTGCGCTCATCTGCGGCTCTCGGTGCGCAAAGAACCGGCTCCTGATAACTTCGCTCCCGCCTCAACCCGGATAGGATTGCGCTTGGCCAGCATCACGATCGACCGCGTGTGCCGATCCTACGGATCGGTGCAGGCCGTGCACGACATCTCGCTAACCATCGGGGATGGCGAGTTCTTCACCCTGCTCGGCCCGTCGGGCTGCGGCAAGACCACCTTGTTGCGCATGGTGGCGGGCTTCGCCGAGCTCGAGGCCGGCGCCATCCGCTTTGGCGAGCGGCGCATCGACACCTTGCCGCCGCATCGCCGCAATACCGGCATGGTGTTCCAGAACTACGCGATCTTCCCCAATCTCAGCGTGCGCGACAACGTCGCTTACGGTCTGCGGGCCCGCAAGATCGCGCCGGCCCTGACGGCTGAGCGCGTCGGGCGGGCGCTTGACCTTGTTCATCTCGGCGAGCAGGCGCCGCGCTGGCCGCATCAATTATCGGGCGGGCAGCTGCAGCGCGTGGCCATCGCCCGGGCCCTGGTGATAGAGCCCGAAGTGCTGTTGCTCGACGAGCCGCTCTCCAATCTCGACGCGCAATTGCGGGTGGAGATGCGCGCCGATATCCGCAGCTTGCAGAAATCGCTCGGCATCACGGCGATCTACGTCACCCATGACCAGGAGGAGGCGCTCGCCATCTCCGACCGCATCGCCGTGATGCGGGCCGGCCGCTTCGAGCAGGTGGGTGCGCCGGACGCCATCTACCGCCGGCCGGCGACACCCTTCGTCGCCGAGTTCATGGGCACCACCAACCTGCTTGCCGGCATTGTCGGCGTGCAAGGCACGCGCATCGCGGTCGGCGCGACGGCATTCATGGTGCCAAAGCTGGCGCTCGCCGACGGCTCGCTTGTGTCGTTCTCGCTGCGACCCGAAGCCTTGCGCCCGCTGAACGGTGAAGAGAGCGTCCCGCCGGGCTGGGCGAGCCTCAGGGCCGAGCTCGTCCGGCTCGAATTCCTCGGCGCCCTGATCCGCATCGAGGCGAGGCTCGCGGGCGGCGCGCTGCTGCGCTCGGCCGTGCTCGACCATCCGCTGGCGCAATTGCGGGTCGGAGACAGCCTGTCCTTCGCGTATGAGCCGGCGCGCCTCACCGTCTTCGAGAGCACGCTATGACGGCCCTCGGTATAACGAGCCTCGTCTCACCGCGCATGCGCCTGCCGCTCGTGGTGAGCCTCCTCGGGCTCGGCTTCCTCGGCATCTTCTTCCTCTACCCGATCGGACGCATCCTCACCGCCAGCATCCTCGATCCGCGCGGCGAGCATGTCACGCTCGGGAATTACGCCAAGGTGCTGTCGAGCGCCTTCTACCAGGCGAGCCTCGTCAACAGCCTGACGATCGGCGCAGTAGCGACGCTTTTCGCCACGCTTCTCGCCGTGCCGCTCGCCTTCGCCCTGGCGCGGCTGCCGGTCGCCGGCAAATCGGCGCTCCTCACCCTCGTCGTCCTGCCGCTGGTGCTGCCGAGCTTCGTCAGCGCCTATGCGCTCCTGCTCATGCTCGGCCGGGCCGGCTTCCTCAGCGGAGTGCTGCGCGATCTCGGCATCCCCTTCACCTCGATCTATGGGGCGGGCGGCATCGTCGCGGTCTATGCGCTGACGCTCTACCCTTATGTGCTGCTGCCGACCCTCGCGGGGCTCAAGGCCATCGACATGTCGATCGAGGAGGCGAGCCAGAATCTCGGCGCCTCGCGCTGGCGTTCGCTGCGGACCGTGATCTTGCCGCTCGTCATCCCCTCGATCCTGGCAGGCGCGTTGCTGGTCTTCATCGAGACCTTGGAGAATTTCGGCGTGCCTTTCGTGCTCGCCGAGGACAAGCCGATCCTCTCGGTCGAGGCCTTCAAGCTGTTCGTCGGCGAGACCGACCAGAACCCCGCCTCGGCGGGCGTGCTCGCGGTGCTGCTGATCGCCTGCACGGCGCTCGTCCTCCTCATCCAGCGCCGCTATCTGGGGCAACGGCGCTTCGCCACCAGCGCGCGGCGCTCGCCGCCGCTCATCGAGGTCGGGCCGGGCTTGCGCCTCATGGCGACCGCCTTCGCCTGGTCGGTCGTCATCGTCTCACTGATACCCTTCTTCGCCGTCGTGGTGCTGGCCTTCATGAAATTCCGCGGGCCGGTGCTGCAGGCGAGCTTCAGCCTCGACAATTTCGCGGCGCTGTTCCAGCGTTCGGCGCGCCCGCTCGGCAACACCCTGATGCTGTCTTCGCTCGCAGCCCTCGGCGCGGCGCTGATCGGCGTGCCGATCGGCTATGCGGTGACGCGCTTCCGCTCCTCGCTGACGAGCCTTCTCGACGTCGTCGCCACCATGCCGTTTGCGGTCGCCGGCACCGTGCTCGGCATCGCCCTGATCATCTCCTTCAATAGCGGCGCCCTGGTGCTCACCGGCGGCTGGTTCATCATGGTGCTCGCTTATGTGGTGCGCAAATTGCCCTTCAGCGTGCGGTCCTCGAGCAGCATCCTGCACCAGATCGATCCGAGCCTCGAAGAGGCCTCGATCAATCTCGGCGTCTCGCCCGTGATGACCTTGGCGCGCCTCACCGTGCCCTTGATGCTCAGCGGCATCATCGGCGGCATGGTGCTGACCTTCGTCACCGTATCCTCGGAGCTGTCGGCCACGGTCGTGCTCTATAGCGGCGAATGGCAGACGCTCACCGTCGTCATGTTCCAGGCGCTCGAAGGCACGGGCGCCGGCACCGCGGTCGCCGCCGCCTGCCTCCTCGTCCTCATCACGCTCGCGCCGCTCGCCATCATCCATCGGTTGCTGCGCCGCCATGAAACTTCGCTGCTATGAAAACCTCGCTGCTGTGAAGTCCGGCCCAATCGTCGCAGCCACCGAGATGGCAACGGCGGCGCGATCGCGCTATCCTGGCGCATGCCTTGTCAGCGACATCCGGCGTCTCGATCGCCGGTACATGCTTGAGGAGTGCCAGCCGTGAACACCATCGATCTGCGCAGCGACACGGTCACCTTGCCGACCGAACGCATGCAGGAAGCCATGTCCCATGCCGTGCTCGGCGATGATTCGCGCGACGGCGACCCCACGGTGCGCCGGCTCGAGGCGCTGGCGGCGGCGCGCACCGGCAAGGAAGCGGCGCTCTTCGTGCCGAGCGGCACCATGGCCAACCTCGTGGCGCTGCTCGCCCATACGGGGCGAGGCGGGGAGGTGCTGGTCTCCGTGGGCAGCCATATCTCGCGCACCGAGATGGGCGGGGTCGCGGCTCTCGCGAGCCTGTTCCACAAGGAGCTGCCGGCGCCGCGCGGCGCCATCGATCTCGAGGCGCTGCAAGGCGCGCTGAATCCCAGCCTCTTGCACAACAAATTGGCGACGAGCCTCGTCTGCGTCGAGACCAGCCATAACGATGCCGGCGGCACCGTGCCGTCGCTCGAGCATATGGCGAAGCTCAAAGCCCTGGCGCACGGCAGCGGCGTGCCCGTGCATATCGACGGGGCGCGGTTGTTCAACGCCGCGGCGGCGCTCGGCGTCGAGGCGAGCAAGATCACGGCGCAAGGCGACACGGTGTGCTTTTGCGTCTCGAAGGGCTTGAGCGCGCCGATCGGTTCGCTGCTCTGCGGCCCGGCCGCCTTCATCGCGCGGGCCCGCGCCTTCCGGCGCATGGTCGGCGGCAATCTGCGGCAAGCGGGCGTCGTGGCGGCGGCCGGCATCGTGGCGCTGGAGGAGATGGTCGAGCGCCTAGCCGAGGATAACCGGCGGGCGAAGCTGCTGGCGGCGGAGCTGCACGAGCTCGATCCGAGCCTCGTCGCGCCGGAGACGGTCGAGACCAATATCGTCAATGTCGATGTCACCGCAAGCCGCCATCCGTCGAGCGACTGGGCAGCGGCCCTGAAGCAGCAAGGTGTCCTGGTCGGGCCGACCAAGCCATGGCGGCTGCGCATCCTGACCCACCGCCATATCGGCGAGGCCGAGGCGCGCGACGCGGTTGCCGCCTTCCGCAAGGTCCGGGACGGCTTCGCGGGCGCTGCGGCCTCGCACGCCGCTTCGTGACCGCCGCCTATGGGACATGAGAGCGCGATGCATGAGGCGTCTTCGGCGAGCCGGGGGGAATCCTCGAACAAGCCTTCGATCAGGTCTTGGCACGCCGTCATCCACGACACGCTGAAAGCCAATGATGTCCGCCTCATCACCTATGTGCCCGACCGGGTGCTGACGCCGCTGATCCGCAGCCTGCATGAGGACGATTTCTTCACCGCCTTCGCCACGACGCGTGAGGAAGAGGCGCTCGGCATCGTCGCCGGGGCCTGGATGGGCGGAATGCGCGGCGCCGTGCTGATGCAGACGAGCGGCTTCGCCACCTTGGCGAATGCGCTCGCTTCGCTCGCCGTGCCCTACCAGATCCCGTTGCTGATGTTCGTCTCCGAGCGCGGCACGCTCGGCGAGTTCAATCTCGGCCAGGCGATGGTCTGCCGCACCATGCGGCCTGTCCTCGATGCGCTCGGCATCGAGCAGCACAGCATCACGAGGCTCGACGAGCTCGAATTCATCGTCGACCGATCGATCCGCCAGGCGGTCGCGACGCAGGCGCCCTGTGCCCTGATCCTCTCGCCGCTCTTGACCGGCGGCAAGAGCTTCGGGAGCTAACATGAGCTTCGGGAGCTAACATGGTTGTCGCAGATCCGGCCGCGTCGCCTCACGCCAATCTCAAGGTCATGAACCGCTTCGACCTGACGCAGCGCCTCGTGGCGCTGCTCGAGCATGACGAGGCGGTGATCGGCGGCATCGGCAATACCAATTTCGATCTCTGGGCCGCCGGCCAGCGACCGCAGAATTTCTACATGCTGGGCTCGATGGGCCTCGCCTGCCCGATCGCGCTCGGCGTCGCCCTGGCGCAGCCGGGAAGGCGGGTGCTGGCGCTCGAGGGCGACGGCTCGCTGCTGATGCAGCTCGGCAGCCTCACCACCATCGCGTCGCTGCGGCCGAAAAATCTCGTGATCATCGTCATGGATAATGGCTGCTACCAGATCACCGGTGGCCAGAAGACGACGACGTCCACGGTGGCCGATATCGTGGCGATCGCGAAAGGCGCCGGGATTGCGCAAGCGAGCTGGGCGGCCGACGAGCATATGTTCGGGAGCCTCGTGGCCCGCTCGCTCTCCGAGGACGGGCCCTCGCTGATCGCCGCCCGCATCGACGACAAGCCGGCCGTGGCCACCACCGAGCGCGATCCGGCCCTGATCCGTGATCGCTTCATGCGCGGCCTCGGGGTGAAGTGAGAAGCGGTGGGACCGCGGGCGTCCCGCCCGCCCTTGAACCGCTGGGGCGGGCGAACGCCAGGAAGAAGGGCGACCGGGACGGTCGCGATCCCAGGGCTCCCGCTTCCCGCCCGCCCGGCAAACTGGTATGGAAGTTCGCGTTAGGGGCGCGAAGGACAGAAGACGCGCGAAGCGCCAAAAGAGAAGTGCCAAAAGAGGAGTAGATTGTGGAACAGACTTGGCGCTGGTGGGGCCCGCAGGATCTGATCAAGCTCGCCCATGTGTGCCAGGCCGGCGCCACCGGCATCGTCACCGCCTTGCACCAGGTTCCGGCGGGTGAGCTGTGGACCAGCGACGCCATCGAGGAGCGCAAGCGGCTGATCGAGGCCGATGCATCGCTCGGGCTGCGCTGGAGCGTGGTCGAAAGCCTCCCCGTTGCGGAAGCGATCAAGATCGGCAAGGGCGACCTCGCGCCGCTTTTCGAGACCTATCGCGCCTCCTTGCGCAATCTCGCGGCGGCCGGCATCAAGACCATCTGCTACAATTTCATGCCCGTGCTCGACTGGACGCGCACCGAGCTGCGCGCCCCGCTGCCGGGCGGCGGCAACGCGCTGCGCTTCAACGCCTATGACTTCGCAGCCTTCGATTGTTGCATGCTGGCCCGCAAAGGTGCCGAGGCCGATCATGATCCCGAGGTGCTGAAACGGGCCCGCGCCTGGTTCGACCGGGCCACCGCCGACGAAAAGAATGAGCTGCTCGCCAGCATCATGGCGGGGCTGCCCGGCGCTTTCGACCGTTACGACCTGCCGGGCCTGCGCATCATGCTCGAGCGCTTTCATGAAGTGACGCCCGAGCGCTTGCGCGACAATCTCGGCCGTTTCCTCGCCGAGGTGGTGCCGACCGCCGAAGGGCTCGGCATGCGCATGGCGATCCATCCCGACGATCCGCCGCGCCCGCTGCTCGGCCTGCCGCGCATCGTCTCCAAGGAAGAGGATATCGCGGCGATCTTCGCGCTGCATGACAGCCGCGCCAACGGCCTCACTTTGTGCACCGGTTCGCTCGGCGCGCGCGCCGGCAACGACCTGCCGGCCATTGCCAGGCGCTTCGCCGATCGCATCCATTTCGCGCATCTGCGCAATGTCACGAAGGATGCCGACGGCTCCTTCATGGAGGCCGATCATCTCGGCGGGGATGTCGACATGGTCGCCGTGGTGACGGTGCTGCTGGAGGAGCAGAAGCGGCGGCGCGAGGCCGGCGATCCTGCCTGGCGCATCCCGTTCCGGCCCGATCACGGCCATGAGCTCCTCGACGATGTCGGCAAGGCGACGCATCCGGGCTACCCGGCCATCGGGCGGCTGCGCGGGCTCGCCGAGATCCGCGGCGTGATGACGGCGGTCGCGAGCCTGAAGGCGCTTCCGGTCTGAGGCCGCTCCCTGGGACCGCGGGCATCCGAGCTTGTGAGTTTTTGAAACAGCGGGGAAAACTTGCCGAGACCGGCCTGTTTTGCTGTGAGTAAATAACGGAAATGGTCGGAAAAGGCCTTCAAGAACTTGCTCAGTCGATGCCGGCCCCGTTCTCCGCGACGTTCTCGAGACCGCCCTTCCTCATCATTTCAAAAACTCACAGCCTCTCCTGCCCGCTCTTGCGAACGGCAAAGCCTCCACGCCGGAAAGAAGGGCGACCGAGACGGCCGCGGTCCAGGGCTGGGACCGCGGGCATCCTGCCCGCTCTTGCGAACGGCGAGGCCTCCACACCGGGAAGAAGGGCGACCGAGACGGTCGCGGTCCCAGGCTGGCACCGCTTGCATCCCGCCCGCCCTGACCTGCGGGGAGGCCTCCACGCCGGAAAGAAGGGCGACCGAGACGGCCGCGATCCCGGGAGCAGCGTCCCTCCGCAGCCGGGTATGCGTGGCGTGGGGTTTGCGCTAATCTGCGTCCATGAGCGAAGCCGAGGCTCTCTTCACAGTCTTGCGTCAATCGGCCGACGCCCAGGCGGTGGCGGCGATCGAGCGTATGGTCAAGGACGCCCCTGACCATGCGCTCAACCGGGTCAATGTGCTCGATGTCGCGGCGAAGGAAGGGCTCGGAGAGGAGCAGGTCATCGCCGCCTTCCTGCATGCGGCGCGGCTCGGCCTCTTCGAGATGTCCTGGAACGTCTTGTGCCCCGGCTGCAGCGGCGTGCTCGACGCCAATACCACGCTGAAGACGCTCGATCGCGCCGAATATAGTTGTGCGCTCTGTGCCTGCGGCTATGAGCCGACACTCGACGAGATGGTCGAGGTGACCTTCACGGTGAATCCGCGCCTGCGCAAGATCGCCGCTCACACTCCCGACGAGCTCCCGGCGCATGAATATTACCGGCAGATCTTCTGGAGCTCGGGAATCGATCTGCCGCAGGATTTCGAGCGCCTGATCGACGAGGTGACGCTCGAAGGGATCGAATTGCCGGCCGGCGAGCGGGCCGTCCTGTCCTTGCAATTGCCGAGCGGGTTCCTGATCGTCTTCGATCCCGTCACGCATGCGGCCCAGTTCATCGAGGTCAAGGGCGAGCCGACCCGCGAGCGCCAGAACCTCTCGCTCGTCTTCAACAAGGTGCGCGCCCCGACCGGCACCATCGAGCTGCAGCCCGGGCCGCTGCGCCTGGCCCTGGAGAACCGCACGGATTTGCGGGCGCTACCTGCCGTGTGGGTTGCCGACGACAAGCTTCACGAGCTCATGGGGCGCCGCAAGCCCGTCCTCACCGCGAAGCGCCTGCTCACCAACCAGACCTTCCGCGACATCTATCGCACCGACACGCTCAGCGTCGACCAGCGCCTCAAGATCACCAGCCTCACCTTCCTGTTCACCGATCTCAAGGGCTCGACCGAGCTTTATGACCGGGTCGGCGATCTGGTGGCCTTCGATCTCGTGCGCGAGCATTTCCGCCTGCTGCAGGAGATCATCGCCTCGGAGGCCGGCGCTGTGGTCAAGACCATCGGCGATGCCGTGATGGCGACCTTCGCGACGCCGGACCGCGCGGTCGCCGCCGCCATCCGCATGCGCGAGGCGATGACCGATCTCGGCGAGGAGCGCCAGCATGCGAGCCTGTTGCTGAAGATGGGCATCCATGAAGGGCCATGCCTCGCGGTCACGCTCAACGACCGCCAGGATTATTTCGGCCAGACCGTGAATATCGCTTCGCGCGTTCAAGGGCTTGCCGAATCGCGCTCGATCCTCGCGACCGAGAAGGTGGTCGAAGACAAAGAAGCCTCCTCCCTCCTCGCGAAGAGTGGGCTGAAACCGACGCTGCGGCGCACCGCCTTGCGCGGCATCGCCGACGAGATGTCCGTCTACGAGATTCCTTGAAAAGACGGCGAATACGGAATGGCGGCGCAAGCTTTGGAGTTTGCGTGCCGTCGGCCTTCGGCTAACCTGAGGCATGAGCGAAGCCGAGCCCCTGTTCACCACGCTGCGCCAATCCGCCGATGCCGCGGCGGCCGCGGCGATCGAGCGCCTCGTTCGCGATGCGCCCGATCATGAGCTGAACAAGATCAATGCGCTGGACCTCGCCGCCAAGGAGGGCCTTGACGAAGAACGCGTCATCGCGGCCTTCCTGCATGGCGGGCGCTTGGGTCTCTTCGAGATGTCCTGGGACGTCGTGTGCCGGAGCTGCGGCGGCGTCCTGAACGCCAATGCGACGCTGAAGACGCTCAACAAAGCCGAATATAGCTGCGCCTTCTGCGCGGCGCTCTACGAGACGACGCTCGACAACATGGTCGAGGTGACCTTCACGGTGAGTCCGCGGGTTCGCAAGATCGCCGCGCACAGTCCCGATACGATGTCGGCGGCCGAATACTACCGGCAGGTCTTCTGGAGTTCCGGCACCGACCTGCCCGCCGATTTCGAGCGGGCGCTGCAGGAGGTGACGCTCGAGGCGATCGAGCTGCCGCCGGGCGAGCGGGCCATTCTCTCCGTGCAATTGCCGGCTGGGCGGTCGATCGTCTTCGATCCGGTCACGCATGCGGCCCAGTTCCTCGACGCCAAAGGCGAGCCGAGCCGCGAGCGCCAGAGCGTGTCGATGCTCTTCAACAACGTGCACGGCCTGACGCCTGCGATGGATATGCGCCCGGGACCGCTGCGGCTGACGCTCGAGAACCGCACCGAGATGCGGGTACTGCCGGCAGTATGGATCGAGAGCCCCGCGCTCGATCGTCTCCTCGAACGGAGCAAGCCGGTGCTGACGGCGAAGCGGCTGCTCACCAACCAGACCTTCCGCGACATTTATCGCACCGATACGCTGGACGTCGACCAGCGCCTCAAGATCACGAGCCTCACCTTCCTGTTCACCGATCTCAAGGGCTCGACCGAGCTCTATGAGCGGGTCGGCGATCTCGTGGCCTTCGATCTTGTGAGAGAGCATTTCCGCGTGCTGCAAGAGATCATCGCCTCCGAAAGGGGCGCGGTGGTGAAGACGTCCGGCGATGCCGTCATGGCGACCTTCGCGACGCCCGATCGCGCCGTGGCGGCCGCGATCCGCGTGCGCGACGCGATGGTGAATCTCGGCGAACAGCGCCAGCTTCCGAGCCTGTTGCTGAAGATGGGCATCCATGAAGGGCCATGCCTTGCGGTCACGCTGAACGACCGCCAGGATTATTTCGGCCAGACCGTGAATATCGCTTCGCGGGTTCAAGGGCTTGCCGAATCGCGCTCGATCCTCGTGACCGAGAGGGTGGTGGAGGACAAAGAGGCCTCGACCTTCCTGGAGAGGAGCGGTCTGAAACCGACGCTGCGCCGCACCGCCTTGCGCGGCATCGCCGACGAGATGTCGGTGTATGAGATTCCGTAGGGAAACGCGCCTGTCATGAGCGCCGGTGTCCAGCGGATACATGGGTTACAAAATAGACCGGATACATGGGTGACAGTCGTTCATGTTTTGGTTCCCTGCGTCGCCTCGCCGTCGCCGTGCACGGCGACGGCGAGGCGACGCAATTTTTTCTTTGCAGGATC
This sequence comes from Rhizobiales bacterium GAS188, assembly GCA_900104855.1. Taxonomy (NCBI): domain Bacteria; kingdom Pseudomonadati; phylum Pseudomonadota; class Alphaproteobacteria; order Hyphomicrobiales; species Rhizobiales bacterium GAS188. The sequence continues at coordinate 4,083,692 of FNSS01000001.1, forward strand.
GATCCAGCCGATCGGCACATCGAAGAAGCGGACCTGCCATTGACCCGCCTCGTTCTCCTCTACGGCGACGGCCTCGCCGACTAAGGCGCTGCAGATATGGATGAGGTCGCCCTGCCACTTGATCTCGCCGTTTGATCGCACTTTGCGGACCGCCGCCTCGCTCGGATAGTCGGGCTCGGGAAGCCGGTTGGGCATCTTGCGAGGTGAGCGCTGATAGACGCTGGCCGGGGGGCGTTGACCGAGCGCCTCATGCGGGCGTTCGTGGTTGTAGTCGCGGGCGAAAGCCTGGAAGCGGCGAGCTTGGGCGGCGCGGTTCGGCTCGGGCGGCCGCATGGCCTCCAAGAGGGTGAAGTGGAAGCGCTCGTGCCGGCCGTTCTGTTGCGGATGGCCGGGATCGATCCGCTCATGCTTGATGCCCAGCTTGATCCACCAGGCCGACAGCGCCGTCAGTCCGGTCGTGCCGGTCGAGACGAAGGGTGTGCCATTGTCGGAACGGATCACCTCAGGCAGGCCGTAGTCCCTGAAAGCACGATCGAACACGGGCTTGGCTTCATCATGAGCGGTGCTGCCGGTGGCTGCCACGCTGATCAGATAACGGCTGAATCCATCTGTCATCGTCAAGGGTTCAACGCGCGAGCCATCACGCAATCGCACCCAACCCTTGTGGTCCACACCCCACACATGATTGGCATGCTGCGGCACCGTCAGCTCGCCCAGGCGCGGTGGCCCCTGACGCCGAAACCGCCGGCTGTTCACTTCCCCCGCACGCTTCAGGATCTCACCTGCCGTCGAGGCAGAAGGCCAATCCACATCCGGTTGACCCGCCGAAAGCCTGGCGATGATCTTGCGCGGCCCCCAGCGCTCTTGCGCTTGCCCTTCAAGCCCACGATCGCCTCGACCAGATGCTGGGGCGTCGCGCGACCATGCACAAGCGGCGCACGCGAGCGTTCCATCAATCCAGCTGCCCCAAACTCAGCATAGCGCCCAAGCCACTTGTAACCCGTCTTGCGGCTGATCTCGTAGCGCTCGCAAAGTTCCGTCATCGTCCACCACCCAGATAAGTGATCGTTGATGAAGCCAATTCGCTCGTCCATCGCACAGCTCTCTTGCCAAGGCATCGACTGGTCCTCCCAGCCGACAGAGAACTGTCACCCATCTTTCCGGTCCGTTCTGTCACCTATCTATCAGGGCTGCACACGGCGTCCACCTCTCCCCTGGTGGGAGAGGTCGGCTTCGAAGAGCGAAGCGATGAGAAGCCGGGTGAGGGGGGCGGCGCCGGCCTGACAGGGCTCCCTGCCTTCAGCCGGCCTGTCTGACCCGGATTCCGAAAGTGGAGCTGCCCCCCTCACCCGGAGCCTTCGTTTCGCTCCGGCTCCGACTCTCCCACAAGGGGAGAGGTGAGGCGCCTCAGGCCTTTGCCGTCCGCCCGCCGAGATAGGCGGCCCTGACATCGTCGTTCTGCCACAGCTCGTCGGGCTTGCCGGACAGCGCCAGGCGGCCGGTCTCGAGCACATAGCCGCGATCCGCGACGCTCAAGGCCATGCGGGCATTCTGCTCGACGAGCAGCACCGTCGTGCCGCGCCGGCGGATCTCGGCGATGATGGCGAACACCTTCTGCACGATCACCGGAGCGAGGCCGAGCGAAGGCTCGTCGAGCAGCAGCAGGCGCGGTTTCGCCATCAGGCCGCGCGCTACCGCGACCATCTGCTGCTGGCCGCCCGACAAGGTCCAGCCGAGCGCATCCGCGAAGGGGCGGATATCGGGGAAGAGATCGAACATCTCGTCGGATTCGGCGACCAGGCTGCGCTTGGCCATATGGCCGCGATTCGAGGCGCCGAGCATGATGTTCTCGCGCGCCGTGAGGCCGGGGAAGACCCGCCGGCCTTCCGGCACATGGGCGATGCCGAGCTTGACGATGGCCTCGGGGCCGAATCCTGCGATCGATCGGCCCTCGAAGCGGATATCGCCCGATGCCGGCTTGGCGAGACCGGAGATCGCCCGCAACGTCGTCGACTTGCCCGCGCCGTTGGCGCCGAGCAGGGTCACGACCTCGCCTGGCTCGACGCTGAGCGAGATGCCGTGCACGGCCTCGATCTCGCCGTAGCGGACCGTGAGATCCTCAAGCGTGATGAGGGACATCGGGCTCGCTTCCGAGATAGGCCGCGATCACATCGGGATTGCGCAGCACATCGGCCGCGACCCCATCGGCGATGCGGCGGCCGAAATTCAGGACGGTGATGTGCTCGGCGACGTCGCTCACCAAGGTCATGTCATGGTCGATGATCAGGATGGTGAGGCCCTTCGCGGCGATGCGCCGGAGGAGGTCGCGCAGCTCGACCTTCTCGGTGGAGTTCAACCCGGCGGCCGGCTCGTCGAGGAGCAGTAGGGTCGGGTTGCCGGCGAGCGCCCGGGCGATCTCGATCAGGCGCTGATGGCCGTAAGAGAAGCTCGTCACCAGGCTCTGCGCGCGCGGCTCGAGCCCGACGAAGGCGAGCGCCGCGCGGGCGCGTGCGGCCAGCGACGTCTCGCCGCTGAATGCATTGGCCGGATGCTCGGCGCCGATGACGACGTTCTCGAGCGCCGTCATCGAGCGGAACAGGCGGATGTTCTGGAAGGTGCGGCCGAGCCCCGCGACCGTGCGCGCATGCGGGGGCAGCGCCGTCACGTCGAGGCCATCGAGCACGATCGCGCCGGCGGTCGGCGTGTAGATGCCCGAGAGCACGTTGAGCGTCGTGGTCTTGCCGGAGCCGTTCGGCCCGATCAGCGCATGCACGCCGCCGCGGCGCACCGCGAGCGACACGCCGTCCACCGCCTTGAGGCCACCGAAATGCTTGGACAGCCCCTCGACCTCGAGCACCGAGGTCGCCTCGGCCTTGGCGGGTGCGAGCACGAGGTCCGGGGCGGCATCCGCGAAGGGCTTCGGCGCGAACCATTTGCGCAGATAACCCTGCACGAAGCCCCAGATGCCGTCCGGCATGAAGCGGATGATGAGGATGACCGAGAGGCCGTAAATGGCGAGATAGAGCCCCGGCACACTCTTGAGGAAGCGCAAGGTCTCGGGCAGCACGATCAGGAGGCCGGTGCCGATCAGCGCCCCGATCGGCGAGCCGACGCCGCCGAGCAGCGCCATGGTGAGAAAGACGATCGATTCGGCGAAGGAGAACTGATCCGGGCTGACATAGGAGAAGCCGCCCGCGAACAGCCCCCCGCCGATGCCGCCGAGGAGCGCGCAGAGCGCGAAGGCCGCGACCTTGACGCGATAGACGTCGATGCCCGCGACCGAGGCTGCGAGCTCGTTGTCGCGCACGGCGCGCATGGAGCGCCCGAGCCTGGTTTCCGGCAGCCGCCAGACGAGATAGCCGATGAAGGCGAGGGCCAGCACGCAGAAGCCGAGATAGGAATTCGCCGAGGCGAAGAGCCCCGGCCGCGCGATATTGCCGATGCCGTCCGGCCCGTGGGTGACGGGAATCCAGTTGACCATGATCAGCGTGATGATCTGCTGGAAGCTGATCGTCACCATGGCGAGGTAATGGCCGCCGAGCCGCAAGGTCGACATGCCGAGCAGCGCCCCCATGACGAGCGCGACCGCGCCGCCCATCGCCAGCGACAGCCAGAAGCTGATATGCAGGTCGGCCGTGCCGAGGCCCACCGCATAGGCGCCGAAGCCGAAGAAGGCGGCCTGGGCAAGGTTGATCTGGCCGCACAGGCCGAGCACCACGGTCAGCCCGAAGACCGCGATCGCATAGGTCGCGGTCTCGACCAGGATATGCAGGATATAATCGTCGAAGGGCGCGAGCACCGCAGCCGCTACGGCGACCGCGGCGAGCGCCAGATAACCGAGCGTGCCCGGCACCGCGCTCGACGCCGAGGGCTTCGTGCTCTCGGCCGCGGCGCTCATGCCTTCTCCGCCACGCGCTCGCCGAAGATGCCTTGCGGGCGGAAGACCAGGAAGGCGACCAGCACCAGGAAGGCGAAGCCGTCCTTATAGGGCACCGACACATAGGCGGCCCCGAAGGTCTCGATGACGCCGAGCGCCAGGCCGCCGATGATGGCGCCCGCCACATCGCCGAAGCCGCCGATGATGGTCGCGGCGAATGCCTTCAGCGCGATGGTCGCGCCCATCTGGATCGACACGAACAGGATCGGCGCCACCAATATGCCGGCGATGCCTCCGAGCAGCGCCGAATAGACGAAGGTCAGCATGATCATCGCCGAGACCGGGATGCCGAGGAGCGAGGCCATCTCCTTGTCCTGCGAGGTCGCCTGCAGCTTCTTGCCGATCAGCGTGTGCTCGAAGAACCAGTATTGGAAGATCACGAGCACGATGGTGACGGCGATGATCAACAGATACTGGCTGTCGAGATAGACGGGGCCGAGCTGGATGCCCGGCGTCTCGAACCAGCCCTCCAGCACTTGCGGCTGCGGCCCGTAAAGGGCGAGCACCGTGTTCGCCAGGAAGATCGAGGCGCCGATGGTGGCGATGATCACCGGCAGGAAGCTGCGGTTGCGCAGCGGGTAGTAGACTCCGAGATTGAATACCACGCCGACGAGCGCCATGCCGGCAAGCGAGACCAGGAAGGAGAGCCAATAGGGCCAGCCGAGATCGACGGCGAACACCACCATCATGAAGGCCGCGACCATCGAGAACTCGCCCTGGGCGAAATTCATCACATTGGTGGCGCGGAAGATGAGCACGAAGCCGAGCGCTACCAGGGCGTAGACCGCCCCGATGCCGATGCCGGTGAACAGAAGCTGGAGCGCGAGATCCACGCGATCAGGCTCAGTCGGTGAAGTCGATATGCTTGTCGTAGACGATATTGCCCTTTTCGTTCCTGACGATGTTGTAGCCGTGCAGGCCATCGCCATTGGCGTCGAAATTGTATTGGCCTTCGGCGCCCGGGAAGCCCTTGATGGCGAGGATCGCCTCGCGGACGGCGGTAGGATCGGTCTTGCCGGCTTTGTTGATGGCCGCGCACAGGATAGTCATCGCGTCATAAGTCCATGAGGCCTGGACATCGGGCGCAACCTTGGCGGCCTCGCGATAGATCTTGCTGAAAGCCTTTGCCGCTTCGCTCGAATCCTCGGCAAAATCGGTGACGCCGAAGGTGCCGTAGAGGGCAGGTCCCGCGAGTTTCATAGCGGTGACGTTCACGATCGAGGGCGAGCCCACATAGGGAATATTGACCCCGAGCTGGCGCAACTGCCGGGCGAAGATCCCGAGATCGTTCTCGAAGGTGAAATAGGAGCCGAGAATATCGGCGCCGGACTGCTTGACCGCCAGCACCACCGGCGTGAAGTCCTGGCTCTGATTGGCGTAGCCCTGATCGAGCGCGACGGTCGCGCCGATCTTGCCGAGCGCGTCGGCAAGCGCCTTGCCGGCCGCAGTGCCGAAGGCATCGGTCGAGTGCACGATGGCCCAGTTCTTCTTGCCGAGCGTGTTGACGCCGTAATCGGCGAGCACGCGGCCGGAATAGGAATCGTTCGGGCGGAAGCGGAACAGCCATGGATTGCCCATATGGGTCAGGGTCGGATCCGTGCCCCCGATCATCACCGGCTTGCCGAGCTTCAAGACGTCAGGCGACATGGCGTGCACCTGCGTCGAGCGGATCGAGCCGAGGAAGGCGACGATGTCGCTCTGGGCGGCGAGCTTCGAGAAGGCCAGCACGACGCCGGGGTTGGTGGTCTGATCGTCCTCCGTGATGAGCTCGATCTGCTTGCCGAGCACGCCGCCCGCCTTGTTGACGGCGTCGAGTGCGAGCTTGGCGCCGGTGAGCGCATAGCGGCCCTGCTCGGCCGCCGGCCCGGTGACCGGCAACACCATGCCGATCTTGATCGTCGCCCCCTGCGCGCCGGCGCGCCCGATCAGGGCCGGGGCAGCGAGAGTTGCGGTGAGCGCAGTCGAAAAGCTGCGACGCGTCAGTCTCATGATGTCCTCCGGTCTCTTCCCAGGTCGAGCCGCTCCAATTTCGCGCCACGCATGTCGGCTTACGGAGATGGAGCGTGTTTCACGTTTCTGATTGTGGCCGCGCAGCGACGTTGCCCGCGCTACCATACGAGTTAGCGCGGCTAGTAATGCGCATTTTTGGCAGGGTGTCTACCGCTTGCCGGCTCTGAGCTCGGTGCAGTTCTGCGGTCTACAGCTTTGTGATAGGCCCTCGTGACCATGTTGCCTAAGATTTCATCAGCGAGACCATCCGAGTCTCGCGTTCTCCTGCCCAGACCCTCCTGCCAAAACCGATCCGGGAAACCTCATGACCGTCTCTGCCTTGAACGCCGCCATCGGCCGCATCAACGACGTGCTCTGCGCCTCCTCGGTGCTGGTCTGGGACAGCCGCACCATGCTGCCGAAGGGCGGTGCCGCGACCCGCGCAGGCCAGCTCGCGACGCTCATCGGCGTGGCGCGTGACCTCTTGATGTCGGGCGAGACGCGCCGGGCGCTCGACGGCGCGCGGCGCGAGGTCGAGACGACGCCGCAGGACGATCCCTGGCGGCGCGCGGTCGCAAGCGTCGAGCAGGCGATCAGCCTGCATGAACGCGTCCCGGCCGAGCTGATCGAGCGCAAGGCGAGGCTCAACGGCATCGGCACGCAGATCTGGTTCCAGGCGCGCGCCGACAATGATTTTCGTGCCTTCGCGCCGGTTCTCGCCGAGATCGTGGCGGCGTCGCGCGACTATGCCGATGCGGTCGGCTGGACGCAGCATCCCTATGATGCGCTGATCGGCCTCTACGAGCCGGGGACGACGCTCGTCGATCTGCAAAAGCTATTCGGGGAGCTCGCGAGCGGCATCAGGCCGGTCCTCGACCAGGCGCTCGGCCGCAAGCGGCCGCGCCAGGATTTTCTCGACCAGCCTTTCGCGGAGGCGAAGGTGCATGCGGCAGGAAAGCTCCTCTCCGAGACGCTCGGCTATGACTATGAGCGCGGCCGGCTCGACAAGACGGTGCATCCCTTCGCCATCTCGTTCACGCGCGAGGATGTGCGCATCACCATGCGGCTCGGCGAGAAGAGCTTCGCCAATTCGCTGTTCGGCGCGATGCATGAGACCGGCCATGGCCTCTACGAGCAGAATGTCGATCCGGCCTTCACCCGCACGCCGCTGACCACGAATCTCGTCAGCCTCTATGCCGGCGGCGGCGCGAGCCTCGGCACGCATGAATCGCAATCGCGCCTGCAGGAGAACCATGTGGGGCGCAGCCACGCCTTCTGGCGCGTCCATTTCGGGCGGGTGAAGGAGGTTTTGGGCGGGCTCGACGGGGTCGATGCCGATGCCTTCCACAAGGCCGTCAACACGGTCTCGACCGGCCTCATCCGCACCGAGGCCGACGAATTGACCTATGACTTCCACATCATGCTGCGCGTCGAGTTCGAGGCCGCCTTGCTGAGCCGGGACATCAAGGTCGACGATATTCCGGGCGCCTGGAACGAGGCCATGCGGCGCCATCTCGGCGTCGGCGTGCCGAATGACCGCGAAGGCTGCCTGCAGGACATCCATTGGTCCTCGGGCGCCATGGGGTCGTTCTGCACCTATACGCTCGGCAATGTCATGGCGGCCCAGCTCTTCGCCACCGCGAAGGCTGAGGGCGAGGGCGTCTCCGCTTCCTTGGAGAGTGGCGACACGACGCCGTTGCGGGCCTGGCTCAAGGAGAATGTCTGGCGGCACGGCAAGCGCTTCGGCCGCGACGAGCTGTTGCGGCGCTCGACCGGCCGGGCTCTCGAAGCCGGCCCCTATCTCGCTTATCTCAAGGGCAAATACGCCGAGGTGTGAGGCCTGGGACCGCGGGCGTCCACCCTGGGATCGCGGGCGTCTCGCCCGCCCTTGCGCTGGTGAGGTGCACCGCTGGGAAGTAAGGGCGACCGAGACGGTCGCGGTCCCAGGGATACAGCGCCCCTAGCGCTTGCTCCGCCGCTGTTGGAGCACCAGCCACAGGAAGCGCGCAAAATCGATCGTGTAGCGCTTGCCGAGACGCCGCGGCTCATGCGCGACGCGCCACAGCCATTCGAGACGGATGCGCTGGATAAAGAGCGGCGCGCGCGGCACCGCTCCGGCGAGGAAGTCGAAGAGGGCGCCGACACCGATGACGAGCGGCGCGCCGAGCTCAGCCCCGTGTCGCGCCATCCATTGCTCCTGGCGCGGATTGCCGAGCGCCACCAGCACGATGTCGGCCTTGGCGGCGCGGATCGCTGCGACCGGCGGCGCCGGATCGCCGGCATCCGCATAGCCGTCGCGCGTGCCGCAGATCGTCAGGCCGAAACGCTGCGCCAGAACGGAAGCAGCCTTGTCGGCGATGCCTGGTCGCGCGCCGAACAGGAAGAGCCTCGTGGATTTGGGGGCGGCGGCGAGCAGCGCCGGGGTTAGATCCGTGCCGTGGGGGTTGTCCGGGAAGGGCGCGCCGTAGAGCAGCTTCGAGGCGATGTCGAGGCCGACACCGTCATTGAGCACCAGGAAATCGTCGAGCAGCCGCGTGCCTTCGGACGTGCCTGTGAGCACGGTCAGGAGATTGGCATTGGCGAAGGCGACGCGCGTCGGCCGCCGCGCCGCGAGCTCGCCGAGCAGGAAGGCGATCGCCGCGCCGCTTGTACAGATCGCGACCTTGGCGCCCAATATGTCGCGCGTCGGGAAGAAACTGGCCATGGAATCGGGCTCGGCGGGATTGAGTCGCGGCCAATCTGGCACAGCTTCCCTAACGCCGTCCTGCGGGCCGATGCGCGGGCTGGGACCGCGGGCGTCCCGCCCGCCCTTACGAATGGCGGGGCCTCCACGCCGGGAAGAAGGGCGACCACCCGGGACCGCGGGCGTCCCGCCAGGCGTCCCGCCCGCCCTTACGAATGGCGAGGCCTCCACGCCGGGAAGAAGAGCGACCGAGACGGTCGCGGTCCCAGGGCCCCCCTCACCGGCCGGCGATCAGCGCCCCCTGGCGTTCTCCAGCAGCGCCGTCGTGGCTGAGCTCGCTCTTGAGCCCGGCCAGGATCTCATAGGAGCGCAGCCGCGCCGCGTGGTCATAGATCGCGGAGGCGACCATCAGTTCATCGGCCTGCGTGTCCTTGAGTAGCCTTTCGAGGCCGTGGCGGACCGTTTCGGGCGAGCCGACCACCGAGCAGCTGAGCATCCGCGAGGCCTGCATCTTCTCGACGGGCGACCAATAGGTCTCGATATCGTCGATCGGCGGCTGCAGCCGGCCCCGCGTGCCGCGGAAGATGTTGGTGAAGCTCTGCTGGGCCGAGGTGAACAGCCGGCGCGCCTCGACATCCGTGTCGGCCGCGATCACGTTGACGCCGATCATCGCATACGGTTTGGCGAGCTGCTCCGAAGGCTCGAATCTCGCCCGGTAGACTTCCAGCGCCTCCACCAGCGCATCGGGCGCGAAATGCGACGCGAAGGCGTAGGGAAGGCCGAGCATGGCGGCGAGCTGCGCCCCGAACAGGCTCGAGCCGAGGATCCAGAGCGGCACCTTCAGCCCGGTGCCGGGCACGGCCTGCACCACCTGGCCGGGCTGCAGGGGGCCGAGCAGCGCCTGCAACTCGAGCACGTCCTGAGGAAACCGGTCGGCAGTATCGGGATCGCGCCGCAGGGCCCGCAAGGTGCGCTGATCGGTGCCGGGCGCCCGGCCGAGGCCCAGATCGATGCGGCCGGGATAGAGCGATTCCAGCGTCCCGAACTGCTCGGCGATCACGATCGGCGCGTGATTGGGCAGCATGATGCCGCCGGCGCCGACGCGGATGGTTTTCGTGCCGCCCGCCACATAGCCGATCACCACCGAGGTCGCGGCACTGGCGATGCCGACCATGTTGTGATGCTCGGCCAGCCAATAGCGCCGATAACCCCATTTTTCGGCATGCTGGGCGAGGTCGAGCGTGCGGCGCAGCGCATCGCCCGGCGTGTGGTCGGCCGGAACCGGGGCGAGGTCGAGAACGGAGAATTCGGGCACGGATCGTCTTTCCCAATGGGCCAAAATCGAAAGCGCTGCGTCTGTTCGCGGGAAGCGCCGGCAGGTGGACCGCCCCGCAAGAGATCGGCATTCGAGGGCCGCCGCGCAAGGCTCGACGGCGCAACCCTCCCCGGCGCGCTTCCTTCTCCCGCTCTTTCGCGGGAGAAGGTGCCCGAACGTAGTGAGGGCGGATGAGGGACGCCGGTGAAGCGCTCGACCGCCCCTCATCCGCCTCGGCTTCGCCTCGGCACCTTCTCCCACCTCAAGTGGCGGGAGAAGGTAAGCACACGAGCGGTGCCTGCTATAAGGCCTCCCGAACAGAACCAAGAGTGACCCGATATGCCGCAAGAAAATCCGCTGCTCGCCACTTGGTCGACGCCGTTCGGCGCGCCGCCTTTCGCCGCCATCCTGCCTGAGCATTTCCGCCCGGCCTTCGATGCGAGCCTTGCGGCCCATGAAGACGAGGTGAAGCGGATCGCCGAGAGCCGTGATCCGCCGAGCTTTGCCAACACCATCGATGCGCTGGAGCTGAGCGGCAGGACGCTGCGCCAGGTGTCCTCGGTGTTCTTCAACCTCGCCGGCGCCGACACCAATGACGCGCTCGAGGCCATCCAGCGCGAGGTGGCGCCGCTGCTCGCCCGCCACCGCAATCGCATCTACCTCGATGATCAGCTCTTCCGGCGCGTCGAGACGTTGTGGGGCCGGCGCGATGCGCTCGGCCTCACGGACGAGCAGGCGCGGGTGCTCGAGCGCTACCGCACCGCCTTCCTGCGCGCCGGCGCCGGCAAGCCCGACGAGGTCAAGGCGCGCCTCTCGGCGATCGCCGAACGCCTGGCGAGCCTCGGCACGCGTTTCGGCCAGAACGTGCTCGCCGATGAGCGTGCCTGGACGCTGCCGCTCGAAAGCGAAGAGGACCTTGCCGGCCTGCCCGGTTTCCTGCGCGACGCAGCCGCCCGCACCGCGGCGGATCGTGGCCTGAAGGCCGGCCACGCGGTGACCTTGTCGCGTTCCCTCATCGAACCGTTCCTGCAATTCTCGACGCGCCGCGATCTGCGCGAGAAGGCCTTCAAGGCCTGGATCGCGCGCGGCGAAGCGGGTGAGACCGATAACCGCGCCATCATCACCGAGACCATGGCGCTACGTGCCGAGAGCGCGGCGCTCCTCGGCTATGAGAGCTTCGCGCATTACCGCCTCGCCGATTCGATGGCGAAGACGCCGCATGCGGCGATCGATCTCCTCACCTCCGTCTGGGAGCCGGCCCGCGCCCAGGCCCTGCGCGAGCGCGAGGCGCTGCAGGGGATGATCGGCGCCGAGGGCGGCAATTTCGAGATCGAAGCCTGGGATTGGCGCTTCTATTCGGAAAAGCGGTGCAAGGCCGAGTTCGATCTCGATGAGAGCGAGCTCAAGCCTTATCTGCAGCTCGACCGCATGATCGCTGCCGCCTTCGACACGGCGCAACGCCTGTTCGGCCTGCGCTTCACGGAGCGCCAGGACGTCGCGACCTATCATCAAGATGTGCGCGTCTTCGAGGTCACCGACGCGGCGGGCCGGCATGTCGGCCTGTTCCTCGGGGATTATTTCGCCCGCGCCTCGAAACGCAGCGGCGCCTGGATGAGCGCCTATCGCAACCAGGAGAAGCTCGGCGGCGAGACGCGGCCGATCATCGTCAACGTCATGAATTTCCAGAAGGCGGATGGCGGCAAGCCGGCGCTCCTCTCCTTCGACGATGCCCGCACGCTGTTCCACGAATTCGGCCATGGGCTGCACGGCCTGCTCTCCGACGTCACCTATCCGCTGATCTCCGGGACCAATGTGGTGCGCGATTTCGTCGAGTTTCCTTCGCAGCTCTACGAGCACTGGCTCGAGCGTCCCGAGGTGCTGCAGCGCTTCGCCACTCATTATCAGAGCGGCGAGCCGATGCCGGAGGCCTTGTTGCGCCGGCTGCTCGCGAGCCGCAATTTCAACCAGGGCTTCGCCACCGTGGAATTCGTCTCCTCGGCGCTGGTCGATATCCGCATGCATCTCGACGGCCAGCCGGGCGCGCTCGATCCGGACCTGTTCGAGAAGACACTGCTTGCCGAGATCGGCATGCCGGGCGCCATGGTGATGCGCCATCGCCCGCCGCATTTCCAGCACGTGTTCTCGGGCGACGGCTATTCCTCGGCCTATTACAGCTATCTCTGGTCGGAAGTGCTCGATGCCGACGGCTTCGACGCTTTCGAGGAGGCCCATGACGTCTTCGATCCGGCGGTCGCGGCGAGGCTGCGCGATTTCGTTTACGCGGCCGGCAACCGACGCGATCCGGGCGATGCCTATCGGGCTTTCCGCGGTCGCGACCCCGACCCCAAGGCTCTGCTCAGGAAGCGCGGTTTTGCGGAGGCGTGACCGGCGCAGGAGCGTCATGGCCGGGCTTGTCCCGGTCATCCATGCCTTCCTCAACCAGAAGCAAGATAAGACGTGGATGACCGGGCCAAGCCCGGTCATGACGTGTCTAAGCGTTGGTGATCGGCGTGCCGATCCCCAATAGAGCCTCGCCCTTGTTCACCGCGAGGCTGCTCAACTGGTAGAGCAGGAAGCCATCCTCCCTGGAACGGACCGTCTCGAGGACGGCGCCGAAGACATCCCGGATCTCGCCGAGCGCGTCGTCTTTGCCGACAGGCTGCGCGAGCTTGCGCTTCGGATACCACAAGCCGTCCACACCCGCGGTCGCCACCCACATGGTGACGATCTGCGGCCGCGGCGCCGGCGCGACCGGGCCGGCGATCATGCCGAGATGCCGCAGGACACGCTCGATGCCGGCCGTCATCTCGGCGACGCTCTCATCGTCCCAGAGGCCGTTGCCGCTGACTTCGGCGATGATGCTCGGCACGCCGAGGCGGCCTGCCGTGTTGATCGTGTAACCTTCGCCCCCCGCCGCGACCGCAACCGGCAGGCCGAAGGCGACCGCCAGCGCTTTCGAGGCCTCGCTGCCATTGGGGAACAGCGAGAAGGGCAGGAGAGATTCGCTCAGATCGCCGCCATGCAGATCGAGATAGGCGTCGGCTTGCGGATAGACGCTCGAGACGAGCCAATGCGCCAGGCGCTCGCTCAGGCTGCCATCCGGCCTGCCGGGGAACATGCGGTTCAGGTTCTTTCCGTCCTGCGGCATCACATAGATGCTGCGCTTGCGAAAAGCCGACATGTTGAGGACCGGCAGGACGAGAATGCTCCCGGCCAATCCTTCCGGGGAGCGCTTCATGAGTCTCAGCGCCGCTTCGATCGAGCAATATTCCGAGCCGTGCACGCCCGCGGTGACCAGAAGGCGAGGCCCCGGTTTCTCGCCTTCGATCAGCCCGAAGGGGATCTCGATCCCGTCGATCGGCTTCACGGTGCCGTGCTCGCTGCGCTTATGCCCGGTTTTCAGGGGTGGAAGAACGTTCATCGCAGTCCCTTCCGTTTCCAATGAGCCTAAGAAAAGTGGCTCGAGCAGCAGAGGCTCAATCAACCTGGCCCTCGAAGGCGCGCAGGAAGCTGCTCAGATAACCCCCGAGCGACGGGCTGAGATAACCGCCTTCCTGCACCAGGAGCGTCGGATATTTCAGTGCCGCGAGCTTGCGCCCGGCTTCGGCGAATCCCTTCTCGGTGATCTTGAAGGTGGCGATGGGATCGTGCTCGGCGGCGTCGAAGCCGAGCGAGATGACGAGGGCGCCTGGAGCGAAATCGCGGATGCGCGCGATGGCCGCGTCGATGGCCTCGATCCAGACCGGGTCGGGCGTGGCCCAGGGCAGCGGCTGGTTGAAATTGAGGCCCTTGCCGGCGCCTTCGCCGATCTCGTCCGCATGGCCGGCGTAATAGGGCGCGGAGAGGCGCGGATCGACATGGATCGATGCGACGAGCACATCCGGGCGCTCCCAGAAGATGTGCTGGGTTCCGTTGCAGTGATGTACATCGGTGTCGATGATGGCGACCTTGCCGTAGCGCTTCGTCAACTGCTCCGCCGCGATGGCGGCATTGTTGAGATAGCACACGCCGGTCATCAGATCGGGATAGGCATGATGCCCCGGCGGCCGGCACATGGCGTAGACAGCATTGGCGTAGGCAGGATTGCCCGAAGCGGCCAGAAGCTCCGCGCCATGCACCGCGACCTGGGCACTGGCGAACACCGCCTTCCAGGTGCCGTCGGTGATGGGGCAGGAGGTCGAGTTCGAATACCAGCCGAGCTCGCCGAGCAACTCCGTCGGCTTGCGGTGCATGCGGTGCGTCGGGTGGACATTCGGGATGACGACCGGGCCGTAATCAGGGTTCTCCATCCAGCGGCCATGCACCGTCTTCAGGAACTCGACATAGCCGCAATCATGGATCTCGGTGATCGCCGCCGCGCGGTTCAAGGGCGCCTCGACGATCTCATGGCGACCCTGCCGGACGATATCGAGAAAGACCCGGTAGCGCTCGGCGCGATCGGGCTGCTCGATGAATTTTCCGGTACGAAAGACCTGCTCCGGATCATGCAGGGCCTGATCCGGATGATGGACGACGAGCATCGGGCGGTTTCTCTCGATCTTGCGGTTTCAAAATAAGCTCGGGCCGTCAGTCGAGCGACCGGCCGCGCGTTTCGGGGGTGAGGAAAATATGGGTCGCCAAGGTGATGGCGCAGACCAGCATCACATAGAGCGAGATATAGAGCGGTCCGCCGATCTCCTGCAGCCAGGTCGCGACCATGGGGGCGGTTCCGCCGAAGATCGCGGCACAGACCGCGTAAGGAATGCCGATGCCCGAGGTCCGCACCCGCGTCGGAAACAATTCCGCGAAGACCGTGCCGAGCACCGAATTGTTGAGCGAGACGAAGAGGGCGCCGACGATCGCCACGAAGGCGAAGGTCGCAAAGCTCAACGATGGTGTCGCGAGCAGCGACAGCAGCGGATAGGTGAACAGCAGGAAGCACACCGCCGCGCCGATGAGGAAGGGCTTGCGGCCGATCCGGTCCGAGATCGCGGCAAAGAGCGGCACGCCGATGCAATAGGCGATGCTCGCCAGGATGCTGCCGACAAAACCGGATGTCCGGTCGAGACCGCCGACCAGATTGGCGTAGGTCGGCAGGAAGATCATCCAGAGGTAATATTGCAGGCCGTTCATCTGCACGACGAAGACGATGAAGACTTCTTTCGGGAATTCCGCGATGGAGGCGAGGATGGAGGCGGCGCTGACTTGCTGCTTCACCCGGATCTTCTCGAAGGATGGCGTTTCCGCGAGGCCCGAGCGCAGATAGAGCCCGAAGAGCGACATCACGGCACCGAGCGCGAAGGGCAGGCGCCAGCCCCAGGAGGCGAGGTCCTCGGGCGTGAGGTATTTGGTCGTGAGACTCGATACCGCGGTTGCGACGAGCACCGCGATGCCGATCGAGAATTGCTGGGGCGAGGCCGCGAAGGCGCGGTTGCGGCTGCCGGCATGCTCGTTGAGGAAGGTGATGGCGATCTGGTATTCGCCGCCGGCCGAAAACCCCTGCAGCAGGCGCGCCGCCACGATGAGCAGCGGGGCGGCGACACCGATCTGGGCGTAGGTCGGGCAGAGCGCGATGGCGAGGCTGCCGATGCCGGCCATGATGATCGTGGCCGCCAGCATGTTCCGGCGGCCATATTTGTCGGCGAGCGGCGAGAGCACGAAGGCGCCGATCGGCCGCCCGATAAAGCCGATGGCGAAGGCCGAGAAGCTGGCGATCAGCGAAGCGGTCGGGCTTGCGGCCGGGAACATCTGGCTGGCGAAGATGCCGGCGAGAAAACCATAGATCGCCCAATCATACCATTCGACAAAATGGCCGACGGCGCCGCCGAGAAGGGTGCGGCCGCGCCCCGGTGCCGACACGACAGCTGAAGCTGCGGCTGCCGTGCTCAAAGCCATGCGTTCGCTCATGATCTCTTCTCCCCTTTGCCCCGTTGTTTCTGTCAACGCGTTTCGGTCTCGGCGGTGAGGCCGGCGAGCCTTTGGCTCATCATCTCGGCCAGCAATGTGAGGTTCTGCTCGAAATAGGCCGGGTCCTTGTCCAGGAACCGCTCGAGGCTGAGGCCGCGTATGGCGATGAGCATGAATTCGAACAGGGCGATCGTGGCGGGTCTCGCCGTTTCGGACAGGATTTGGCGCTCCACCCAAGGATGCAGCACGCTCTGCATGGTCTCGCCGCGATGGGCCACCACTTTGCGGTGCAGGGCCGGGTCGGCGCGCGTGCCGATGATGATCTCCCAGACCGCCCAATATTCCGGGTCGCCATAGGCTTCCCAGAGATGATCGACGAGGCTCGTCACGTCGATAGCGCCCTCGGGCGTGACATGGTGCTGCTGGTCGAGCCGCAGAAGCACGCGCTCGGATGCCTGGTCGAGCACGGCCATCATCAATTCATCCTTGGTGGCGAAGTGATGATGCAGCGCGCCCGTGGTCACGCCCGCGCGCTTGGCGATCATCGCGGTCGTCGTTCCCGAAAGGCCGGCTGTCTGCAGGAGCTCGGTCGTGGCGCGGATCAGGAGCGCGCGCGTCTCCGTGCTGCGATCCACCTGCTTGCGCCTGCCGCCTCGATACATGCCCCGCCGGTCCCAATTAACATACCTATCGATTGGTATGTAAGTTTGATGAGGCTGTCAAATTTTGACCCCCACCTCACCTCCCCCTGCAGGGGGAGGAAAACTGAGAGGCTTTCGCGATTCTATAGGAAGGGGCGTGCGGTTATCGTCATGCGGCCATCCTCCCCCAAGAAGGGGGAGGAATGAGGTGGGGGTCCAGCGCGTGCAGCCGTGAACGTGGAATTGGGCAAGGGTTTTGCCAGCGAGAGGCATCCCTCACACATGCACGTCGCCATAGGCGAGCTCGCCCTCCTCCTTGTAGTGGCGGAAGGCGATATAGGTCACCCAGCCATAGAAGATGGCGACGGCCGGAACCACGAGCCAGCCGGGCAGCGGGCCGATCGCGGCATTGTCGAACCAAGCGGGCAGCGAAAAGCCGAGCTCGTCCTGGCCGGCCCCCGGCTGCAGCTTGGCCGAAGTGATCTTCAACAGCCAGGCCAGCAACAGGATCAGGAAGAGCCAGCAATAATTGCGCCGCAGGCGCCGCGACATGGCCTGGCTCAGGCTGATGCCGAAGCGAGGCCGCCGCAGATCCTCCCCCAAGGCTTGTGTCCAGCCCTTCTCGGGCTCGATTTCAGGCGACAGGACTTGCGCAAAATAATTGCGTTCGAGCCGGCGGACGCGGTTGCGATAGACGTCGAAGAAGCGATAGCGACGCGATTCGATCACCAGCAGGAGCAGCACGAGGACCATGGCAAAGATCACGACGCCATGATGTGCGCTCGGCGTCGAGAGCGACACCGACAGCATGGCGCCGGCGACCGTGATCGCCCAGTTGGTGGTGTGATCGATGCGGTCTCGCCAGCCGGCCATGCGGGCGATCTCGGCGCGATGATAATGCGCCAGCAGCGTGATGAATTCGGACGGCGTGCTTGGAAAGACCGGTGCCGCAAGCTCCGGACGTGGCTGCGACTGCGCGCGCGGCTCGTTCTTCGTTTCCATCATGTTTCCTCCCGCCGAAGGAGCGGTCGGCCAGCCTCATATCGTTCGACTGCCTCTGTCGGCGTCACGGGGCGTTCGATACTCTAGCCGATGCCTGACTGAAGGCGTAGCGCCCGTCCCGTACACACATAAGTGATGGCTTCGCCTGCACGAACAAGGTTACGAGGCTGCGCCGCCGCAACTAGGCAATCCGCGAGGACCGAAGAGATGAGCTGGAAGCAGGAAACGGGCGAATTCAGGCTTGGCGAATTCACGGTCGCGAAAGGCGGCGCGATCGACGACGCGAAGCTCGTCTGGCAGAGCCACGGCACGCTGAATGCCGCGCGCGACAACCTCATCCTCTATCCCAGCAGCTACAGCGCCCAGCATCAGGACATGTCCTGGCTGATCGGCCCTGACGGCATCCTCGACCCGACAAGCTGGTTCATCGTCAGCGCGAACATGTTCTCGAACGGGCTCTCCTCGAGTGCCGCCGACACGCCGAATTATCCGCCGCTGGTCACGGTCGCCGACAATGTCGTGGCGCAGCATCGGCTGGTGACGGAGCATTTCGGCGTCGAGCGGCTTGCCGCCGTCTACGGCTTCTCGATGGGTGCCATGCAGGCCTACCATTGGGCGGCGTTGTTCCCCGCAATGGTCGCGCGCGCCATCGTCGTCTGCGGCAGCGCCCGGACGGCGCCGCACAACAAGGTCTTCCTGTCCGGGCTGTTGCGCACCCTCGAGGCCGCGCCCGAGCATCAGGGCGGGGGGCGCTTTGCGAGCGAACCGAGGCTCGCCGTGAAGGCCTTCGGCCATATCTATGCCGGCTGGGGCCTGAGCCAGGATTTCTACCGCGCCGATCTGCACCGCACGGCCTTGGGAGCTCCAGACCTCGAAACCTTCATCAAGACCGATTGGGCCGATCGCTTCGCTCAGCGCCGCGCCGCCAATCTCTATGCGCAGGCGCTCGCCTGGTATCACGGCGACATCAGCGACAACGCGCTCTACGCGGGCGATCTGCCCCGCGCGCTCGGCGCCATCAGGGCGAAAGTCCTGCTTATGCCCAGCGAGACGGATCTCTATTTCCGGGTGGCCGACAATGAAGCCGAGCTGAAGCATCTGAAGACTGGGGCTCTGAAGGTGATCCCGAGCGTCTGGGGCCACCGCGCCGGCAATCCCAGCACCAATGCGGCGGATGCCGCGTTCCTCAAAGGTGCCGTGCGCGACTGGCTGGCGAAGTAGGGGCGACCGCCCTGGGACCGCGGGCGTCTCGCTCGCCCTGCGAACGTCGAGGGCTGCACGCCGGGAAAAGGAGCGACCGAGACGGTCGCGATCCCAGGGCATCCGCCCCTGTCGTCGTCCTAAACCGAGCTTGGCCTGACGACGTTGACGCAGGCCTCTCCGCGCGCGCGGCGCATGACATTATCGGCGATCGTCCTCTGGCGGCGACGGATCGTGCCATGCGTCCAGCCGGACATATGGGGCGTCATGATCAGGTTCCGCAATTCGTGAAACGGCAGCGCCGACGGGAGAATCTCTGCCTGCTCCAGCCCCGGATAACGGTACCAGGTGTCGATGATGGCACCGGCGATGCGTTCGTTGCGCAGGGCGTCGTATAGAGCTTTTTCGTCGATCGTCGGCCCGCGACCGACATTGAGAATAACGGCACTTTGCCGCATCGAAGCGAATGCCTCCGCTCCGACGATGCCCTGCGTCTCGGGCGTCAAGGGAACGGAGACGACAATGAAGTCCGCCGTCCCCCAGAACTCGGTCAGATCGTCGAGCGTGAAAGAGCGATCGACCAACTGGGAGGTGATCGGGCTGCGGTTGGCGACATGGACATTCATCTCGAATGCCTTGGCACGGGCAGCGATCGCCTTGCCGATATGCCCGAACCCGAGGAGTCCGATCGTCTTTCCGGCAATCTCCTCATGGGCCCGCTCGGGCGCCCCCGCCCAATAGGCCCAATCGCGGTTGCGCAAGCGGCGGTCGGCATCGATCAGCGGGACATGGCGGCTAAGAAGCGCCGCCATGACATATTCGGCGATCGCCTGCTCGTGTCCGAAGCAGTTGCAGACGACGGCGGACGGCGGAAGGGCGGCGAAGTCCACGGCGTCGTAGCCGGCTCCCGGAACATGAAACAGTCGCAGGCGCTCCGGATGGGGCAGGCTTGCGTCGTATTTCGTCCCGACGACGACATTCGCCGCCGCATAGGTCTTCCGGTCGGCGGCGCTCGCCAGAACGTCGGAGAGGACGATCACATCCGCCGGAAGATCGAGGAGATCCGAAAAGCCGCCGCTGAACGAGGCCGCATTCTCTCCGTGGAAGACGATGACCATCGGATATCCTCAGGCTGCGGAATCATGGGTTGGGCGGAATCGCGGGTTAGGCGGAATCACGGGTTAGGCGGAATCACGGGTTAGGAACGAGCAGCTCGAGGCTGCAATCGAGAAGGGCAGGATCGATCTCGCGCTCCATCACGTCGAACATGGTGTCGACGAAATCCATGAGGGCGTCCGACGCGGCCATCGCCCGGTCGATATGGCGATTGGCGACCGCATTGAGCACTGCGAGATGGCAGTCGATGGTCATGTGCAGGCTGGCGCCGCTCTTCACCTGGCTGTGGTGAATCCAGCCGATCCGACGGAAGATCGTATGCAGGGGCCGCATCGTGTGCTCGAGGAAGGGTTCGCCGGCGGCGGCCAGAATGTATCTGTCGAGGCGCCGGTCGAACACGTTGAATTCGCCGACTGTCATGCTCGCCCGCTGCTCGCGGAGCAGACGTTCGAGGTGCAGGAACTGATTGCGGTGGGACGGACCTGACCGCTCGGCAGCCAGGCGGACGACAAATCGCTCGATGTCTCGCCTCAGGCGCAGCAGCACACGCTCCCTTGCGAGATCGATCGGCGCGATCTGAATGCCGTGCCGCGGACGCACGATCACCAGCGTGTCGGCCGCCAGGCGGCTGACCGCCTGATGCACCGGCGTGCGGCTGAAGCCGGTGATCTCCTGCAGGTCCTGGATTGCCAGCAGGCGGCCAGGCTTCAATTCGCAATTGATGATCAGCTCCTCGAGGCGCTCATAGGCGAGCTCGAAGAGGTTCATGCTGTTGCGACGCGGAGATTTGCTGCTTGCTAGAGACTTGCCACCCGAGGCGTCGCCGACCTTGACGAGTTTCGGGCGTGTTTGCCCACGCGCGGCCATGCGCTCCTCCTTGAGCTTTTTGCCTAAGCTCTGCGTCCAGTCTGGAATCTTCTAAAACATGTTGTGATATTTTACAACTGGGATTATGGTCCCGAAGAAGTGAGAGATCGATGCGGCGGAACTGCGCGCCCGAGCAACCCGTGGCCCATGCCGCCGATGCCCCGATCGAACGCCGAGGCGAGCCCTCTTCAGCGAGAGACGAAAAGATGAAGATTACATCCATCGAAACTCTGAGAACCGAGGAGTTCGCCAACGTCCTCTGGGTCCGCGTGCATACCGATAGCGGGCTGATCGGCCTCGGCGAAACCTTTTACGGCGCAGGAGCGGTCGAGGCGCATATCCACGAGACGCTCGCGGGGCGCCTTCTCGGCCGCAACCCGTTGCATATCGAGGCCATCCACCGCGACATGGTCAATCTGCCGATGGCGCAATCCTCGACGGGCGCCGAGTACCGCGCAGCTTCGGCGGTCGACATCGCCCTGTGGGACATTTTCGGAAAGGTCTGCAACCAGCCGGTGCACCAGATGCTCGGGGGGCTCTGCCGGGACCGATTGCGCATCTACAACACCTGCGCGGGCTATCGCTATGTCCGTTCCACCGACATCAAGCCCGTCTCCAACTGGAATGTCGGCGAGGCCGCCGGTCCGTTCGAGGACCTGGACGGCTTCATGAACCGTGCGGATGCGGTTGCGGAAAGCCTGCTCGAGAGCGGGATCACCGCGATGAAGATCTGGCCGTTCGATCCCGCCGCCATGCAGAACCAGGGCCTCTTCATCTCGGCCGAGCAGATGAGAAACGCCATTCAGCCCTTCGAAAAGATCCGCAAGGCCGTCGGCGACAAGATGGAGATCATGGTGGAGTTCCACTCGCTGTGGAACCTCCCGACGGCCAAGAAGATCGCCAAGGCGCTCGAGCCCTATGCGCCGACCTGGTTCGAAGATCCGATCCGCATGAACTCGCCTCAGGCGCTCGCCGAATATGCGCGTTCGACCGATGTCTGGGTCTGCGCCAGCGAGACGCTCGGTTCGCGCTACCCCTACAAGGAGATGCTGGAGCGCGATGCGATGCACGTGGTCATGGTCGATCTGTGCTGGACGGGCGGGTTGACCGAGGGCCGCAAGATCGCGGCCCTGGCCGAAACCTGGCATCGCCCCTTCGCGCCGCATGATTGCATCGGCCCGGTCGGATTCGCCGCGGCGGTGCACGCCTCCTTCAGCCAGCCCAACACGCTGATCCAGGAATCGGTGCGCGCCTTCTACACGGGTTGGTACAAGGAGCTGGTCACCGTGGTCCCGAGGATCAGTGACGGATACGTCTATCCGATGGAAGGCCCGGGCCTTGGGGTCGAGCTCCTGCCCGCGGTCTTCGACCGATCCGATCTCAGCGTTCGCCGCTCGGCGGCTTGAGGCATCCGCAATGTCAGTCGATCTGTTCCGGCTCGAGGGGCGTACCGCCCTGATCACCGGCTCGTCGCGTGGCCTCGGCCGGGCCATGGCGGAAGGGCTCGCGGCGGCCGGCGCCGCGATCGTGCTCAACGGCACGAACGAAGCGCGATTATCCGCGGCAGCCGCAGAGATGCGCCGCGCCGGGCATTCGGTTCACGAGGCAAGCTTCGATGTCACGGACGAGGCGGCGATCCTTGCCGCGTTCGAGCGGTTCGATGCGGGCGGCCTCGAGATCGACATTCTCATCAACAATGCCGGCATCCAGTTGCGAAAGCCGATGGTCGAGCTGACGACCGCGGAGTGGCGAACCGTCATCGAAGCCAACCTCACCAGCGCCTTCGTCATCGGTCGCGAGGCCGCGAAGCGCATGATCGCGCGTGGCCGCGGCAAGATCATCAATATCGGCTCGCTGACGAGCGAGCTCGCCCGCGCGACCGTCGCGCCCTACACTGTGGCCAAGGGCGGCATCAAGATGCTGACGCGGGCCATGGCGGCCGAATGGGCCGCTGACGGGATCCAGGCGAACGCCATCGGGCCGGGCTACATGCTCACCGACATGAACCAGGCACTCGTCGAGAACCCGACCTTCGATGCCTGGGTCAAGAGCCGGACGCCGGCGAAGCGCTGGGGTCGGCCCGAGGAACTGATCGGCACGGCCGTGTTCCTGGCCTCCTCCGCCTCGGACTATGTCAACGGCCAGATCATCTATGTCGATGGCGGCATGTTGGCCGTGCTCTGAGCCGATACGCCTCGACCGGCACGCAAAGACTTCAATTCGGGCGAGCGAGGAAACAATCATGCGCGGCGTCATCATTCATGCTCCAAAGGACCTTCGCGTCGAGGAGATCGCGGCCGGGTCGCTTGGGCCCAGCGACGTTCGGGTCCGCATCGAAGCCGGCGGCATCTGCGGCTCCGATCTGCACTATTACCACCATGGCGGCTTCGGGACCGTCCGGATAAGGGAGCCGATGGCGCTCGGTCATGAGATTGCCGGCACGATCGATGAGGTCGGCGGCGAGGTTTCGCGGCTCTCGCCCGGGATGCGGATCGCGGTCAATCCGAGCCGGCCCTGCGATGAATGCCGCTATTGCCGCATGGGACTGCGCAATCAGTGCCTCGACATGCGCTTCATGGGCAGCGCCATGCGGTTTCCCCATGTCCAGGGGGGATTTCGCGAGAGTGTCATCGTGGATGAAAGCCAGGTCATCCCGATCAGCCCGACCATGACGATGGCGGAGGCCGCAATGGCCGAGCCGCTGGCGGTCTGCCTGCATGCGGCTCGCCAGGCCGGCTCGCTCGTTGGAGCGCGCGTGCTCGTGACCGGCTGCGGTCCGATCGGGTCTCTCGCAGTGCTGGCGGCGCGCTATAGCGGGGCAACGGAGATCGTTGCGACCGACATTGCGGCCTATCCATTGTCGATCGCCAAGCGACTGGGTGCGTCGCGCACCATCAACATTGCCGAGGAGCCGCAGGCGCTTACCCCCTACGCACAGCACAAGGGATCGTTCGACGTGCTGTTCGAGGCTTCGGGCAACCAGGCCGCGCTTCGTGGCGCGCTCGATGTCGTCCGTGCGGGCGGGATCATCGTCCAGCTCGGGCTCGGCGGCGAGATGACATTGCCGATCAACGTCATCGTGACAAAGGAGATCCAGCTGCGGGGCAGCTTTCGCTTCGACGAGGAGTTCCGCCTCGCCGTCGATCTCATGGGACAGGGCCTGGTCGACGTGAAGCCTCTGCTCAGCGAGACGCTCCCGTTCGAGCGCGCCGTGGATGCCTTCGAGCTGGCCTCCGATCGTTCGCGCGCCATGAAGGTCCAGCTCGCCTTCTAACCGATCAGCGGACGTTGCGCGGGGGCGTCAGCACGGTTCGGTGTCCTCGAGTTGCGAGAACCGCACCTGCAGGATCTCCCTCATCGTCACCCTGCCATTGCCGTCTTTTTCGACGAGGACGAGTTGCTGCGCATCGGGCAGGCCGGCAGGAACCACCATTTTTCCACCAGCTTTCAACTGGTGGATCAGCGGCGCGGGAATGAGGTCCGGAGCCGCTGTCGCGATCACCTTGTCGAACGGGGCGTGCTCGGACCAGCCATGATAGCCATTGGCAATCTTGAGCTCGATGTTGGTGCAGCCCTGCCGATGGAGCCGTTGCTTCGCCTGTCGTCCGAGCTCTTCGATGATTTCGATGCTGTACACCTTCCGAGCCAGCTGCGCGAGGATTGCGGCCTGATAGCCGAGACCGGTGCCGATCTCGAGGACAGCGTCATCGGCGCTGATATCAAGTAAATCCGTCATCAACGCGACAATAAATGGCTGCGAAATCGTTTTGTCGAAGCCGATCGGAAGTGGAATGTTGGCGTAGGCGTATAGCCGGAATTCGATTGGCACAAACTCATGTCGCGGAATCTTGCCCATAGCCGTCATCACTCGTTCGGCAAAGGCCGTCTTGCCGATCAAGTGACTCACGTGAACTGTCTCGGCGGAAATTTCCGCGAGCATATGTTGACGCAGGACCTCGAAATCTTCCGCACTCATTGTGCCATCCCCATGGTCACGACAGGGATACGTAGGGGCACCATACAACGTTGACCGGGTTGTCGGAAGGCAAGAGGATTGCATGGTGCAGGTTCGAAGCCCGCCATTCTGACCATCGGCAACATATGTGCACCTGGGGCAGTTCCGGGAAGAGCCCTTTGGCTTATCGACGGCGCACCATGCGAGAGCGTTCGCCGGGCAAGCCTGACGCGTCGCCGCCTGTCGCCCGCGCCCGATCGGAGCTTTGCGCGGGCCCTGCCGATCACCTGAGAAGATTTCTGACCCCGCACCGATGATTTCCGCCCAGCTGCGCTGTCTTGATCAATGGGCGCGCCTGGATGGTCCAGCGGCCCGGACAGCGAGGTGATCCGTGGGATCGTTGCAAGGTCAGAATGTCGTCGTCGTCGGAGGTAGCCGGGGTGTCGGCCGCTCAATCGTAGAAGTCGCCCTGAGCGAGGGGGCGACAGTTCTCGCCGTCGCCCGCGGAGCAGCAGCCCTGACACAGCTCTCCAATGAGACGCCCGGCGTGAAAACCCTTGCGATCGACGCGACGATCGACTCCGCGCCCGATGCGGTTTTCGACGCCCTGAAGCCCGACGTCCTGGTGATCTGCGCAGGCGCCCTTGCCCCCTCCGCGCCCGTACATGAACAGAGCTGGGAGGTCTTCTCCGCAAACTGGGAAATGGACGTCAAGGCGTCGTTCCTGTTTTGCAAGGCCGCCCTCCGAGGTCCGCTCAAGCCGGGGACCCGGGTTGTTCTGATCTCCAGTGGCGCAGCCTTGAGCGGGGGGCCACCGTTCTCCGGCGGCTATGCCGGCGCAAAACGCATGCAGATGTTCCTGGCCGGTCATAGCCAGAAGGAATCGGATCGGCTCGGCCTGGACCTGCGCTTCATGGCGCTTGCGCCCACTCGCATCATGCCAGGGACCGGCGTGGGTGAGGCCGGCATCGACGGCTATGCCACCTATTCGGGCATCCAGCCCGCAGACTTCCTCGCGGGCATGACCGATATGCAAACGCCGGCCGATGTGGGACGGGCGGTGGTTGCACTCGCCACCGGCCAATTGCAAGGTAGTTCCTTCGTTGTGAGCGGGAGCGGACTTGCGCCGGCGGCCTGAGGCGCGCGGAATGCAAGCCGAATTCAGCACGGCGGGCTCCGTATGACAAACGCTCCTGGCCCTCTTGAGCGATTGGGCCAGCCGATCCTCGATCGGCTGGCCTTCGAGCGTTTCACGGCGACCCACCGCCGGGAGCTCAAGCTCCACTGTTACCGAATGATGGGCTCGCTGCACGAGGCGGACGACCTCGTCCAGGACACCCTTCTCCGGGCCTGGCGCGGGAGGTCGGAATTCGACGGACGAGGCTCGGTTCGCAGTTGGCTCTACACGATCGCCACCAACAGCTGCCTCAACGCCCTCAGGGCCAGGTCGAGGGCGCATCGCATTTTCCAGCAGCCCGGACGGCGGCCCTCCCATGGGCCGGCCACGGGCGGGCCCGCAGCCGAGGTCCCCTGGCTGGAGCCTTACCCGGACGCGGAGCTTCCAGGCCTCGTCGACGGCGAGCCTGGTCCGGAAGCGCGGTATGCGACCCGCGAAGCCGTGCAACTCGCCTTCGTCGCTGCCATCCAGGTTCTGCCGCCCAAGCAGCGGGCCGCGCTGCTGCTTTCCGACGTCCTGGGGTGGTCGGCTGTCGAGACGGCGCGATTGCTGGGCGGGTCGACCGCTTCGATCAACAGCGCATTGCAGCGGGCCCGCGCAACCCTCGCGGCGCGATATCCTCAGGGACGTCCCATGCGTCGATCGCAGCCCAACCCCGAAGAGGGCCTGCTGCTCGAACGTTACATGCAGGCCTGGCAGGCCGCCAATCTCGACGGCCTCATCGAACTCCTGCGGGAGGACGCCACCTATCGCATGCCGCCATGGCGGGAATGGTATCAGGGACGCGGGGCGATCCGGGGTTTCTTCGAGAGCATCTGGGCCAATTTTGCGGGCTTCCGCACGGTGGCCATCGGGGCCAACGCCCAGCCCGCGGTCGGGCTCTACTCGCGCACCCATCAGGACCCTGCCTGGCGAGCCCATTCCCTACATGTTATCGAGCCTGCTGACGGCGGAATCGCCTCTCTGACGGTCTATGTGGGGCCGCTCGGCCCCAAATTGTTTCCGGCCTTCGGCCTGCCGCCAGCCTAGTCTAGGGCTTTTCGGATAAACTCTCTCCCGCCTTGATCCAGAGACTCGGTCAGGCGGCGAGGCGCTCACCCGTCTGCGCGGAGAAGAACACCGTGTCCGACAAGGTCAGCCCGATGGCGACCGGCTCCGCCACCTTGAGCTCGCTGTAGCCGGGCGCGGTCGCCATGACGCCGCTTTGCTCCTGCTCCTCTTCCTCATGCGCCGTTGCCGCATGCTTCAGCTTCACGGAAACGAGGGATTCAGCGCCGATATGCTCGACCATCGCGACCTCGCCGGCGATTGTGCCGGGGGTGCCGGCCGCAACGATCGCCAGAGCTTCGGGGCGGAGCCCGACAAGAACCTCCTTCTGGCCCCGCAACGCGGCGGTCGAGATGTGCGCCGGCATGGCAAAACCGGCCTCTCCGATGCGAAGCTGACCGGCCTCGAGCCGAGCCCTGATCAGGTTCATCGGCGGTGTCCCGATGAATCTCGCCACATAGGTGTTCGCCGGGTTGGTGTAGATGTCGCGCGGCCTGCCGAACTGCTGCACGACGCCACTGCGCATGAGCGCGATCATGGTGCCCATGGTCATGGCCTCGACCTGGTCATGCGTCACATAGACGAAGGTGCCGCCCACCTCCCGGTGAAGTTTTGTGATTTCGGCCCGCATCGATGTCCTGAGCTTGGCGTCGAGATTCGAGAGCGGCTCGTCCATCAGGAACACCTCGGGATGTCGCACCATGGCCCGCCCCAGCGCCACACGCTGGCGCTGGCCGCCCGAAAGGGTGCGGGGATAACGGTCGAGCATCTCGGTCAGAGCCAGGATTTTCGCGGTGCGCTCGACGACGCCCGCCACCTCCGGCGATCTCTCGATCCGGCGCTTGGCGAGACCACCGATGAGCGGCAGATGGAACCACCAGTGGAACTGCCGCATGATCAGGGGAAAGGTGATGTTCCGCCTCACCGTCATATGCGGATAGAGGGCGTAGGACTGGAACACGAAAGCCATGTCGCGCGCACTGGGCGGCAGGTGCTCGACCCGCCGCCCGTCGAGATGGATCTCCCCCTGCGAAACGCTCTCGAGCCCCGCCAGCATCCGCAGCAGCGTGGACTTGCCGCAGCCCGAAGGGCCGAGCAGCACGAGGAACTCGCCGTCCGGCACATCGAGGTTGATGTCGCTGACCGCGGGCTTGCCTCCCCAGCTCTTGGTGACGTTTTTGAGAGTGATGGATGCCATGGGATACTCTCGGTTGCTTCAGCCCGATTCCGTCAGCCCTTGACGCTGCCGGCCGTCAACCCGGCGACGACGTAGCGCTGGACGAAGAGGTAGAAAATGACGGCCGGCAGCGTGTAGATGATGCCGACCGCCATCACCGAATGCACCGGCGTGCTCAGCTCGCCGACGAAGCCCGCAAGGCCGACAGAGGCCGTGCGGAGCTCCTGGCTGCTGACCAGCGTTTGGGCGAAGACATATTCGTTCCAGCCGTGGAAGAAGGCGATGACGCCTGCCGCCGCAAGCGTCGGCGCGATCAGCGGGATCACCACTGCGAGCACGATGTCGATCTGCGAGCAGCCGTCGATGCGGGCCGCCTCCTCGACGTCGATCGGCACCCCATCGATCGCGCCCTTCAGGATCCAGGTGATCACCGGGACCGTGAAGGCGGTGTTGGCAAGGATCAAGCCCATCAAAGTGTTGAGAAGCGATAGCTGTCCGAATATCGCATAGAGCGGCACGACGAGCATGGCCTCGGGCAGCATCTGCGTCGCGAACAGGCCAAATCCCAACAGGCCCTTGCCCCTGAAACGGAAGCGCGACAGCGCATAGGCCGGCAGGGTCCCGAGCGCGATGCTGAGGACCATGGTGCCGGTCGCCACGATTGCGCTGTTCGCGAGCCAGGTCGCAACCGGAATATTCAGGAATGCTTGCCGATAGGTGGCGAGCTCCGCGAGATTGGGCAGCATGTGCGGCACCGCGGCGAAGAGATCCGCGGAGGCGGTGAGCGAGGTCACCAGCATCCAATAGAGCGGGAAGGCGGCCGCCACGAGGAGCGCCAGGACCGCGAGCATGCGAAGGCCGTGCTGCCAGGCTCCGGCGCGCATCACCGTTGCCCCCTGGCTTGCTCGGCTCGGGCGTTGGCCCGGAAGTAGATCAAGGTCACGACGAGGGCGACGGTGAGCCCGATCATCCCGACGGCTGCGGCAAGGCCGAGCTCGCGATAGACGAAGCCCTGGCGATAGAGCTCGATGACCAGCGTGTTCGTCGCGCCGATCGGGCCGCCCTGTGTCATCAGCCAGATCAGGTCGAAGCGCCGCAGCGACCAGATCGTGATGAAGAGCGCGAGCAGCGCGACGCTCGGCTGGATGGTGGGCCAGACCACGGCCTTGAACACGCTCAGCCGGTCGGCTCCGTCGATGACCGCCGCCTCGCGCAGTTCCGCCGACACGCCCTGGAGGGCTGCGAGGAGCACGACGGATGCGAAGGGGAAGATCTGCCAGATGGTGGTGAACAGGACGGCCGGCAGCGCGAGACTTGGATTGTCGAGCCAATTCTCATTGGCGGAGGCCAATCCGAGAATGCGAAACGCGTGATTGAAGATGCCGTATTGGGCGTTGAACATCCAGGTGAAGATCAGCGCCACGGCGACCGGCGGAGCCGCCCAGGGTACCGTGACCAGCGCCCGCGCCACGGCTCTCCCGCGGAATGGGCGATCCAGCAGGAGCGCCGCCGCAAGTCCCAATCCGATCGCCAGGAGCACGCATGCGACCGTGTAGAGCGCCGTGACGAGGATCGTGCCGTGGAATTCGCTGGTTCCGACGAGGTCGTTATAATTGTCCAGCCCGACATAGACATGGTCGCGTGGTGACAGCAGCGAGGTCGAGGTGAAGCTGAGCATCAGCTCCTGAACGAGCGGATAGCCCTGGAACAGGAGCAGATAGACGACGACCGGCGCGACGAAGAGGTAAGGCGTCGAGCGTCTGCCTTCGAGCCGGGCCGCTGGCGGGACGGGCTTCGTCATGGAAGATGAGCCTTATATTGGCCGACCATGCACAGCTCCGGATTACTTCCGGAGCACCCTCGTCTCAACCATCTTCTGCGCGTCGTCCATCGCCTTCTTGGGATCGGCGCCGCCCTGCAGCACCTTCAGGACCTGCTCGAGAACGATCTGCTGGATTTCCGGCGTCTTGATTTCGAGGCCCGCCGCAAGCTGAGGGACGCTATTCGGCGTCTGATCGTCATAGACCTTCAGCCAGGGTTGCTTGGCCAGGATCTCGGGCGACCGCTCGACCACGGTGGCGACATTGCTCGCGCCGAGAAGATCCTGGAGATCCTTTTGATTCTCGGGCTGCAGCGCCCATTTGACGAAGCTGACCGCTGCATCCTTGTGCTTGGTATTGGCATTGATCGTCAGCGGCGCCAGGATCAGGCCCTGCGCGCGCGTGGGAAACGGGGAGGGGGCGGCAGCTAAAGGCAGGTCCGGTGTCTGCTGGTAGAAAATGCCCGCAACGCCACCATTATCGACCTCCATCGCCAGCTTGCTTTCCCAGAACATGCGCCGGTAGGTTGACGCATCGGTGCCCTTGGGGGTCGCGCCGAGATCGTACATCTTCTTGTAGGCAATGACGCCTTCAACCACCTTGGGGTCGTTGATGGTCGGTTTGCCGGTGTCGTCGCTCCAGCGGCCGCCGAAGCCGTAGACGAAGTTGCACAGATCCTGCCAGAAGCCCGGGCGCTCTGCCATCGTGGCCCGATAGGCGAAACCATAGACCCCGTTGCTGGTCGCAGCCTTCGCGAATTGCAGGAATTCGTCGAAGGTGGACGGAGCCTTGCCGTCCTTGAGGAGCGTCTTGTTGTACAAGAGCACGTAGTTGCTGATTTCGAAGGAAATCCCGTAACGTTTCCCAGCGACCTTCAAATACCGGTCGGGAGCCGTGAATTTGTAGTCGCTATCCTTGATGACATCATCGAGCGGAAGAATGCGATTGGCCGCGACCGCCGCGTAGAAGTCGATCTGATCGAAGCGGACGAGGTCCGGCCCGCCGCCGCCGCCCATCTGGGTGAAGACCGTATTCGCCATGGTCGCGAAGGGGAGCGCCACGGGCTGGATCTCGATCTTGTCCTGGCTCTTGTTGAATTTCTCCACCCAGGCCTTGAGCCTGTCGCCACGCCCCGCCTCCGAGAAGGTCACGCCCACGAAGGTCAGGACCTCTTTCGACTGGGCGAATGCTGTGCTGAGCCCACCTCCTGTGATCAGCGTCGACGCGACGACGGCCGAAAATGTCAGCATGCGGCTGAAGCGTTGGCTCATTCCATCCTCCCTGACGGTCTATTCTTGTCGTTGACTTGGTCGAAAATCGACTTGGCAGAAGGCGGCCCGAACCAGGACGCGCCTGCAGCACGGCTCACCGGCGACCATCTCTCCCGCGAGACAAACCGGAACCAGCATCCATTCGTCATAGAATATTGTGATATTTTACAGATGTCAATCCCATGGTCGGACGGTCCGGGCCGACGGAATCCGAGCTGACAAACAGGCTGGGCGCAGGGTCGTCATGACCTTCCGGCAGAACTCGCCGATCGCCGTGTTGGGGTCATGAGCGGCGGCGTCGCCGCAGCATGGAAGGGCCACAATTATGTCCAAATCGGCGTGCCAGAATTTGGCTCGGGACCTTCGAATTGAATAGCCTTGGCGACGGGGTCGGCTATGACCAGCGAAGGGGACGGAACGACAATGGCGAAGGACACAGAGTCCTCTGAAGACACTCCCGACGCGCAAGCGGGCGAACTTCAAAAGTTAAGGGAGATCGAGCCGGGCGTGCATCGGCACGCGAAGGCTGTTGCTCGAGATCGTCAGGCCGGTCCGAAGACGAAGCTATTCGCCAAGAAGACAAAAATTCGCCTTGTTCTGCGCCCCATTTTGCGCAACTCGCCCACGGGCAAGAACCCACCCGAACGCACTGATTAGCCCCTGCTTCGCGACTGCTTCGAAGGTGCAACTTGCCGGTCCGGGAGAGGAGCAATCAATCTCCGAGCTCCCGCGTGTCGCCGGGCCGTGAGCGCCCGTCCTTCTCGACCCCAAAATCAAGCTCGAACCCCAAGGCGACGAGCAAATCAGAAACCTGATCGATGCCCCGCCTGCCCTGACCTTTCAGGCTCATCATTCTCTTGATCTTGCGTCGCGTCGTGCCCAAGCGCGACGCCATGAGATCGATAGTCAGTTCGTGCTCTTGGTCGATCAGCGCGTCCGCCATGCAGCGCACCACCGCCGCGCGCGTTCTGAGGCGATACGCGGCCAAGGTGTCGGCGTGGATGGGAGCCTCCTCGAACCCGTGCTTGATGGCGGCGCGATAGGCGTCGAGCGCGAGGAGCGCTTTTTCCATCGCCGCAATCTCGTCGTCCTGCCGGGCCAGCGCGCCTTGGTACACCTCGAGCAGGACAGCTACCTCCGCTTCCTTGCTCTTCGACATTTCCTGCTCTTCGGATTTTTGCGCAACGAGTGGCAACGAGTGCTTGTCGCTGTTCACGCGAGCCCCATGATACTTGCTCGTCCCGGTCGTTTCACGCTGGTCCGACGGATTACCTCGCAATTGATGGGCCTCCCGGGAGTGACACGGTTGCGCCCGGCACCAGGGTGTCATTCCCGGCCGAGCGGCCATTAGCGGTCAGTTCGCCGGCTACGCGATCTCGTCCTTCGCCCGCTGGCGTGATCGTGAATTGCAGGGCGGCACCTGCCAACCTATCGTCGGCAATCGTCATTTCCTCCAAGGGAGACGGACATGACAGACCCATCCTTGCCGCTCGGCCGTCGCGAATTTCTCGATCTCGCACTGGGAGGCTTCGCGCTCGGCGTGACTGCGGCATGGCCCTCCGCGGCCTTGGCCCAGACCAGCGGCGACGCGAAGACCAGGATCGCCACGATCGGGGCCGGCCGCGAAGGCGGTGCGCTCGGCACGCTGTTCGCCAAGCAAGGCCACGCGGTGATGTTCTCGTCGCGCAATCCCGACCAGCTCAAGGACCTGGTTGCGAGTGCCGGCCCGACCGCGCAGGCGGGCACGGTCGCGGAGGCCGTTGCCTTCGGCGACGCCGTCCTGCTCGTCGTCCCTTATGCCGCGGTCGAACAGATCGGTCGGGATTTCGGCAAGGCGCTCGCCACGAAACAGCTCGTCCTCGACGTCTCGAACCCGGTCGCGCGCCGTGACGGCGACGACCTTGTGAAATGGGTGGAACAGCAGGGCGGCGCCGGGCTCGCCACGGCAAAGCTGGTCCCAGGCGTGCATCTGGTGCGCGGCTTCAACGCGATCGGCTCCGGCAACCTGGTGCTAGCCGCGCATCGGGCCGGGGAACCGCTGGGCGTGCCGATCGCCGGTGACGATCAAAATGCGATCGCGCTGGCGACGAGGCTGATCAAGGAGATCGGCTTCGAGCCGGTGCTGGTCGGCGGGCTGGCGAAGGGCAAATATCTGGTGCCGGGAACGCCGCTCGCCGGCGAGCATACGCCGGCCGAGATCCGCGAGATCGCCGCGAAGTTGAGCTGATCGCCGGCAGGGCGCCGGGGTCGGCGCCGGGCAAGGGGCGACCGGGATGGTCGCGATCCCAGCGCGTTGGGACCGCGGGCGTCCCGCCCATATGCGCTAAGTTAAGAGCATTCCAAAGTTGTCGGCCTGTTTCTTTCTCTTTCTTGGGGGTTCGTAGAGTGCGTTTGGGAGGCCGTGTCTGCGGATATTGCGAATCTGCGCGGCGAGGTCACCCAGTAGATGGGCGACGATGACTATGCGGCACAGGACGAGGAGCCGGATTTTGCAAGGGCTTCGATAGGCGGCGGCGGTGGTTTGAGGGGGGAATGGCGCGCTCGAGGGCGCTTGCGAGGAGATTGGCGAGGAGGGCGGCGGCGAGATTGGCCAGGATCCAGGTTCGCGCGAGCGCAGGATCTTTGGCGGGGACGGCTCGCATCGCGAAGATGGATTTGAGGGCCTTGAAGGCCAGCTCAATCTGCCATCGCAGCCGGTAGAGAGGGATGAGCCGTTCGATCGGCCAATCCTTGGCCGGCAGGTTCGTGGCGAACATGATCAGGCCGGCCATCGCCTTGGTGTCCTCGCGGGGCGTCACCCCGTGCTTGGAGCGCGAGCGTTCGATGCGGGCGCGCTCGCGGGCGGCGACCGCTTCGCTGGCGCGCACAATGACGATGCGGGTCTTCAGCGGCTCGGGCAAAGGCCGGGGGTTTGCCCGGTCCTTTTTGGGCTTGGCCTCTTGCAATGTGACTGCGATCTCGACGGCTTCGGCCGCGCCGAGGGCGGTGATGACATCCTGCGCGGTCAGGCGTTCGCCAGTCTTGTCATAAATCATCTTCATCGCGCTGATCCCGGCGCGGACGAGGAAAAACGCCATGTTGTCCGCCAGTTCCCGCAAGGCTTTGGTTTTGGCGTAATTGCGGTCGGCGACAGCAATGGTCCCCGGCTCGATCCGAGCCAGGCTCAGCGTTTCGCCGACCTTCACGTCGGTCAGATTCAGGAGATCAAATCTTCCGGTCCCGGGATCGTAGCTGGCGTGCAGCCGATGCTGCCCACCGCGTTTGCCAGGGCCGGCGAACATGCTGCCATCGACAAGACGGATCGGCGGGCCTCGCCAAAGCGCCGAAGGCTCGGCCCATTCGGTGGACAGGCTCAGAAGCCGACCTACCACCGAAGACAGCAGATCGCCGCAGTCGCGCAGTCGCTGCAGCACGGCCACGTCGCTCAGCGGGATGCCCAACGCCGAATGGCTCCACGCCGCCGTCGAGCGCAGAGACTGTCCGGTTGCCGCATAGCCAAGCGCTAGGCGAAGCAGTTGCGATCCATTGCAGATACGACGACGACGAACCAGCGCGCCAGTCTCGCGCGCCAGCGCGTCCAGCTTACTCGCGCCGCCCAGAAGACCCTCGACCGCGGGCCAGTCACCTTCAAATGAGAACACCGAATCATCTTGCATCCGCAGCTTGAATCACAAGCCGCCAGCGGTGTGAATCCCAAAGTTAGCGCATATGGGCGGGACGCCCGCTCTTGCGAGCGGCGAAGCCTCCACGCCGGGGGGAAGGGCGACCGAGACGGTCGCGATCCCAGAGCGGTGGGCCGCGGGCGTCCCGCCCGCACTTGCGAATGGCGAGGCCGCTACCGCGGCAAGAAGGGCGACCGAGACGCTCGCGTCCCAGGGCGTCTCGCCCGCCCTTACGCACGACTATCCCTCATTCGCCTTGGTGTCCGCCTTGACCTCGCAGGCGGCCTCGGATAGCGTGCCCGCTCTCGCTGGGAGATTTGCGACATGTTGGCTTCGATTCTCGTAAGGTGGCGCTGGTAACGGACGGTCCTCGAAGACCGGCCCGAGAGCCAGCGCGTGACAGGCCCCCGAGTGGGCCTTTTTTATTGCCGAAATTCGGCCGCAAGGGCGGTGATACGAGTCTGAACGACGGAGAACGACGATGCAGGACGAGATGACGGGCGCCGAGATGGTGGTGCGGGCGCTCAAGGACCAGGGGGTCGAGCATCTCTTCGGTTATCCGGGCGGAGCGGTGCTGCCAATCTATGACGCGCTGTTCCAGCAGGAGGGGCTGCGCCATATCCTGGTGCGCCATGAGCAGGGCGCGGCGCATGCCGCCGAAGGCTATGCGCGTTCGACCGGCAAGGTCGGCTGCCTGCTCGTCACCTCGGGCCCCGGCGCCACCAATGCGGTGACCGGCCTCACCGACGCGCTGATGGATTCCATCCCGATCGTCTGCATCACCGGCCAGGTGGCGACCCATCTGATCGGCTCGGACGCCTTCCAGGAATGCGACACGGTCGGCATCACCCGCCATTGCACCAAGCATAATTATCTCGTGAAGAGCGTCGCCGAGCTGCCGCGCATCCTGCACGAGGCCTTCCATGTGGCCCGCACCGGCCGGCCGGGCCCGGTGGTGGTCGACATCCCCAAGGACATCCAGTTCGCCAAGGGCACCTATTGGCGCCCGCGCGACAACCAGCACAAGACCTACCGTCCGCGGATCAAAGGCGATCTCGACAAGATCAAGGGGGCGCTGGCGCTGATGGCCGGAGCGAAGAAGCCCATCTTCTATACGGGCGGCGGGGTGATCAATTCGGGCCCGCATGCCTCGACCCTGCTGCGCGAGCTCGCCCGTCTCACCGGCTTCCCGGTGACCTCGACCTTGATGGGCCTCGGCGCTTATCCAGCCTCCGACAAGCAATGGCTCGGCATGCTCGGCATGCACGGCGCCTATGAGGCGAACCTCGCCATGCATGATTGCGATGTGATGATCTGCGTCGGAGCGCGCTTCGACGACCGCGTCACCGGACGCCTCGACGCCTTCTCGCCCAATTCGCGCAAGATCCATATCGACATCGACCCGTCCTCGATCAACAAGAACGTCAAGGTCGAGATCGGCATCCTCGGCGATTGCGCCCATGTGCTCGAGGATATGGTGCGGCTGTGGCGCGAGACCTCGCCGCGCGTCGACAAGGCGGCGCTCGCCGCTTGGTGGAAGGTGATCGAGGGCTGGCGCGCCAGGAAGAGTTTCAGCTACAAGCCGTCGACCGAGATCATCAAGCCGCAATTCGCGCTGGAGCGGCTCTACGCCGCCGTGAAGGACCGCGACCACTACATCACCACCGAGGTCGGCCAGCACCAGATGTGGGCGGCGCAGTTCTTCCACTTCCAGGAGCCCAATCGCTGGATGACGTCGGGTGGGCTCGGCACCATGGGCTATGGCCTGCCGGCCGCCATCGGGGTGCAGGTCGCCCACCCGCAATCGCTGGTGATCGACATTGCGGGTGAGGCCTCGATCCTGATGAACATGCAGGAGATGTCGACGGCCGTGCAGCACCGCGCCCCGGTGAAGGTCTTCATCCTCAACAACGAATATATGGGCATGGTGCGCCAATGGCAGGAGCTCCTGCATGGCGGGCGCTATGCCGAGAGCTACACGGCGGCGCTGCCGGATTTCGTGAAGCTCGCCGAAGCCTATGGG
This sequence comes from Rhizobiales bacterium GAS188, assembly GCA_900104855.1. NCBI lineage: Bacteria > Pseudomonadati > Pseudomonadota > Alphaproteobacteria > Hyphomicrobiales > Rhizobiales bacterium GAS188. The sequence goes on from FNSS01000001.1 coordinate 4,120,460, forward strand.
GCGCATGGCATTCGCTGCTCGGATCCGGCGAAGCTCGACGCCGCCATCGCCGAGATGCTCGATACGCCAAAGCCCGTCATCTTCGACTGCCTGGTGTCGAAGGAGGAGAACTGCTTCCCGATGATCGCCTCGGGCAAGGCGCATAACGAGATGCTGCTCGGCGACACGGCGCAGGATCTCGGCAGCGTCATCGATGAAAGGGGCAAGGCGTTGGTCTGAGCCTGGGCATGGCTGGAGACACGGGCATGCGCACCATCGGGCTCATCGGCGGCATGAGCTGGGAATCGACGGCGATCTATTATCGCCTCGTCAACCAGCTGGTGCGGGAGAGGCTTGGCGGCCTGCATTCCGCCAAGCTCCTGCTGTCCTCCTTCGATTTCGCCGAGATCGAGGCCTTGCAGAACCCAGCGGGCTGGGAGGAGGCCGGCCGTCGGCTGGCCGAGGCCGGGCGCCGTCTCGAGCAGGCGGGCGCCGATTGCCTGCTGATCTGCGCCAACACCATGCACAAGGTCGCGCCGGCCGTGGCGGATGCGACCAAGGTTCCGATGATTCACATCGTGGACGCGACCGCAGCGGCGCTTAGGCGGCGAGGCTCGTCGCGGCCGCTGTTGCTCGCCACGCGCTACGTCATGGAGCAGGAGTTTTACACTGGGCGCCTCGCCAAGCAGGGTATCCAGGCGCTGGTGCCCGAAGCCGAGGACCGTGTGGTGCTGCATGCCATCATTTTCGATGAGCTGGTGCGCGGCGTGGTCGATCCGAAATCCAAGGCCCGCTGTCTCGACATCATCGCGAGGTCGCGACCCCAGGGCTGCGACGGCGTGATCTTCGGCTGCACGGAGATCGGCATGTTGTTGTCACAAGACGATATTGCCGAGCCTGCCATCGACTCGGCGCTGATTCATGCGGAGGCCGCAGTCGATTTCGCCCTCGCGCCCCAATCCAGGATGAAATGAGCCCTATGGAACCCTCGACCACCTCCCATTACCCGACCGCGCCGAAGCCGGAGCCCACCGCCCGCCATACGCTCGCGGTCACCGTGGACAATGAGCCCGGCGTCCTTGCCCGCATCGCCGGCATGTTCTCGGGCCGCGGCTACAACATCGAAAGCCTCACAGTGTCGGAGACGGAGCATGCGGCCCATGTCTCACGCATCACCATCGTGACCTCAGGCACCGCCCATGTGATCGAGCAGATCAAGAGCCAGCTCGAGCGGCTGGTGCCGGTGCATGGCGTGCGCGACCTCACCGTCCAGGGTGAGGCGATCGAGCGCGAGCTCGCCCTCGTCAAGGTGGCGGGCAAAGGCGAGCACCGGGTCGAAGCGTTGCGCCTCGCCTCGGCCTTCGGGGCCCACACCATCGATGCGACGCTCACCTCCTTCGTGTTCGAGCTGACCGGGGCGACCGATGAGATCGACCGCTTCATCGCCATGATGGCGGTGGTCGGCCTCGTCGAGGTGTCGCGCACCGGCGTCGCCGCCATGAGCCGAGGTCCGGAGGGGATGTGATGTCCCCAGCCATCCTGTCGGCCGCCGCCATGTTCGGTTTCGTCACCTCGATCACGCCGGGGCCGAACAACATGATGCTGCTGGCCTCGGGCCTCAATTTCGGGGTGCGCCGCACCATTCCCCACATGCTCGGCATCTCGATCGGCTATGTGATCTTGATGCTGGCGGTCGGCTTCGGCCTCGGCGAGGCGCTGCGCTCGGTGCCACACGCCTTCCTGGTGCTGAAGCTCGCCGGCGGCGCCTATATGCTGTGGCTCGCCTGGCAGATCGCCCGCTCGGCGCCGCCGCGCGACGCAGCGGCCGAGGCGGGCGAAGCCGGCGCAGGCGCTGCACGCCGGCCCATGAGCGCGCTGCAGGCGGCTGCCTTCCAATGGGTGAACCCGAAGGCCTGGGTGATCGTGGTCACCGCGGTCGCGACCTATGTGTCGCCGGACGAGCTCGCCCGCGATCTCCTGATCGTCACCTTGATCTGCGGCCTCATCAACCTGCCCTCGATCAGCGTCTGGGCGGTGTTCGGCGCGGGCCTGCGCCGTTTCCTCTCCGATCCGGGCTGGCGGCGCATCTTCAACGTCACCATGGCGGTGCTGCTGGTGTTGTCGCTATGGCCGCTCTTCGCCACGGCGATTTGGTGACCGACGATCTCTGCCGCCTTCCGGCGACGCGATTGCGCGAGCTTATGGCGCGGCGCGAGGTCTCGCCGCGCGAGGTGACGCGCGCCGTCATCGATCGTGCCGAACGCCTGCAGCCCATCCTCAATTGCTTCATCACCATCTGCGCCGACGAGGCGTTGGCCGAGGCCGAGGCGGCCGAAGCGAGGATTTTGCGCGGCGAGGGCGGCGGATTGCTGGCCGGTGTGCCCTTCACCGTGAAGGATCTGGTGAACACCGCGGGGGTACGCACCACTTTCGGCTCGCGCCTGCATGCCGGCAATGTGCCGGATCGTGACGCCGTGGCGGTGGCGAGGTTGCGCCGCGCCGGCGCCATCCTGATCGGCAAGACCACGACGCCGGAATTCGGCGCGAAATCCTTGAGCGACGCGCCGCTCTTCGGGCGCACCCGCAATGCCTGGAGCGCAGAGCGCACGAGCGGCGGATCGAGCGGCGGGGCGGCGGTCGCGGTCGCTTCCGGCATCGCGCCGCTCGCGGTCGCGACCGATGGCGGCGGCTCGACGCGCATCCCGGCTGCCTGCAACGGCGTCGTCGGCTTCAAGCAGAGCAATGGAGTCATCCCGCACAGCCAGGTGCAGGATGCTTTCGGCAATTACACTTATGTGACGCCGATGGCCCGCACCGTCGCCGATACGGCGCTGATGCTGCAGGTGATGGCCGGTAGCGATGCCAGCGACCCCTGGTCGATCGGCGTGCCGGTGCCTGATTACTTGTCGGCCGCGCAGCCTGAAGGCGATCTCGCCTTGCGGCGCATCCTGTTCTGCGCCGCTCCGCCGGGGCGGCCCATCTCCCGCGACGTCGCGGCGCGCTTCGCGGAGGCGCTCGGGCGCTTGCGGGCTCTTGGCGCTTCACTCGAGGAAATGGATGGCTCAGCCTTCGACATCGAGCCGATCTGGCGCGCCATCAACCATACGACCTGGCGGGCCCGTTTCGGGCCGATGGCGGAACGGGCCGCCGACGAGATGAGTCCCTCATTGCTGCAGCAGCTCGCTTCAGCGTCACAAGTGAGCGGCGTCGACTATCAGGAGGCGATGTTCGGCCGGACTGTCCTGTTCCGGCATGTGCAGGCGCTGCTGCAGGACCATGATTTCCTGGTCATGCCGACCTTGTCGCGCACCGCCTTGCCGATCGAGCAGGAGCTGTTCGGCAAGATCGACATCGACGGCAAGGAGTTCGACGATCTGCGCTCCAACTGGTTCCCCTGGACCATGCCCTTCAACATGACGGGCCATCCGGCCGTGAGCCTGCCTTGCGGCTTCGGCGAGGACGGCCTGCCGATCGGCCTGCAGCTCGTCGGCCGCTTCCGGCAGGAGACTGATCTCTTGCGCGTCGCTGCCCTCTTCGAGACCTCGCAGGACCTCACCGGACGCTGGCCGGACGTGGCGTAAGCTCCTTGGGACCGCGGGCGTCCCGCCCGCCCTTGAGACGGCGAGGCCGCGCACCGCCGGGAAGGAAGGGCGACCGAGACGGTCGCGGTCCCAGGGCGCGGCCGCCGGCATGCCAGCCATTCGGCGCTGCCTTGGACTGGTTCGCCAACAGCACGTAGCGGCCTCATTGGAAATGTTCTATATGTCCGGCAGGCTGCGCCGCGCGCCGGAGTTCATCTCCTGTCCAGCGCGGGGTCCGGGCGCTCCCGGAGCGGCGCGCGCGTCTTGCGCGAAAGGCCATCTGCCAGGCGCATTGTGATCGTGCGTTTCGATCATGCGCTACACCCCGAAGGATGCTTCCATGACCCAATCGCTCGACAGCTTCAATTGCCGCAAGACGCTCAAGGTAGGCGAGGCGAGCTACGTCTATTACTCGCTCAAGGAGGCCGAGAAGAACGGCCTCGAGGGCGCTTCCGATCTGCCCTTCTCGATGAAGGTCGTGCTCGAGAACCTGCTGCGCAACGAGGATGGCCGCTCGGTGAAGAAGGCCGATGTCGAGGCCGCCGCCGCCTGGTCGAAGACGCGCGGCAAGAAGGAGCACGAGATCGCCTTTCGTCCCGCACGCGTGCTGATGCAGGATTTCACCGGCGTCCCGGCCGTGGTCGACCTCGCGGCCATGCGCAACGCCATGGAGAGCCTCGGCGGCGACCCGAACAAGATCAACCCGCTCGTCCCCGTCGATCTCGTCATCGACCATTCGGTGGTCGTCGAATATTTCGGCAATTCGCGGGCGCTCGGCCAGAACGTCAAGCGCGAATATGAGCAGAACCAGGAGCGCTACCGCTTCCTGAAATGGGGCCAGCAGGCCTTCGAGAACTTCTCCGTCGTGCCCCCCGGCACCGGCATCTGCCACCAGGTCAATCTCGAATATCTGGCGCAGACGGTCTGGACCAGGAAGGAGAAGATCAAGAACAAGAAGGGCAAGAGCGAGAAAGTCGAGGTCGCCTATCCGGACACGCTGGTCGGCACCGACAGCCACACCACCATGGTGAACGGCCTCGCCGTGCTCGGCTGGGGCGTCGGCGGCATCGAGGCTGAGGCTGCGATGCTCGGCCAGCCGCTCTCCATGCTGCTGCCCGAGGTGGTGGGCTTCAAGCTCACCGGAGAGCTGCATGAGGGCGTGACCGCGACCGATCTCGTGCTCACCGTGACCCAGATGCTGCGCAAGAAGGGCGTGGTCGGCAAGTTCGTCGAGTTCTACGGCCCCGGCCTCAACGGCATGCCGGTCGCCGACCGGGCCACCATCGGCAATATGGCGCCTGAATATGGCGCGACCTGCGGCCTGTTCCCGATCGATGCCGAGACCTTGCGCTATCTCGAGGCCTCCGGGCGCAAGAATTCGCGCCTTGCTCTGGTCGAGGCCTATGCCAAGGCGCAAGGGCTCTATCGCACCAAGTCGACGCCGGACCCGGTCTTCACCGATACGCTGTCGCTCGATCTCGGCGATGTGGTGCCCTCGATCGCCGGTCCCAAGCGGCCGCAGGACCGGGTGACGCTCGTTGATGCGAAGGCCGGTTTTGCCGCCTCGATGGAAAGCGAGTTCAAGAAGGTCGGCGACATCAGTAAGCGCTACAAAGTCGACGGCAAGAATTTCGATCTCGGCCATGGCGATGTGGTGATCGCGGCGATCACCTCCTGCACCAACACCTCCAATCCGAGCGTCATGATCGGGGCCGGGCTCTTGGCCCGCAACGCCGTCGCCAAGGGGCTCGCGACCAAGCCCTGGGTGAAGACCTCGGTGGCGCCGGGCTCGCAGGTGGTCGGCGAATATCTCGCCGAATCCGGCCTGCAGAAAGATCTCGACAAGCTCGGCTTCAACCTCGTCGGCTTCGGCTGCACCACCTGCATCGGCAATTCGGGACCCCTGCCCGAGGAGATCACCAAGGCCATCAACGACAACGACCTCGTGGCGGCCGCCGTGCTCTCGGGCAACCGCAATTTCGAAGGGCGCGTGAACCCCGATACGCGCGCCAACTACCTCGCCTCGCCGCCGCTCGTCGTCGCCTATGCGCTGGCGGGCTCCTTGCAGGTCGACCTGACCAAGGATCCGATCGGGCATGACCGCAACGGCGCCGCCGTCTATCTGAAGGATATCTGGCCCTCGAGCCGGGAGATCGGCGAATTCATCGAGAAGAACATCTCGAAGAAGATGTTCAAGACGAAATATGCCAGCGTGTTCGACGGCGACGCCAATTGGAAGAAGGTCAGGGTCGCGGGCGGCCTCACCTATGGTTGGGACATGGGCTCGACCTATGTGCAGAACCCGCCCTATTTCGAGGGCATAAAGAAGGAGCCGGAGCCGGTCCGCGACATCGTAGGCGCGCGCATCCTCGGCGAGTTCCTGGATTCGATCACCACCGACCATATCTCGCCGGCCGGATCGATCCGGGAGAAGAGCCCGGCCGGGCAATATCTGATCGAGCATCAGGTGCGCCCGATCGACTTCAACCAATACGGCACGCGGCGCGGCAATCACGAGGTGATGATGCGCGGCACCTTCGCCAATATCCGCATCAAGAACCAGATGGTGCGGGATGCGGCCGGCAATGTGGTGGAGGGCGGCTACACCACCCACCAGCCTTCCGGCGAGCGCATGTTCATCTATGACGCGGCGATGCGCTACCAGAAGGAGAACGTGCCGCTCGTCGTCTTCGCCGGCAAGGAATACGGCACCGGCTCGTCGCGCGATTGGGCCGCCAAGGGCACGAAGCTGCTCGGCGTGCGCGCCGTGATCGTGCAAAGCTTCGAGCGCATCCACCGCTCGAACCTCGTCGGCATGGGCGTGCTGCCGCTCGTCTTCGAGGAGGGCACCTCATGGCAGACGCTCGGCCTCAAGGGCGACGAGATGGTCACCATCAAGGGCCTGTCCGAGGGGCTGAAGCCGCGCCAGATGCTGACCGCCGAGATCACCTCGGCCGACGGCAAGGTGACGAAGGTGCCGCTGATGTGCCGCATCGATACGCTCGACGAGCTCGAATACTTCAAGAATGGCGGCATCCTGCACTATGTGCTGAGGCAGCTCGCAGCGTAGGCGGTCTTCCTTCTCCCGCTCTTGGGGCGGGAGAAGGTGCCGAGCTCTTGCGAGGTGGATGAGGGGCGGTTGAGCGCTTCACCGGCGTCCCTCATCCGCCCTCACTGCGTTCGGGCACCTTCTCCCGCGAAAGAGCGGGAGAAGGTGAGGCGCTTCTCACCCCCCGCGCCCGAAGACGACCAGCGTGTCGCCCTGCTTGCGCCTCTCGATTTCCGTGACACCAGGCGGGAAGGCGAAATCGGCCGCCGCTGCCTCCTCGACCACGACCACCGCCTCGGGCGCGAGCCAGCCTCCGGCCTGCGCCGAGGCGATGGCGCGCGGCGCCAGGTCGCGTCCATAAGGCGGATCGCAAAACACCAGCGAGAAGGGCGCGAGCGGCTTCGCCTCGCCGAGCTTGGTGGCGTCGCGGCGGAAGATGCGCGCCTCCCCGCCGCATCCCAGGCTCTCGATCGAGCCTCGCATGAGGCCGCGCGCCTCCGCTCCCTGGTCGACGAACAGGCAGAAGCTCGCGCCGCGCGACAATGCCTCGAAGCCCATCGCGCCGGTGCCGGCGAACAGGTCGAGCACGCGCGCCTCGCCGACCGGATCGCCATAGGCGTGCTCGAGGATGTTGAAGATCGTCTCGCGCAAACGGTCGGAGGTCGGGCGGATCGCCGGGCCGGAAGGTCCGGCGATAGCGCGGCCGCGGAAGCGGCCGGCGACGATCCTCATGGCGGCGATCCCGGTGCCTGACCCGCGCTAGGCGGGCGGCTTGCGCGGCGGACGCCCGGGCGGCCTGCCGGGACGGCCCTTCGGCGGCCCGCCTCTCGAGGCTGCGGGGCCTCCCGGACGCGCGCCGAAGCTGCGCGGCTTGAAGCCCCCCGGACGGTCGCCGCGTGGTTTGAAGCCTTCACTGCGCTCGCCACGTGGCTTGAAACCCTCGCTGCGTGGCTTGAAACCTTCCGGCCGCTCAGAGCGTGGTTTGTAACCCTCCGTGCGCGGCTTGAAGCCTCCCGGACGATCGCTGCGAGGCTTGAAGCCCTCGCTGCGTTCGCCACGTGGCTTGAAGCCTTCCGTGCGTTCGGTGCGCGGCCTGAAGCCTTCGGTGCGTTCAGTGCGTGGCTTGAAGCCTTCGGTGCGTTCGGTGCGCGGCTTGAACCCCTCGGTGCGTTCGCCGCGTGGCTTGAAGCCCTCGCTGCGTTCGCCGCGTGGCTTGAACCCTTCGGTGCGTTCGCCGCGTGGTTTGTAACCTTCCGTGCGTGGCTTGAAGCCTTCGCTACGTGGCTTGAAGCCCCCTGGACGATCGCTGCGCGGCTTGAAGCCTTCCGCCCGCTCAGGGCGTGGATTGTAACCTTCCGTGCGCGGCTTGAAGCCTTCGCTGCGTGGTTTGAAGCCCTCGGTGCGCTCGCCACGCGGCTTGAAGCCTCCGGGACGATCGGTGCGCGGTTTAAACCCCTCCGTGCGTTCACCGCGCGGCTTATAACCTTCGGTGCGCGGCCTGAAGCCTTCGCCACGCGGCTTGTAGCCTTCCGGGCGCGGCGGCCGGTCGCCGGCCTCGCGCCTTTGCCATGGACGATCGCCCTCGCGTCGCGGTGGTCGATCCGCTCCTTCCCGCCGCGGCGGGCGCTCATCGCCCGGCCGGCGATCGGGACGCGGGAAGGGGCGTTGGCCGCCGTGCTCCTTCCAGGCCTCGCTGCGCGTCTGGCCCGGGTGTCGGCTGGCGACGGCCTCACCGCCGGGCGCTGCCTCGAGGCCTTGCTCCCGGCGTGTCTTGCGGCGCAGCACATCGGTGTCGCGGGGCGGGGAGGGGCGTTCCCCTCGTTTCGCCGCGGCGCGCGGCGCGGCTGCGGCCGGATCCTGGGCGATGCGCTCGACAAGCACGCTGCGCCCCTTGCGATCGGCGATCCTGCCGCCGCGCAGATGCGTGCGTTCATCCGTCCGCGGCGCTTTGCCAGCGCCCGCGATGTCGCGCGAGCGCTTCGCGGCGGCGGGGCCAGGCTTCTTCTGGCCGCGCACTGCCCAGCTCTCCGCATCGCGCCAACTATGCCGATGGGCCGCCTTGCGTTGCCCCTGGGCGACGGCTTGAGCCTTGCGCAAGGCGCGCGCCTCGTCGCTGCCGCCGTCCTTCGGCGCGCGTTCGAAACCGCCAGGCGCCGGTCGCCGGCCACGCTCGCGCGGCTCGAGGCGCGGCTCCTGCACCTCATCGACGAAATCCACATGGGCTTCGCGGGCGAGCTCGGGGCCGAGCTGGTCCTTGAGGGTGCGGGTGCGGATCTCTTCGACGCCGCCCACCTCGAGCTCGCCGAGCTGGAACGGCCCGAAGGAGATGCGGATCAGGCGGTTCACCTGCAGCCCGAAATGCTCAAGGATGCGCTTGACCTCGCGGTTCTTGCCCTCGCGCAGGCCGAGCGTCAGCCACATATTGGCGCCCTGCTCGCGATCGACATGCGCCTCGACCGGCCCATATTGCATGCCGTCGATCTCGATGCCGTCGCGCAGCCCGTCGAGCTGGTCCTGGGTCACCTCGCCGAAGGCGCGCACGCGATAGCGGCGCAGCCAGCCGGTCGTCGGATGCGCCAGCACTCTCGCGAGCCCGCCATCATTGGTGAGGAGCAGCAGTCCCTCGGTGTTGAGGTCGAGCCGGCCGATCGAGACCACGCGCGGCAGCCCGGCCGGCAGTTCGTCGAACACGGTCGGGCGCCCCTCGGGATCCTTCTCGGTCGTCACCAGGCCGACCGGCTTGTGATAGAGGAAGAGGCGGGTGCGCTCCTTCGCCGGCAGCGGCACGCCGTCGACCGAGATGCGGTCGAAGGGCGTCACCAGGGTGACCGGCGTGGTCACGGTCTCGCCGTTCAGCGCGATGCGGCCCTCTTCGATCATGCGCTCGACATCGCGTCGCGACGCGATGCCGGCGCGCGACACCACCTTCGAGATGCGCTCGCCTTCCGTATCCTCGGCTTTCGCCTCTTCGGCCGCTGGTTCGGCAGCCGAGACATCACGACCGCCGGTCGCCCCCTTGCGCCGCGGCACGCGTTGCGGACGGCGGCGATCCCCGCCGTTTTCTTGATTGTCGTGAGCCATCGACAGGGCTTATCAGAGCCGTTCGGCAATACCAAGGCCGGAAGGGCGAGGTGCTGGCGCGTGACATCGAAGAGGGCAGGGGCCGGTAGGCACCATCCGATGACGATCGCCTTCGAGGAGGCGCGCGCTGCGGCGGAGCGCGGTGAGGTGCCGGTCGGCGCCGTGGTGGTGCGCGATGGCGAGATCCTCGCCGCGGCCGGCAACCGCACCCTCGAATTACGCGATCCGACGGCTCATGCCGAGATGCTCGCCATAAGGGCGGCCTGCGGGCTTGCGGCGTCCGAACGCCTGCCCGGCTGCGACATCTATGTCACCTTGGAGCCCTGCCCGATGTGCGCTACCGCGATCTCCTTCGCGCGCTTGCGGCGCCTGTATTTCGGTGCCGCCGACCCCAAGATGGGCGGGGTGGAGCACGGGCCGCGCATCTTCTCGCAGCCGATCTGCCATCACCGGCCCGAGATCTATGGCGGCATCCGGGAGGGGGAGATGGCCGAGCTGATCAAGGCCTTCTTCAAGTCGCGGCGCGAGTGAGGCAAGATGCCTTGTTTACTTGCGCGTTCGGTGAAGACGGCGGAGCAGCCATAATGGCAGACAATACCCTGGAGGAGTGGGCCAATCTGCGACGCTGGTGGTTTGGCTCGGTCTACGAGATTGCGGATATCGGGTTTCAGCGCCGTACCTGGCTGAACCCGCCAACCCCCAGCCCGCATTGGAGCTATGTCGAGTTTTGTGAGTCATATCCGAGCGCCGATCAGCTCCAATTCGCACGGACCCGGGGACATCTGAGCACTGAGGAATTTGAGCTGCTGGCGGCTCTTGGAAATGCAATTGCTCGCCATAAGCCGCCGGGGGGAGATTGGTACGCTCATCTCGCGATATTGGAAGATCCTGCCTGGCATGTGGTTGTCGCAATGGCCGAGCAAATCCGCCGGCAGCTTCTGACGCTGACTGATGATCCAATTGAGCGAAGCTATTTGCTGGGTGATGTCGCCTAATCGCGAATAGTGCCGACGCGCCTCAGAATGACGCCTACCCCTTCGCCAACCTCGCCGCGAGCTTCTCCTTGAACTTGGCCTTGGCGGGAGCGGCAGCGTCCAGGATGCGCTGCGCCTTGAAGAAATCGAGCGCGCCGAAGCCGTCGACATCCGGCCGCACCAGAAGGTCGGGCGGATGCGTGCGCAGCTTCGCGCTCACGATGGCGCCCTGCATGATCTGGGCGGCGCCGAACAAGGTCGAGAAGGCGCTTGGCTGACCATTCTCCTCCACCGAAGGCGCAGCCGTCACATCGACAGCGATCAGGATATCGGCCTTACCTCTCACGAGGTCGCAGGGGAGCGGGTTGACGGCTCCCCCGTCGATCAGCAGCCGGCCGGCGATCTCGACCGGCTTGATGAGGCCGGGCAGCGCCATCGAGGCGGCGACCGCGCTGACGAGCGCGCCCGACGTGAAGGCGACCTCGCCGCGCCCGTAATAATCGGTGGCGACGGCCGTGAACGGAATGGCGAGATCCTCGAACGCGTCGGGAACTTCGTCCGGCCAGAAGCGGTCGAGCAGGCGTTCGCCGTCGATCAGCACCGGATTGCCGCGCGTGAACAGGTCGCCGATGCGCCCGACCCGGGCCTCGATCAGGCTGGCGAAGACGCGGGTGCGGTTGCGCAGCGCGGAGAGCACATGGGCGCGGATGCGCGCCGCCGGCAGCCCTGCCGCATAGGCCGCGCCGATGATCGCTCCGATCGAGGTGCCGGCGATGGCGACGGGACGCAGCCCCATCTCGTCGAGCGCCTCCAGCACCGCGATATGGGCGAGGCCGCGCGCCCCGCCGCCGCCCAACGCCAGCGCGATGGAAGGCCGCTTCGGCGTGGTCGTCCCGGGTGCTGCCTTGGCACGCTTCCGCATCATCACCCCGGCGATGCGAGGAAGTGAGCGAGGGCGGCGGCCGTCGCCTCGGGCGCCTCCTCGGCGAGGAAATGCCCACTCTCGGCGCTGGCGCTGACCGCCTGCGGCGCAAAACTCTCGCGCCAGGCGGCGAGCGCCGCGTCTTCGCCTCCCGTGAGGTAGAACCGCCCCGTCAGCACCAGCACCGGACAGGCGATCTTGCGGCCCGCCGCGAGATCCGCCTCGTCGGCCTCGACGTCGAGCGTGGCGCCGGCCCGGTAATCCTCGCAATAGGCGTGGATGCGCGAGGGCTCGTTGCCGCTGGCGTGATAATGGGCGAGCGCTCGCGGATCAAAGGGCGCGAGCGATTTCTCCCGGTTCCACAGCGACAACAGCCCGTCCACATAGCCTATCGGGTCCTTGGCGATCTCGGTCTCGGGCTCTGGCGCCGGCTTCGCCAGGAACTCCCAATGCCGCGCGGCCTGGCGGCCGGCCTGGATCTCCAGCCAGACGCGGAAGGTCGGCAGGATGTCGAGGAGGGCGAGACGCTCGATGCGGCCGGGCTCGTCGAGGGCGAGGCGATAGCCGATGCGCGCGCCGCGATCATGGCCCGCGAAGGCGAAGCGCGCATGGCCGAGCTTGCTCATGGCCTCCACCACATCGGCCGCCATGGCGCGCTTGGCATAGAGCGCGCCGTCGCGGCTTTCCGGCGCCGAGGACCAGCCATAGCCGCGCATATCCATGCACACCACGCGATGCGTTTTGGCGAGCAGCGGTGCCACGAGATGCCAGCAGACATGCGTTTGCGGGAAACCATGCAGCAGCACGATGGGCGGGCCATCCCCTGCCGAGCGGGCGAAGATGCGCCCCATGCTCACATCGATCCAGTGGCTCTCGAAGCCCGGGAAGAGATCGGCGAGGTCGGCCATGCTGCAATGCCTCTCAGGCGAACGATCCGTCGTGGCGGCGGCGCCTTGCTATATCGGCCACCGCTCGCCGCGTCATCTGCAGGTTTATCTGGCGGGACTTACAGTCGCTGCGAGTGGCGCCGGCGGTGCGCGCTCGGAGAGCCAGATGCCGCCGAGCACCAGCACAAAGGCGACCGCGTGATAGGGGTGGAAATGCTCGCCGAGGATCGCCACCGCGAGCAGCGCGCCGAACACCGGCACCAGATTGTAGAAGATGCCGGTCCGGCTCGGCCCCATGAGCTCGATGCCGCGGATGAAGAAGATCTGCCCGAGCAGCGACGGCCCGATGGCGATGAAGCTGAGCACCAGCAAGCCCTTCAGGGTCGGTAGATAAGTCTGGCCCAGCGCCATCTCGACCGCGAGGAACGGGATCGAGGTGATGAAGGCCGAGGCCGCGAGCGCCGCGAAGATGACGATCGCCGAGGCCTTGGGACGATCGCGCAGCGCGATCGTGTATCCGGCGAAGATGACGGTGCCGATCAGCAGCAGCAGGTCGCCGCGATTGAAGGTCAAGGTGAGGAGCGTCGCGAGCTCGCCATGGCAGGCGATGATGGCGACGCCGCCGAAGGTCACCAGGATCCCGAGCGTCTGCAGCAGCGAGACCGGCGCCTTGAAGACCAGCGCCATGCCGACCAGCACCAGGGCCGGGAAGGTGCCTTGCAGCACCGCCATGTTCACGGCGGTGGTGTACTGGGCCGCCACGTAGAAGAGCGAGTTGAAGAGCGTGAAGCCGGTGGCGCCGAGGATGGCGAGCTTGCGCCAATGGGGCGCGATGAGCGGCCATTCGCTCGCGAGCCGTCCGCGGATCGTCAGGCTGAAGATGGCGCAGACGATGAACCAGCGCAGGCAGGTGATGGCCATCGGCGAGATCTGGCCGACGGCCAGGCGGCCCGCCACCACATTGCCGCCCCACATCAAGGTCGAGAGGCCGATCAGGAGATAGGGCTGATTGTTGAAGCGCGTCATCGCGCGGGAGAAGCCGTTGGCCATTTGCGCAACGGGTTGATCATGCGCGGAGGCACGCTTCAAGGGCGCTGGAGCAGGCCAGCCATGTCGGTTCGCCTCGTGAGCACTGCCTCGTATGCGCCGAAGACATAGATCGCCTGAAATGAGGCGCTCAGCAGCCGGAGATCTCACGCCCGCTTTACAACTGAATTCCGCAACGAATAGGCGATTGATTGTCTGTCTCTTTGGCAACCGAAAGAGTCACTTTGGTTCTGTGAAAAGCCCGCCCCATTATGGTATTATGGCATTCATGACGATCACGCTGACACCCGAACAAAAAAGATGGCTCGACGCGCAAGTTGCACGCGGCGAGTTCACCTCGATTGAGGACGCTGTACAGAAACTCGTCGGCGAGCGCATCGCCGAACGTCTGCTCGAGGAGGGTGACGACCTGGCGTGGGCCAAGCGCTACGTCGATGAAGCGCTTGCCGCTGTCGACCGTGGGGATGTCATCACGCTTGAGGAGCATAAGGCCCGGAACGCCGCCCGCCTTGCCGCCATGACGCGCTGATGGTGCAAGTTACGGTTGCTGCCACGGCCGATGCTGACACCGCCTCTATTCTCTCAGACCTTGAGACCAAGGCCGGTAAGGCCACTGCCGCCCGGTATAACTCTCTCTTTGAGAGCGTCTATGACAGGCTGGCCGACTATCCCGACAGTGGCCCATTGCGCCAGGCACTCGGGCCGAACATCCGTATCGGCATCGTGCCGCCCTACATTATCATCTACCGCCATGTGGCGGCCGACGACACCGTGACCATCCTCCGCATTGTCCACGGCCGCCGCGAGATCGCGAGCAGGCTGCTCGGTGACAGGTCATGATCCGCGGCCGCCCAATTCTCCGCTCAAACGCGATAGCCTGACGGCGTCCGACGTGCTTTGTTCAGCGCGCTATGGCGTCGCGCCATACGCGACCGACCGAGCGCCCCTGATCGCCAGCAGGATTGCACATCCGCGATATCCCGAATTGGCCTTCAAAACCCAGCGCGTAGAATCTCGGCGGCGAGCGTCCGGCCCGGCTCTCGGGTGACGCCCGGCCCCGCCAGTGCGAACTCGACTTCCGGCAGCTCGGGCAGATGGCGGGTTGCCGGCAATTCGCGCAAGCCCGGCTGCACCAGGCTCCTGGGCTGCACCATGACGCCGAGCCCGGCCCGCGCCGCCGCCAGGAGGCCGCTGAGGCTGGCGCAGCTGCAGGCGATCCGCCAGGGGCGGCCGGCCGCGGTCAGGCTGTCGATGGCGATCGAGCGCGTCAGGCTCGGCTGCGGAAAGACGACGAGCGGCACCGGCTGGTCGCGATAATCGATCGTCGCATCGCTGCCGAGCCAGACGAGCTGGTCGCGGCGCACGAAGACGCCGCGCTCCTCGCCGGGCATCCTCTTGATCAGGACGAGATCGAAGCCGCCTTGTTCCAGCTCGTCATTCAGCAATTTGCTGAACGAGACGGTGAGCTCGAGCTCGACCGATGGGTGCTTGCGGATGAAGTCGCGCAGGATGTCCGAGAGGCGGCCCTGCACGAAATCCTCCGAGGCGCCGAAGCGCAGCTTGCCGCGCACCTCCGTGCCTTCGAGATAGCGTCGCACCTGGTCATGGGCGTCGAGGATGTTCCGCGACAACAGGAGAAACGCCTCGCCATCGGCGGTCAGCGCCACCTTATGCGTGTCGCGCGCGAGCACCCGGCGCCCGACCAGATCCTCGAGCTTGCGGATCTGCTGGCTGACCGTGGACTGGCTCAAGCCGAGCTGGGTCGCAGCCTTGGTGAAGCTGCGACTGCGTGCCACTTCCGCGAAGGTGCGCAACAGCAACGGGTCGATCGTGTCGGTCATTCGAAAGATCAATAACACATATCGCTGAATTCACCATACCCGATATCCCGGCGAGCTGGCATAGGGAATGCACATATAGGCCGCAGGTCGCTCCCATGTTCTCTCGTTTCCGCCCGGACAATTTCATCATCGCGCTGGTCGCGACCGTCGTCGTCGCCACGCTCGCTCCCGCGCAAGGGTGGTTCGCCGAGATCTGCCGCCTCGCCACGACCTTGGCGATCGGGCTGCTGTTCTTCCTGCACGGGGCCCGCATCTCGCGGCGCATGGCCTTGGAGGGGCTCGGCCATTGGCGGCTGCATGCGGTCGTCTTCGCCTCGACCTTCATCCTGTTCCCGCTGCTTGGCCTCGCGGCCCATCTGCTCGTGCCCTCGCTGCTGACGCCGGCGCTTTATGCGGGCGTGCTGTTCCTGTGCCTCCTGCCTTCCACCGTGCAATCCTCGATCGCCTTCACCTCGATCGCGGGCGGCAATGTGCCGGCCGCCATCTGCTCGGCCTCGGCCTCGAACATCATCGGCATGTTCCTGACGCCGGCTCTCGTCGCCCTGTTCTTCTCGGCCAACGGCAATGGCTTCTCGATGCGTGCGCTCGAAGGCATCCTCGCCCAGCTGCTCCTGCCCTTCATCCTGGGGCAGCTGCTGCAGCCCTGGCTCGGCGCCTGGCTCGGCCGGCATCGCAACCTCACCGGCCTCGTCGATCGCGGCTCGGTGCTGATGGTGGTCTATCTCGCCTTCGGGGAGGCGGTCATCGGCGGGCTGTGGCACACGCTCTCGCCCGCCTCGCTGCTGCTGCTGGCAGGCGTCGATATCGTCCTCCTCGCCGCCGTCCTGTGCATCACCACCTATGCGAGCCGGTATCTCGGCTTCTCGCGCCGGGACGAGATCACCATCGTCTTCTGCGGCTCGAAGAAGAGCCTCGCTTCCGGCGTGCCGATGGCCAACGTCATCTTCGCCGGCCAGGATGTCGGCAGCATCGTGTTGCCCCTGATGCTGTTCCACCAGATCCAGCTGATGGCCTGCGCCGCCCTAGCGCGGCGCTATGCGCAGCGGGCTCCGCACCAGACGCAACCGCCCACGCCCGGCAATATCGCGCAGCGCTTGGAGACCAAGGCCGCACCCCGGCGCGAGGCAGTGCATCACTGACGGCGCGCCTTTCCCGGCCCATCTATCCTCCGCGGCCGCGAGCCTCTTCGGCGCACACCCATTTACACAGGGCCTCGTTCGGAATATCGAACAAGTCGTCCTGCGCCAGGTTCTCCTACGAAGCGTCGGACTGCGCCCGCCCTGTGGTCCGAGGAGGAGCCGCTTCGTTCATGGCTACGCGAACGGTCATGCGTCCGCTGCGTCTCAGCGAGGTCGACCATCCGTCGAGTCTCGTAGCGCACTTCGCCGTGGACGATCCGCTGCCGCTCGATTGCGGCGTCGATCTCGCGCCGTTCCAGATCGCCTACCAGACCTATGGCGAGCTCAATGTGCGCAAGAGCAATGCGGTGCTGGTCTGCCATGCCCTGACCGGGGATCAGCATGTGGCGAGCCGCCATCCGGTCACCGGGGCCGAAGGCTGGTGGAAGACGATGATCGGTCCCGGCCGGCCGATCGACACCGACCGCTTCTTCGTCATCTGCGCCAATGTGCTCGGCGCCTGCATGGGCACGACGGGGCCGGCCTCGACCAACCCCGCCACCGGCAAGCCCTGGGGCCTCGATTTCCCCATGGTCACCATCCGTGACATGGTGCGCGCCCAGGCGAAGCTCATCGACAGCCTCGGCATCGACAGCCTGTTCTGCGTGCTCGGCGGCTCGATGGGCGGCATGCAGGTGCTGCAATGGGCGGCGAGCTATCCGGAGCGCGTCTTCTCCGCCTTGCCGATCGCCACCGCCGCCAAGCATTCGGCTCAGAACATCGCCTTCCACGAGGTCGGCCGGCAAGCCGTGATGGCCGATCCCGATTGGCGCGGCGGGCGCTATATCGAGGCCGGGACGCGCCCGGGCAAGGGGCTCGGCGTCGCCCGCATGGCGGCCCATATCACTTATCTGTCCGAGCAGGCGCTGCACCGCAAATTCGGCCGCAACCTGCAGAATCGCGAAGCCCCGACCTTCTCCTTCGACGCCGATTTCCAGGTCGAGAGCTATCTGCGCCATCAGGGCATGAGCTTCGTCGAGCGCTTCGACGCCAATTCCTATCTCTACGTCACGCGCGCCATGGATTATTTCGATCTCGCGGCGGATTACGGAGGGGTGCTGGCGCGCGCCTTCCAGGATTCGAAGACCCGCTTCTGCGTGGTGTCCTTCACCTCGGACTGGCTGTTCCCGACCTCGGATTCACGCGCCACCGTGCATGCGCTCAACGCCACGGGCGGTTCGGTCTCCTTCGTCGAGATCGCCACCGACAGGGGTCATGACGCCTTCCTGCTCGACGTGCCCGAGCTGTTCGCCACGACGGGCGGCTTCATCGATGCGGCGGCGCGGGCCCGCGGCTTGACGGAGCTCAAGCGCTGAACATGGCCGTGCTTGCCCATAACGAAGCCGCAGCGATGCGGGTCGACCTGCTGACGGTCGCCGACATGGTCGAGCCCGGCTCGCGCGTGCTCGATGTCGGTTGCGGCGACGGCGCCTTGCTGAAGCTCTTGTCGGAACGGCGCAAAGTCGACGGGCGCGGCATCGAGTTGTCGCAGGCCGGCGTCAATGAATGCGTCGCCAAGGGGCTGTCCGTCATCCAGGGCGATGCCGACACCGATCTCGTCGCCTATCCGGACGATGTCTTCGATTATGTGATCTTGTCGCAGACCCTGCAGGCGACCTTCGCGCCGCGCACCGTGCTCGAGCACATGCTGCGCATCGGGCGGCGCGCCATCGTCTCCTTCCCGAATTTCGGCCATTGGCGCATCCGCGCCTATCTCGCCTTTCGCGGCCGCATGCCGGTCACGGAGAACTTGGCGAGCGCCTGGTACGACACGCCCAATATCCATTTCTGCACGATCCGCGACTTCGTCGGCCTCGTCGAGGTCATCAATGCCCGCATGGAGAAGGCGGTGGCGCTCGACCAGGCAGGACGGCCGGTGCGCGTCCACGCGCCCTGGTGGTTCTGGAACATCTTCGGCCAGCAGGCCGTGTTCCTGCTGCGGCGCAAATGAGCGGCTGAAACCGCGGCGTCAAAGCCGCAGCTGCGACAGGCGTTCCGCCAGCACATCGATGACGGCGCGCACCCGGCGCGGCATGGCGAGGCTCGCGGGCCAGACGATGGCAAGCGGGATGGGCTCGGGCTCATATCCGGCGAGGACCAGCTCGATGCGTCCCTCGTCCAGCAGCCGGCGCACCTGCCATAAGGGCGCAAGGACGATCCCGAAACCCTGGGCCGCCGCCATGTTGCGGGCGCTGGCGCTGTCCGAGCGGAAGCGTCCGCGCACCTCGAGGCGCAAGCCGTCGCGCCCAAAGCTCCAGCTCTCGGGGCCCGAGCCGGCGCGCAGGATGCATTCATGCCGTTCGAGGTCGCGCGGCTCCAGCGGCCGTCCCCTGGCGGACAGATAGGCCGGCGCTCCGAAGAAAGCCCAGCGCAACCCGCCGAGACGGCGGGCCCGCAGATCCGAATCCGGCAAGACGCCGATGCGCACCGCGAGATCGAGGCCTTCGCTGAGAAGATCGACATGCTGGTCGGCGAGCTTGAGCTCGATCTCGACCTCGCGATTGCGTTCGAGAAAGGTCGTGAGCGCCGGCACCACATATTCCTGGCCGAACAGGCTCGATGCTCCGATCCGCACCTTGCCGGCGAGCCGTCGATCGCTCGCCAGAAGCTCGTCGCGCGCGAGCTCGATATCGGCGAGCGCCGGGCGCAGGCGCGCGGCGTATGCGAGGCCCGCCGGCGTCGGCCGCGAGCGCCGCGTGGTGCGCGTGATCAGCTCCACCTGTAATTCGCCCTCGAGCCCGGCGAGCGAACGGCTGACCGATTGCAGGGAGCGCGACAATCGGCGCGCCGCCGCAGTCAGGCTGCCTTCGTTGACGACCGCCACGAAGGCCGAATAATCATCCAGCGAGGCCATGAGCGAATTCTCTCGAGTTGCGAGAGAGTGTCTTACACCGCCGCCCTATTATAGCGCCATGCGGAATAGACGATATCCCGCTCGAAGGCCGGTTCCGGCGATAGGCCGACCGATTTCGAGGAGATGAACGATGACGATCCCGACGAACGCCCTGACGCCGCTTTACGGCGAGCCGATCTCGCTTGCCGACGCCATGACCGTCGGCGCGGCCGCGCAGGCGAAGGCCGAGCGCGAGGGCTGGCCGATGGTGATCGCCATCGTCGACAGCGGCGGCCATCTGGTGCTGCTGCACCGGCTCGACCAAGCCCAGCATGGCAGCGTCGCGGTCGCCGAGCAGAAGGCGCGCACCGCCGTCGATTTCCGCCGGCCGACAGGGGCGTTCGAAAGCGCCCTGGCACAAGGTGGCCTCCATCTCCGCTTGCTCGGCATGAGCAATCTGACGCCGCTCGAGGGGGGCCTGCCGATCCTGCGCGACGGCAAGGTGATCGGGGCGATCGGCGTCTCGGGCATGCAATCGACGCAGGATGCCGAGTTAGCTCAAGCCGGCCTCGAGGCCTTGTCGCCAGCGGCGGAGAGCTGATCTCGCGCCCGTCAGGGGGCGGTGGCGCCGACGAGCCAGACCGCCGCCCCCATGCGCACGCCGTCCGGGCCGTCGAAAGGGGCCAGCGCTTCGCGGAGAGCGGAAGCGACGACCTCGCGCTTCTCGGGTGGGGATTCGCGCAAGGCGGCCGCCACCATGCCCATATTCAGCGTCGTGTCGACCGTCAGATCGAGGCTGCCGCCGCCCACTATCGCGTCTTTCGGCTCGATCGTGATGTCGGTAAAGCCCGCCTTTTGCAGGATGGCGTGCACGCGCTCGCGATCCGCGAAGGCGAATTCGCCGGGCGCGCCGGGTTCGGAGGCAGGTGGGCAGGGGATGTGCTGGAAGGCGGCCGCCATGGACACGGCCACCCATTCGTTGTCGCGAGGCTGGCGCCAGGTGACGAAGGCGAGGCGTCCGCCCTGGCGCAGCGCCGAGCGCAGATTGGCGAAAGCCGCCACCGGATCGGCGAAGAACATCACGCCGAAGCGCGAGAAGACGAGATCGAAGGCGCCGCGACCGAAATCCTGACGCTGCGCGTCGCCTTCCGCGAAGCTGGCATTGGCGACGCCGTCGGCCCGCGCCCGCTGGCGGGCGAGCTCCAGCATGGGGCGCGAAATGTCGACGCCAAGGACGCGGCCCTCAGCGCCGGTGCGCTCGGCGAGCTCGAGGCTCGTCTGCCCGGTGCCGCAGCCGATATCGAGGATATGCCAGCCTTTCCGGATCGCGGCGAACTGCATCGCCATTTGGCCGAGCGGCGCCAATTGCCGGTCGAGGCGCGTCTGCAGCCTGACCCAGGTTTCGCCTGCCGGCCCGTTCCAATGCTCGATCTGGGCCGCATTGGCTTCATTTGCCGATGCCATGATGAAAGCTCCTTGCCGAATAGCTCTCTTGACCGACGATGCCTCGCCGGGGAGACCACGTTCTTCTTAAAAACGATTCTTAGCCCTGATCGCCCAGGGGATGCAGGTCGCGCACCATGGCGGCTGTGCGCTCATCCAGCAAATGCGTGTAGATCTGTGTCGTCCCGATGTCGGAATGGCCGAGCAGCTCCTGCACCACGCGCAGATCGGCGCCGTTCTGCAGGAGATGGCTGGCAAAGGCATGGCGCAGCACATGCGGGCTGACGCGTCGCCAATCGATGCCGGCCGCCGCGGCCAGTACCTTCAATTCGCGTGCGAAGACCTGGCGCGGCAGATGCCCGCTCTCGCTATCGGCGGGGAAGAGATAGCGCGAGGGTTTGGCTGCGCGCGACGAAGGCTTCGGCGGCTTCGGCGCCTTGGCGGCTTGAGGTTTGACCGCCGGGTTGCCGCCTTTCGTCCAGCTCTCAGCCTTTGCGCCATCGACCTTGGCGTCCGCGGCCTGCACACCCTGAGCCAAGGCGAGATAGGCGGTCATCGCCGTCTTGGCGGCGCCGTTGAGCGGCACCAGCCTCTCCTTGCCGCCCTTGCCGCGCACGATCAGCGCCTCTTTGGCGGATGCGGCCGAGCGCGGCAGCGCCACGAGCTCGGAGACGCGCAGCCCCGTCGCGTAGAGGAGCTCGAGCAGGCAGGCGAGCCGCGCGGCCCGCAAGCGTTCCCCGCGCGGGCGCGCTTCGTCCTCGATGCCTTCGGCTGCCACCGCCAAGAGGCGATCGACCTCCGCGACTGAGAGGATTTTCGGCAGCGAACGCCCCCGTTTCGGCCCGCTGATCATCGCCGATGGGTCGTCGCTGCGATGCGCGTCGGTCATCAGGAAACCGTGGAACTGGCGGATCGCCGAGAGGCGCCGCGCGGCCGACGAGGCCTTGAAGCCGCGCTGCGACAGCCCGGCCAGGAAGGCCCGGATATCGGCGCTCGTGGAGGTGAGCTCGTCGCTGCCGCGCTGGGTGAGAAAGTCCCGATAATCCTCGAGATCGCGCTCATAGGCGATCAGCGAGTTCTTCGCGGTCCCGCGTTCGGCCGCCAGCATGTCCAGAAAGGCCGCGACCGATGTGGCGCTCACGGCTTCGGCTTCGGCAACGGCACGTTGACGGTGATCATGCGGTTCTCCGGCACCACCAGGCTGACGAGCGCGATCATGCTGCCGAAGACCAGGCCGATGAAGATGGCCACCACGGCAAGGAGTCTGAAAAGTGTAGGCATCTCACCTGAACCGCACCATGCTTGAGCCTTCGCGGCATGGATCCATCTCGAATCAACAGGCCTTTAGCCAGACCGTGAATTTATGGCCATCGCAAGGGATTCCGAAGGCGCATTGCGGTATTTGAGCACGCCGACAATGAATTTTCCGACAAAGGCCGCGGTTTCGGCGTCGGATGCCGACTCTCCGTACAGCCAGCTCTCCGTGCAGCCAGCTCTCTTGGGCCGAGGCAGCCGATCATGATAAACCGGACGAGACAATGACAGCTCTAAGGTCTGGAATCATGGAGGGGTGTTACGCGGATCGCTAAGCGTCTATCCCTCCAGGGAGGTGTGCGCCCATGATTACCGCAATCGTTCAATTTCGCCTGCCGTCGAGCATCGACCTTGAGGCCTGCGCCGAGCATTTCCGCAAGATCGCGCCGGGCTTTCGGATGGTGCCGGGGCTCATCCGCAAGCAGTTCATTTATGCCGAGGACGGCTGGGCCGGCGGCGTCTATCTGTGGAAGACGCGCGCCGACGCCGAGGCGTTCTATTCGGGGCCGTGGCTCGCCGGCATCCGCGAGCGCTACGGCATGGACCCGCAGATCAGATATTTCCACACCGCTTGCGTGACCGACAATTCGGCCGAGGCGGTGCTGCTCCCCGACGGGCAGGGTTCGGCCGTTCGGAGCGCCGCGGGGGCCGTCTGAGCCTGTGACAGGGCGCCGGAGCTTTGTTAGGATATAGGTTCGGACCCCTGACCGCCTGCCCGTAGCATCGCGCCACAGCGGGTCAGGAGACCGACATTGTGACGACCGATAGCGATATTCATGACGAGCCCCGGCGCGCCCCGCCAGGCCCCGATGCGGAGGGGCCCAGCTCCGGCGCGGCGATCGGGGCGGCGCTGGGGCGGCGCGTCATCGCGCTCGTGGGCATGATGGGGTCGGGCAAGACTTCGATCGGCAAGCGCCTGGCCACGCGGCTCGCTCTGCCCTTCGTCGATTCCGACGGCGAGATCGAGACCGCGGCCGGCATGTCGATCACCGAGATCTTCGACCGGCATGGCGAACCCTATTTCCGCGACGGCGAGCGCCGGGTGATCGCCCGCCTCCTCGGCGAAGGCCCCTGCGTGCTGGCGACCGGGGGCGGTGCCTTCATGGATGCGCGCACGCGCGAGGCCATCGCGCAGGCCGGCATCTCCGTCTGGCTCAGGGCCGACCACGCCACCCTGATGCAGCGCATCGCGCGACGCAGCAACCGGCCGCTGATGCGCACCGCCGACCCCGCGGCCCAGATCGAGCGTCTGCTGGAGCTGCGCGAGCCTATCTATGCGCGCGCCGATCTCGCCGTGGATTCGAACGACCGCCCCCATGATGAGGTCGTCTCGGCCCTCATCACCTCCTTGCACGCGCATCTGCGTGCGAGCCTCTCGTCGCAGGCAGCCTCGTGAACGATCAACCCGAGATGCAGGAACGAGCCGGCCATAAGGCGGCGGCTCAGGCGCTCGACGTCCGTGTCGAGCTCGGCCAGCGCAGCTACGACATCCTCATCGGCACGGGCCTGATCGAGGAGGCGGGTCCGCTGATCGCGCGTGCCATCCGGCCCAAGGCCGCCGCGATCATCGCCGATGCCAACACGGCGGCGATCTATGCCAGCCGCCTGGAGGCCAGCCTCTCCGCGGCCGGCATCAGGGCAAACCTCATCAGCATCCCGCCCGGCGAGCGCTCGAAATCCTATCGGCTGTTCGAGGAGGTGTGCGAGCAGATCATTGCCGCGAAGATCGGCCGCGACGATGTCGTGGTGGCGCTCGGCGGCGGCGTCGTCGGCGACCTCGCGGGCTTTGCGGCCGCGAGCGTGCGACGTGGCGTCGCCCTGGTGCAGGTGCCGACGAGCCTGCTCGCCCAGGTCGATTCCTCGGTCGGCGGCAAGACCGGCATCAACTCCGCCGTCGGCAAGAATTTGATCGGGGCCTTCCACCAGCCGGCGCTGGTGCTCGCCGATACGCGCGTTCTCGACACGCTGCCGCCGCGCGAATTCCGGGCAGGCTATGCGGAAGTCGTCAAATACGGGCTGATCGACCGCCCGCAATTCTTCGAATGGCTCGAGGCGAAGCGGGTCGAGATCTTCGCCGGCGGGCCGGCGCGGGCCGAGGCCATCGCCGAATGCTGCCGTGCCAAGGCTGAGATCGTGGCGCGCGACGAAACCGAGACGGGCGACCGGGCGCTCCTCAATCTCGGCCATACATTCGGCCATGCGATCGAGGCGGTCACCGGTTATGACGGCGCCCGCCTCGTGCATGGCGAGGGCGTGGCCATCGGCTGCGCCATGGCGTTTCGCTTCTCGGCGGCGCTCGGGCTCGCCGACCCCGCGGAGGCGCTTCGTGTCGAGGCGCATCTGGCGCAGGCCGGGCTGCCCTCGCGCCTTGCCCATGTGCCGGGCGGCGTCGGCTCGCGCGAGGCCTTGCTCGAAGCCATGGCCCAGGACAAGAAGGTCAAGGACGGTGCTCTCACCTTCATCCTCGCTCGCGGCATCGGCCGCAGCTTCATCGAGCGCGGCGTCGATCAGGCGCGGCTCAAGGAATTCCTCGCCGCGGAGCTGCGCCACAATGGATGAGGTGGCGCGATGCTGACCGACAGCGTCTTGGACCTCTGGGCGATCGTTGTCGTCGCCCTCTCGCTGCTGTTGTCGGCCTTCTTCGCGGCTGGCGAGACGGCGCTGACCGCGACCTCGCGCGCCCGCATGGCGGCGCTCGAGCGGCAGGGCAATGTGGCGGCACGGCGCGTCAATGTGCTGCTCGCCTCGCGCGAACGCCTGATCGGCGCCATGCTGATCGGCAATAACGTCGTCAATATCGGGGCCTCGGCGCTCACCACCACGATCTTCGTCAGCCTGTTCGGCGATGCCGGCGTGATCTACGCCACGGGCGTGATGTCGGTGCTGGTCGTCGTCTTCGCGGAGGTGCTGCCGAAGACCATCGCCGTCACCAAGCCGGATCGCACGGCGCTGATGCTGGCGCGCCCCGTTTCCATCTCGGTTGCCCTGCTCGGCCCGATCCTGACCGCGATCGAGGCTTTCATCCGCGCCTTCCTGCGCATCTTCGGCGTCCGCATCGGGGAAAACCAGCCGATCCTCTCGGCGACCGAGGAATTGCGCGGCACGGTCGACCTGCTCGAGGAGGAAGGCTCGGTGGTCAAGGACGAGGCCGACATGTTCGGCGGGCTTCTCGACCTGTCGGAGCTCGAGGTCTCCGACGTCATGGTCCACCGCACCAACATGCACACCATCAACGGCGATCTGCCGCCGGCCGAGATCCTGCATGAGGTCCTGACCTCGGCCAATACGCGCCTGCCCATCTGGCGCGACAGCCCGGAGAACATCGTCGGCATCGTGCATGCCAAGGACGTGCTGCGGGCGCTCGCCGCGGCCAATGGCGATGCGACCAAGCTCAATTTCGACGAGATCGCGGTCGATCCCTGGTTCGTGCCCGCGACGACCAGCCTTGCCGATCAGCTCAAGGCCTTCCGCAGCCGCAAGGCGCATGTGGCGCTCGTCGTCGACGAATATGGGGAGGTGATGGGCCTCGTCACCCTCGAGGATATCCTCGAGGAGATCGTCGGCGATATCGCGGACGAGCACGACGTGCAGGTGCAGGGCCTGCGCACGCAGCCGAACGGCTCGATCATCGTCGACGGCTCGGCCCCGATCCGCGACGTGAACCGCGCCATGGATTGGCGGCTGCCTGACGAGGACGCGACCACGCTCGCGGGCCTCGTCATCCACGAAGCCCAGACGATCCCGGAGGCCGGCCAGGCCTTCACCTTCCACGGCTATCGTTTCGAGGTGATCCGCAAGAGCCGCAACCGCATCACCCAGCTCAGGGTGACACCGCTCGCCAATCCGCAAGGCAAGTCCAATTCGCAAAACAAGTCCAATTCGCAAAACAAGGCCTTGCCGCAAGACAAGCCCTGGCCGCAAGACAAGTCCTAGCCCCAAGACAAATCCTGAGCTCGCGCCGGAAGGAAGAGGCCATGAGCGTATCGAGACCCTCGCCGGCGGGGTCGATCGCGTCCGGCGCTGCCGCCTTGCCGCGCGCCGCGGCATCGTTGTCCTTTCGCGGCCTCGTCTTCGGGCTCCTCAGCGCCGTGATCTGGGGGATCCAGCCGATCGTCTCCAAATTGTCGATCGCGGAAAGTCTGACGGCTGCCGATGTGACGGTGCTGCGCTTCCTGGCCTCGGGGCTGGTGCTCTTGCCGGTCGCCATGCGGGCCGGCCGCTTTCCGGTCGGGCCGCTCGGCTGGGGCCGCGCCTGTGCGCTCAGCGCGCTCGCGGGCGCGCCCTTCAGCCTGGCGATCGTGGGCGGCGTCGCCTTCGCGCCGCCCTTGCACAGCGCCGTGGTTTCGCCAGGCCTGATCCCGGTCGTGGCGATGGCGCTCGCGGTCTTCGTCCAGCATGAGGCGCCGAGGCGTGCCGAGCTCGCCTCGGTCGGGCTCGTGCTGATCGGCCTGGCCCTGTTCTCCTTCGAGGCGCTGTCGGGCGCGCCGACCCGCGAGGGCGCCTGGTTCGGCGATCTCCTGTTCGTCGCCTCCGCCGTCATGTGGGCGAGCTTCGGTTTCCTGGCCAAACGCTGGCACGCCAATTCCTTCGCGGCGACCGCCGCGATCGCCATCCTGTCGCTGATCAGCGTCCCGCTCTGGGCCGTCTTCCTGCCGCTCAACCTGTGGCAGGCGGCACCCTCGGCGATCCTGCTGCAGGCGGGGTTCCAAGGCCTGCTGGTCGGCGTGGTGGCGCTCTATCTCTACACGCGCACGGTGGCCCTGCTCGGCTCGGTGCAGGCGGCGCTGTTCGTGCCGCTCGTGCCGATCGTCACGGCGCTCGCCGATCTCCTCTATCTCGGCGAATTGCCTTCGATCGCGGAGGCGCTCGGCATGGTGGTGGTGGTCGCCGGGATGATGCTCTGCGTGCTCGCGCCGCGCCTGTCGGGCGCCGTCGCTTCAGCTTGAGCCGGCACGCGCTGGCCAAGATGTTCGGCCCCCTGCCGCCGCGCGGTCGCCTGAAGATCGCGAGAGATCCTTATGCTGTCGTCGGAGCTCGGATGGAGGACAGGAATGAAGCGGGCAATGACAACGCCTGAGTTCTCGCACTATCCGAATGATTGGCACTTGTCGCCGATCCTCGATACCGGCGACTTCGTCTTCCTTTCGGGGATCACAGGCACGCATCCGGATCTTTCGGTCGCCGCCGATCCGGAAGCTCAGTTTCGCGACACCTTCGGATTCCTGCGGGCCAATCTGGAAGTCGCGGGACTCACCTTCGATCATATCGTCGAGATGACCACATACCATGTCGGGCTTCGGGAGCACCTGGATGCCTTCATCAAGGTCAAGGATGAGTTCATATCGGAGCCATATCCGGCATGGACGGCGATCGGCGTCACGGAGCTGATCACCGAAGCTACGCTCGTCGAAATCCGAGTGATCGCGAAACGCATGTGAACGCCTGGGCCGCGGCGCTCATGCGCTTCCCGGCTCCCGCTTGCGAGATCTTTGCCGAATTGGGGGGCATCCCGTGCGCTGCAGCACGCAGTGTTGCTGTGCAGGCACGGAATCCACTTTTGGCGATCCTTGCCATGCGGGGCGCGACGTGCTGGCCTAGGGGCCTGTCGCCAGCATGGAGGGACTTGTCATGTCGAAGGAACTTGTCATGCCGAAAGAACTTGCCATGTCTAAGGAGTTGACTGAATTGTCGCGCCGGGACGCCGTCATGCTTGCGGGAGCGGCCGCGCTGGCCGCGGTGAGCGCCGGAACCAGCGAGGCGAGGGCCGAGACCATGTCCATCAAGCCGGCCGCCGACGACGTGTTCATCGTCGTCGATGTGCAAAACGACTTCCTGCCGGGCGGTGCGCTCGCGGTGAAGAATGGCGATCAGGTGATCGCGCCGATCAATGTGCTCGCCCGGAAATTCGTCAATGTGGTGCAGACGCAGGACTGGCACACCAAGGGCCATATCTCCTTCGCCTCCGCCCATTCCGGCACCAAGGCCTTCGAGACGACGCAACTCCCTTATGGCACCCAGGTGCTATGGCCCGACCATTGCGTGCAAGGCTCAGCCGGCGCCGCCTTCTCCGACAAGCTCGACCTGCCGATGGTGCAGCTCGTCATCCGCAAAGGCTATCACCCGAATGTCGACAGCTACTCGGCATTCCTGGAGGCGGACAAGACGACCAAAACCGGCCTCGCCGGCTATCTCGGCGAGCGCGGCATCAAGCGTTGCTTCGTGGCGGGCCTCGCCACCGATTTCTGCGTCGGCTGGACCGCCATGGATGCGGTGAAGGCCGGCTTCGAGACCTTCGTCATCGAGGACGCCAGCCGCGGCATCGACACGATGGGCTCGCTCGCCGCCGCCATCCGCGGCATGGATGCGGCGGGCGTGAAGCGCATCCAGGCTGCGGCGATTCTGGCGTGATCGGCAAGAACCGGCCTACCCGCGATCGGCGCTGCCATCGGCGCTGATCGCTGGTCCGTCTCTCTCCTATTGGCAATCGCCTCCAGCTGGGTCCCGGATCAGCGACGCAACATTATCGTGCTGCATCGCGTCCTGGACGACCCCGATCCTGTTGCGTTTCTCCAGCTCGGTCGTCCCGTGCGCAGCGCAGCACGCAGTGTTGCGGTGCAGACACGGGACCCACGAGGCGCGCGTCAACGCCTCACTTCGGCGTCGCCATGCCGGCGAGCTCAGCTGGCCTCGGCGTGTTCAAGTCGATGATGCAGGCGAGATTTTCCTCGTAGATCTTGGCCTTCGGCCCGGCCAGGATCGGCACCACGTTCTGGCAGTAATGGTTGCGGTAGCGTACCCACAGATCGTTGCTGTCGCCGACCATGCGCTTCAGCAGCGTCCGCTGCTGGCCCGAGAGGTCCTTGCGTGCGTCGATCGCCGCCTTGAGCTTGGCGAGCGCGTCGTCCATCGCCTTTTCGGTGTCGGCCTGGCCCTTGCGCAGGCAATCGTCCCAGGCCGTCACTGCGAGCTTGGCAGGGTCGCACAACGCGGTCGAGGCGCGCACCGACTGGGCGCGAGCCTCACCTGCTGCCCCGAGGGCCCAGCTGGCGGCCAAGACAATGGCAACGGGGAACACAATGGCGAGACGACGGGTCTGCGACATCTTGCGGGGCTCTCGGCTCATCAGGCGGCTTTGCGACGAGCGAGGAATTCGCCCATGCGTTCAATCGCACGCAAGATGTTTTCTGTCGAGTTGGCATAGGACAGGCGCAGATAGCCTTCGCCATGCACGCCGAAATCGGGCCCGCCGATCACCGCGACCCCTGCCTCCTCGAGCAGCGCCGAGGCGAGCGCCTTGGCCTTCCAGCCGGTGCGCGAGATGTTGGGGAAGGCATAGAAGGCGCCCTTGGGCTTGATGCAGGAGATGCCGGGCAGCTTGTTCAGCCCCTCGACCACGACATGCCGCCGCTTGTCGAACTCGGCCACCATCGCGGTGACGCAATCTTGTGGCCCATCGAGGGCGGCGATGCCGGCCCATTGGGTGGCGGCGTTGACGCAGGAATGGGCATTGACGGCGAGCTTGCGGGCAAACTCGTAGAGCTTTGGCGGCCACACCGACCAGCCGAGCCGCCAGCCCGTCATGGCATAGCTCTTCGAGGCACCGTCGAGAAGGATGAGACGCTCGCGGATCGATGGGTAGGACAGAAGCGAGACATGCATCTCCCCGTCATAGGTCATGGAGGCATAGATCTCGTCCGACATGACGGCGACGTCGGGGTGCCGCTCGAGGCCCGCGACCAGCGCGTCGATCTCGGCCTTGGGCGTCACGCCGCCGGTCGGGTTGGCGGGCGAGTTGAGGATCAGGAGCCGCGTCCGAGACGTGATGAGCGCTAGCGTCTCCTCAGCCGAGAAGGCGAAGCCGTTCTCCTCGCGGATGGGCACCGGGATGGGTGTCGCGCCGGTGAACTCGATCATCGAGCGGTAGATCGGAAAGCCGGGATCCGGATAGAGGATTTCGGCCCCCGGCTCCCCGAACATCAAGATCGCCATGAACATGGTGACCTTGCCGCCCGGAACGATCATCACCCGCTCAGGCGACACCTCGACCGAGAAGCGCCGCTTCAGGTCGCGCGCCACCGCCTCGCGCAGCGGCTGGATGCCGGTCGCAGGCGTATAGCCGTGATGGCCGTCGCGTAGCGCCTTGATGGCCGCTTCGACGATATGGGGAGGCGTCGGGAAATCCGGCTGGCCGATGCCGAGATTGACGATATCGCGTCCCTGGCCGGCAAGCGCCGTGGCGCGGGCGAGGACCGCGAAGGCGTTCTCCTCTCCGAGGCGATCGAAGGCGGCGATGGTGTTGAGCATGGCGTTCCTCGTCGATGGCGCACCTCTCAGGGAGAGGCGGGCCCTTTTTGGTTTCAGGCGCGGCCAGCTTCTCCTAAACCAAAGGCCGTCGATTTTGAACAGCCGGGCGTGCGGCGGCCTCAATCGCATGTCTGCCGTGCATTGATTTTGCGGATCAAATCGCGCGATATGCAAAGGGCGCTGTATCGAAGCGAACGCAGCGTGAGCGCAAGGCGAGGGAACGAATATGACCGGACGCAACATGGCCAATGGACGTGGGCGCGTCACCACGCGACGCGCGGTGCGGGCCCGCCCTGCAGGGGCCACCAAGGCGGTAGCTCCGGCGCGGCGCTTGCGCTCGCAGGAATGGTTCGACAATTCCGCCCATCCCGACATGACGGCGATCTATCTCGAGCGCTACCTCAATTACGGGCTGACGCTCGAGGAGCTGCAATCCGGCAGGCCGATCATCGGCATCGCCCAGACGGGCTCGGACCTGTCGCCCTGCAATCGTCACCATCTCGAGCTCGCCAAGCGGGTGCGCGAAGGCATCCGGGAGGCGGGCGGCGTCGCCATCGAGTTTCCGGTGCATCCCATCCAGGAAACCGGCAAGCGCCCGACCGCGGCGCTCGACCGCAACCTCGCCTATCTCGGCCTCGTGGAGGTGCTCTACGGCTATCCGCTCGACGGGGTGGTGCTGACCACCGGCTGCGACAAGACGACCCCGGCCTGCATCATGGCGGCCGCGACCGTGAACATCCCGGCGATCGTCCTCTCCGGCGGGCCGATGCTGAATGGCTGGCATAATGGGCAGCGGGCGGGATCCGGCACGATCCTCTGGCAGGCGCGCCAGGATTATGCGGCCGGCAAGATCGACTACCAGGAGATGCTGGAGGCGGTCGCCGATTCGGCACCCTCGGCCGGCCATTGCAACACCATGGGCACGGCCTCGACCATGAACTCGCTCGCCGAGGCGCTCGGCATGTCGCTGCCCGGCTGCGCCGCCATCCCGGCGCCCTATCGCGAGCGCGGCCAGATCGCCTATCGCACCGGCAAGCGCATCGTCGACATGGTGCGCGAGGATCTCCGGCCGTCGGACATCCTGACGCGCGAAGCCTTCGAGAACACCATCGTGGTCAATTCGGCGATCGGCGGCTCGACCAACGCACCAATCCACATCAACGCCATCGCCCGCCATATCGGCGTGAAGCTCGAGGTCGAGGATTGGGAGAAGATCGGCCACAAGGTGCCGCTCCTCGTCAATATGCAGCCGGCCGGCTTCTATCTCGGCGAGGAATATCATCGGGCCGGCGGCGTGCCGGCCGTGGTCGCCGAGCTGATGCGTCATGGGCTGATCCACGAAAAGGCCCTGACGGTGAATGCCAAGAGCATCGGCGATAATTGCCGCGGGCGCGTCTCGGCCGATGAGGACGTCATCCGGCCCTTCGCCAAGGCGCTCGTCACCGATGCGGGCTTCATCGTCCTCAAGGGCAATCTCTTCGATTCGGCCATCATGAAGACGAGCGTGATCTCGAAGGAGTTCCGTGACCGCTATCTGTCGAACCCCAAGGATCCCGAGGCGTTCGAGGGACGCGCCGTCGTCTTCGACGGTCCCGAGGAATACCATGCCCGCATCGACGATCCGAAGCTCAAGATCGACGCGCATTGCGTCCTCTTCATCCGCGGCGTCGGGCCGATCGGCTATCCGGGCGCGGCCGAGGTGGTGAACATGCGTCCGCCCGCCTATCTCATCAAGGCGGGGGTCAATTCGCTGCCCTGCATCGGCGACGGCAGGCAGTCGGGAACCTCGGGCTCGCCTTCGATCCTCAACGCCTCCCCCGAGGCTGCCGCGAATGGGGGCCTGGCGATCCTGCGCACCGGCGACAAGGTGCGCATCGATCTGAGGAAAGGCACCGCCAATATCCTGATCTCGAAGGCCGAGCTCGACAAGCGCCGGGCGGCGCTGCAGGGCCAGGGCGGCTACAAATACCCGGCCCATCAGACGCCCTGGCAGGAGATCCAGCGCGGCATGGTCGACCAGATGGCGCAAGGCATGGTGCTCAAGCCCGCCGTCAAATATCAGCGCATCGCGGAAACGAAGGGTCTGCCGCGCGATAATCATTGAACGTGAGCGAGTAGCGAATGGCGAGTGGCGAATAGTGAAAAGTGAAGAGTGAAGAGTGAAGAGTGAATAGAGAGAAATAAGAGTTCGGCTTCAGCTACATCCTCCACTATTTTCCACTCACTCACTACTCACTACTCACTACTCACTGCTCACTCTTCACTCTTCACCACTCGCTACTCGCTATTCGCTATTCGCTACTCACCACCGCAGGGGACACACATGTCGCTTCAAGACAAGATCGCGGCCTTTCGCCGTTTGCATGAGGGCGGGTGTTTCGTCATCCCGAACCCTTGGGATTTCGGCTCGGCGCGCTGGTTGCGCGGCCTCGGCTTCAAGGCGCTGGCGACGACGAGCTCGGGCGCGGCCTGGAGCCTCGGCTCGCCCGATAACGGGCTCAGCGTCGATCAGGTGCTCGCCCATGTCCGCTCGATCGTGGAGGCGACGGAGCTGCCGGTGAATGCCGATTTCGAGGCCGGCTACGCGGCCGACGCCCAGGGCGTCGCCCGCAATGTGACGCGCTGCCTCGAGACCGGGGTCGCGGCGTTGTCGATCGAGGATTCGACCGGCGACAAGGCAAAGCCGCTCTACGAGCTCGCCGAGGCGGTGGAGCGCATGCGGGCGGCGCGAAGCGCCATCGACGCCAAGCAGAGCGGGGCGCTTCTGGTCGGCCGCGCCGAATGCTTCCTCACCGGCCATGTGG
Organism: Rhizobiales bacterium GAS188; assembly: GCA_900104855.1. Classification (NCBI taxonomy): domain Bacteria; kingdom Pseudomonadati; phylum Pseudomonadota; class Alphaproteobacteria; order Hyphomicrobiales; species Rhizobiales bacterium GAS188. Next base: position 4,153,697 of record FNSS01000001.1, read on the forward strand.
ACCCGCTGAACGAAGCGATCCGCCGCCTGCAGGCTTATGCGCAGGCCGGCGCCGACGTCCTCTACGCGCCGGGCGTGCGCACGCGCGAGCAGATCGCGGCGGTGGTGCAGGCCGTCGCGCCGAAGCCCGTGAACGTGCTGATCGGCTGGCCGAGCGATTTGACCGTCGCCGACATCGCGGCGCTCGGGGTGCGGCGCATCAGCGTCGGCGGGGCGCTGGCGCGGGCCGCCTGGGCGGGATTTGCTCATGCGGCCGAGACAATCGCCAAGGAGGGCTCCTTCGCGGGCTTCGCGACCAGCGGCAAGCCGGTCGATCTCAACGGTTTCTTCCGCCAAGACTCGACCCACCGAGATGCACAGGAGCGCGCCTCGTGACGCAACAGCCCAAGGGCGCGAGCGGCCCGCCCCAGCGCCGTCTGCTGCAAGGCAGCTACGGGCGCCTCGAGCCGCTCGACGAGGCGCGGCATGGCGAGAGCCTGTGGCAGGCCGTCAAGGGCGCCGACGCCATGTGGACCTATATGGCCTACGGGCCCTGGCACGATGAAACCTCCTTCCGCGCCTGGCTGAAGGAGCGCCAGGCGCTGACGGATCCGCTCTATTATGCGGTGGTCGACGGCAAGACCAATCGCGCGCTCGGCTGCGTGACCTTGATGCGCATCGATCAGACGAATGGCTGCATCGAGACCGGCCATATCTTCTTCTCGCCGGCGCTGCAGAAGACGCCGCTCGCGACCGAGGCGGTATTCCTGCAGGCAAAGCACGTCTTCGACGATCTCGGCTATCGCCGCTTCGAATGGAAATGCGACAACGCCAACGAGCCTTCGCGCCGTGCCGCGCGCCGCTTCGGCTTCGTGTTCGAAGGCATCTTCCGCCAGCACGCGATCAATAAGGGGCGCAACCGCGACACGGCCTGGTTCTCGATCATCGACGGCGAATGGCCGGCCCGCAAGGCGGCCTTCGAGCGCTTCCTGGCGCTTGAGAATTTCGACGCCGACGGCCAGCAGAAAGTGGGCTTGTCCGCCTTGAACGGCGCGACGGGGTGACGGGGCTCGCTTCCTTGCGTCGCGCTGCTCTTGAGGACCTCACGGCGCTGATCTCGCTGCAGCGCGCCGCCTATGCGCGCAACCGCGAGATCCTCGGCTGCGAACCCTTGCCGCTCATGGTCGATTATGCGGAAATCCTGAAGAGCCACGAGGTCTGGCTCGCCGGCGGCGAGGCAGCGCCCGACGGAGCGCTGATCCTCGAGGCGCGCAAGGACGATCTGTTGATCTGGAGCGTCGCCGTCGCGCCTGCGGCGCAAGGGCGTCGTCTCGGCAACGATCTCCTGGCCGCGGCCGAAACCCGGGCCCGCGAGCTCGGGCACCGCTTGCTGCGTCTCTATACGGGCGAGAAGCTCGAGGCGAATATCGCCTGGTATCGCCGTCACGGCTACGCGGTCGAGCGCGTCGAGGCGCTGTCCGACCGCAACATCGTGCATATGGTCAAGGCGATCGCCTGACGGCCCGGCCGAGCGGAAGCTTCGGCGAGCCAGGACGCCTGACGGACGCCCGGGAATGTGTGAGGAAGATGAGCGACCACCGTCAGCATGCGCCTGCAACCTTGCGCAATCGCGATTCCATTCTCGATGTCCTTCGTGGTGTCCTGCCGATGACGGGCCTCGTCCTCGAAATCGCCAGCGGTTCGGGCGAGCACGTCGTTCATTTTGCGAAAAATCTCGCCGGTCTCATTTTCCAGCCTTCCGATCCGGATCCGGACGCCTTGCTGAGCGTATCGGCATGGGTGAAAGCGACACGCGTCACGAATGTGCGTCCGCCGATCATCCTGGATGCTTCCCGACCACCTTGGCCGATCGTTTCGGCTGACGGAATCATCTGCATCAACATGGTCCACATTTCCCCTTGGGACACGACGGTCGGATTGATGAAGGGTGCCGGCGCAATCCTGCCTCCGGCGTCACCGCTCTACCTCTACGGCCCATACAAACGCGAAGAGGTCCCAACGGCCCCCAGCAACCAGGCGTTCGATCGGAGCCTTCGCGATCATAACCCGAGCTGGGGCCTGCGAGACCTGGAAGCGGTCGCAGGGACGGCGCAATCCGCTGGGTTCTCAGAGCCGGTGATCACCGAGATGCCAGCAAACAATCTGAGCGTAGTGTTCCGCCGGAAGTGATGGTGACGTGCCGTTGATGACGCGCTTGCTGACGGCGGCTTTGGGTCAAAAAAAGCGGCGTTTTCGGCATGTGGTGATCGACGTTTGCCGTTTCGCCCGCGATAGAGTATCGCTTGGCTTCTGATTATGTCGCTCCGCCATGGCCCGGTGCCTGAAGGGCGGCGCATGTTCGATGTGTCGGCTGAAGAGACCACCCAACTCGCCGAAGCGAACGATCTCCAGCGCATACTGCGGTTAGAGGCTAAGTCCGTGCAGCAAGCCAATCGTTTGGTTGGGCTGACCTGGACCCATCCAGCTTTCGTGAAGGCCATTTGATCCGAGGAAGAGCGGGAGGAAGGCGTGAGCGTGAAAATTCGACAAGCGTCGTGTAGCTGCGGGCAGCTCCGGCTCATGTGCCAAGGCGAGCCGGTCCGGGTCTCGATGTGTCACTGCCTCGAATGTCAGCGTCGGACCGGAAGCGCCTTCGGTGCTCAAGCGTGGTATCCGAGAGACCAAGTCCGGCCCCCCGAGGGCACCGTCAAACGTTATGCACGTGTCGCGGAAAGTGGCAGGACGGTCAATTTCGGCTTCTGCCCGGAGTGCGGAGGAACAGTGTTCTGGGAAGCTGAGCTGCGCCCTGACCTGATCGCCGTGGCCGTCGGCACGTTCGCCGATCCGAGTTTTGAGAAGCCAAGTCTTTCGGGATGGGAGAGAAGGCAGCACCCCTGGACGAAGGCAATAGACGCCCAGAAAATTGAACATTCGGAGTGAAACCCACAGCGACCGCCTCGTGAGCGGCCAGATCACGTTTAAATCCTCCATATCCTTGCCGATCGCGATAATCTCGCCGCGAGCTGTTGTGGACTAGCGGCCGCGCAATGCAGTTTGAAACCACCATTTACTTTTGCAGCCAAGTTTTCGACGAGATTCGTTCATGGTGAATTTACGATAGGGGTATATTGGAGACGGATCGATTATGGGTTGTGGAATTTAAATGCAGCAGGACCCGGAAGATAATGGTGCCGTTGCCATCGCGACGAGCATGAAGAAACTGTCACGGCGCCAACTGCTCGATGGCAGCATCGGAATCGGCGCGTTTTTGCTGACCGCGGGGGCCGTCAGGGCCGAAGACCCCATGCACGGCACAATGGACATGTCCTCCCACATGGACATGTCTCCCAGCATGGGCATGGTGCCAGACAAGCCGGCGCCCGCCATGGATCAGCCGCTTGTCGAGCCCGAGGTGCGGCGGTCCGTCAATGGCGTGCTCAGCACGACCTTGCGGGTAGGCTACGCTTACCGGCAGATCGGCGGTGTCAGGCTCTATGTTCGGTCTTATGAAGGCGGCAGCCCAGGACCTACCTTGCGCATGAAGCCCGGCGACACGTTGCGCATCAAGCTGATCAATGATCTGCCGCCGAACCGGGACTGGCTTCCCGCCGACATCAGTCAGCCGCATCAGTTCAACAACACCAATTTCCACTTCCATGGATCGCATGCGAGCCCAAGCGGCATTGCCGACAACGTCATGCGCTCGATGGCCCCTGGCCACACCTACGACATCGAGATCAAGCTGCCGGAGGACCACACCAAGGGGACCTACTGGTATCACCCCCACCACCACGGCAGCGCCGATATCCAGATGTCGAGCGGCATGGTGGGCGGCCTCGTCATCGAGGGCGATTTCGCCGATGTGCCGGAGATAGCCGCCTCCCGCGAGCGCCTGCTGGTGCTGACCCAGGTGGTGTATGACGCGAACGGCATGGTCGAGAATTTCGAGACGCTGTTCCCGGAGACGGCGACCCGCTTCCTGGCGATCAACGGACAACGCCGCCCGATGATCGAGATGCGCCCCGGCGAAGTGCAGCGCTGGCGTATCCTCAATGCGGCCTATCAGGACGACATGCTGCTCGATCTGGAGAAGCATGAGCTGCATGCCGTCGCCTATGACGGCATTCAACTCGGGGCCGTCCAGCCTCTCAAGCAGCTCCTGATCGCGCCGGGCCAGCGCGCTGATCTGCTGGTGCAGGCGGGCTCCGCCGGCACCTATGCGTTGAACGCGGCACCTTACGATCAGGGGCACCCCTCGCCGGTCGGCCCGCTGGCGAGGGTGGTGGTGTCAGGCGCGCCGATGGACATGAAGCTGCCGGAAGCATTGCCGCCGCCGCCACTGCAAACCATCAAGGAATCCGAAATCACCAACCGACGTACGGTGACCCTTTCGGCAACCGCGCCGGAGGCAGATGCTGCCGGCCATTGGCAGGAATTCGGCTTCTTCATCGACGGCAAGAAGTTTGATCCGAGCCGGATCGATCAACGGGTCAAGCTCGGTGCGGTCGAGGAGTGGACGATCGTCAACACGCATGAGCACGACGACCACGTCTTTCATATCCACACCAATCCGTTCCAGGTCGTGTCGGTCAACGGCAAGGCGCTGGCCGTGCCGGAGTGGCGCGATTCTGTCATCGTCGAGCGCAAGGGTGGCCAAGTCGTGTTCCGCTCGCGCTTTCTCGATTTTACCGGTGTCTACATGGTCCATTGCCACATGATGAACCATGAGGAAATGGGCATGATGCAGACTGTCGAAGTCTACAAGTCCTGAGCGGAAACGATTATGAATTTGACTACGATAGCCGAAGTCAAACGCCCGGCATCGGTTGACGACGTCGATGGCTGGCGTGACGGTTATTCGTGGCTGGCCGGCGGTACTTGGTTGTTCTCCGAGCCACAGGTGGCCGTCGACACGCTGATCGATCTCGACAGCCTGGGCTGGGCGCCGCTGACGGTGACGGAAGCGGGCCTCGACATCGCCGCGACCTGTCGGGTCGTGGAGCTGCACGACTTCCAAGGCCCGCCTGGATGGCGCGCGGTGGCGCTGTTCCGGAAATGCATCGACTCGTTCCTGATGTCGTTCAAGATCTGGAATGCCGCGACCATCGGCGGCAATGTCTGCATGTCGCTGCCCGCGGGTGCGATGATCTCGCTGACCGCGGCTCTCGAAGGTGTCTGCACGCTGTGGCCGCGCGACGGCGCGCCGCGCGAGGTGTCCGTCGTCGATTTCGTGACCGGCAACCACCAGAACGTGCTGCGGAAGGGCGAGCTGCTGCGCAAGATCCATTTGCCCGTGGCCTCTTTGTCCAAACGCACCGCCATGCGGCAGGTGTCGCTGACCAAATTCGGACGTTCGGCCGCCCTTATCATCGCCACGGTGGGTGACCATGGCGCGGATTTCCTGCTGACTGTCTCGGCGGCCACGCCGCGGCCGGTGCAGTTGCGCTTCGCCACCTGCCCATCGGCTGAAGAACTACGCCATGCCCTGGACGCCCGCTTGCCGCCGGAAGCGTATTTCGACGACGTGCACGGATCGGCTCCGTACAAGCGCCACGTCACGCAATATCTTGCCGAACAGATCCGCACGGAGCTTGCTTGATCCATTTCCATGTCAACGGCCGTCGCTACGCGGCCGAGCCGACTGCCGGCCAATGCTTGCGCACCCTTTTGCGCGATCTCGGTGTGTTCGGCGTCAAGAAGGGCTGTGACGCCGGTGATTGCGGGGCTTGCACCGTGCATATCGACGGCAAGCCCTTTCATTCCTGCCTGGTGCCGGCCTTCCGAGGCGAAGGGCGCGAGATCACTACGATCGAGGGCCTGGCTACGAACGGCGAGCTGCATCCGATGCAGAAGGCGTTTCACGATGCGCAGGCCTTCCAATGCGGCTATTGCACGGCCGGCATGATCATGACGGCGGTGACACTGACCGACGCGCAGAAAACCGATCTGCCGCACGCGCTGAAGGGCAACCTCTGCCGCTGCACCGGCTATCGGTCGATCAACGACGCGCTGCTCGGCACATGCAACATCGAGGCGGACGAGGCCGGCAAGGCACTGGGCGCCAGCCTGCCCAATCCGTTCACCGATGCCATCGTGACCGGCAAGGCGCGCTACACGATGGATCTGGCCATCGAGGGGCTGCTGCACCTGAAGGTTCGGCGCTCGCCGCATGCCCATGCGCGCATTGTCTCCATCGACAAAAGCGCGGCGCTCGCCGTGCCTGGCGTTGTGGCGGTCTATGCCTGGGAAGATGTGCCGAAGCGTCTTTTCAGTTCGGCGTTGCACGAGGACCATCTCGTCGACCCCGATGACATCATGCTGCTCGACAACGTCGCGCGCTTCGCAGGCCAGCGGGTCGCAGCCGTGGTGGCGGAGACGGAGGCGGCGGCCGAGGCCGGCTGCCGGGCGCTGCACGTGGAATACGAGATCCTGCCGACCGTATTCGATCCGGTATTGGCGGTGCAACCCGGCGCACCGCTGCTGCATGACAAAGACTTGGTGACCGCCAGCAACAACATCTTCTGCACGCTGCAGGGTGAAATCGGCGATGTCGCCAAGGGCTTCAAGGAAGCCGATGTGGTGCACGAGCAGACCTATTCGACCACCCGCGTGCAGCATGTGCATCTCGAGACGCATGGATCGATCGCCTGGAAGGGTGAGGATGACCGCTGGCATGTCCGCACGAGCTCGCAGGCGCCGTTCGCCGCGCGGCAAAAGCTCGCCTACATCATGGGGATTCCGCCACGCGACCTGCATGTGTTCACCGCGCGCGTCGGGGGAGGTTTCGGCGGCAAGCAGGAAATGGTTTCGGAAGATCTCGTGCTGTTCGCCACGATGAAGCTGGGTCGCCCGGTGAAGTGGGAATGGAGCCGCGAGGAAGAATTCATCGGCGCCACGACGCGGCACCAGATGACCACCAGAGTGAAGATTGGCGCGCGCAAGGACGGCACGCTGACGGCGCTCGACGTGGAGGTGTTCTCCAACACCGGCGCCTATGGCGGCCATGGCAGCGAAACCTTGGCAGCCGCGATGGCGAGCCCGATCGCGGCCTATCGCTGCGCGAACAAGAAGGGCATCGGCCGCGCTGTCTACACCAACATGACACCGGGCGGCGGGTTTCGCGGCTATGGCGCCTCGCAGACCACCTTCGCGGTGGAATGTGCGATCGACGAGCTGGCAAGACTGCTCGACATCGACCCGTTCGAGATGCGGCGCAAGAATGTGGTGCAGCCGGGCGACAACATCGAATCGATCTGGAAGGAACCAAACGACGCCAGCTTCGGCAGCTATGGCATCGGTGAATGCCTTGATATCGTCGAGCGGGAGCTGCAGAAGGGCAATGGCGTCACGAGGCCCGAAGGTGCGGAATGGGCCGAGGGCCAGGGTGTTGCATTGGCCATGCTGGAATGCGGGCCGCCGACCGAGCATCGCTCGGGCGCCGAGATGCGACTGCTGCCGGACGGCACCTACCATCTCGCCTGCGGCTCGACCGAAATGGGCAACGGAATCATCACGGCGCACAAGCAGATCGCCGCATCGATGCTGGGCACGCGCGTCGATGATATCGACATCATCAACGCCGATACCGATTGCACACCCTATGACACCGGCACCTTTGCGAGCACGGGCGTTGTGGTAGGAGGCAAGGCGGTTCACTTGGCCGCCCAGGCCATGTCGGGCGATATCATCGACTTTGCCAGTCGCTACACCGGCGTGGCAGTCGACCAATGCCGCCTCGACAACGACGGTGTCATCTGTGGCAACAAGCGGATTTCGCTGCGTGAGCTGCATGCCGAAGGTGCGAAGGTCGACCATCGCTTCTCGGTCAGCCGTCGGGCCTATCTCTCGCCGCGCACGATCGCCTTCAACGTGCAGGGGGTGCGACTTGCGGTGCATCGCGTGACCGGCGAAATCCGTGTGCTGCACAGCGTGCATGCGGCCGATATCGGCCGGCCGATCAACCCGATGCAGTGCCGCGGCCAGCTCGATGGCGCCGTCGCAATGGGCTATGGCTGGGCGCTGGTCGAGAACATGGTGCATGACGACGAAGGGCACATGGTCAATCCGCAGCTGCGCAACTGCCGCATCCCCACCTTTGCCGACACGCCGCATACCGACATCTTCTTTGCCGACACGATCGACCTGATCGGGCCTCTTGGTGCGAAGTCCCAGGGTGAGTGCGGCATCAATCCGGTGGCGCCGGCCGTCTCGAATGCGTTGGCCAATGCCACGGGCGTGCGTTTCGCCCATCTGCCATTCACGCCCGACCGTCTTTTCGCGAAACTCGCTGCCGCCAAATGAGCGAGGCTGCGACCAGCGTCAGCATCGTCACGCAAACCTGCGTTCGGCCGGAGAGCGCCGACGCGTTCGCACAATGGCAGGGCGAAACCAGCAAGGTGATCTCCAGCTTCCCAGGGTTCATCGAGCAGCGACTGATGCCACCCCACCCGCCGCTGCAGGTCGATTGGGTGATCCTGCAGCGTTTCGTCAGCCTGGAAGATGCCAAGCGATGGCTGGGCTCGTCCGAACGGCAGTCCCGCATCGAAGGGGCCACCCCGATGCTTGTGGGGCGCGACGACGTTCACATCGTGCGCGACGATGCCAGTGCGGCGCGCACAGCGCCGGTCTCCGCGGTGATGAGCACGCGGGTGAAGCCCGGCATGGAGGCTGAATACCTGAAATGGGAGCAGAAGATCGCCGCGGCGCAGTCGAAGGCAGCAGGGTTGCAGGGCTATCGCTTCGAACCGCCTGTGCCGGGCGTGCAGGAGGACTTTATCGCGATCTTGCGTTTCGACAGCGAGACCAATCTGCGGACCTGGCTCGAGTCGCCGCGACGGCGGCAGTTGCTCGACGAAGCCGCCCCGCTGACGGCGGAGTTCCACGCACGGATGGCGGAAAGCGGCTTCGAGCAATGGTTTCGCGACGCCACGCCGGAGGGTGCGCCTGTGCCCGCAGCGTGGAAGATGAACATGATCGTGCTTCTGGCGCTCTATCCGATCGTCTTCCTCTGGGGCCTGTTGGTCGGCACACCAATCCTGACGAAGGCGCTCAACCTGAATTTCCCGGTCGCACTCTTTATCGGTAACGCTTTCAGCGTCATCCTCACCTCGTATCTCGTGCCGTGGACCGCCAAACGGCTCAGCTGGTGGCTAACGCCGCCGAAGGATGGGCGAGCCCTTGTGAGCTTACGGGGCACCAGTTTGCTGATCGCGGCCTACATAATCATGATCTTGCTGTTCTGGAAGGCCTTATAGCTGGTCGTGCGGCCCGTGTTTGCGATCGAAGGCCGCCGGTAGGTGAACGGCCGCAGGGGCGAGCGTCCAGGAAGACCTCGCCCCTGCGGGAGCTGACCGATCGCTTTCGGCCAAGTCCGGTCGCTTGGGCGCGGTTGGCCGAAGATCCGACTTGAGTCGATCGCGGCTTTCAATTGTGCCTGTTTGAGTTCGGAGCCCAGCTTCTCCCCGAAGTGGTCTTGATCTTCGTCGCAACCAATCATCCGGGCGGTCTCACAGATGGATCACGCCGATCCGGACCGCGTGAGCGATGGCGTCGGTCCGGCCCGTCGCGTCCAGTTTGTCGAGAAGCGAGCCTACGTGGAATTTGGCGGTGTGAACCGATATCCCCAGGCGGCTGGCGATGAGCTTGTTCGAGGCGCCCTCAGCCAAAAGGGCGAGGACTTCAATCTCGCGCGGAGTCAACGCTATGTCGGAACCTGCAGCAGGCGCCTTCTCGGGTGAGACCAGGACAGCGTCCGCCGGCTCGCCCGGCGCGGCCAGCCGCACGCCGGGCAAGTCCGTGAGCAGGGCGGCGAGTCGATCCGCAACGCCCGGCTCGCTGACCTCGATCGCGATCACGATCGGCTCGTGAGCGGGCTCGGTCGTCAAGCGGCGGGCCTCTCGCGGATCGTCAGGCTAACCTCCGCAGGCTCGCCCGCCCGCTTCAACGACAGCTTGACCGAAGAGCCGACGCTGTCGGCCCCCAATGCGCGCAGCAGCGTCCGAATGCTCCGGATCGACTGTCCATTCCAGGCGACGATCATATCTCCCTGCCGGACACCCGCCACTGCCCCGGGCCCCTTGGCGTCAACGCTCATGACCATGGCGCCAACGCCTCCATCATCGAGCCTGACGGGCTGTAGCCCGAGTCCGAGATAGCCGCGCGCGATCCGGCCGTGGGTCTCGAGCTTGGCGGCGACCCGGTCGACGGTCGCTGACGGGATGATCAACACCCGCCGCCGCGGGCCGAACACCGCCATGCCGAATGCGCGCCCGCTCGCGTCGAGCGCAACCCCGCCCTCGCTCGATCGGCGCAGTGAGACGTCGAGCTCGATGCGGGCGTCGATCTCCCCACCGCGCAGGCTCCGCCACCCGCCGCCGGCCATCGACACGACGCCAAGCGCCGCAACTGGGGCGCCGTCCTGCGCTCCCACGACGATCGCGAGCGCACCGGCCGCAACAGGATCGGGAGTGAGTGTCGCCGTCTGCAGATCTGCGCGGCCAATGCGCAGCAGCGCGACGTCGGTGGTCGGGTCGCGCCCCGCCAGCGTCGCAGGCACTGATTCTCCGCCTGGCAGCACGACCGCGATCTCGCCGTCCTCGGCCAGCGCCTCATTGGCGGTTATGATCAGGCCGGGCCTCCAGACGAAGCCGCTCGCGCGCGAGTGATGGGAATGGACGGAGACGACGCCTGATGCCGTGCGGGTGACAAGATCGGAGAGTGCGCCGGAGAGACTCGCGAGCGTGAAAGTCGAAATGGGGTCGGACGAATTGGGGGTAGACATGCTGGGGTCAGACATGGGGATCTCCTGGGTTGATCCCAATGTGAGAACGCACTCGCGGCTTGCCTACTGCCCGGCTGGGCAGGTGAGCGGCCAGGCAGGCTTGAGCTTCGCCTCCCGTCGCGTATGCTGCAGTCGCCTGATATTGAATCTCGCGCCGGTGGCGACATGGCAGGCCGTCCGGTTCGGCCACCATCGACCTCGCGGAGAGGTCGCGTCGCCCCGGGCGAGCCTTGAGCTCGATTGTCGAAGGAGAGACCATGATGGCGAAGAAACCCGCATGGGCCGGCGTATTCCCGGCCATCACGACGCAATTCCGGGCGGATTTTTCGCTCGACCTCGAGGCGACCCGCAAGGTCGCGGCGGCGCTGGTCGCCGATGGCGTGTCCGGCCTCATCGCCTGCGGCACGGTGGGGGAGAACAATGCGCTTGCGCGCGACGAGAAGCTCGCCGTCATGGAGGCCCTGAAGGACGCAGCCGGCAGCCGCGTCCCGGTCATCGCCGGCGTTGCCGAATATACGACGGCGCTGGCCTGCGACATCGCCAGGGAAGCGCAGCGCCTTCGCCTCGACGGGCTGATGGTCCTGCCCGCCATGGTCTATTCGGCAAAGCCGCGCGAGACGCTGGCGCATTTCCGCACCATCGGGGCTGCGAGCGACGTGCCGATCATGATCTACAACAACCCGCCGCTCTACAAGACCGACGTCACGCCGCAGATGCTCGCCTCGCTGGCCGATGTCGAGACCATCGTGTCGTTCAAGGAATCCTCCGGCGATACCCGTCGCTTCGTCGATCTGCGCAACATGACCGGGGATCGCTTCATCCCCTTCTGCGGCCTCGACGACGTGGTGGTGGAAAGCGTGGCGCTGGGCGCGCAAGGCTGGGTGTCCGGCCTCTCCAACGTCTTCCCGCGCGAGGGCGAGACCTTGTTCCGGCTCGCCGCCGCCGGGCGCCTGGCCGAGGCGATGCCCCTCTATGATTGGTTCATGCCGCTCCTGCATCTCGATGCCCGCGCGGACCTCGTGCAATGCATCAAGCTCTGCGAGCACATCGCCGGGCGCGGCTCGCCGGTCACTCGCCCCCCGCGCCTGCCCCTCGACGCCGAGGAGAGGGCCGAGATCGAAGGCCTGATGCGCGACGCCATGGCGAAGCGGCCGAAGCTGCCCGAGGTCGGGCTGAGCCGCGCCGCTTGAGTGGCCGCGTAACCTTCTCCCGCACTTCGCGGGAGAAGGTGCAAGTTCTTGAACGGAAAGACTCTGCGAAGCCGAGGCGGATGAGGGGCGCCGGTGAAGGGCCAGATCTTGAAGTAAAGACCTTGCGCCCCTCATCCGCCCTCACTGCGCAGAGTCTTTCCAATTACGGCGACACTGCACTTACTCACCGGTCGGCAATTAAGGCGACAAATGGCTTGTACATTGGCGCATGGTTTGGTATCATGAGCCATGAAGCGAGACGGGCGCAGCTTTGATCACCGAACACTTGAGGCCATACGGCTGATGGCGGTGGAGCGGGTGCGGGACGGAGAGCCGGCCTCTTCGGTTATCGCGTCTTACGGTTTCAGTCGCACGACGATCTACAAATGGGTTGCGGCCGCGGCGACACCGGGGATTGGCCTGAAAGCGCTGCTGTCTCGGCCGGCGAGTGGGCGGCCGCGCACTTTGTCCCCTCATCAGGAGCGGCAGGTTTATCGCTGGATCAATGGCCGCGACCCTCGCCAGTATGGACTGGATTTCGGCCTGTGGACGCGGTCGATAGTGGCCAGCCTGATCGAGCGCAAGTTTGACATTCGCCTTGGTGTGACCGCCGTGGGCGAATTGCTCGCCAAACTCGGGTTGACACCGCAAAAGCCGTTGCAGCGCGCCTACCAGCGCGATCCGGAAGCCATCGAGAGATGGCAGCGCGAAACCTTTCCCGCCATTGCGCGGCAGGCGAAAGCGTCAGGGGGCGAGATCTATTTCTGGGATGAGTCCGGGTTTCGTGCGGACACTGTGCACGGCAAGACTTGGGGTGTGAAAGGGCAAACACCTGTTGTCGAGCGCCCCGGTCAACGGCAATCGATCAGTGCGGCATCGGCCGTGAATTCGAAAGGCGCTTTCTGGTATTGCACTTATCAAGGCGGCCTCAACGCGGAGCTGTTTGTTGATCTGCTGCGGCGAATGATGCGGCACCGCACGAAGCCGGTGCATCTGGTGGTAGACGGCCTCCCGGCGCACAAGACGACGCTGGCAAAAGCCTATGTTGCGTCGACCAATGGGCTGCTGACGCTACACTTCCTTCCCGGTTATGCGCCCGAGTTGAACCCTGATGAACTTGTCTGGAGCCATATGAAGCGCACCGGCGTTGCCAGGACACCACTGCGCAAAAGCGAAACACTACGAGGCAAAATCGAAACCCAACTTGCAGCACTCAGGACAACGCCCGGGCTCATCCGATCATTCTTCAAGGCCCCAGCTGTCGCCTATATTACCGACTGGTGAGTAATGATCAATAGGGTGCTTTCGCCCGAATATCTCGCCTGACTGGACGAGGCGCTCCAGATCGACGAGATGGACATGCCCGACCGAGGTCGTCTGCGGTTCCTTCAGAACATCCGCCGCAAGAATTCGAGCGACCGTTTCGCGATAGGAAATCGAAGTGTCGAGAGCCTTCACGGCGCTCTGATCGCGCCAGAATGTCAGGACGAGCCCTTCCTCCTCGTCTCGGCTCATCACGCAACCGAGAAATCCCACTTGCGTCTGGAACATGGGCAGCGAGACCTCACGCGCGAAGGCCTCATAGGCTTCGCCGCGCCCTGCTTTCAATCCCGTCTTCCACAAGCGGCCAATCATCCCGCACGTCCCTCCAGCCGAGCCATGGAGGCCGCCTCTATCCCGACGCTGCGTCGCGCCGCAATCCGGATCTTGCGCGGGAATAAGCGATCATTCGCGGGCGCCAGGGCCGCTCACCGCGCCCCTTCATCGTCCGAAATCCAACCGGATCGCCCCTTTCGTCAGCCCCTCAAACTATTCCACGGGGCTTCGTCGGCCATGTCGATCATTTCGAACCCGTCGCCGACGCAAGGGCCGAAAATCGCAATAACCTTGGCCTCGTCGTCACCGACATTGAACGAAGCGTGGACCACGCCGGGTGGCATAAAGGCCGAATCCCCTGGGCCGAGAAGCCGCTTCTCCTGGTCGATCCATTGCTCGATCCGCCCGGCGACGACGAAAATCAACTCTTCTTGGTGCGTATGCTTGTGAAAGTTATGGCCCTTTCCGGGGATCAAACTGCCCTGGACAATGGCCAGCTGCGCCGCACCGGTGCTGGCTGGATTGCTGAGCCAACCGATCCGCCCCCAGTCCAAACGATATAGGAGTTGGCCCACTAACAACGCATCCAGCCGCTGCTGCGGCATTTCAGCGAATGCGCGAGGCTGATACCGGTGATGTTGCCGCTGGGATGTGCGAGGCTCGCGACTGTTCCTATTCTGAGCAGTCGATCATGATCGCGAGGATCGGTATCGTGCGGGTCGCAGCGTTGAATTCGGTCGCGAATTCATTGCCGATGACGGCGATCAGATCCGGATCGCGGTTCACGACCTCGCGAGCGAGATCGGCAAATCGATCGGGATGTCCCTCGGCAGAATACCGCTCAATGATCAGGTTGCCGCCCTCGGTGTAGCCCGATCGATGCAGCTCAACGAAAAACAAGTGATAGAACGTTCCGCCCTTTTCGGTCAGCTGGTTGGCAGGAATGATCGGATGGACGAGCGCGATCCGGTAGTGCCTCCCCGGTTGTTGCGCTAGCGCCGATCTCGCTACAGCCGTGAGCAAAAGACCGGCCGTGAACTCCCGCCGTCTCATTCGATCACCGCGTCGGCGCGGGCGAGGAGCAACGCCGGCACGTCGATGCCAAGCGCCTTGGCGGTCTTGAGGTTGATCACCAGCTCGAACTTGGTCGGCTGCTCGATCGGCAGTTCGGCCGGTCTCGAGCCCTTGAGGATGCGATCCACATATGTCGCCGTGCGCCGAAAATTATCGCTCTGGTCATTTCCGTAGGACAGCAGGCCGCCGAGTTCAGCGAAGAAACGGCGCGGATAGACGGCAGGGAGACGGTAGTGAGCCGCCAGCGATGTGACCTCCGCGCGATGCACGTTCATGAAGGCCTCCGGCATGACGATAAGGCCACTATTCGGCTCGCGGGCCTGCGCCGCAACCATGGAATCGAGCTCGGACATGTCGCGAACAGGTGCTGCGATCGCCTCCACCGTGAAGGACGCAGCGGCGGCTTTGAAGGGGGTCAGGAAATATTCGGCGAACGGTGCCGTCGCCGGGTTGAACAAGAAGGCGACCCGGGCGATGCGCGGCGCGACTTCCTTGAGCAGCTCCAGCCACTTGCCGGCCATGGAGCCTTCCATGTCGATGAGGCCGGTGACGTTGCCGCCCGGTCGCGGCAGGCCAGCGACGAAGCCGCTGCCGACCGGATCGGAAACATTCGCGAAAATGATGGGGATGGTGCGCGTTTCTTGCAGCATCGCCGCAGTGGTGGGTGTGTTTTGCGTCAGAATGAGGTCGGGTTGGAGCGCAGCGAGCTCCTTCGCGAATCGTTGCATCAGATCCGCGTCGGCCGCCGCCCAGCGAGCGTCGAGCCGGATGTTGCGGCCCTCCGTCCACCCGAGCTCCTGGAGTCCGCCCCGGAACGCCGCGACATTGGCCTGCCCTTCCCGGTCGCTCTCCGCATACCCCATCAGCACGCCGATCCGCCGCATCCGGTCGACCTGTTGCGCGTACACGGCGAGCGGCGAAGCCGCCGCCGCGCCGAGGAATGCGATGAACTCCCGCCGCCTCATTCGATCACCTCGTCGGCCTGGGCGAGGAGCGATGGCGGGATGGTGATGCCCAGCGTCTTGAGCCGCAGGCAGTCGGCGGCGAGCGCTGGAAACCGGTCGCCTTGGCCATCGGCGGAGAGGTAGTCGATGGCGATGGTCTGGCCATCCCTATAGCCAGGTCGCGCAGGCCTTGGAAGCACCCCTTAAATCTCTCCGAGCATCCCGGATCGAAGGTCAGGAAGCAGAGCCGCGGGATCCTCCCCGCCGGCTGCCGCTCAAATGGCTCGCGGCGCCTCATTCGATGATCTCATCGGCCCGAACGAGCAATTCCGCCGGGGCCTCGAAGCCGATCGACTTGGCGGTCCTCAGGTTGAGGGCAAAGCGAAAGAGTGTCGGCTGTTCGAACGGCAATTGCGCAGGGCTCGTTCCTTTCAGAATCCGATCTATGAGTGCTGCCAGGCGATCGAGACTTTCGTCGTAATCCGGACCGTATGACATCAAGCCGCCGTCGCGGACGAGGAAGTCGAACTCATAGATGGCCGGCAGCCGATGCGCCTCCGCAAACGCGAAAACCAGCTTTCGGTTGAGAGTGGTAAGCGCATCGGCGACCATGAGAATCGCATCCGGCATGTCGCGATTCATGGCTCCGAACGCCTGTTCGAAATCAGCGGGCTCGCGCACGCCCAAGGGCTGGACGCTGACACCCAGCGCCCGGGCGCCCGCCTCCGACGCCCGGTAACGCTCCGTCATTCCGAGGTCGTCGGCGTTCCACAGCACCGCCACCCGGCGCAAGCCGGGCGCAAACTGCTTGAGAAGCTCCAGCCGCTTGGGCGTGACTTCCGCCGACACGTCCGAGATGCCGGTAAGGTTGCCGCCTGGCCGCGCCAGGCTGCCGACCAACCCGGTTCCGACCGGATCGCCCGTTCCGAACGCCACTGCCGGAAGTGTCGTCCCCTTCTTGACTGCGAGAGCCGCCGGATACCCGAAGGTGACATGACGTCGACCTTGCTTGCAACGAGCTCGGCGGCGAGCTGCGGCAGGCGTTGTGCGTTCCCCTCCGCCTCGCGGCGTTCGAATACCAAATTTCTATCAAGCGCATAGCCGTGCCGGGCGAGGCCGCGGATGAGGGATGCCCCGAAGGGACTGTCGTCGGTGACGGCTCTGGAACCGAGCAACCCGACGCGGAAGACCTTGCCCGGCCTTTGAGCGAGCGCCCCAAGTGGCCACGCTGCCGCCGCGCCGCCGACCAGCGTGATCAATTCGCGTCGTCTCATCTGCCTTCTCCAGGCTGGACCACGCTTCGCGCCATGACATGCATAACATATTGCCCCTGCGGTGTGCGAATTGGACGGGATCAACTCGCCTCCTGCCGGGCCGAAGGGCCGAAGGGCCGCAATGAATGGGGTCGACACCCATTTTGCTTGCCATGGTGCAATCTGCCTACCGCGCGACAGGGCGCTGCTGCAGAGCCTCGCCGGTCTCCCTGGGATAGGTGGCCATCAGTTTTGCCAGCACGCCGTTGGTCCAGCCGAACCCGACCTGCAGCGGATACTCGCCGCCGCTGCCGCCCCCGCCGCGTGGGCTCTGCGAGGTTTCCAGATCGTATTTCTCGAGCAGCACGCCCGAGGCCTCGTAGTCTTCGATGTTTCTACGAAGCCAGCGGCGCGCGATCTCCCGGGCAAGCTCGTGCTCGCCGTAGGCATTCAGTCCTGCGATGGCGAGCCATTGCAGCGGCGCCCAGCCGTTGGGCCGGTCCCATTGCTCGCCGCTCACCCGCCGGGTCGTGCCCAGACCGCCCGGCTCCAACAGTTCGCGACGCAGAGTGGCGGCGACGGTGTGGGCCTGAGCTGCTGTCGCGATCCCGAAATAGAGCGGGAAGACCGTGGCGGCCGAGACGGCGTCGGACTGCCGCTGCCCTCTCCAAACATAGTCCGCAAATATCCCGCCCCGCGGGTTCCACATCAGGCGGCGGAGGGAAGCCGCGCGCCTCTCTGCCCGTCGCTCGTAGAGGTGGCCTTTGGCCGCGTCCCCCTTCAGCCGATAGGCCCTCGCCAGGACCCGCTCCAGCTGCACCATCAGCGCGTTGAGATCCACAGGAGCCAGTGCGGTGGTACGGATGGTCCAGAGATGCCGACCGTCGGCCAGCCAGCGCGAGCTGAAATCCCATCCGGTCTCCGTGCCGGCGCGCAGGTCACGATAGACCTCCGCGGCAGGGCGATTGGCGCGATGCGCCGTCTCGACGTCCTCGCGATAGGATTCGTCGCGCGGGGCGGCGCGATCGTCCCAGTAGCGGTTGAGCAGCGTGCCGCCCGCAAGGCGTACGACATGCCGGTGCGCGGTGCCGGGGGACAGATCTTGGGCGCCTTCCATCCAGTAGTCGTACTCGGCCTGCATCTCGTGCAGGTAGGTTAGGTACACCCCGTCGCCGTCATGCGCGGCGATCAGTTCCACCATGCAGGCGAAGAACGGCGGCTGCGACCGGCTCAGATAATAGCTGCGGTTGCCATTCGGGATATGGCCGTAGCGGTCGATCAGGGAGGCCATGTTCTCCAGCATGTCCAGCGCGAGCTCGTGGCGGCCGTCCTCCTCCAACCCGAGCATGGTGAAGTAACTATCCCAGTAGTAGATCTCGCTGAACCTGCCGCCGGGGACTATGTACGGGTGAGACAGCGGCAGAAGAGAGGAGTAGGGTTCTGCCTCGTCCGGCTTGCGCAGCAGCACGTTCCACATATCGGCGATGTAGTCCCTGACGCTCTCCTCGGGGCGGGTTTTGTAGTCGACGGACTTGCGCGGCGGTTGCGTGAAGTGCTGGGCGACAAAAGCCTTCAGGTCGAAGTCCGGCCGCTGCTTCTGCCGCTCGAAATCAGCCAGTATTTCCGCCGGCGGCTCGTCGGGTATCGCGTCGGCAAAGGTCTTCTGGTCCGGGAAGAGGCCCGCCATCTCGACGGTGCGGTAGAGCTCGCCGAACTCGATGGAGGGAGGTTCGGGCGCCCTTTGCGGCGCCGGCGCGCCCGCAAGCGCCACGGTCACGAGCGAAACGGCAATCAGCGCGGGGCCGAGGACGAAACGGCGTGTCATGGGGATGGGCTCCGCGTTCGAACGAGTGAGTACTGACGGACAAGTCGCAGAGAGGACCAGCCGCAGCCGACAGACGTGATGGCGCCTTGAGCGCGGCCACCGTTTTGTCCTGGGATCCCTCCAGACAAGGTCCCGGCCCTCAAGACGCCCTGGCGACGGCGGACGCAGTGCTGATTGTCAGCAACAGGATGAAACTGACCCAGGAGACATAGGGGACCATCAAAAGCGCAGCGCGGCGGTCGACTCTTGCGGTGAACCAGATGCTGGCGATGACGCAGATGACGAAGAGCATCATCACATAAAGGCCGGTGAGCGGGGCACGCTGCCCGAAGAGCAGCCAGGCCCAGATGCTCTTGAGGATGAACTGGGCGATGAAGGCGATGATCGCCAGGCTTCTGGCGCTGTTGCCGGGTGGAGATCGCAGGACGAGGTAGAATGATGCCGTCATGCAGAGCGTTAGTGTCAGCCAGATCGTCGAGAACAACGGGCCGGTCGGCACGAACCAGGCAAAATTGACGGTCGGGTCGAGGCCCGGCATGTCCGGGTCGATGAAGACAAATCCCCAGACGCTGGTCATGGCGACGCAGACGATCGCGGTCATCGCGGCGATTGGCCGGCTCGGAGGCCGCTGCGTCCCTTCGAGGCAGGAGGCCCCTTCTATGCTCTGGGCGCTGCCGAACCTGCGTGCACGCTCGATGGCTGGTGCATCCACAAGAAGTGGATTCTTCCTCATCGGCGAAGGTTAAGGGCGCGATCTCCTCAACGCAATACAAAGCCTGTCCGCCCTGAACGGCGCGGCGGAGTGACGGCAGAACGGTTCAGCCGGGCGCAACCTTCGGACCGCCGGCTTCCAGCCGGCAATGCACGATCGTCGTAGAGCGGCCGCGCATGGAACCTCGCCGGCACCTCGGGGCACGCCACCTCAAGCCGGTAGTCGTCCGAGACCAGACCGATTCGTAAGGCCGCGCCGTCACAAATTCAGGTTGTGCTGCCGGCTGGAAGCCAGCGGTCCAAAGCTCGTCGCGCTCGGTCAAAGGACTCGACCCCACCCCGGTCGCGCGCATGGCACCGGACTACTTTGAATAACTCGGCCGCAGTTTCTCGCCAATCATGCAGTCGACCGAGGGCGCTTGAATCAGCTTGATCATCGGGCTTTGACTCGGATCGGTCATAGCGATCTCCTGGACAAGCTTTCGACGTATCGCCATGGGCAATTGGTTGATCTCGGTGACCGAGGTCATGAAAGCCCCCGGACCGCCAATGACGCACGCATTGTAATATTCGGCGAGGTTCTCGATTACCGCCTCACGCGGACCAAGATCAATTGGCAATCCATTGATCGTGATTCCCCGTGCTACAACGGCATCCCGCGCCGACAGGACCGGCAGGCCGACGTTATTGGGGCCGTTGCCCGACACATCGATGGTCCATCGGCGCGCCTTGAACCCGCTCTTCTCGATCAGGCCAGCGGAGAACAAGAGGGCACCGGAAATCGAGGTGCCCCGAAGCCACTGGAAAGGCGCTCTGTCGAGCCGATCGGCAAAGTTGTTCGCGCTTGTGTTGTCGTTGATGATCGTCCAAGGCACGACAACGATCTGAACATCTGGATCCGACCATTCGACGAACGTCACCGCGATTCGGCCGAGGGATCCTTGCTGGATCGTCTGGATGAACTCCGGACTCCGAAACGCCTCGACATATCCGTTGCGAGCAACGATCGCTTCGTCGCGATCCATCGGGTGCGAGACATCGACGGTGACAACCAATTCCAAATCGACTTGGTTCCCTTCGGGTTTCTCTTCTGCCGCGAGCGTGGTGATGCCGCAGACGGCAATTGCTGAGGCAATGCAGCTTGTCCTGAGAAATTGAGCAATTCGGCATCCCATGGTCCTGCTCCTTTTCCTAGCGCCCACTGATACAAAGCTTATTCTGAAATCGATGCCTCGCAAGGGCACCGGCTGTCACCGCGAGCCATGCCTGCAAGGCCTACCCGGATCCCCTCAACCACTTCACACCAGTAACGCTTCGCGCCATGGCCGGCAGCGCCGGATTTGAGACCAGGTTCGGGGCGATGGGGCGGCGACCGACCAGCGACAATGTGTGGGGTGTACTGACCAAGCCCTTCCGGTTGAAGCCATTCCGCTTCCGCCCCATAATTCGGAGTGATTTTCTCTCCTGGCACTAAGCGGCGGTGGGCCGAACGCCCGCTTAGGGTGGTTAGCGGACATTTCGAGATGGTCAAAGCTTCGGGAGCTATGACCCAACTCGGACATTCGCGCGCTTCGGTGCGATCACCAAGGGACGCTCCGGCACCATGTTGGCCGTATTGCCCTTAAGGGCAATATCGTTTGCGCCCGTTCGGCGTCATGATGGTGAACTCAGGGCAACGAGCGGGTAGGCGACCCCGCGCATGCACGTGCGACCAAATGGGAGGACGATCATGAACATCTGCAGGAGTATCAGGCTCGCCATGCTCACGCTGCTCGGGACCGTACCCTTGAGCCTGATGGGTGCGGCCGCCATCGCTCAGCAAATCACCGGGACGACCGGCTCACCCGCAGCCACCACCACGATTGACGGCCGCTATTTGCCGCCGCCGCCTGCGCCTTTCCAGGGCGAGATCGAATTGAATGCCTTTCAGTCGAAGCCGGCCTGGCCGGCGCGCGTGGTGCCGCCGAAGGGCGCGCCGAACATCCTCTTGATCATTACCGACGACGTCGGTTTCGGCGCCCCCTCGACCTTCGGCGGGGTCATCCCGACGCCGACCTTGGATCGGATCGCGGCAGACGGGCTGCGTTTCACGAATTTCCACACCACGTCGCTGTGCTCGCCGACGCGCGCCGCCCTCATCACCGGCCGCAACCACCACTCGGAGGGCTTTGGCGTGATCTCGGAGCAGGCCACCGGATTCCCCGGCTACAACAGCGTCCTTCCGAAGAACACAGCCACGATCGGCCGCATTCTGCTTGAGAACGGCTACCGCACCTCGTGGTTCGGAAAGGATCACAACACGCCGACCTACCAGACCAGCCAAGCCGGCCCGTTCGACCAATGGCCGACAGGAATGGGATTCGAATATTTCTACGGCTTCATTGGGGGTGACAGCAGCCAATGGACGCCGATGCTGTTCCGCAACACGACGCTGATTGCGCCCTTTGTCGGGCGCCCGGGGTGGAACCTGATCACCGCCATGGCCGATGAGGCCATCGACTGGCTGAATAGATTGAACTCCATCGATTCGTCGATGCCGTTCCTCCTGTACTACGCTCCGGGCGGCACGCATGCGCCGCATCATCCGACGCCGGAATGGATCAAGAAGGCCACCGATCTCCATCTGTTCGACAACGGCTGGAACGTGCTGCGCGAGCAGATTCTCACTAACCAGAAGAAACTCGGTGTGATTCCCCAGGACGCCAAGTTGACGCCCTGGCCTGATGATCTGCTGAAGAAATGGGACACGCTGTCGGCCGACGAGAAGAAGCTGTTCATCCGCCAGGCCGATGTTTACGCCGCGTATCTCATGTACACCGACCACGAGATCGGCCGCGTCGTCCAGGCGGTGCAGGAGATGGGCAAGCTCGACAACACGCTCATCATCTTCATCAGCGGCGACAACGGTGCGAGCGCGGAAGGAACGTTGAACGGCACGTTCGCCGAGCTTGTGCCGTTCAACGGCATCAATCCGTCGGTCGCCGAAAATATGAAGTTCTACGACGCCTGGGGGAGCAACGAGACCTACCCGCACTACGCGGTTCCGTGGGCCTGGGCGCTCGACGCGCCATTCAAGTGGACGAAGCAGATTCCGTCATTCTTCGGCGGCACGCGCAACGGCATGGCGATCTCCTGGCCGGCGCGCATCACCGACAAGGGCGGCATTCGCTGGCAGTTCCACCATGTGATCGACGTCGTGCCGACGATCCTGGAGGCTACCGGCATTCCCGCACCCATCATGGTGGACGGCATCGCGCAAAAGCCGATCGAGGGCGTCAGCCTTGCCTACACCTTCGACAAGGCGAACGCCGATGCCCCGTCGCCTCACCGCACGCAGTATTTCGAGATGATGGGCGTGCAGGGTCTGTACAACGACGGCTGGATGCTGAGCGCGGTTCCGATCCGAGCGCCCTGGGACTTGGCGGGCAAGGCGATCGAGGACCCTGCCACCGCCTTCAAAATGGAGCTATACGATGTACGGCATGATTGGACGCAGTACACCGATGTAGCAGCGGCCAATCCCAACAAGGTTCGCGAGATGAGGGACCTGATGTTCGGAGAGTTCGCCAAGTATCAGGTGCTGCCGCTGGATGCTTCGGCGGCGACGCGCTTGGCTGCGGCGCGTCCCTCGGTGACGGCGGGACGGAAGGTGTTTACCTACTCGACGCCGATAACCGGCTTGCCCGGCGGCGTGGCGCCGTCGCTCCTCAATACGTCTTACACCATCACCGCGGATGTCGACGTGCCGCAAGGAGGCGGCGAGGGGTCGATCGTCACGCAAGGCGGGCGGTTCGGCGGCTATGGGATGTACCTTCTGAAGAGCAAGCCCGTTCTCACTTGGAACCTGCTGGGTCTCGACCGCGTCCGCTGGGAATGCCCGCAAGCGCTTCCGCCCGGCAAGCACACCATCGTGTTCGACTTCAAGTACGACGGTCTCGGCTTCGCTACCCTTGCCTTCAACAACATGAGCGGCATCGGCCGTGGCGGCACCGGAACTTTGACTGTGGACCGCGAGGTCGTTTCGACGCGGAAAGTGGAGCGCACGGTGCCGCTGATTCTGCCAGTCGACGAAACCTTCGACGTAGGCTCGAAAACCGGTACGCCGGTGGATGATCGCGATTATCAAATCCCGTTCACGTTCACGGGCAAGATCAACAAGCTGACGATCTCTGTCGAGCCGCCGAAGCTGACGGCGGACGACGAAAAGAAACTGGCGGATGCCTATCGCGCCGCACAGGACGCGAACTAATCGGCATGGGCGCGCCCGAGCCGAGGGCCGTGCGGCCATCGGCTGGCCATCAAGAAGGGCGCCTTCCCGCTTCCGGTGATGTGAAGGTTTTCAGATGCCGGCCGCTCACAAACGGCGCCGCTTGCCTTTGCGGCCGGCGTCGGAAAACCTCCGGGGGAGGAAACCGCGGATCGGATAAGCTCGGCGTTGCGGTGGGCTGGGGGCGGGCTCGAGCTATGGGGATTTGAGGCCTGGGCGCGATGGTTTGGTGCGGGCGCGGTGTAATCGCCAAGCACGGTGAGCGTCGGTGGAGAGGTCTGGCGGAGCGTTGTTGGCCCGAGCGGCGCCGCATTCGGCACAGACGGTGGGGCCGGAATGGGCGGAGTAGCAGCCATTGGGCGAGCCTGGCCGTGGCCGGCTGAGATCCTGCGATGCGGGCACAACCCTCGACGTGAACGGCATCATGAGGTGTCGATCCTGATCGCAATCATCGAATCCGCCGGACGGGATCGTGGCGAGCAGCCGCGCTGGAAGGTCTCGATGACGATCATGCGGCCGCCACAGCACGGGCACGGCTGGGTGAGTGGCGGCTCGTTGCCGTCAGGGGCATCGGCTGTCTCGTTCTCAGGCTCCGGCACGGCGAGCAGTTGACGCGCTCGCGCGACGTTGTCGAGGCGCGAGCTGTTGGCGAACAAGCCGTAGTGGCGGATGCGATGGAAGCCTGAGGGCAGCACGTGGATGAGGAAGCGGCGGATGAACTCGTCGGCGGCGAGTCTCATGATCTTCTGCCGTTCGCAGCCCTTTGCGCGATAGTCTTTCCATTTGAAGGTGACGCTGTTGCCATCGGACGCGATCAGCCTGCTGTTGGAGATGGCGACGCGGTGGGTGTAGCGCGACAGATAGGCCAGCACAGCTTCTGGCCCGCCGAACGGGCGCTTGCTGTAGACGACCCATTCGGCTCTACGCAGCGGCGCCAGATAGGCGGTGAAGGCTGGCTCGTCGTGGAGAGGGTCGTGGTCTCCGAAGAAGTGCAGGAGACCAGCCGCGTGGGCGGCGGCGAGCTTCTCCAGGAATAGCCGGCGGAACAGGCGCGAGAGCACGCGCACCGGCAGAAAGAAGCCGGCACGGCAGGCGATCCAACGCTGCCCATCGGGCGAGATGCCGCCGCCTGGCACGATCATATGCACATGCGGGTGATGCGTCATGGCCGAGCCCCAGCTGTGCAGCACGGCAGTGATGCCGATGCGTGCGCCGAGGTGCTTGGGATCGGCGGCGATCGTGGTCAGTGTCTCGGCCGAGGCCTTGAACA
This sequence comes from Rhizobiales bacterium GAS188, assembly GCA_900104855.1. NCBI lineage: Bacteria > Pseudomonadati > Pseudomonadota > Alphaproteobacteria > Hyphomicrobiales > Rhizobiales bacterium GAS188. The sequence continues at coordinate 4,178,585 of FNSS01000001.1, forward strand.
GGATGTCGTAGATCACCGTCTTGTTCTGATAGGCGATGGCCGCGATCGCCGCTGGCAGCGTGAACACGACATGGAAGTACGGCACCGGCAACAGCTCGGCTTGGCGCTCTGCCAGCCATTGCTTGGCGGCTACACCTTGGCACTTCGGGCAGTGGCGATTGCGGCAGGAGTTGTAGGCGATGCGCGTATGCGCACAGTCCTCGCAACGCTCGACGTGACCGCCGAGCGTCGCCGTGCGGCAGCTCTCGATCGCCGCCATGACCTTCAGTTGGCCGAGGCTCACATGGCCGGCATTGGCCCTGCGCCATGCCGGTCCGTGGCCGCGGAAGATATCCGCGACCTCCAGCGCCGGGCGAAGCATGCGCCCTGCGCGCTATGCGGGTGGCTTGTCTCTCCTGGCGCGCAGCGGCGTGAGGCGATCCAGCGGGCTCATGACCTCGCGGATCGTGTTGGTGGCGACACGCGTATAGAGCGCCGTGGTATCGAGCTTGGCGTGTCCGAGGAGAACCTGGATCACCCGGATGTCGATGTTCTGCTCCAGCAGATGGGTTGCGAAGCTGTGGCGCAGCGTGTGCGGCGTCACCCGCTTGGTGATCTCGGCCATGTGAGCGGCGGCATGAACGGCGCGGTTGAGCTGGCGCGTGGTGAGATGGTTGACCCGGTTCTGTCCCGGAAACAGCCAGACCCGGGGCCGCGCGATCCGCCACCAGTCGCGCAGCAACTCGAGCAGCTGCGGTGAGAGCATCGCACAGCGATCTTTGCGCCCCTTGCCCTGCTCGATACGCAGCAGCATGCGCTTGGAGTCGACATCCGACACCTTCAGCGCGACGACCTCGGAAACGCGCAGGCCCGCACCATAGGCAGCACTGAGCGCGGCTTTATACTTCGGCCCGGGTGCCGCCTCCAGAAAGCGTGCCACCTCCTCGGGGCTCAAGACGACAGGAATCTTCCGCGGCTCGGCGACAAACGTCAGAGGCTTGGTGACAGCGGCACGGTCGATCGTGATGGAGAAGAAGAACCGCAGGGCCGAAACCGCGCTGTTGATGCTCGGCGGGCGGACGCCGGTGTCGCTCAGGTGCAGCTGATAGCGGCGCAGATCCTCGGCCGTGGCGGTGTCCGGCGATCGGCCGAGGAAGACGGCGAGGTCCTTGACGTGACGGATATAATCCTTCTGGGTCTTCTCGACGAACTTGCGCACCGTCATGTCTTCGATCATGCGCCGGCGCAATGGGCTCATGGCCTCGTTGGTCATGGGAGGCTCCTGTCTGTTGTGAGGTTGGCAACCCCTCATCTTCAGACAGGACGCTCCCGTCCCGTTACCCCAACTTCTCTCGTCCCGCGCAACAGTTGTGCGCTCTACCGCGAGAGCGGTTTAGTCCATTGAGCCTGAGCAGACACCGGGGGGCCCCCAACAGAACGTCCGCTGTGGGTCGATAGCGGGTCCTTACTTGGCCGGGTACCAAGCGCATGGTTTGTCCACTGGCGTCATGCAGGTGATTTCGACAGGGGCCGAGATGCAGCGGTAAGACACGCTATGCTCAGGGTCCATGCGCGCCGACGATGGTCAATCCGGCGCCGAAGCTCTGTCGGGCGCCTTTGGGCACGGAGCCGTCGGATCCGTGTCGTCCTGCACCCAAGCCACCACGAGCGCCCATGCGACAGAGAGGACGATTGGCCCGAGGAACAGGCCGCTGATTCCGTAAGCTATGGTGCCGCCGAGGACGCCGATGAGGATCACGGGCATCGGCGTCGCGAGGCCCCGCGCCATGAGAAGGGGCTTGAGCACATTGTCCAGTAGGCTGACCGGAATCATATAGGCTGTGAATATGAGAGCTTTCGTCGTCTCCATGGCGGTCCAGCTCCAGACGACGATCGGTATCAAGAGGATCGCGGGACCGATCTGAATGATCCCCAGGATCAGGGCGAGGAAGCTCAAGAAGCCGGCGCCGTGAACGCCCGCGACCAGGAAGCCAAATCCCGCAAGGAGCGCTTGCACGAGCGCGACTCCGACCACACCGCGTGACACGTTGCGTATCGTGCTGCCGGCCAGCTTCAGCATTTCCTCGCTGCGATCGCCGGAGACTCGACGCAAGACCGACCGGAGGGCCTCTGCCAGACGCGGTCCGGGGCCATAGAGGAAGCCGGCAATGATAATGGAGGCGACGAATTCGAGAAGGCCGTATAGCACGGTGCCGGCGAGGTCGAGGAGCATGCCTCCGAGCGGCTTGAGCCTCGGCGCAACTTCAAGGAGGATAGCCTTGGTATCGGTGGCGGCAAGGTCCCATAGCCGATAGGCCTGCTCGCCGATCAGCGGCCAGCCCTTCACTGCTTCGGGAGGCGGGGGGATCGACAACAGGCTGGCGTCGAAATCCTTGACCAGGAACTCGGCGCCGCCGATGAGGGCGAGCCCGAGCCAGGTCACCGGGCCGATGACGACCATCAGGCACAGCAACGTGACGAGCGCCGCCGCTAGCCGGCGGCTGCCCAGGTACCGGGCCAGCCGCTCGAACATCGGATAGAGAGCGACGGTGAGTATGGCGCTCCAAAGCGCAATGGTCAGGAAGGGGCCGATCACCTTGAGCGACCAGTAAGCGATCAAGCCGATGAGGCCGAACCGGATGATCGCGTCGACGGTCGAAGAATCTAGGGAACGCGAAGTGGTACCCTTGTGGTTTTCCGCCGCCATTTGATTTCTCGCTCAAGGCTTCTGCTATGCAAGCATCGTGACGGCTCCTGCGAAGAAAATGATGAGCTTGAGAGGGGCGGTGGTCAATTCGGCTTGTCTAGGGGCCCGACCCGAACGGCAGCTTTGGGTCGGCCTTGGCGCCAAGCCCGGTCATGCACTAGCATTCAATCTGGACCGCCCGATTGGGGCCGATCACGAACGTCCTGTCGGATCGCAAGAGAGTTAGATCATGGGGCCGTCAGGCGTATCCTTGGCCGCGTTGACATGTATTTTTGCCGGAGCGCTTTTCGGCATGTTTCTCAGCGTCAGGCTGCCCAAATCTCATCTGAGCGCAGATACAAAGGATGTCGTGCGGTTGGGCGTGGGCCTGATCGGAACGCTGGCTGCTCTCGTCATCGGCCTGATGATTGCTTCGGCAAAGAGTTCCTATGACACCCAGAGCGGCCATATCAGCAAAATGAGCGCGGACATCGTCCTGCTCGATCGCCTTTTGGCCGAGTACGGGTCTGAAACTGCAGAAGCCCGCGATATGCTTCGTCGCAGCATCGATCCGCTGATCCATCAAATCTGGGGAGAAAGCGATTCTGGGTCTCTAAGCGCTGGACCATTCGCACCGAAGGGAACGGCCCAATCGGCGTTTCAGAAGACACAAGAACTCGCTCCAAAGAGCGAAGAGCAACGCTCCTTGCAGGCTCGAGCGATCGCGATCGAGACCGACTTGGCTCAAACACGCTTTCTGGTGTCGGCACGGGCAGGCAACCCAATTCCCACACCCTTTATCGTCATTCTCGTCTTTTGGCTCGCCATGATCTTTGCGAGCTTCAGTCTCTTTGCTCCACCCAACGCGACGATCACCATTATTCTGTTTTTCCTCGCCGTGTCGGCCTCTGGCGCTATATTTCTGATCCTGGATCTCAGTCAGCCATTTTCAGGATTGATGACGATCTCCAGCGAGCCCCTGCGGAACTCGCTTGCTCCTCCCGGGCCGCGCTAGATGGCGGTTTCATGTGAACCTTCGCCAGACTCCGCCGCAACCGTTCCATGACGCGGACTCCGAGTGCTAGTTCAGCGTTTCCTGGATTTGACTCATATCAGGCTGCCTTGTCGAGCTTGTAGGACCAAGTGTGGGCGACAGGATTTTGGTTGAAGTGATCCATGGCAGCCATAATGCGGTGCTTGAGTTCCTGTTTGGATGCGACGCGGATGTGGCGCAGGACCGAGCGGGCAAGCTTGGAGAAGAAGCCCTCGACCAAGTTCAGCCAGGAGCCGTGCTTGGGCGTGAAGGTGAACTCGAAGCGGGCCGCCGGCCGGGTGGCGAGCCACGCTTTCGTCTCCTTGGAGATGTGGGCGGAATGATTGTCGAGGATCAAACGGATCGCCGTATGGGTCGGATAGGCGGGATCGACGAGCTTCAGAAACTCGATGAACTCGCGGCTACGGTGGCGGTCCTTGACCAGGGCATGAACTTTGCCGGTGATGAGATCGATGCCGGCCAGCAAGCTGACCGTGCCGTGGCGCTTGTATTCATGATCGCGGGCGAAAGTCGGGTGCACGCCAGGCTCGGGGGGCAAATCCGGGGCCGTCGTTGCGATCGCTTGAATGCCCGGCTTCTCGTCGTAGGAGAGGCCGCGAACTCGGGGTCCCGGCGTTCCAAGTAGTAGCGCACCTTGTGCGGCTTCACCTCCTGTGCGTCGAGGATCTTACAGACAGTGCCCTGAGCCAGCCCGCTCAGGCACGAATGGCCCTGTGCCGGTCCATGCTCGCGGGCAAGATGGGCCAAAAGCCGCGTCGTCCAAACCTCATGCGGATAGCCCAGTTCCTTCGCCTTCCGGCAAGCCAGCGCCACTAACCACGTCTTGGCCTCGACGGTGATCGTGGGCTCCTTGCCGGGGCGGGGACGGTCATCAAGCGCCGCCATCGCACCATCGGCCTTGGCTCGCTCGATGTAGCGCTGGACCTTTTGATGATGCAGTCCCAAGGCTTGACCCACCGCATAGAAAGATGGGTCTTTAAGGTAGGCCAGCAGCACCCGCGCCCGCTCAACCCGGCCCGCAGGTTCAGTCCGCGAGCGCGCCATTGACTCCAGCTCCGCCAACTCCGCCTTTCCGATCGACAACTTGATCACTCGCCGCAATGCCGTCATGACCTTCGCCTCGTTCAACGAATTAAAACGACAGGCTACAAGGCTTCGCTGGCCAGATGAACCCCACTCATAGGACCAGTTTCATGGAATCGATGAACTAGGCCAGCGCCGTCGCTGCCTTCTGCCTTCGTGCGGCTGGCCATGATCCGTCTCATGCTCAGCCCAGGCCAGCAGGCAAAAGGCCTTGATTACTCGTGTGATATCGAACGACTGCTTTGGGTCGATTCCGGTCGTTCGACGGGCGTCGAGCCCCCATCCGGCGCCTTGTCGATCGGCGCCGTCCAGCCAGTGGCCGCGCTCCTGCTTCGTGATAGCATGACTGCCCGCCCTGGAGGTGACACGTGATCAGGCTCGCCGCGATCCTCGCTCTCGTATTGGCTCAGACCACCCTGGCCGTAGCGGCCGGGGTGCCCCGGTTCGACATCAAGGCTACCTGCCGCCAGGCGCAGCCTCTCTCAGGCTCTGGCGACAAGAACGTGTATCAAGGCTGCGTGGACAGCGAGGTCGAGGCTCGAAAGCAACTCGCCAAGCTATGGCGGAGCTTCAAGGACAGTTCGCGAAGGAGTTGCGTGAGCGAAACCCAAATCGGCGGCGTACCGAGCTATGTGGACCTGCTCTCCTGCCTTCAACTCGACAAGGAAGCCGGGTCGCTGCCCCAGTGAAGAGCGGGTCAGTCGGTCCATCTTGGTGACGATCGTGTTGAGGGGCCGCGTCAAGCTCGCCGTCGAGTAGACGACGGCGCCGAGCAGGCGACCTGGCGCTGGATGCCGGGGGCGCGGCTCCAAGCCCCTTGTCTGCCTTCGCCGCATCTATGGGGCGAGTCTGCCTGGCGCCCGGATTGATTCGGCTACCTCACACACCTATGGTTCAAGCTTGCTACGCAATGAAGAGTTGCGATGAATGTAAGCTCTTACGGTCTCCTTGCATTCGCAGTCATATTCGGCGGGGGAATGTTGGGTTTGCTCCTGGGCAAAGTTCTGCATGATCGGTATCGCGACGATACCACCCAGAGGATCGTGCAAACCACCACGACTATGATCTCCCTGCTTGCGGCACTGGTGCTAGGCCTGTTGATTGCAGACGCAAAATAGGTTCGATACAAGCAATAAACAGATTGAAAATGTCGCCGCCGACTTAATGTCGCTCAATCGTGATCTGATCAAATACGGTCCGGAGGCGAAGAGTACAATTTCTTTGCTTCGGGAATACATCGCCGCACGAATTGTTGAAACCTGGCCTCAGGAAATCAGGCACGAGCCAGGACTCCCCGATCCGCCAGCCTGGCAACTGCTTGAGAATGTCCAACAGAAACTGCTCAGCCTGGCCCCTATGGACCACCCGTTTGAGGAAACGATCGTCGTCTCAGCACAACCGATGCAGGAAGCCTTGGGCAGGATAAGCGCCCCGTGAGGCCACCGCTTCGTTGGTGCGAGGTTCACCCCTCTGGGAGATCGGTGTTCGTCATGGGCTTTCATCCTCCGAAAGTCCGGCCATGCCGGCAAATTGCTCAATGCCGTTTGACAGCGGAGATGCCACTCTATGACTGGTTCATGCCGCTCCTGCATCTCGATGCCCGCTCGGATCTCGTGCAATGCATCAAGCTCTGCGAGCACATCGCCGGGATCGAAGGCCTGATGCGCGACGCCATGGCGAAGCGGCCGAAGCTGCCCGAGGTCGGGTTGAGCCGCGCCGCTTGAGCGGGCGCGTAACCTTCTCCCGCCCTTTCGCGGGAGAAGGTGCCCGAACGCAGTGAGGGCGGATGAGGGACGCCGGTGAAGCGCTCAACCGTCCCTCATCCGCCTCGGCTCCGCCTCGGCACCTTCTCCCGCCTCAAGTGGCGGGAGAAGGAAGACGCCCGAATTGACACGCTCCATAAAGGTCAATAACCTATCCCATAGATTCAACGGCGCGGCGGTGCTCGCGCCGCAATGAGCGTGCGAGCCCCGCGATGACCGATTGGACCTCCCGCTTCGCGGCCCGCGGCCAGGCGCTGAAGCCGTCGGCGATCCGGGCGACGGCGAAGTTCGCCGAGCAGCCGGGCGCCATTTCCTTCGCCAGCGGCTCGCCGAACCCGTCGCTCTTTCCCTATGACGCGATCACACAGGCCATGACGGCGATCATGGCGGACCCGAGGCGGCGCTGCGAGGCGCTGCAATACGGGGCATCGGAGGGCTACCGGCCGCTGCGCGAATTCATTGAACGCTATCTCCGTGACGCAGGGGCGCAGGTCGCCCTCGACATGATCACCGTCACCAACGGCTCGCAGCAGGCGCTCGAATTCCTCGCAAAACTGTTCGTCGAGCCGGGCGACCGCATCGTCGTCACCAACCCGACTTATCTCGGCGCGCTGCAGGCATTTGGCTTGTTCGAGCCGGTCTATGCTTGCGTGCCGACGCACCAGGCGGGCATCGATCTCGAGGCACTCGAGCGCGAATTCTCGCAAGGCGCGAAGTTCATGTATCTGATGCCGGATTTCGGCAATCCGTCCGGCATCACGCTGTCGCTGGAGGAGCGACTGAAGGTGCTGGAGCTATCGCGCCGGCACAAGGTCCTGATCGTCGAGGATCAGGCCTATGAGCAATTGCGCTTCGCGCCCAAGGCGCTGCCCAGCATGCTGGCGCTCGACACTTCTCACCCCGCCGGATCGTCCGGCAGATCAACCGTCAATGTGATCCATGCCGGCACCTTCTCGAAATCGCTGGTGCCGGGATTGCGGGTCGGGTGGGTGGTCGCACCGCCGGCCGTGACGCAAAAGCTCGTCTCGATCAAGCAAGCCTCCGACCTGCATGGCGGCCAGCTCAACCAGATGATCGTGCATGATGTCGCGACGGCCATCCTGCGCGACCACACCGAGAGGCTTCGAGGTGCCTATCGCCGCCGTCGCGACCTGATGCTGCGGGCCCTGGCGCGCCACATGCCCCAGGAGGTCGCCTGGAACGAGCCGGGCGGCGGCATGTTCGTCTGGCTGAGCTTGCCGGCGCCGCTCGATGCGGCCGAGCTGCAGATGCGGGCGATCCGCGACGAGAACGTCGTCTTCGTTCCGGGCGCCCCCTTCTTCGCCGACGGCTCGGGCAAGGCGACGCTGCGCCTGTCCTTCTCCTCGGTGGCGGAGGATGCGATCGCGCCGGGCATCGAGCGGCTGGCGCGAGCCGTCAGGGCCGCCATGGCGGCCGAAGGCGAAGCTGCGCCGGTCGCTGCAGCGAGGGCCCGCTCACCCTGAGCGCCGATCCGCAAGATCAACGATAACAGACCAACGAGAACGGGAGGATGAGGATGGCGATCAAGCATGTCCTGATGGCGACGGGGCTCACGCTCGCGGCGGCCCTGCCGGCCCAGGCGACGACGCTCGAGAGCGTCAAGGCGAGAGGCTTCGTTCAATGCGGTGTGAGCGTCGGCACGCCCGGCTTCTCGGCGCCCGACAAGAACGGGCAGTGGAGCGGCCTCGACGTCGATCTGTGCCGCGCCGTCGCCGCCGCCGTGCTCGGTGACGCCACCAAGGTGAAATACCGGCCATTAGAGGCCATGGAGCGTTTCATCGCGCTGCAATCGGGCGAAGTCGATCTCCTGTCGCGCAACTCCTCCTGGACCTACAAGGCCGATGTCTCCTTCGGCCTCAACTTCGTCGGCGTGAATTACTATGACGGCCAGGGATTCCTGGTGCCCAAGGCGCTGCAGGCCAAATCCCCGAAGGACCTCAACGGGGCGACCATCTGCGTGCGCAGCGGCACGACCACCGAGCTCAACCTCGCCGATTATTTCCGGAGCAACAAGCTCACCTTCACGCCGGTGGTCTATGGCAATAGCGACCAGTTGCGCTCGGCCTATGAGGCTGGCCGCTGCGACGCCTTGACGGGCGACCGCTCGAACCTCGCCACCCAGCAATTGCTGCTGGCGAAGCCCGAGGAGCATGCGCTGCTGCCGGATGTGATCTCGAAGGAGCCGCTCGGGCCGCTGGTGCGCAATGGCGACAATCAATGGGGCAATATCGTGCGCTGGTCACTGAACGCCATGATCCTCGGCGAGGAGCTCGCCATCACCTCGGCGAACGCCGCCGAGTTGCGCAAGAGCTCGACCGATCAGGAGGTCCGCCGCCTGCTCGGGGTCGAGGGCAATATGGGGGCCATGATGGGCGTGCCGAACGAGTGGGGCTTCAACATCCTGGCGCAGGTCGGCAATTACCAGGAGAGCTTCGATCGCAATGTCGGGGCGGGGTCGCCGCTGAAACTCGAGCGCGGCGTGAACGCGTTGTGGAGCAAGGGCGGCATCCTGTTCTCGCCGCCGATGCGGTGAGCGCCTTCCTTCTCCCGCTCTTGGGCGGGAGAAGGTGCCGAGACGAAGTCGAGGCGGATGAGGGACGCCGGTGAAGCGCTTCGTGCGTTGCCGGCTGGAAGCCGGCGGTCCGAAGGTTGCGCCCGGCTGAACCGTTGTGCCAACGCCCTTTTGGACCGCTGGCTTCCAGCCGGCAGCACAACCCGAATTTGTTACGGCTCAGCCTTACGGATCGGTCTGGCCTCGGGCGACTACCGGCTGGAGGTGGCGGGCCGTGAAGCGCCGGCGAGTCCATGCGCGGCCGCTCTATGATCCCACCGGATGCGGATCAGGGGTGACGATTCACCACATCCTTACGCGTAGCGGCAAAGGTGGACTTCTGACAATTGGCCCTCTGAACCACCTCACCCGCCTCGACCATAGCTGTGAGCGAACGCTCGCAGTGTGCTGCGAGCTATGGTCTCGGCACCCTCTCCCGCGCGAAGGGCGCGGGAGAGGGAAAGCCCCTAATACACGACCACGCTTCTGATCGACTTGCCCTCATGCATCAGGTCGAAGGCGGTGTTGATCTCGTCGAGCCGCATGGTGTGGGTGATCAGGTCGTCGATATTGATCTTGCCCTCCATGTACCAGTCGACGATCTTGGGCACGTCCGAGCGCCCGCGCGCGCCACCGAAGGCGGTGCCTTTCCAGACGCGCCCGGTGACCAGCTGGAAGGGCCGCGTCGCGATCTCCTGGCCTGAGGCCGCGACGCCGATGACGATCGATTCGCCCCAGCCGCGATGGCAGCATTCGAGCGCCTGGCGCATGGTGTGGACATTGCCGATGCATTCGAAGGAGAAATCGGCGCCGCCACCCGTCAGGTCGATGATCGCCTGCACCACCTTGTCGCGGCCGACCTCGTCCGGATTGATGAAATGCGTCATGCCGAATTTCTCGGCCATGGCGCGCTTGCCAGGGTTGAGATCGACGCCGATGATCTTGTCGGCGCCGACCATGCGGGCGCCCTGGATGACGTTGAGGCCGATGCCGCCGAGGCCGAACACCACCACATTGGCGCCGGGCCAGACCTTGGCGGTATAGATCACCGCGCCGATGCCCGTGGTGACCCCGCAGCCGATATAGCAGATCTTGTCGAAGGGGGCGTCCTCGCGCACCTTGGCGAGCGCGATCTCGGGCAGCACGGTGAAGTTCGCGAAGGTCGAGCAGCCCATGTAATGGAGCACCGGCTCGCCATCGCAGCGGAAGCGGCTCGTGCCGTCGGGCATCACCCCTTTGCCTTGCGTGGCGCGGATGGCGGTGCACAGGTTGGAGCGCCGCGACAGGCAGGTTTTGCACTGGCGGCATTCGGGCGTGTAGAGCGGGATGACATGGTCGCCGGGCTTGAGCGTGGTCACGCCCGCCCCGACCTCGCGCACGATGCCAGCCCCTTCATGGCCGAGGATCGCCGGGAACAGCCCCTCGGGATCGGCGCCAGAGAGCGTGTAGGCGTCGGTGTGGCAGATGCCGGTCGCCTTGATCTCGACCAGCACTTCACCAGGTTTCGGTCCGTCGATCTCGACTGTTTCGATGGATAGGGGCTTGCCGGCCTCGAAGGCGACTGCGGCGCGGGTTTTCATCAAGACACCTCTTTGGCCAGGGTTTGCGTGTCGTGAATTCTATCGCGAAATCGGCTCCAGAGACGATCGGAGTCAAGTCTTCTTATTTTCGTGCAGGCGGCGGCGCGGCTCCTCTCCCCGCCACTTTGCGGGGAGAGAGCGGGGGGTGAGGGGCCGGGTGATTGGCTTCCGGCGTCTCGCGATCCACGCAACACCATTTATTGACAGGCGGCACTACCCGCCGGGCAGGCCTGCGGGCCACGCTTCCGGCTTGCAGGGCAGGGAGCGCTCGGTCGGCGCCAGGATCACCAGGGTCGGCTGGAAGCGCTCGACATCGCGCCAGTCGACGCTGCAGGACGCGTGGTGCAGCCAGCCGATGCGGGCCGCGTCGCTGCGCATCAGGAAGCCCTTCCAATAACTCCGCGTAAAGGAATCGCCGAGGATCAGCACTCGCTCTCCCTCGGCCTTCCTTTCATAGGCCCAGCTGTCGAACACGTAGGCGAAGGGGGGTGAGCGCAGAAGGTCGAGCTTGGTCCAGGCGCTCTCGGTCGCAGGATCCGGCAGATGCGGATAATCGATGTCGGTCAGATAGCCCTGGATGCCCAGGAACCGCGCGAGATCGCCGCCTGCGACGACGACACCGGGGCCGACCGCAGTCGAGGGAACGGCCCATTCCGGGTGCCCGGCTTCGGCCATGGTGAGGTTGAAGCCGAGTACCGCTCCGCGGGTGTTCCAATGCGTGTCGGTGCGCCGATAGAGGGCATTGCCGCCACCGATGGCGCGAAAGGGCGTCCGCAGATCGACGGTCGCGAGACGCCGCTGCCTCAGCTCGCTCAAGGCGAGATCGTATTCGAGCGGCCCGCGCGGCTTCGACCAGCGCGGCAGGCTCTCGGTCGCGATCGATTGCGCGTTCGGCGGCACCGTGATGATCAGCTTCGCGCCGAGCAATTCCAGCCTGCGGCGCATCGCGTCGGCCGTCTCGGCGAAATGCTCGATCTCGCCCACGCGGAAAACAGCTCCCGCCGATTGTTCGGGCGCGAGCTCGGAATTGTAGAAGAGATGATGGTTGCGGCCGATATAGACCCTCTGGTTGCGCGAGGTGCCGAGCTCATAGTCGATGACGCCGGCCAGGAACGGCATCGACGTGGCGTAGTTCATGCCCGCGTTGAAATGCGATTTGATGCCGGAAAGGGACGCGGCCAGCCTTGCGGTCGGCCCGCCTGTCACGGTCGCAGCCGGCCGCGATGCGAGCAAGGGCTGCGCCAGCGGATCGGGCAGCAATCCGCCGACCAGGACCAGGAGCAGGAGGACCCAGGCCGCGGCGCCCAGGAAGCGGCGATGGGGTGCGAGCATCGGCACTGTCAGAACCGGTAATAGAGAAACGGGCTGTAGCTGCTGGAACCGGCATCGATGACGCACAAGATCAGCAGCGCCATCACGAAGGCCGTATCGGCGATCGCGGAGGCGACACGCCCACCGGCGACCGATGACGGCCAGCGCCATCTCGGCCATTTCCTGAGCCCCAGCACGCCCGCGACGACGAGCATCACGATGGTGAGCGGCGACAGGCGGATATGCAGCTGCAGCGACAGATCGCCGATGCCGTTCAGCCCGAAGACCCCCTGGAACATGTGGAGGGCGCCGTCGAAACCCCCGGCGCGGAACCAGACCCAGCCCATGAAGGCGACGAACAGGGTGTAGAGATGCGCGGCCTGGCGCGGCAATCGTTGCAGAAGATTGGCGAGGCCGGCGCGTTCGAGCGCCAGGAAGAGGCCGTGATGGGCGCCCCAGATGACGAACGTCCAGCTGGCTCCGTGCCAGAGGCCGCAGAGCAGGAACACGGTCCACAGGTTGACATAGGTGCGCAAATCCGTGCCGCGGCTGCCGCCCAGCGGAATATAGACATAGTCGCGCAGCCAGGCCGACAGGCTCATATGCCAGCGTCGCCAGAAGGCGGTGATGCTCAGCGCGTCATAAGGAACGCGGAAATTGCGCGGCAAGGTGAAGCCCGTCATCACGCCGAGCCCGACCGCCATGGCCGAATAGCCGCCGAAATCGAAATAGATCTGCATCGCATAGGCATAGAGCCCGAGCCAGGCCTCGGTCAGGTTGGGCGCGGCGGTCTGGTCGAAGACGAGATCGGCGATCGGCGAGACCTGATCGGCGATCAGCACTTTCCAGGCGAGGCCGATGACGAAGATGCGCATGCCGGCCGAAAACCGTCCCGCCGTCGTGCGGCGGGCATGCAGCTGTTTCGCGACCGTCGAATAGCGCACGATCGGCCCCGCAACGAGCTGCGGGAACATCGACATATAGAGCATGAATTCGTCGAAGCGCCGGTTGGCGGAGACGCGTTTCTTCGCGACATCGGCGATGTAGGATATCGCGTGGAAGGTGTAGAACGAGATGCCGAGCGGCAAGGTGATATGCGGCACGCGCAGCTCGAGATCGGCGACGCGCAACAGCACGTTGAGGTTCTCGACGAAGAAGCCCGTATATTTGAAGACGATCAGCACCAGGAGATTGCCGGCCGCCCCATAAGCCAGGAGCCGATAGCGCCTCTTGCCGTCGGCCCGGTCGATGGCGATGGCCATCGCGAAGTTCGCGGCGATTGAGAGAAGCAGGATGACCAGGAAGATCGGCCTGGACGCCGAATAGAACATCAACGAGAAGGCAATAAAGACAATATTCCTTGCCTTCACTGCCCTGAATGAGAAGTAGCAAACGAGGAAAATCGGGAAGAAATAGATAAGGAAGCTCTTGGAAGCAAAGGTCATTTCAAGCCTGGCCGGCCTTTGATCGGTTTTTCAGGCGGCGAGTGGTAACCGAAGTTGCCCCTAGTCGCAAGCTGCCATGGCAGGTCGCCGTGAAAGCTCGTTAGTAGGCGCTGTCATTGAAGGCGTGGATGGCCGGGCCAAGCCCGGCCAAGACGTGGATGGGTCCATTCGCCTGAGCAAAATGACCACCGGATCTTTGATTGCGCTCGCCATGGCAAGCGCGTCTTGGCCGGGCCGATTCTTTGCTGAAGATTTGGCCCGGCCATCCACGCCTATCCTACGATCGAAACTTTCCCCGAACAGCCCAGCGCGCAGCGGGGGAGGCCAGCGCCCCCTCACCCAGGAACCGCAACGAGCGGAATCGTGATCCGAAACTTCGTGCCCCGGCTGGAGGGCTGCAGCGTGATCGAGCCGCCATGCGAGCGGAGCATGGATTGCACGATGCCAAGCCCCATCCCGGTGCCGCCGGTTTCGCGCCTGGTGGTGAAGAACTGATCGAAGATCCTGGCGCGATTGGCGTCCGAGATGCCGTCGCCGTCATCGGCAAGGTCGATGACGAGCTGGCCATGCCGGTTCTCGATCCCGATCCGCATCTGCTTGGCATTATGGCTCGCCGCATTGTCGAAGAGATGCGAGAAGGTGATCACGGCATTTTCCAGCGACATGGCGAAGGCCAGCCCCTGGTCCCCGTCGACCGCGACATCGAGTGTCGGAAAGGCCTGCCGAAGCGTCGCCAGGACGGATGCGAGCGCCGTCGAGCCGCTCCTCTGCGGATTGTCGGCGCGCGCCAGCTCGCGCAATCGTTCCAGAAGCAGGGTCAGGTGGCGCGTATCGTCGATGATGTTATCCAGGAAATGCCGGCGCTGCCCGTCGCTCATCGATGCCTGCGACGCGACGGAATCCTTCAGAAGTTCCGCCGCACCCTGAATGGAGGTGAGCGGCGATTTCAGCTCATGCGAGACATGCGCCGCGAAGGTCCTGATGTAGTCGGACCTTTCCGAGAGCCGCGCCGCCATGTCGAGAAAGCTCTGCGAGAGCATCGCGACTTCCCGTGTGCCATGCTGCCCAAGCGGCCGGATCTCGTTTTGCCCGCCATTGCCGATGACACGGGTCTGCGCGATCAAGGCGTGGATCGGCCGCGCGATGGTGCGCGAGAACACGAAGCCGATCAGCACCGTCACCATCACGATGCTCAGCGCCGCGAGGATGACCTTCTGGCGCTCGCCGTAAAGATGCTTGAAGATGTTGTTGGGTGTGCGCGAGGCGTAGACCACACCGGCCACGGCCTGATCGACGATGACCGGCATGGCGACGAAGACGCGCACGCTCGTGCCGCGGCTCATCGAGTAGAGGGGCGGAGGCGGGGAATGCGAGACGCGGATGCGCAAGGCGCTGCCGTACTGGCCGCGAAGCGCAAGCGCGACTTCCTCGACATGCGCCAAGGAGCGGCCGAGCTCCTCCCGGCCGCCGATCACCGTGCCGTCGGGATCGAGGATGCGAAACCCTGCGAGCGTCACGGCTTGCGCCTGCGTCGCAATGGCCTGGAGCTTCGCGCCGATCTCGACGAAAGCCGGATCCGCTTGTGTCGCCGCATCGCTTGCATCAGGGCGCCGACCTAAAATACCGTTGCCGGCAAGGTCCAGCACCGGCTCGATCGGATGGAAATCCCCTGTCTCCGTTCTCACGGGCTCGCTCAGCGATGGCTGAGGCCGTAGCTGAGCGCGGGCTGCCGGCGTCGTCTCGACCTCGTGGGCGAACACGGCCGCCAGTACCGCCGTCTGCGCGATCAGCTCGGATTCGGTCTGGCGGATCAGCTGGTTTTCGTAGAGGCGGAAGAAGAACAGGCCGACGAGCGGCAGCGCCATGACGGTCGCCAGCACGACGAAGACGATCATGCCGAGGGTCGGCCGCCATTTGCGACGCTGCTTGTCGGGCACTAGCGCGGCCTCTGCGGCATATCCGAAAGAGCCCCCCACCCGTACCCTCCCCACCACGAAGTCGTGGGGGGAGGGATGCGATCAGCGCCGATCATCCCCCTCCCCCCGCGACCCTCGGACTTGTTCCGAGGGGGAGTGGTGGGGAGGGTACGGGTGGGGGGCGCCTGGATCACTGCGACGGCGAAAGCTCGGCTCCGCAAAGGTCTCACGGGCGCTCGACCTCGCAAAGGCCGAGCCTGAAGCCGACGCCATGCACGGTTTCCACGGCGTTGCTGCAGCCGGCGCCTGCGCATTTCGCCCGGACATTGCGGATATGGCTGTCGATGGTGCGGTCGGAAACATGGACCTTGCCGTTATAGGCTGCGGTCATCAACTGCTCGCGGGTGAAGACGAAGCTCGGGCGTGCCGCCATCGCGGCCAGAATGGAGAACTCGACGGCGGTCAGGCCGAGCTCGCTGCCGCCGATCGTCGCCATATGCCGGCCGGGATCGATCACCAGCTGGCCATGCGATCGAGGCTGCTTGTCGCGGCCCTCTCCCGCATTGCCGGCTTTCGATCGGCGCAGGATGACGTTCACCCGTGCGACGAGCTCGCGCGGGCTGAAGGGCTTGGTGACATAATCGTCGCCGCCCATCTCGAGCCCGAGCACCCGGTCGATCTCCTCGTCGCGTGCCGAGAGAAACAGGATCGGTATGTCGGAGGATTTGCGCAAGCGTCGGCAGACCTCGAGCCCGTCCATTTCGGGCATGCCGACATCGAGCACGATCAGGCTCGGCGCCCGCAACTCGACTTGCCGCAGCGCGTCGCTGCCGTTGCGGGCGGAATCGGTCGTCATTCCGGCCTTTTCCAGGGCAAAGCAGATCACGTCCCGGATATGCGGATCATCATCGACGACGAGGATGCGGTGCACGGTCTCAGAACCTATCGTTCGATTGCGGCATCGGGCGAACCGGTGTCGGGAGCGATAGCATCGCGGCTTCTCCGGAGATAGCGCGAAAGCCTCGCGTCGCGAAAGGTCCAGGCGCGCCAATCCTGCAAGGATGCAATCTCGGCATCCGCCATCTCGGTGCGGCGCACGCGCAGATCGCTGGGCCCGCTCACCTCGTCATCTCTCATGTCCCGATAGGTCGCCACGTCGTCGCCCTTGCCGCGCTGCTGCGCCAAATACTCGTCGATGGCCGGGATGGCCTGTGGACCAAGGCTCGCAAGATAAGCGCGGTCGAGAGGCGTGCCCTGGCCCGACACCTCCCGGCAATGAGCGACATTGTAGCTGGCGATGACTGAGGCGAAATTGATCAGGCTGCAAATATAGAGGGCGATGAGGGTGGTCGCGAGATTGGCACGGATCAGCCAGATATTGGAGCGGGACAGGAAGATACGCACAACGATCAGCAACAGCCCGGCCGCGACCAGCAACATCCAGATGAAGGCCGTGGCGCGCAACAATGTCAGCGAATAGGCCGCGACGTAAAGATCGAGCCGCAGGATCGCCGAAATGACGAGCAGGATGTTCTGGCCGACCCAGGCGAAGACGAGAAGCCGCAGCAGCGGAGAGCGCTCGGCGCTGCTGCCCGGTCGCAAGGCGACGAGGACGAAGCCAGCCGCGAGGAGCGCCGTGCACATCAGCGGATAGGCGCCGCGATGCGCGTAGGCCGCATAGTTCATGCCGCTCGGCAGAGCGACGCCTGCCCACAGATAGGTCACATCCAACCCCGTCTGCAGCGCGAACAGGACGTTGAACGCCAGCAGCGAGCGCAGGATGGCGCCGTCGGACAACAGGATTGCCCACACACCCGATTGCACGCTGTCAGGCTTCGCCACGACCGGTTTGGATTCTGCGAGCGCGCGCAGTTTCAGATTCAGGAAAGGCCAGGTGAGGCAGATGACGGCGAGCCATAGAAGTGTCCGCGGCAGGTTGATCTGCCGGATGATGAAGGTCAGGTCGATCGCCGATACCCACAGATCGATCAGCGGGTTCGCCGATGCAAACAGCATCAGGAAGACGCCGCAGAGCAAAGCGGGCACGATCCACCCCGCCAATTCTCTGAAGGATTGAAATGTCGTCCGCGTGCGCGCAGCCACCTTGCGCAAGCGCAGCACATCGACGACGATCTGCCACGGACCGGTGATGTAGAGCCTGACGATCGATAAGGCCCTGGTTGCGAGCGGGCCTTCCCATTGCCTGCCGATCATCAGGACGAAAATCCCGGCGCCGGCTGCGCCGAACATGAATGAGATGAGGCCTGCATCTTCGACCAGCGGCAAGAGCGCTATCGCCAGGCCAAAGATCGCCTTGGCATGATCATGCCGACTCGCTTCAAACCTGTTGGCCAGTGCTGAGCACACACAGAGCCCTGCGAGGAAAAGCATCGCCGAAATGCCGATGCGGTGGCCGTAGAACAGCCAATCCGCCAGGGCGACCAGCGCCAGGCTCGCCGCCAGGCAGCGTTGCAAGCGATTGTCGCGCCAGAGCGGCGCCGGCGACACATAGGCGGGAGCGGTCATTGGCGTTTCACCTTCTTGAAGGGCAGGAGCATGGCGACACGCGCGCAAGGGCGCGGCTTGTCCAGCGCTCGATCGGGCGCTGTGTCGGCAGGGGCTAAGGGGGGATCAACCAGCCACCAGCCATCCCTGAGGAGCCGGGTGGGAAGAAGCAGCGGATACTCGAAGGGAGGAATGCGTCGCTTCATGCCGCCGTGCTATCGGGCGCATGTGCAGACAGGGCGGTGCGAATTCAGAAAATCTCAGGTGTTTCTTGCAGATTTCGTGCAGAGGCCCTGGGACCGCGACCGTCCCGGTCGCCCTTCTTCCTGGCGTGGAGGCTTCGCCGTTCGCAAGAGCGGGCGGGAGAGGCTGTGAGTTTTTGAAATGATCACGAAGGGCGGTGTCGAGAACGTCGCGGAGAACGGGGCCGGCATCGACAGAGCAAGTTCTTGAAGGCCTTTTCCGACCATTTACGCTATTTACTCACAGCAAAACAGGCGGGTCCCGGCAAGTTTTTCCCGCTGTTTCAAAAACTCACAAGCTCGGACGCCCGCGCTCCCAGCGTGGGACCGCGACCCTGGCGGCGCGTTCCCAGCCCTCAGGATTTCAGCGGCGTCTCGGCGGCGCGTACGGGCGCCGCATCGAAATAGCGCATCGCGAGGTTGAGATTGCGTCCGGCCGACATGCCGGCGAACCAGCTCCAGATGGCTGCCGCCAGCGGCTCGACCGGCGAAGCCGTGAACCAGGCGGCTTGCGCCTGCACGCCGTAATGGAGGGCGAATTCGAAGGCGAAGGTTCCAAGAATGATCGCGAGCATCATGACATCGCCCGGCACGGTGATCATGCGCGCCGCTCTGTCGACCCGCAGCACCCAGCGCCGGACATGATGCCAGCCGAACGCCGCCCCGATCGCGCCGCCAGCCAATGCGGCGACGAGATCGACGAGGGTCGGCGTCGGGAAGAGGCCGAAAAATCCACGAATGCCGAGCACAACCATCAGGGCCGGCAAGACGAGGAGCCGCGCGACGCGGATGTTGCGCGGGAAGCACCGCGTGACCCCCAACCACAGCAAGGCCAGGAACAGCACATACACATAGGTCGGGATATGCGACATGGCGGCGTGTCCTGTGTCGATGTGCTGACTGATTGCCGGCGGCGATCGGATAGAGCATAATCCTAACGCTGTAAAGATGTGGAGCTCAGCGATGCCTCGCGCCTCTGCCGATGCCACTTTCCGCTACCATCACGGCGATTTGCGCCGGGCCCTCCTCGACGCCGCGCGCGGGCTTCTGGAAGAAAGCGGAGCAAGCGCCTTGAATTTGCGCGAGATCGCCCGTCGCGTGGGTGTCTCGGCGCCCTCCGCCTATCATCACTTCGCCAGCCTCGAGGCCATCGCGGTGGCCTTGGCGGAGCAGGGATTCGCGGAGTTGGCAGAACGATTGGAATCAGCCCCGACCAATGCCAAGGGGCGCCTCGCTCCGACAGGGCAGGCCTATATCGACTTCGCGCGTGCCAATCCCGGCCTCTATCGGCTGATGTTCGGCGAGGGGTTCCGCATGGCGTCCGATGGCAGCGAAGCGGTGCGTGCCTTGCGGCAGCGCGCCTATGAGAAGGTCACGGCCGGTCTGCAGAGGCGTCTGCCGCCCGACGAGGTGCCGGCCGCCGCCCTGTTCCTGTGGGCGCTGACGCATGGCCTCTCGCTCCTGATGATCGATGGCCAGGTGGACCCTGGTGCCGATCCGCAGGTCATGGTCGAGCGCGTGCTGCGCCTCGCGGGCAGCGGGATTCCGAGCCCTGCGTGAGGTCAGCGTTCCATGCGCGAGCTGCGCCTTGCCGGCGGCAAGCGAGGTGCGACCGTCTGCCTGGGGCCCGCCAGGAGCCGCGTCACATGGCCCATCTTGCGTCCGGGCGCAGCGACATCCTTGCCGTAGAGATGCAGATGCGCGCCGTCCTCGGCGATGAGGCGCGCCCAATCCTGGACACCGGCCCCGATCAGGTTCTCCATCTCCACACGCGGCGCGAGCCGGCGCGTCGAGCCGAGCGGCCAGCCGCAGATCGCCCGCACATGCTGGGCGAATTGCGAGGTCTCGGCGCCCTCGATGGTCCAATGGCCGGTATTGTGCACGCGCGGCGCGATCTCGTTGACGAGCAGGGTCTCGCGCCCGCCCGTCTCGCAGACGAACATCTCGACCGCGAACACCCCGACCACCTCCAGCGCCTCGGCGGTGCGCCTGGCGATCTCGATCGCCGCCGCCGCTGTCGCCGGCGCGACCTTGGCGGGGATGGCGGTGCGGGCGAGGATATGGTCGCGATGCTCGTTCTCGGCGAGATCGAAAGCCGCGAAGCTCGCATCGGCGGAACGGGCCGCCACCACCGAGACCTCTCGCTGGAAAGGCACGAAGCCTTCGAGGATGGCGGGTGCCTCGCCGATCGCCAGCCAGGCGGCCACGAGATCCGTGCCCGCCTCGATCCGCACCTGTCCCTTGCCGTCATAGCCGAAGCGGCGGGTCTTCAACACGCAGCGCGGCCCGATCCTGGCGACGGCGCTTTCGAGATCCGCGACCGAATCGACGCGCGCGAAAGGCGCCGTGGCGATGCCGCGCTCGGCGAAGAAGGATTTCTCGAGAAAGCGGTCCTGGGCCACGGCGAGCAGGCGTCCGCCGGGTCGCACCGGCTTCAGCCGCGCGAGGTATGCGACGGTCTCGGCCGGCACATTCTCGAACTCATAAGTGACGACATCGACGCGCGCCGCGAAGGCCGCAAGCCTCGCCTCGTCGCCATAAGCGCCTGCCATATGCTGATTGGTCACTTGAGCCGCGGGACCTGAGATCTCGGGCTCGTAGACGACGATCCTGAGCCCGAAATCGGCGGCCGCGAGCGCGATCATGCGCCCGAGCTGACCTCCGCCCAGGATGCCGATGGTCGCGCCGGGCTCGAGCGGCCCTGCGAGTTCACGACTCGTCATGCGCTGTCGCTCGGGCGCTCGGCGACGGCCTTGCTGCGCTCCAGGCGCCAGGCGGCGAGGCGGCGGTCGAGCTGCTTGTCGCCGAGCGCCAGGATCGCGGCCGCCAACAGGGCCGCGTTGACGGCGCCCGGCCGACCGATCGCCAGCGTGCCGACCGGCACGCCGCCCGGCATCTGCACGATCGAATAGAGGCTGTCGAGGCCTGACAGCGCCTTGGATTCCACCGGCACGCCGAGCACCGGTAGTGTGGTCAGCGCCGCCACCATGCCGGGCAGATGCGCGGCGCCGCCGGCGCCTGCGATGATCACCTTGAAGCCGTCATCCTTGGCGGCGCGGGCAAACGCGTAAAGCCTCTCGGGCGTGCGATGGGCCGAGACGATGCGCGCCTCATGCGGCACGCTGAGCTCGTCGAGCGTCTCGGCCGCATGGCGCATCGTCTGCCAATCGGACTGGCTGCCCATGATGATCGCCACGGGGGAGGGAGCCTTGACGGGGGAGGGGGCCTTGGCCATCGGTCTCGACCTTATTGCGTTGCAGCGCGCGACATGAACCGCAGGATCGTCCCGGTCCAGAGCTTGCCGTCGCCCACATGTTCCGTCACATCACCGATCCCGTCGGCGCCGGCCACAGCCTTTCGCCAGAATAGCAGAGCTTCGGGATTGTATTGCGCAACGGCGACCTCCCACCGCCCCGGGAAGCGCCCGAAGATGCGGCGTGCTGCCGCGCTGCCGATCCCGGCCCGGCGGTATTTGCGTGCGATAAAGAACTCCGCCATGGCGTGATCGCCCGTCAGGCCGGTCACGAAGCGACGATTCACCAGCGCAAAGCCCGCGAGGCGTCCCGCGACCCGCAGGATGAGCGGCTTGCGATCGGCTTCCGCCCAATAGCTGGCGAGATGCGGATAGGTGAAGCGGCCATCCTCGCCGAGCTCGCCATGCGGCGATCCGATCTCGGCGAATTGCGAAAAATCATGAAGGTAGAGCTGCATCAACTGTTCCAGGACGCCGCGCTCGGCCGGCGTCACCAGGGTCAGGTCGAGTGCGAGATCGAGGCCCGATCCGGACATCAGGACACCAGGTTGCGGAGACGACGCGTCGCGCGGAGGGCGGGGGCGGGCGACATCGCGTCAGGCGATGATGTCCGGGGTGAGCGAATCGCTGATCTGGCCGATACGGTCGCGCAAAGCGAGCTTGCGCTTCTTCAGCCTTGCGAGCTGGAGCTGATCATGCACGGCGGAGCGTTGCAAAGCTTCGATCGCCACATCCAGGTCCCGATGCTCTTGCCGCAAGCGCGCCAACTCGCCTTCGAGCTGCTCGCGGTCGCCCCCGTTCGCGCCGTCTGCCATCCTTTCGCCAGCCTCCATACATTGCCAGGCGACTATGCCGTGGCTTGCCTCGCCCTTCAAGGCGCGCATGGCCGCAATGCGGCGGCGATACCGCCAGGCGGACGCGGGCGCGACGGCGCTCCTGTGCCTCTCTCGGACCGGCACCTGGTGTGACGAGGCCAAGTGGAAACACCCGGCCGGATCACCCGCCACTTCAAGAGTTTGAGCCTGGTCCCGGCGCGAAAGAGGTGCTCACTTCGGTGGATCGGACGCGCCACCGGCGCAGCATGTGGATAGGAGCGTCGCAGTGCTGCAATCGGCCCTTCCCTCGCGCCGGAACCTGTGTCAACCTCATCAGTTGGGTAGACATGGAGGCGCCGATGACAGCCACACCCCATCTCGACCGGATCGAACGCAAATATCAGTCCTTGAAGGACCGGATATCCCAGGCAAGGCAGCATCCCAGCATCGACGATCTGGAGCTCGCCGAATTGAAACGCCAGAAATTGCAGTTGAAGGACGAGTTGGAGAAGCTGCGTCAGAGCGAACCGCAGAGCTGACATCCGATGCGGCCAGGTTGAACCGCCTGGCCGACAGGAGCACGAACTCCGTCGACGATTTGCGCATGGGGCCGGCGCAAAGCCGCCCGGCGTTTTTGCACCCAATCACACTCTTTCCCTTCTCCCGCGAGCGGGACAAGGTTAGGCGCTACCCTCACCCCTCGTTTGCCGTGATGGTGCCGAGGGCCGCCTGGGCGGCGGCAAGCCTTGCGATCGGCAGGCGATAAGGCGAGCAAGAGACGTAATCGAGTCCCGTGCGCTCGCAGAAGGCGATCGAGGCCGGATCCCCGCCATGCTCGCCGCAGATGCCGAGCTTGATGCCGGGACGGGTCTTGCGGCCACGCTCGACGGCGAGGCGCACGAGCTCACCCACACCTTCCTGATCGAGCGTGATGAAGGGGTCGGCCGCGAGGATGCCCTTCGCCGTATAAGGCCCCAGGAACGAGGCCGCGTCATCGCGCGAGATGCCGAGCGTCGTCTGGGTGAGGTCGTTCGTGCCGAAGGAGAAGAACTCGGCTGTTTCGGCGATCTCGCCGGCCCGCAGCGCCGCGCGCGGCAGCTCGATCATGGTGCCGACATCATAGGTCAATTCGACACCTTTCTCCGCTCCGACGGCCTTCGCCATGGCGTCGATGCGCGCCTTGACCAGGTCGAATTCGGGCTTGGCCATGACCAGCGGCACCATGATTTCGGGCCTGACCGGGGCGCCGGTCCTCGCTGCCGCTTCGACCGCGGCCTCGAAGATGGCGCGGGCCTGCATCTCGGCGATCTCCGGGAAGGCGATGGCGAGGCGGCAGCCGCGAAAGCCGAGCATCGGGTTGAACTCGTGCAGCTCCTGGGCGCGCCGCCGCAGCTTCTCGATCGAGGTGCCGAGCGCCGTCGCCACCTCCTTCATCTCGGCTTCGGTATGCGGCAGGAACTCATGCAGCGGCGGGTCGAGCAGGCGGATGGTGACCGGCAGCCCCGACATGATGGTGAACAGCTCGACGAAATCGCCGCGCTGCATCGGCAGCAGCTTGGCGAGCGCGCTGCGTCGGCCGTGCGCGTCATCGGCGAGGATCATCTCGCGCACCGCCACGATCCGCCCCTCCTCGAAGAACATATGCTCGGTGCGGCAGAGCCCGATGCCTTCGGCCCCGAAGCGCCGCGCTGTCTTGGCGTCGAGCGGCGTGTCGGCATTGGCCCGCGTCTTAAGTCGGCGTGCCTCGTCGGCCCAACCCATGAGCATGGCGAAATCGCCCGATAATTCAGGCTCGAGCATGGCCACCCGGCCGAGCAGCACCTGCCCGGTCGAACCGTCGATGGTGATCACGTCGCCGGCCTTCAGCGCCACCGGACCGGCGCTCAGCGTGCCTTTCGCCTGGTCGATGCGCAGCGCCCCGAAGCCCGAGACGCAGGGCTTGCCCATGCCGCGCGCCACCACGGCCGCATGGCTGGTCATGCCGCCGCGCGCCGTCAATATGCCTTCGGCCGCATGCATGCCGTGAATGTCCTCGGGGCTCGTCTCGACGCGCACCAGGATCACCTTGCGCCCGGCGGCCTTGGCCGTCTCGGCTTCGTCCGAGGTCAGGACGATCTCGCCTGACGCTGCGCCCGGCGAGGCCGGCAGGCCGCTGCCGATCAGCTTGCGCTCGGCTTTCGGATCGATGGTCGGGTGCAGGAGCTGGTCGAGCGACAAGGGATCGATGCGCCCCACCGCATCCTTGCGCGAGATCAGCCCCTCATTGGCGAGGTCGACCGCGATCTTCAGCGCAGCCTTCGTGGTGCGCTTGCCGTTGCGCGTCTGCAGCATCCATAATTTGCCGCGCTCGATGGTGAATTCCATGTCCTGCATGTCGCGGTAATGCGTCTCCAGCACATTGCTGATGCGCCGGAACTCGCCGAAGGCTGCCGGCATGGCCTTTTCCATCGACGGCTTGTCGGAACGAGCCTCGATACGGGCGGCCTCGGTGATGTTCTGCGGCGTGCGGATGCCCGCGACCACGTCCTCGCCCTGGGCGTTGATCAGGAACTCGCCATAGAGCTCCGCCGCCCCCGTCGAGGGGCTGCGCGTGAAGGCGACGCCGGTCGCCGAGCTCTCGCCCATATTGCCGAACACCATGGCCTGCACATTGACCGCCGTGCCCCAGCTCGCCGGAATGGCATTGAGCTCGCGATATTTGATGGCGCGCGCATTCATCCAGGAGCCGAACACGGCCCCGATCGCACCCCAGAGCTGCTCGCGCGGATCCTGCGGGAAGTCCTTGCCGGTCTCGCGCTTGATCAGCGCCAGATAGGCCTTGGCGAGGCCCTTCCAATCCTGTGCCCCGAGATCGGTATCCTGCACGTGCCCGTTGCGCCCCTTCATGTCCTCGAGCGCGTCCTCGAAGAGGTGATGCTCGATGTCGAGCACCACCGAGGAATACATCTGGATGAAGCGGCGATAGCTGTCATAGGCGAAGCGCGCATCGCCGGATTCGGTCGCGAGCGCCTCGACGGCGCTGTCGTTGAGCCCGAGATTGAGGATGGTGTCCATCATGCCCGGCATCGAGGCGCGCCCGCCCGAACGCACCGAAACGAGGAGCGGGCGCTTGGCGTCGCCGAAACCGCGCCCGGTCAGCCGGCCGACCTCGGCGAGCCCGGCATCGACCTCCTTGGCGAGGTCAGCCGGATAGCTGCGCGCATGGTCGTAGAAATAGGTGCAGACTTCCGTGGTGATCGTGAAGCCCGGAGGCACCGGCAGGCCGAGATTGGACATTTCGGCGAGATTTGCGCCCTTGCCGCCGAGCAGGTCGCGCATCGTCGCTTGCCCTTCCGCCTTGCCGTCGCCGAAGCCATAGACCCATTTCGTCATGAAGCATCCCGATCGTGGAAAAGCGCCGCGGCGGATGCCGCGCGGGCTTTCTGCCGCGTATGAGGCCATTTTTCAATGGCGCGGCGCCCCCCGGTGGCACGACGCCGATGAACAGCCGCCCAACGGGCACTCCGCGGCAACGCCCAGCCCGGCGAAAAGGTTGCAAGGCTTCGCGATCATGCCTTAGGCGTCGGTTTCTCGCGGAAGACACCCCAGATTCCGGATGGCATGATGCGCATCGCAGTTCTCGCCGATATCCACGGCAACGCCCTGGCGCTCGAGGCGGTTCTCGCCGATGTGAAGCGGCGCGGGACCGATCTGACGGTCGATCTCGGCGATTGCGTCTCGGGACCGCTCTGGCCGCGCGAGACCCTGGAGCTGCTGGCTGCATTGGGGGCGCCGACCGTGCGCGGCAACCATGATCGTCAGGTGGCCACCTTGGCGCCGGACGAGATGGGCCTGTCAGACCGCTATGCGCATGGCGAGCTCTCGCCGCAGGAGCGCGCGAAACTCGGCGCCTTGCCGATGACGCGCCTGATCGCCGAAGGCGTGCTCGCTTGTCATGCGACCCCCGAAAGGGATGATTTCTACCTGATCGAGGATGTTGCCGACGGGCAGCTGCGGCAGGCGCGGCCCGAGGTCATCGCGGAACGATTGGGCAAGGTTGACGCCAAGGTCGTGCTCTGCGGCCACAGCCATCGGGTCGGGCTGGTGCAGCTCGCCCGAGGCCAATTGGTACTCAATCCCGGTAGTGTCGGCGGCCCGGCCTATGACGATCCGACCCCGCCCGCCCATGTGTCGGAGTCAGGCTCGACGCTGGCGCGCTACGCCGTGCTCGAGATGAGCGCGAATTCCGTAACCGGTGTCGAGTTCCTGGCAATTCCCTATGCGCATGAAGAGGCGGCGCGGCGGGCGCAGATCAATGAGCGGCCGGACTGGGCCCATGCGTTGCGCACGGGTTTCGTGAGCCCGCCGGGCTGATGCATACGGCAGCCAAGGTCGAATTGTGCCCCGTAATCCTCACTTCTTGAAGACGTAGATATAGACTTCGAGATTCGCGTCCGAGGAATCGGCGATGTCATTGAGATACTCCTCGAGGAAGGCGTCGTTCACCTCGATGCCCTTGGCGTCGAGATCGACGGTGATCGCCTCATAGGTGCCGTCGATATCGTCATAAGAGCCATGATGCGTGAAGCGCACCGCCGAGCCTGAGGGCGTGGTGCCGAGCTTGACCTCGGGCGGCAGGGAAGGCTGGCTGGTCGGCGGTTCGATCGGATAGCCGATCTCGTAGGAGAATTTCTCATCGCCGGTCTTGACGAAGCGCGTCAGTGGGCGCCCTCCGATCTTGACGCCGGCCTTGTCGAGCGCGTCCTTCACCTTCTTCTGCGCGTTGCGGATCGTGGGGAGCGCATCGTCCCAGCTCGCCTCACCGACGATATAGGCCTCGGGTTTCGGTGCGATGGTCAGGTCATCGGGCGTTCCGGGATCGGCGGGGGCCGGCCCGAGAGTGGCATTGGCCGCATCGGCGCTCTGCTGCGGCGGGGCCGCGGGCGCAGCCGGGACGGGCGTGGGCGTAGGGGGCGTGCCTTGGGCCTCGGGGGCAGGCTGGGGCGCTGACGGGGAAGGTGATTGTGCCACCGGCGCGCTGCCGCCTGGCGGAGGTAGCGGCGCGCTGTCGACCGGCCCCGGCTTTGGCGCCGTCTGGGCCGCGACCGTGAGGACGCAAAGGCCGCTAACGGCCAGGAGCGCGAGCCCGGAAATGGCTATGCGGAGCAGCGACGATGACGATTTGCTGAGATTGCCCATGATGAACCTCGATCATCGCCCCGCTGGCCAACTTGGCGGTGCGGCACCTCACATGACCGCACCGTAATCATTACCCGCATCGACGCATCGAGACGGTTTGACGACTCATTGTCGTCACTATGCTATAACGCGCGCCGATGACATAGTTTCGACGCAGGCTTGCCATGACCATGAGATGGGAAGGCGAGCCTTGTTCGAACCCATATCCACCTCCATTTGGAGGCGGCATTCCTCTGAAGCAAGACAAATGAGCGCGAGATGAACGCGGCACCGGCATGAGCGGCCTGGCAGGGCATTCCTTTCTCAAGATGAACGGCCTCGGCAACGAGATCGTCGTCCTCGATTTGCGCGGTGAGCGCCATGAGGTGACGGCTGCCGAGGCGCGCGCCATCGCCGCGGCGCAGGAGTCGCATTTCGATCAGCTCATGGTCCTGTATGACCCGAGCTCTGCGCGCACCGACGCCTTCATGCGCATCTACAACACTGACGGCTCGGAGGCTGAAGCTTGTGGCAACGGCACGCGCTGTGTCGCCTGGGCGATGCTGCGCACGGATAAGCGCCGTTCCCTGCTGCTCGAAACGAAGGCTGGCCTCGTCGCCTGCGAGCGCCTCGGCGAATGGAGCTTCACGGTCGATATGGGCAAGCCGCGCTTCGGTTGGCAGGAGATCCCGCTGGCCGAGGAATTCGCTGATACGCGCGGCATCGAATTGCAGATCGGGCCCATCGATGCGCCGATCCTGCACACGCCCTCTGCGGTCAATATGGGCAATCCACATGCGATCTTCTTCGTCGCGAATGTCGATGCCTATGATCTCGCCCGCATCGGCCCCTTGCTCGAGAGCCACCCGATCTTTCCCGAACGCGCCAATATCTCGCTCGCACAGGTGATCGACCCTGCGCATTTGCGGCTGCGCGTCTGGGAGCGCGGCGCAGGGCTGACGCGCGCCTGCGGCTCGGCCGCCTGCGCGGCGGCCGTTGCGGCAAATCGCCTCGGTCTCGCGGAGCGGCGCGTGACGGTCACGCTGCCGGGCGGCGATCTGCGCATCGAATGGCGCGAGAGCGACGACCATGTGCTGATGAGCGGGCCGGTCGAGCTCGAGCATGAGGGCATGTTCGCGCCGGCGCTCTTCGCCCAGCCTGAGACGGTCGGCACGTCGTGAGCGTCGATATCTTGACGCTCGGCTGCCGCCTCAACGCCTATGAGTCCGAGGCGATGCGGCGCATGGCGGGCGATGCCGGCCTCGAGGACGTGATCGTCATCAACACCTGCGCGGTGACGGCGGAAGCCGAGCGTCAGGCGCGCCAGGCGATCCGCAAGGCGGCCCGCGAACGGCCGGGCGCAAGGCTGGTGGTCACGGGCTGCGCGGCGCAGATCGATCCGGCTTCCTTCGCGGCCATGCCCGAAGTCTCCGAGGTGATCGGCAATGCCGAGAAGATGCGTCCCGACATCTGGGAATCGCTGGCGGCGAGGCCGGTCGGGACGGTGCCCGATTTCGGGGTTGCGGCGAGCGAGAAGCTGCATGTGTCGGACATCATGGCGGTCAAGGAGACGGCGAGCCATCTGATCGACGGCTTCGACGGGCGGGCGCGCGCCTTCGTGCAGGTGCAGAACGGTTGCGACCATCGCTGCACCTTCTGCGTCATCCCCTATGGGCGCGGCAATTCGCGCTCGGTGCCCATGGGCGAGGTGGTGGCCCAGATCCGGCGCATCGCCGAGAAGGGCACCGCTGAGGTGGTGCTGACGGGCGTGGATCTCACCTCCTACGGCAAGGATCTGCCGGGCTCGCCGACGCTCGGTGCGCTCGTCAAGGCGATCCTGCGCCATGTTCCCGAGCTGCCGCGCCTGCGCATCTCCTCGATCGACCAGGTCGAGGCGGATGACGATCTCATCGATACGCTGGCGGCGAGCGACCGGCTGATGCCGCATCTGCATCTATCCTTGCAGGCGGGCGACGACCTGATCTTGAAGCGCATGAAGCGGCGGCATCTGCGCGCCGACGCGATCTCATTTTGCGAGCGGCTGCGGCGGCTGCGTCCCGACATCGTCTTCGGCGCCGACATCATCGCCGGCTTCCCGACCGAGACCGAGGAGATGTTCCAGCGTTCCCTCGACATCGTCGCGGAATGCGGGCTGACGCATCTGCATGTCTTTCCTTATTCGGTCCGCCCCGGCACGCCGGCAGCCAGGATGCCGGCCTTGCCGCGGCCCGTGGTCAAGGAACGGGCAAAGCGCCTGCGGCAAAGAGGCGAGGAGGCCTTTCGCTCGCATCTTGCGAGCGAAGCTCGGGAAGGGCGCAACGGCACCGTGCGCCTCGCCTTGATGGAGAGCGACACGCTCGGACGTACCGAGCAGTTCACGCCGGTCACCTTCAAGGACCCGAAGCGGTCGGGGCTCATCGTGCCGCTGACCGTGATCGGCGAGGATGGGCGCACCTTGCTGGCCGCCTAAGGGGCTGAATCGCCAGTTTTCAGAGCGGGCTTTCTCGAACACCGACGAATTTGGCCTGGATATGGCATGGCGGCAGTGAATGCCTGCGACATTGTGCAACGCACATGTCTCTTGCTGCGGCGCACAATGTTCGCCATGTTCAGCTCTTGAATCGGGATTGACGAGATGATTGCGCAAGACACGATTACCCAAGACATGGTTACCGAGATGCCGGTTGCCGCGATGCCGGTTGCCAGGAAGCCGGTTGCCAGAAACACGGCTGCCAAGAGCGCCGCCAAGCCGGCCGGCAAGGCGCGGCCGCCGCTCAAGGTTCGCCATGAGCCGCCGACCCTCGAAGAGGCGATCTATGCGGCTCAGGGCGTGACCACCGATGTCGAGCAGCAGATCGAGCTCGCCGCCGATCTCATGGATCTGCCGATCGATGAGGTACGCCCGCAGGTGCTCAAGGCGATCGCCAAGCCGAGCACGACAAATCGCGTCTTCGTGCCGGCGCGTTCGGGGCTGCAGCGGGCCGTGGTCATCGAGACGACCGGGCGTTCGCGCAATCGCGTATCGTCCGATCTCGCCGGGCGCGTGACGGGACGCGTCACCCTCAGGCCGCTCCAGGTCGAGACCTTGCGGACGCGCATGCCGTCCTGACTTCTTCCTTCTCCCGTTTACGGGAGAAGGTGGCCCGGCGCAGCCGGGCCGGATGAGGGACGCCGGTGAAGTGCACAACCGTCCCTCACCCGCCTCGACTGCGTCTCTGTACCCTCCCCCGCTTTGCAGGCGAGGGTTAGCGCCCGCCTCAAGCCGCGAGGCGGATGCGCCCGTCGATGAAGCGGAATTCCTGCGTCTTGCCGCCGAAACCGTAAGCGGCCGCCGGCACCTCATGCACCAATATGTAGCTCTCCGAGTGCAGCTGGCCGAGGATCGTGCCCATCTCGGCGAACACGGCTTCGAGATAGCTCGCCAATTCGGGCTTGGTGTTGGTGCCGTCGACAACCTTGATGTCGAGCCAGAAGCTGTTCGCCCCCTGCGAGGCGAGCGAGGCGCCGCCCGCGAACCAATGCTCCGGATCGATATAGGAGATGGCGACGGCGGTGATGGTCGGGTCCTTGCGCAGATGCGTCCTGGTCAGCTCGGTCACCCGCTCGGCGATGCGGCGGGACAGCGTGACGTCGGGCTTGCCGGTCACGGCGACGTTGATGATGGGCATGGATATCTCCTCTCGCAGGGATCGACCCGTCGACCCCTGAGCTGCACAATCCCTACCCGAAGTATCATTTCCGAAAAATAGAATTATTTTTGACACACACTTCCGATAAAATGAATTATGAACCTGATCGACCCCGAGCTCCTGCGTACCCTCATCGCCTTCGTCGATAGCGGCTCGCTGATGCGCGCCGCTGCCATCGTCGGGCGCTCCCCTTCGGCCGTGACGGCGCAGATGCAGCGGCTCGAGGAGGTGGTCGGCGAGGAGATCCTGTCGGCATCGGGCCGTGGGCGGGTACTCACCCCCTTCGGGGAAGACCTCGTCATACAGGCGCGCCGCATCGTCGCCGCGCATCGCGAGGCTTGGCTCAATCTCAAAGGCGCCAGGGCCGATGGCCGCGTCAGCCTCGGCGCCACGCAGGATTTCGCCGAGAGTGATCTTCCGGACCTCATCGGCCAATTCGCAAGGACCCATCCGCGAGTGCGCCTCGACCTGCGCATCGGGCGCACGGCGGCGCTGACGCAGGATTATCTGACCGGCCAGATCGACATCCTGATCGCCATGCGGATAGCCTCGGCGCCGGACGAGATCGCCGTCCTGCGCGAGCCGATGTTGTGGCTGGCGTCGCCTGCCTGGTCCGGTGCCGCGGCAGACGAATTGCCGCTCGCATTGCTCGACCCGCCTTGCGGCTTTCGCGATGCGGCGCTGCATGCGCTCGGCGAGGCGCGCCGCCCCTACCGGATCGCGGCGACGAGCCCGAGCTTGACGGGGTTGCGGGCGGCTTTGCGGGCCGGCATCACCGTCACTATGCGCACGACGCGCTGGATCGGGCAGGGCGTCGGCCAGGCGCCCGAAAGCCTCGGCCTGCCTTCGGTCGCTGATGCGGAGTTCTCGCTGCGACTGCGCCCGCAAGCCGCGGCGGCTGCGACCGATCTCGCCCATCTGATGGCCGAAGGCCTCACGGCCAGGATGGGCGCACAAGCGTGACTGCCCTTGCTCGGATGAGGCGTAAGTCGGACCTGTCCATTGCGTCGCCTCGAATCGATGTGTATAATCTGCCAACTCTATACACATCGGGCTTTGCCATGCGCCCAAGCCTCTGCGCCTCTGATGACGATAAGTGCTTGTTAGTCTTGTCGGATTCCATGCTTTATGATAGCAAAAAAGGCCGACGCGGTGACCCGCGCCGGCCCTAGCCTATATTAAGAGCATGTGGTGCGTGGGGACGAGCCACCACACCACGAAGGAATGGCAGTAAGCCATCCCGGTGCTCCAATCTCCGGCATAGTCAGTGCCGGTCTGATCCGCCGGTCGACGGATATCGTGAGGCCCCGACGCTTCGGCGTTCGGGGCCTACTCGTCAGAAACGAGCTCGGCGAAATATTCCTCGCCTCGCCGTGTCAAAACAGCTTTTTCCTTTCACAATTTCCAAAGCCCTACTTTTAGGAATGCCTATAGCGACGAAGTATTTTGGCTTGGTCGCGCTTTTCCGACATGGGCAGGCGATTGCCGCGCTCATCCAGGAAGAACCAATTGGCCCAGGCATTTTCGCTGCTAGCGCCGATCGCGGTGCTCAGCTCGTTTAGGGTCGCGTATCCCTTGCCGTCGGTATTCAGCACCCAAAAGCCTTGAACTGCCTCGGCTGAATAGTCGGTGCCCTTGTAGGTGCGGAAAATCCGAAAGCCGGGGGGCAGCACGACATTATAGCGGCGGTCTGCAAATCCAACGATTTGCTCGATATCTCGCTGACCCGCGGCGTTAGCCGGAGCGCGAACATTCAGCACGCGTCGAAGGATCGCTTCTTCGGAAGCTTCCCCCGGCTGTTGGGCCTTCCAGATGGCTGCAAAGGTCTCGACCGAAATTTGAATGGTGCGCATGTGATAGCCACAACTAAGGAAATCTATCATTCTCACTAACGTTAGAGTCTGTCAATCCTTAGTATCCGGCTCCGCAATGCAGCATCGGCCGTGCCTGGTCTCCCGAATGCGTCGGCTAACCTCAGCATCATTGCGAAAAGTGGTCTTTCGCCTTTCGGAGACAGTGATGCGATGTCAAAGAAACCACGAGCGAAGATGCGCGTGACAACCCAGGAAACGCTTCTTAGGGGTGAAACAGCCCTTGCTCGGATCAGGCGCAAGCGTGATGCCGTGCAAGCCGGATCCGTCCATTGCGTCGCCTCAGACCGATGTGTATGATCTGATGAGACTTATACACATCGAGCTTTGCCATGCGCACGAATATCGAGATCGATGACAAGTTGCTTGCGGAAGCCATGGCCTTCGCGGGCCTGACAACCAAGAAGGCGACGGTGGAGGAGGCGCTCCGACGGCTCGTCCTGGAGCATAGACGTCGTCACGCCATCACGGACATGGCGGGCCTCGGCTGGGACGGCGATTTGGACGAAATGCGTCAGGGCCGCACGCCTCGTCGCCGCTCATGATCGTGGTGGACAGCTCGGTCTGGATTGCGAATTTGCGCGACCTCGATATCGATGCCGTGCGCAAGCTCAGGTCGATCGACGATCCCGGCGAAATCCTGGTCGGCGACCTGATCCTCTTGGAAGTGCTGCAAGGCGCCCGTGACGAGGCTCATGCCACCCGGATCGAGCACAATCTCCGGCGGTTCAGAATTGAGCCTATGCTCGACGACGCCCTCGCGGTGAAAGCAGCTCGCCATTATCGATCTCTGCGTCGAGAGGGCATAACAGTCCGCAAGACCATCGATATGATCATTGCGACATTCTGCCTGGAAAGAGGTCACGCCCTGCTGCATGACGATCGCGACTTCGACCCGATGGCATCTCACCTCGGCCTGCGGCTCGCCTGATCAGTCTTCCGCCTCGTCCTTTTCCGGACGGCCGGCCAGCAAATCCGGCCGTCTTTCGCGGGTCAGGCGTTCGGCCTCGGCGCGCCGCCAGGCCGCGATCTTGGCGTGATCGCCCGAGAGCAGCACCGGCGGGATAGCCTGCCCCTCCCAATCGCGCGGCCGGGTGAATTGCGGGTATTCCAGCAATCCGCCCTCGAAGCTTTCCTCGGTGCCGGACATTTCCGCACCCATCACGCCCGGTAGAAGCCGCACGCAGGCTTCGATGAGCGCCATGGCGGCGATCTCGCCGCCGGCGAGCACGATATCGCCGAGCGACACCTCGACGAGGTCGCGCGCCGCGATGACGCGCTCGTCGATACCCTCGAAGCGGCCGCAGAAGATGGCGAGGCCTGAGCCC
Organism: Rhizobiales bacterium GAS188; assembly: GCA_900104855.1. Lineage (NCBI taxonomy): Bacteria > Pseudomonadati > Pseudomonadota > Alphaproteobacteria > Hyphomicrobiales > Rhizobiales bacterium GAS188. The sequence goes on from FNSS01000001.1 coordinate 4,212,834, forward strand.
GCCGCCAGTTCGCGGATATAGGCTTGCGACGCCGGCCGGCCGCGCGGGCTCATCACCAGGCGCGGGCGCGGATCGGGCAGCGGCCAGGCGGCGTCGATCGCGGCGGCCGCGACGTCGCAGCGGATCACCATGCCGGGGCCCCCGCCCGCCGGCGTGTCGTCGACGCGCCGATGCCGGCCAAGGCCCTGCTCGCGGATATTCGCGGTCTCGAGCGTCCACACGCCTTGGCGTAGCGCATCGCCCGACAGCGAATGGCCGAGCGGCCCCGGAAACAACTCCGGATAGAGCGTCAGGACCGAGGCGCGCCAGATCATGAGGTCGATGTCATCCCGGAGGCAGCACGCCTTCCCTGAGCCGCATGACGCTAAGAGCCAGCGCCTGGGCGCTGGGCACCATGCTGTCGATCTCGAGGAATTCGTCAGGCGTATGGGCCTTGCCGCCGACCGGCCCGACCGAGCACAAGGTCGGGCAGCCTTGCGCAGCCGTATAGCCGGAATCGGCGCAGCCTCCCGTGAACTCGGCGCTCACCTGGAAGCCCGCCTCGGCGGCGGCCGAGCTGTAGAGATCATAGAGGGCGCGCGCCTCCGGCGTCTGCTCGAGCGGCAGGAACTCGCCCTTGATGGTGAAAGTCGAGGTTGCGCCCGGCACCGTGCAGGTCTCGGCGATCTTGCGGATGGCCGCGACCGCGTCGTCACGGTCCTTCACGCGCACATAGCGCATGTCGATCTCGCACCAGGCGGAGGGCGCCACGGTATTCACCGTCTGGCCGCCGCCGATCAGGCCGATATTCACCGTCGTGCCGCGGCTAAGGTCGGTGATCTTGTGGAATTCCGGGATCTTGCGCGCCAGCTCCTCGATGGCCGAGATGCCCTGCTCGAAATTGGCGCCCGAATGCGCAGCCTTGCCGGTGACGTCGCAGCGCGAGAAGACGCCGCCCTTGCGCCCGCTGGTGATCTTGTGGCCGACCCGGCTCGGCTCGGAATTGAACACGGCGCGGGCGCCGCGCGCCTGCGCCTCGATCACCGGGCGCGAGCTCGGCGAGGCGATCTCCTCATCGCTGGTGACGAGCGCGACGACTGGGCCCGGGTGGCCGCCGAAGCGCTTCAGCGCGGCGAGCACGAAGGCGTTCATGACGAGACCCGCCTTCATGTCGCAGACGCCCGGCCCATAGCCGCGCCTGTTCTCGATGCGGAAGGGCCGCCGCTGCGGCTCGCCCTTGGGGAAGACCGTGTCGCGATGGCCCATCAGGATGATCGGGCGCCGGTCATTGGCGTGCGGGTGATCGAGCGTCGCGCGGATCTGGTCGCCATAGCGCTCCTGCGCCACCGTTTCGAGCGAAAGGCCCTCGGCCGTGAAGAAGCGCTTCAGCACCTCGCCGGCGGCGTCCACGCCTTGCTTGTCATAGCTGCCGGAATCGGTGTTCACGAGCTCGGCCAGGAGCTTGACCATGGCGTCGCCCTGGCCGGCGAGCCAATCCTTCACCTGCGTTTCGCTGTCGCTCACGGCTTTCTGCATGGAACCTTCCTTCCCGATTGATCCGGCGTTTGGTGCGGGCCGATGAAAGAAACGGCCCCGCCCGAAATCATCCCGCCGGGGACTACGCGCCCAGCGTCTGCAACAGGCGATAGAGAAGCATGGCGCGCGGCGCCAGCGAAGAGATCAGGATCTGCTCCTGATCCGTATGGGCGCCCTTGCCCTCGACGCCGAGCCCGTCGAGGGTCGGCACGAAGGGGGCGGTGAAGTTGCCGTCCGAGCCACCGCCCGTCGACAGGTCCTGAAGATCGATGCCGATCTCGGCGGCGAGCGCGCGCGCCTGCTGGAACAGGGCGGCGATCGCCGGCGTCTTCTCGTAAGGCGGCCGGTTCAATTCACCGGTGACCGTCACGGTGACGCCGTCGCGATGCGCTTTACGGCCGAGCACCTTGGGGATCAACGCATCGGCGAGCGCCATGGTGGGCAGGCGCATATCGATCTCGGCGCGCGCCTCTTCCGGGATGACGTTCGGGCGCGTGCCGCCCTGCACCACGCCGACCGTGACGCTCACTCCGGTCTCGGCATCATTCAGCGCTTCGAGCTCGAGGATCTGATGGGCGAGCTCGCGCACGGCGCTGCGCCCGTCCTGCGGCCGCGAGCCCGCATGCGAGGCAATGCCGCGGATCAGCATCTCGAACTGGCCCACGCCCTTGCGGGCCGTGACCACCTTGCCGCCTTCCCGGCAGGCCTCGGTGACCAGCACGAAGCGCGAATTCTTGCCCTCGCGCTCGATCAGCTCGCGCGAGGTCTGGCTGCCGGTCTCTTCGTCGGAGACGATGAGATGGGTGACCGGCAGCGGCGATCTGCCTTCGGCGAGGAAACGGCGGAACGCCTCACAGGCGATGTAGACCCCGCCCTTCATGTCGCAAATGCCCGGTCCAAAGGCGGCATCGCCCTCGACCCTAAAGGGCAGCCGCTTGATGAAGCCGATCGGGTGCACGGTGTCGAGATGGCTGAGGATGAGGATGCCCTTCTCGCCCTCGCCCCATGGCGAGCGGGCAACCAGATGGTCGCCGCGGCCGTCGCGCCCCGGCACGCGCTCGATGCGCGCTCCGGCCTGGCGATAGGCGCCCTCCGCCGCATCCATCATGCGGTTCACGGCTTCAGGCACATCGGTCGGGGATTCGATCTCGACCCAACGGCGCAGGCCGTCGAGCATGGATTGGGTATCGAAGGAAGACAGGCTCACGAGGCACCCCGCATGTGTGGAAGGCTCAGAACTGCGCGCAACCGCGCACCGATGCAAGCGCGTTTGCGACGCGGTGCTCACGGGTTTCTTGGGATCAATGGATCGCCGCTCGCTGATGGCTCGACTTGGCTTCTCGAGGACGGACCGAGCTGTCCGTCACATCGCGGCATGGCATCGACATGTTCGATGACGCGATCGCCGACCGCTCGGCGCAACTGCGAGATCCCTGATTCGAAATGGCGCGTCGGATGGATGCGGTTTGTCAGAAGCGACCAAGCGATTCCGCGGTGGAAATCGATCCACAGGCCGGTTCCCGTAAATCCGGTATGGCCGATCGTCTCGTCGGAGCAGAGTGCTCCGCCGGACCACGCCTCGTGTTTCATTTCCCAGCCGAGCGTGCGTTGGGGCGCCTGCCGCGCGCGTAATTGGCCGAGGCTTTGAGGCCGCAAGGCCGTGCCATCCAGCATCGCAGTGGCAAACGCCAGCACCGCATCGATCGCGCCGAAGAGGCCCGCATGGCCGGATGCGCCGCCGAGCGCGAAGGCGTTCTCGTCATGCACCTCGCCGCGCAACATGCGGTCGCGCCACGTGCAGTATTCGGTGGTCGCGCAGGCATTGGGGTCGGGCGAGAAGGTGAAGCCGGAATCGAGCGGCTGCTGTCCGAGCGATTTGCGCGTCAGCCGCTCGATAGCGATGCCGAGCAGGATGAAATTGATATCGGAATAGACCGGTGGGCCTTGCCTCCAGGCTCGCTGCAGAACGAAGGCCCGCAATGTCATTGGATCATGCCCATAGGTGTAAAGGGGCTCGACCGCCGGCAGGAATGTCTGATGGGTGAGGCATTGGCGAATGGTGAGCGCACGCTCGGCTGCTTCGAGATCGTATTGCCGCAGATCCGGGATCAGTTCGCTCAGGGATTGGTCGAGGGCCAGCCGTCCTTCCTCGGCGAGGCGCAGGATCGTCGTCGTCGTGAAGATCACCTTGGTGAGTGAAGCAAGGTCGAACACCGTCTCGCGCCGCATCACGATCGGCGCAGGCTCGACTTGCGCTTGTCCGCTGCAGATGATCGCGCGCTCACCGAGCGCATCGGTGATGCCGAGCACGGCGCCCGGAATCCGCCCCTCCGCGATGGCCGCCTCGACGGGCGCGAAGGCTCGAGCGGCAGCCGGCTCCAGCCTCACCTGGCAGCCCGCTCAAGACGATGACGGCGAAAGCTCACTGCCCGGTGAAGCGCGGCGGGCGCTTCTCGAAATAATGGGCCACCCCTTCCTTGAAATCATCGCTCTCGAAAGATGCGTACATCTCGGCGTCGGCGACTTTCCAGGACTCGGCGAGATCGCGGAACAGGTCGTCATAGACCTGGCGTTTCATCACCCCCGTCGAACGCGGCGAGGAATTCATGGCGAGCTCGCAGGCGATCTTGCGCGCCGCCTCGGCGAAGCCTTCGGCCGGCAGCAGATTGGCGAGGCCGAGCCGCGCCGCCTCGCCGCCGTCGATGACGCGTGCCGTGTAGAGGAGGTCGAGCGCCGGCATCAGGCCGATCAGCCGCGGCAGCATGAAGGACATGCCGTGCTCGGCGATCAGGCCGCGTTTGGCGAAGGCGGTCGTCACCTTGGCGCCAGGCGCGATGTAGCGCAGATCGGTGAACAGCACGAAGCAGAGGCCGATGCCGGCGACCGGGCCGTTGACGGCAGCGATGATCGGCTTCGGCAGGCGCAGCAGATAGCTGAAGCGCTGCTGGTAATTGGCATCGATGCCGGCTGCAGGCTCGCCGGCGTCCGGATGGCGCCCCAAGGTGCCGCGTCGGCCGCTCTCGAGCGAGGCCTTCATCCGGTCGAGATCGGCGCCGGCGCAGAAGCCGCGGCCCGCACCGGTGACCAGGATGACGCGCACATCCGTATCGGCCGCAGCCATATCCATCGCGGCGCGCACCTCCTGCTCCATCACTTGCGTCCAGGCGTTCAGCTTCTCCGGACGATTGAGCGTGATGGTCGCCACATGATCGGCGACCTCGTAGAGGATCTCGGTCGTCTGCATTGGCTCTGCCTTTTGCGTCACATCGTGCGCACGGTCGGATCGCCGCCGGTGCGGTGCGCATCCTGCGCGCCGTATTTGCGCAATTCGAGCTTGGCGATCTGATTGCGATGCACCTCGTCGGGCCCGTCCACCATGCGCAAGGTGCGCGCATAGGCATAGGCGCGCGCCATCACCTTGTCGGTGAAGCCGCCGGCGCCGAAACCCTGGATCGCCCAATCGATCACCTGGCAGGCCATGCTGCCGGCCGCGACCTTGATCGCCGCGATGTCGGCGCGCGCCTCCTTGTTGCCGACCGTGTCCATCTTGTAGGCGGCCTGCAGGGTCAGGAGCCGCGCCTGGTCGATCAGGATGCGCGATTCCGCGATACGCTCGAGCCAGACGCTCTGGGTGGCGATCGGGGCGCCGAAGGCAACGCGTTCCTTCAGGCGCCGGCAGAGACGCTCCAGAGCCCGCTCGGCGGCGCCGATGATGCGCATGCAGTGATGGATGCGGCCCGGCCCGAGGCGCCCCTGCGCGATCTCGAAGCCGCGCCCTTCGCCGAGCAGCATGTTTGTGGCCGGCACGCGCACATTGTCGAACTTCACCTCCATATGGCCGTGCGGCGCATCGTCGAAGCCGAAGATCGTCAAGGGCCGGATGATGGTGACGCCCGGATGGGGGAGGGGGCACAAGATCATCGACTGGCGCTTATGCGGGCTCGCATTGCCCGGATCGGTCTGTCCCATGACGATCAGGATGCGGCAGCGCGGATCGCCCGAGCCCGATGTCCACCATTTATGGCCGTTGATCACGTAGTCGTCGCCCTCGCGCTTGATCGAGGTCGCGATATTGGTGGCGTCGGAGGATGCGACGGCAGGCTCGGTCATGGCAAAGGCCGAGCGGATCTCGCCCTTCAGCAGGGGTTCCAGCCATTGCGCCTTCTGGGCCGGTGTGCCGTAGCGCACCAGCACTTCCATGTTGCCGGTGTCGGGGGCGCTGCAGTTGAAGACCTCGGAGGCCACGGGCGAGCGGCCCATGATCTCGGAGAGCGGCGCATATTCGAGATTGGTGAGGCCGGCGCCGAGCTCGCTCTCGGGCAGGAACAGGTTCCACAGCTTGGCCTGACGCGCCTTCGCCTTCAGCTCCTCCATCAGCGGCGGAATCTCGGTCCAGCGGGCCGCGCCCTCATGCTCGGTGTGGAGCTTCTCCTCGTTCGGATAGACATGCTCCTCCATGAAACCCAGGAGCTTGGATTGCAGCGCCTTGGTCTTGGGCGAATACTCGAAATCCATCATCTGCTCCCGTTGCTGTCTCGCGCGTCGTTGCTGTCTCGTTCGTCAATCTTGGGCCCGCGCGGCGATCGCCCAGCCGGTCTGCGCCATCATGCGCACGCGCTCGCCCTGCTGGATGGCGGAGCTGTCCGCCGCATTGCCGGCGAGGCCGCGCGCATAGACGCCCTGCACGATGGCGGCGATGCGGAAGAAGGCGAGCGCCTTGTAGAAGCTCCAATGCGGGATCTCGGGCCGCGAGGTGGCGCGCGCATAGGCGGCGAGCACCTCGTCTTCGCTCGGTATGCCGAGCCCCGCAAGACCGACGCCTTCGAGGCCGCCGCTCACGCCGGGCCCGCCCGGCGGCATGCTGTAGGCCATGCACAGATAGGCGAGGTCGGCGAGCGGGTCGCCGATGGTCGCGAGCTCCCAGTCGAGCACCGCGGCGAGACGCGGCTCGGCGGGTGCGATGATGGTGTTGCCGACCCGGTAATCGCCATGCACGATCGTCGAGTCCGCGCTCGCCGGCACTCGCGCTACGAGCCAGGCCGACAGCTTCTCCATCTCGGGGATGTCGTCGGTCCGCGACGCCGCATATTGCTTGGTCCAGCGGTCGATCTGGCGCGCCGCGTAATTGTCCGGCCGGCCGAAATCGCCCAAGCCCACCGCGCGCCAGTCGACTTTGTGCAAGGCGGCGAGCGTCTCGATCAGGGACCGGTAGATGGCGGCGCGATCGCCTGGAGCGATATCGGGAAGATCGGCGGTCGGGATGATGCGGCCGGCGACATGGCCCATCAGATAGAAGGGTGTGCCGACGATATCGGCGTCCTCGCACAGCACCAGCATCGGCGCGACCGGAACCGCCGAGCCCGCGAGCGCCTTCTGCACCTTGTATTCGCGCTCGACCATATGGGCGGAGGCCAGCAGCTTGCCGGGCGGTTTCTTGCGCAGCACATAGGCGGCGTCCGGCGTCTCGATCAGGAAGGTCGGGTTCGACTGGCCGCCCTGGAACTGGCGGATCCTGGCGGGCCCGCGATAGCCCTCGACATGCAGGCCGAGATAGCGGTCGAGCGCGCCAGCGTCGAGGCGGTGCTGCGGCAAGGGCTCGACCAGGACAGCCTGCGTGCTCATCGCGAGCTCAATCTCCCGAGCCGCCGATCGTGACCCCGCCATCGGCGACCAGGACCTGCCCGGTGACGAAGCGCGCCGCCGGCGAAGCGAGGAACACCGCGACGCCGGCGATGTCGATCGGATCGCCGAGGCGCCGCAACGGTGTCTCAGCCTCGCGCTTCTTGCGGGCCGTCTCGTTCTCCCACAGGGCACGGGCGAAATCGGTCTTGACGAGGCCCGGCGCGATGGCGTTCACGCAGATGCCGGATTTGCCCCATTCCACCGCGAGATTGCGCACCAGAGCCGTCTCCGCCGCCTTCGAGATGCCGTAGACGCCGAGCACCGGCGTGCCGCGGATGGCGGCGATCGAGGAGATGACGATGAAGCTCCCCTCCCGCCTCTCGGCGAGATGGGGACGTGCCAGCTGCGACAGCCACCACACCGCCTTCACATTGGTCGCCATGGTCTTGTCGAAGGCATCATCCGAGACATCCATCAGCGAGCCGTAGAATGGATTGACGGCCGCGTTGGCGACGCAGATGTCGAGACGCCCGTAATGCGACACGGTCTTGTCGACGAGGGCCGCGAGCTCCACCTTCGAGCCCGCATGGGCCGCCATGGCGATCGCCTCATGGCCTTCCGCCGCCAGCGCCTCGCGGACTTGCTCGCAAGCCTCGATCTTGCGCGAGGAGATCATCACCTTGGCGCCGGCCCGCGCCAATTCCTCGGCGATGGCGCGCCCGATGCCGCGCGAGGATCCGGTGACCAGCGCCACCTTGCCGGTGAGATCGAAGAGCTTGCTCATGCGCGACAGCTCCCGGGCCGCTCAGGCGATCTCGAAGAGGCCGGCCGCGCCCTGGCCGCCGCCGACGCACATGGTGACGACGACGTGCTTCGCCTTGCGCCGGCGTCCTTCGATCAGCGCATGGCCGGTGAGCCGCGCTCCCGACATGCCGTAAGGGTGGCCGATAGCGATGGCGCCGCCATCGACATTGAGCTTCTCGGGATCGATGCCGAGCTTGTCGCGGCAATAGATGACCTGCACCGCGAAGGCCTCGTTCAGCTCCCACAGATCGATGTCGTCGACAGTGAGTCCATGGCGCTCGAGCAGGCGCGGCACCGCGTAGATCGGCCCGACGCCCATCTCGTCCGGCTCGCAGCCGGAAGCCACGAAGCCCTTGAACACACCGAGCGGCGCCAAGCCGCGCTGCTCGGCGAGCTTCTCGTCCATGAGGATCGAGAGCGAGGCGCCGTCGGAGAGCTGGCTGGCATTGCCGGCCGTGATGGTCATGCCCTCGCCGCGCACCGGCTTCAAGGCCGCGAGGCCTTCGGGCGTGGTGTCGGGACGGTTGCCCTCGTCCTTGGCGATCTTGATCTTCTCCTTGCGCGTCGCTCCGGTCGCCTTGTCGGTGACCACCATCTCGGTCTCGACCTCGATGATCTCTTCAGCGAAGCGCCCGCCCTGTTGGGCGGAGGCCGTGCGGCGCTGGCTCTCGAGGCCGTAGGCGTCCTGCGTCTCGCGCGAGATGCCGTAGCGCTTGGCCACCACCTCGGCCGTGTCGATCATCGGCAGATAGAGCTCGGGCTTCGTCGAAAGGATCGTCTCGTCGCGGCTGCGATAGGTATTGGCGTGCTCGTTCTGCACGAGGCTGATCGATTCCGCCCCGCCCGCCGCGGCGATCGGCACCCCGTCATGCATGATCGAGCGCGCCGCGACCGCAATCGCCTGCAGGCCCGAGCCGCATTGGCGGTCGATGGTGGTGCCGCCGATGCTCACCGGGAAGCCGGCACGGATCGCCGTCTGGCGCGCGAAATTGCCGCCGGTCGTGCCTTGCTGCATGGCGCAGCCCAGGACCACATCCTCGATCTCTCCGGGCTCGACCTTGGCGCGTTGCGTTGCGTGCCGCAGCGCGAGCGCGGCGAGCGTCGGGCCCGATGTGTCGTTGAAGGCTCCGCGATAGGCCTTGCCGATCGGCGTGCGGGCAGTCGAGACGATGACGGCGCGGCGCATGACTATTTCCCTTCCAAGACTATTTCCCGTCGTTGAAGCTCTTGCCTTCGGCTGCGAGCCGCGCCAGCAGCGGCGCTGGCGTGAAGCGCGGCCCATAGGTTTTCTCGTAGCCGTGCATCTTCTCGACCATGGTCTTGAGGCCGATCACGTCGGCTGACCACATCGGGCCGCCGCGCCAGGCCGGGAAGCCATAGCCGTTGACATAGACCGTATCGATGTCGCTGGCTCTCAGCGCGATGCCCTCGCCGAGCAGCTCGGCGCCCGCATTGACCAGCTGGAACAGCAGACGCTCGACGATCTCCTCATCCGAGATGGCGCGCCGCGCGATGCCCTGGCGCTTCGCCTCCTCGACATACATCGCTTCGACCTCGGGATCGGCCTTCGGCGTGCGGCTGCCCTTTTCGTAGATGTAGAAGCCGCGCCCGGTCTTCTGGCCGAAGCGGCCCATCTCGCAGATCTTGTCGTTCACGGCATATTGCATCTTGCGCTCGTTCGAGAGCGCGCGTTCCTGGCGGATGCGCCAGCCGACGTCGTTGCCGGCGAGATCACCCATCGCGAAGGGGCCCATGGCGAGGCCCCAATCGCTGATCGCCTTGTCGATCTGCGAGGGCGTCGCGCCTTCGAGGGCCAGTGCCTGCGCCTCCGGCCCGTAGCTTGCCAGCATGCGGTTGCCGATGAAGCCGTCGCAGACGCCGGCCAGCACCGCGATCTTGCCGATGCGCTTGGCGAGCCCCATCGCGGTCGCCACCGCATCCTTGTCGGATTTGGCGCCGCGCACCACTTCGAGCAGGCGCATGATGTTGGCCGGGCTGAAGAAGTGCATGCCGACCACGTCGCCCGGGCGCGAGGTCGCGAGCGCGATCTCGTCGACATCGAGCGTCGAGGTGTTGCTGGCGAGCACGGCGCCGGGCTTCGCGAGCCCGTCGAGCTTGCCGAACACCTCCTTCTTGATCTTCATGCTCTCGAACACGGCCTCGATGATGAGATCCTTGTCCTTGAGGTCGTCGAGCGAGAGCGAGGGCGTGAGCCGCGCGAAACGCGCTTTCGCGTCGGTCTCACTCATGCGCCCGCGCGCCGCGGCCGACTCATAGGTCTCGCGCATCTTGGCGATGCCGCGATCGAGCGCCTCCTGCGCGGTCTCGACGACGGTGACCGGGATGCCCGCATTGGCGAAGCTCATGGCGATGCCTTGGCCCATAGTGCCGGCGCCGATCACGCCGACGCTCTCGACCTTGCGCGGCTTCACCTCGGGCCCGATATCGGGGATCACGGCGGCGGCGCGCTCGGCGAAGAAGACATGCCAGAGTGCTCTCGCCTCCGGGCTCTTATAGCAATGCATGAACAGCTCGAGCTCGCGCTGCATGCCCTCCGCGAAGGGCGTTTTGGTCGCGGCCTCGACCGCGTCGATGCAGGCGTTGGGGGCGACCTTGCCGCTCGGATGACGGCCGAGCGAAGCGCGCTTCTTCTCGAAGAGGTCGGCTGGCGCGCTGCCGGCCGCGATCGGCGTCTCTGAGAGTCGGCGCGGCTTGGCGCCGCTGGCGATCAGCTCGCGCGCATAGGCGATCGCCTCCTCGACCAAGTCGCCTTTGGCGATGCGATCGACGAGGCCGGCCTTCTGCGCGGTCGCGGCGTCGATCGGATTGCCGGAGACGATCATGTCGAGCGCCGCCGTCACCCCGACGGCGCGCGGCAGGCGTTGCGTGCCGCCGGCGCCCGGGATGAGGCCGATCTTGACCTCGGGCAAGCCCATCTTGGCCCCTTTGTCGGCGATCCGGTAATGGCAACCGAGCACGATCTCGAAGCCGCCCCCGAGCGAGGTGCCGTGCATGGCGGCGACGACCGGTTTGCCCAAGGCCTCGATGTCATGGATGAGCTGGAAGAGCGGCGGCTGGCGCGGCGCCCCGCCGAACTCGGTGATATCGGCGCCGGCCGAGAAGCAGCGTCCCGCGCCGGTGATGACGACCGCGCGTATGCCGGCATCGGCGCCGAGCTCCTTGGCGGCATCCGAGAGGCCGCTCCGAACCGCCTGCGACAGGGCGTTGACGGGAGGATGGTCGATCGTCACCAGGGCGACATCGCCCGAACGCTTGATCTCGACGACAGCCATGCATTCCTCCTTGCGGCCGCCACTGCCGATCGACAAGCGCTGTCGGCACCGGCTGCGATGGCGGCTCTCTCATGCCTGTGATGAGGCGCTTCCCTTGCCGGACCTTCCGCCCGGCCTTCCCATCCGACTTATCAGCGCCGGCGGCGCTGCGCCAGAGCCACGATGCGAGCCCTTTGCCTGACGGTCGCGCGCTTCCTTTCTCCCGTTCTTGGCGGGAGAAAGGAAGCGCGCGCGAAGGCGACGATGGTCTATTCGGTGGGGGCGAAGCCGAGCGAACGCAGGGGCTGGACCGCCTTGCCGGAAAAGTGATTGGTGACCGGCTGGGCGGTGGAGGCTGAGAAGCGTCCGGCCGTCGAAGCGGGCTGGGCGATCGCCTCCTGCGCCGCCTTGGGCAGGGCGGCTTGCACCACGGCGTTCGCGACCTTGATCGAGGCGATGGCGGGCCGGCGGGCCGGCACGAGCGCCGCCCCGTCGAACAGCGCCGTCAACCCGTCCTTGTCGGGGCTGCGGGGCGCCGCCGCGACGCTGCTCGCAGGTGCCGCCGCGGTGGGGGACGCCAAGGCGAACTGGACCGGACGCGCCGGCGGCAGCGGGTGATCGAGAGTCACGACCTGCCCGGCAGGATTAGGCTCGGCCGCCGCGACAGATGCGGTCTCGGCGGGTTGGCCGTCGGGCTTATTTGGCGTCGCCAGGGCAGGTGAGGCCGGAATCGATCCGATCGGCATCTGGTCCGCCGCGGCAATCGCATTGACGGGCGCGGCTGCGAAAGCCTGCGGACGCACCGGCGGCAAGGGGTGATCGAGTGCGACCAGCTGCCCCGCCTCTTCGGTCGCGCCTGTTTCGGCGGATGCGTCGAGGGCGAGGCGCGGCTCGGCGGCGTCGAAATTGCCCGGACGCGTTGGCGGCAGCGGAATATCGATGAGAGATGCGACTTCGGCGAGCGTTTTCGGCCGGCGCGGCGGCAGCGGCGCGAAGGCGGCGATCATCGTGGCCCCGGCCGTCTTGGCGTCATCGTCCTGAGCCGCAGGGGCGGAGCGCGACGCCACGGTCGTGCCGGTGCGCGCCTCGCCGTTGGAGCGCACAGCGACGGTCGTGCCGGCGTCGGCGGCTCCGCCGGTCGCATTGGGCGAGGTGTCGCCGCTCAGCGCCCTGAGGAAGCTCGGAAGGCCGGGAGACGGCGCGGCGCTGGCGACCGCCACCGGCTGGGCCTGGTCGCTCGCGGGCGTCGAGCGGCTGGACGCACCACGGCCACGCACGTTCGCTTGGCCGGTCGTCGCCTGGGTAGTTTGGGCGCCGTACTGTCCTTGCGCCTGCGCCAGCAGGATGGAACGCACGCCGGTATCGTCGCTGTTCGTGGGCGCAAGCGAAGCGACCTGCGTCGACTGCCGGCTGGCGGCCGCGCGCGACAAGGTACTGCGGCCGCCGCTCGCGATCGCGGAATCTTCGTCCTCATCCGCGCCGCCGAACAAAGCCGCCCACAGGCTCTTGTGGCGGCCGCCCATCTGCTGCGGCTCGGCTTCTGCATAGGCGGCATATCCGGCGACCGAGCCGCCGGCGGACAGGATCTCGGCCTTGGCGAGCTCGTAACCCGCGAAAGGATGCCCGTCGGCCGGGATGTGCACCGTCTTGCCGTCCGGGAACAAACGGGCGAGCTGGTCGCGGGTCATGCGCGGCCAGGCACGCACGCTGCCGGCATCGATATGCACGAAGGGCGAACCCGAAGTCGGGTAGTAGCCGACGCCGCCGCGCTGCAGCCGCATGGCGATCTCACGCATGCGCGATACCGGCACGTCCGGCAGGAAGGAATCCATCGCCCTGCCGAGCATATGCTGGCTATGCTCGGCAACCGCGCTCGAGCGGCGGCGCAGCATGGCGTTGGTGTCGGGCGAGCGATAGCCCGAGACCGCATTGAACGGCTCCTGGGAGCCGGTCTCCTGATGCACTTCCCAGAGAATGTCGAACAGGCGCGGGCTCATCGAGGTCGGCTCGTTGCGGCGCCAGTCGCGCAACAGCCAGCTCAGCTGCTTGATGCCCTCGGCGTCATAGACGCCATTGCGCTTGAAGGTGACGGTGGCGTTCTCGCTGGTATGGACGTTCAGGATCGAGACAGTGCGGGTATCGCCATTGGCGTCGGCACTTTCGAGCGAAACCGGTGCCAGAAAAGCAAAGCTCGCCGAGAGCGCGAGGACCAAGCCCGAGATGCGCAACGGCACAACAGTAGCAATCGATCTCGTTCGCGAGGTCTTTGGCAAAACATATCCCGCTGAATTTGCGATTTCGCCGAGCGGCTCCGAGCCGTTGCGGCCAAGTTTTAGCGTGAATAGTTAACGGATTGCAAATCCGCCGATCTTATCCCCCTCATTGCGCCGACCTACGAAGCAATCGTGACGAAAACGTGTCGGAGGCCGTGCTTTGCACCGCCGTCTACTTTCGCGGTGCAAGAGCCGCTTCGAGGCGCGTATCGAGCCCGTAGATGTCGCCGAAGCGCTGCAGATTGCCCTCGGCATTCGCCGCAAGCGTGAAATAGGCCAAATGAACGGGCAATTGCACCGGCAGATTGATGGTGCGCTCACCCCCGCCGATCATCTTCTCGATGCGCTTCTCGGGCCAGATGGCGGCGTCATTGAGCACATATTCGGCCAATTTGAAGGGCTGATCGACGCGCACGCAGCCATGGCTGAAGGCCCGGCTCGCACTGGAGAACAGGCCGCGCGAGGGCGTATCGTGCAGATAGACCGAATGGTCGTTGGGGAACATGAATTTGATCCGGCCGAGCGCATTGCGCTCTCCCGGCGGCTGGCGGATCGAGATCTGGCTGCCGCGGCGCACCACCACATAGCCTTGCCGCTCGGCGTAGAGCGGGTCATCGGCGAGCTTGGGCAGGAACTCCTTCTTCAGGATGGAAGGCGGAATGTACCAGGAGGGGTTCACCACCAGGAACTTCATTTCGCCCGAGAAGATCGGCGTCGGCGAGGTGGGCTTGCCGACGATCACCCGCGCTTCATGCGCCAGCACGCCGTGATTGATGTAGCGCAGCGCGAATGCGGGCACATTGACGAGGATATAGCGGTCGCCGAGCTCGGGTGGCAGCCAGCGCCAACGCTCCATATTGGCGATGATGTCGGCTTCGACCCGCTTCGGCGGCAGGGCCGATACGGCGCGCTTGGCGGCCTGATCGAGCGGCGAGCCGCGCCGCCCCTTCACCGCCTCGGGCGAAACCGAGGCGAGTTGCGCATCTCCCGCGCCTTCGGTCTTCGCGGGCGAAGGCGCGATCATCTCGGCGCGCAGCTTGGCAAGCGCGCTGCGCAGATTGACGTAACCATCGGCATGCGGGTTGAAGGCCATGAGCGCCAAGCTCGCATCCGGGGCCCGGGTCAACGTGTCGAGGACCGTTTCGGCCTCGGGCAAGGCGAGCCGGGGAGTGATCAGGGCGGAGATGCGGGCCGGATTGACCCGGGCGCCGCGTGCGTCGCGTGCATAAGCGAGCGCCGCAGCCGAGATGCGCCACTCCGAATCGGCCACATCCTCGGGGCGCTGCGAGGCAATAGGCGTCGCGGCGGCTGCATAATCATCGGGGTCCAGCCCCTCTTCGGCCGCATGCGTCAGCCGATCGAGCACGGCGAGTGCGGCAGGCGTCGGCACGCCGTCGACATGCCAGAGCGGCTTGAAGCCGCGCTTGTCGTAATAGGCCTCGAGCGCCTGGCGCTCAGGCTTGCCGAGCCGCACGAACAGGGCGCCGGCCGATGCCTTGGCGAAAGCCGCCCGCATGATATCGGGCGTGTGATCCTCGGCCGCGACAACGGGCGGCTGCGGAGCAAGCGGCGCGGCCCCGGCGGCGGGCGCCGCGGGCTGTGGCGGGACGCCGGATGCATCGGCGGGCGACGCGGGCGTCACGGCGCCGGGTTTTTCGTTCGCGCGCCCATCGAGGCCCGAAATCGGTGGCGGATAGGGCGGCAGCGGCAGGTCGGTGCCGATTGGGGCCGAATCGGTCGTCGCTGCAGCGCGGGCGGCCGCATTGTTGGTGTGGCTAAGGACGGTTTCGCCGATCCAGCGGGCGGTCGCGGACCAATCACCGGCGCGCGCCGGGAGCCCGGCCCCGATCAGAATCGGGAGGCTGAGGCAAGCCACGGCGAAATAAGCCACGGCGAAGCCTCTACGAGGCGCCGGACGACGACAGTCGATCTCGCGCAACATCCGATCAGCGTCCATATGATGGCGGCCTCGGGCGCAACATCCACGCGGATCAGGCGGATTTCAAGAGGATGCCCGGGCGTTTTGGGTCAATTCCGCGCGATTTCGCGCAGGTGTTGCCTTCATGCCGCGTCGGATACGTCCGGCGCCGCCGCTCCGTCATCGAGTCCATATTGCTTGAGCTTGCGGTACAAGGTGGAGCGGCCGATCTTCAGCCGCCGCGCGACCTCGGTCAAATGTCCGCGATAATGCGATTTCGCGAAGCGGATGATATCGGCTTCGAGCTCCTCGATATCGCGGATGTCGCCATGCTCGTCGAGGAGCTTGAGCACGTTGGGGTCGCGCACCTCGACGCGCACGGTCTCAGGCGGACGCTCCGTGAGCGCCTGCGGTGTGTCCGTCCGGATCGGCGGGACCCTGACGGAGAATCCCTGGACCTGCGCCGCGATCTGCGGCAGCTCGGCCACGGTGATCTCGTCCGTATCGCTCAGCACCACGGCACGGAACACTGCATTTTCGAGCTGGCGGACATTGCCCGGCCAGTCGAAGCTGGTGATCAGCGACATGGCTTCGGCCGAAAAGCCGCGAATGCGCTTCTTCTCGCTTGCCGCGAAGTGAGCCAGGAAAGCTCTGGCGAGGTCCGGCACGTCCTCGCGCCTTCCGCGCAGCGGGGGGATGCCGATCGGAAACACGTTCAGCCGATAGAAGAGGTCTTCGCGGAAGCGGCCCTGGCGCACGAGGTCGATGAGGTTGCGATTCGTGGCCGAGATGATGCGGACATCGACCTTGACGGTCTTGCGGCCGCCGACCGGGTCGACCTCGCCGTGCTGGATGGCGCGCAACAGCTTAGCCTGGGCGGCGAGCGGCAATTCGCCGATCTCGTCGAGGAAGAGCGTGCCGCCATTCGCCTCGACGAATTTGCCGGCATGCTTCTCGGTGGCGCCGGTGAAGGCGCCTTTCTCATGCCCGAACAACAGGGATTCGACGAGATTTTCCGGAATGGCGCCGCAATTGACGGTGACGAAGGCCTTGCCGCGCCGGTCGCTCGCGCCCTGGATGGCGCGCGCCACGAGCTCCTTGCCGACCCCCGATTCGCCTTCGATCAGCACCGGAATGGTGGATTTCGCCGTCCGTTCGCCGAGCCGGATGACGCGCGCCATCTCGGGGCTCTTGGTGACGAGGTCCTTGAAGGTGAGGCTGTTGCTGGCTTGCCGGCTGATGCGCCGCACCTCGCTTTCGAGCGCGTCGACCTTGAGCGCGTTCTTGATCGACACCTGCAGGCGCTCGGCGCCCACCGGCTTCACCACAAAATCGGCGGCGCCGGCCCGCATGGCCGAGATGACGGTGTCGATCGAGCCATGCGCCGTCTGTACGATCACGGGCTTGCCGACGCCGCGTTCGCGCATCTCCGCAAGCACGCACATGCCGTCGAGGTCCGGCATGACCAGGTCGAGCACCACGATGTCGATATCCTCGGCGCGCGGGCCGGATAGCTGGGCCAAGGCCTCGGCGCCATCGGCGGCGATCACGGGATCGTAGCCGAAGCGGCGGACCATCGCTTCGAGCAGGCGTCGCTGGACGGGGTCATCGTCCACAAGCAAAATCGTGTGAGGCATCGGGCTCCGCAGCGTCAGCTGGTGTGGCATTCCGTTTCGGGACAATCCTGCTACGTCGCGGTAAAGGCACGATTAACGCTAATCGTCGCACTCGCCCCGATGGCGCTCCCCTCCTCTTGTGTTGAACAGGCGGCGGCTCCGGGCGATATGAGGGCCAGGCGAGACCAAAGATTCGCAGCTCAGCCAGACTTCGCAGTCCAGCCAGGCTCGCTACCAAGCCAGATTTCGCAACCAAGGTGATGATCGTGCCGAGACTGAACATTGCGAGCCGCAGCGGATCCGCCATCGGCCACGCCCAAGCTGCCTCGGCGAATGACGCGGCGCTCGCCGCCAAGAGCGGCCTCGGCGCGCTGCCCGAATGGAACCTCGCCGATCTCTACCCGGCCATGGACGCACCGGAATTCCAGCGCGACCTCGCTCTCGTGGCGCAGGAATGCAAGGATTTCGCGGCTGCCTACCAGGGCAAGCTCGCCGATGTGCTCGCCGACAAGAAGGCCAGCGCCGCTCTGAACGCCGCGATCGCGCGTTATGAGCGGATCGACGAGCTGATGGGCCGCCTGATGTCCTATGCGGGGCTCGTCTATGCGGGCGATACCAGCGATCCCGCCCGCGCCAAGCTCTATGGCGACACGCAGGAGCGCCTGACGACGGCCGGCACCGATATCCTGTTCTTCCAGCTCGAGCTCAACCAGCTCGACGCCAAGACACTGGCCAAGGCCGCCGCCAAGGCGCCTTTGTCCCATTACCGGCCCTGGCTCGAGGATATAAGGCGCGAGAAGCCCCATCAGCTCGAGGACAAGCTCGAGCGTCTCTTCCTCGAGAAATCGGTCAGCGGCGCCTCGGCCTGGAACCGCTTATTCGACGAGACCATGGCGGCGCTGCGCTTCGATCTCGACGGCGAAGAGCTGACGCTCGAGCCGACCCTCAACAAATTGCAGGACAGCGACCCCAAGTTGCGCAAGCGCGCAGCCGAGGCGTTGGCCAAGGTGTTCAAGGAGAATCTGCGCGTTTTCACGCTGATCACCAATACGCTCGCCAAGGATAAGGACATCTCGGATCGCTGGCGCGGCTTCGCCGATGTCGCCGATGCCCGTCACCTCTCCAACCGCGTCGAGCCGGAAGTGGTCGCGGCCTTGGTCGCGGCGGTGCGCGCCGCCTATCCGCGCCTGTCACACCGTTATTACAAGCTGAAGGCGCGCTGGTTCGGCCGCGAGGAGCTCGATTTCTGGGACCGCAACGCCCCTTTGCCGAAGGTCGAAAACCGCACCATCGGCTGGGAGGAGGCCAAGGATACGGTGCTATCGGCCTATGCGGGCTTCGCGCCGCAAATGGCCGAGATCGCCCAGACCTTCTTCGACAAGCGCTGGATCGATGCGCCGGTGCGGCCCGGCAAGGCGCCCGGCGCTTTCGCGCATCCGACAGTGCCGTCCGTACATCCTTATGTGCTGCTCAACTATCAGGGCAAGCCGCGCGACGTGATGACGCTTGCCCATGAGCTTGGCCATGGCGTGCATCAGGTGCTGGCGGCACCGAACGGTGCCCTGATGGCGCCGACGCCGCTGACGCTCGCCGAGACCGCCTCGGTGTTCGGCGAGATGCTGACCTTCCGCAAGCTGCTCGGCGAGACCACCGACAAGGCACAGCGCAAGGTGATGCTGGCCCAGAAGGTCGAGGACATGATCAACACGGTCGTGCGCCAGATCGCCTTCTATTCCTTCGAGCGCGAGGTGCATGGCAAGCGCAAATCGGGCGAGCTCACCGCCGATCAGCTCTGCGCCACCTGGATGGAGGTGCAGGGCGAGAGCCTCGGCCCGGCCATTCGCCTCGGGCCGGGCTATGAGAGCTTCTGGACCTATATCCCGCACTTCATCCATTCGCCCTTCTACGTTTACGCCTATGCGTTCGGCGATTGCCTGGTGAACTCGCTCTACGCCGTCTACGAGAAGGCGCATTCGGGCTTCGCCGAGGCCTATTTCGACATGCTGAAAGCTGGCGGCACCAAGCATCACGGCGAGCTGCTGAAGCCATTCGGCCTCGACGCGCATGATCCGGCCTTCTGGGAGGCGGGCCTGTCGCTGATCGAGCGCATGATCGTCGAGCTCGAAGGCATGGAATAGGGAGGCCCGCACGGGCCGCCCCGGCACTTAGGGGCAGCGATTTCGCCCGTTGAGGCTACCATCACCCCTCATGTCGTGTTATACATTTTGTTGAACGAGCAATGCTGCTGGCTCGAGAGGAGGCAGCCGTGAACGAAGCTCCGCGCGATGCCGAGAGTGAGACGACCGTGCTGCAGGTCCGGCGTATCGGCAATTCGGTCGGATTGATCCTGCCAAAGGAGCTCCTCGCCCGCCTTAGGCTGAAGGAGGGGGACAAGCTCTATGTCGTTGAGCAGGCCGAGAGCGGGTTCAAGCTCAGCCCCTATGACGAGAAGCATGCCAAGGCCATGACGATAGCGAGGCGCGTCATGCGCGAGTACCGGGATACCTTTCGGGCCCTCGCCAAGTGAATCACGCCAAATTGAGCCTCACCAAGTGAGTCTCACCAAGCACATCTCACCAACCGAATCTCACCGCGGGTTTCGCGCCAGGTGAAGGAGCCCGTTTGGCTCGACCTTCGTGATGTCATCGATATGCATGGCGAGCAGCTCTCTGTGTTCGGCGGCCCCGCCGGCATCCGTGATGTCGGCCTGCTCGAATCGGCGATCAATCGACCGGTCCATCGGTGGCATTACGGCAGTACCGATCTCGCGGAACTCGCGGCCGCGTACGCCTTCGGCCTGGCGCGCAATCACGCCTTCGTGGACGGGAACAAGCCCATCGCCTTCCAGGCCATGATGGTGTTCTTGCGCATCAACGATGCGGCTTTCGCGCCGCCCCCGCCCGAGGCCACCGCAATCACGCTCGGCCTTGCGGCCGGCGAAGTGAGCGAGGAGAATCTCGCTCGCTGGATCAGGGATAATTGGCCGGGTAATCGGGGCTCGCGGGAAAGTTTATGAAAGCCTGTGGCGTAAGCAGCCTGTCGAACCCATCTTCGGAGGGCCCGATTTTCGAAGATTTGAGTCACCTGCCCCATATGCCTGACATGCCTCGGCGGAAATCAGCATGACCGATAGAGAAGCCAACCGTTTCACGGCCCGCGCCGCACGTTATGCGCGCGTTGGCGCCAATGTGGGCGGGGTCGCGGCCCGCATCGCGGGCGGGCGCATGCTCGGCGTCAAGGGGCGCGGCGCCGGCAATGCCGCGGCGCTCACCCGCGCACTGGGCGGCCTCAAGGGACCGATCATGAAGGTGGCCCAGCTCTTGGCCACCATTCCGGACGCGCTGCCCGCCGATTACGCGGCCGAGCTGCAGAAGCTGCAATCGGAGGCCCCACCCATGGGGGCGGCCTTCGTCAAGCGCCGCATGCAGGCCGAGCTCGGCCCCGGCTGGTCGGCGAGCTTCGGGCATTTCGACCTCAAGCCCGCGGCCGCGGCTTCGCTCGGGCAAGTGCATCGCGCCACCTCGCTTTCGGGCGCGTCACTCGCCTGCAAGCTGCAATATCCGGACATGCAGTCGGCGGTCGAGGCCGACCTGTCCCAGCTCGAATTCCTGTTCGCCATCCATCGCCGCATGGAGCCGGCCATCGACACGCGCGAGATCGTGAAGGAGATCGGGGCGCGCATCCGCGAGGAGCTCGACTACCGGCTCGAGGCCCGCCACGCAGCCGCTTATGCGCTGATGCTCGAAGGCGTCGACGAGGTGCGTGTGCCGAGCGTCTGGCCGGAGCTCTCGACGGCGCGCCTGCTCACGCTCGACTGGCTCGAGGGCACGAAGCTGCTCTCCCATGTGAAGGCCGATCTCGAAACCCGCAACCGGCTGGCGGTCGCGATGTTCAAGGCCTGGTGGCTGCCTTTCTCGCGCTTCGGCATCATCCATGGCGACCCGCATCTCGGCAACTACACGGTGTTCGACGCCAAGGGGGCCGGCGGCACGGCGCGTCCTGAAGGCATCAACCTTCTCGACTATGGCTGCATCCGCATCTTCCCGCCGAGCTTCGTCGAAGGCGTGGTCGATCTCTATCGCGGCCTGATCGACGAGGACGAGGCGCGCATCGTGCATGCCTACGAGACCTGGGGCTTCAAGGGCCTCAGGCGCGACCTGATCGAGGTGCTCAATATCTGGGCCCGCTTCATCTACGGCCCGCTGACGGAGGACCGGGTGCGCTCGATCGCCGATGGCGTGAAACCCGGCGAATATGGGCGGCGCGAGGCCTATCGGGTGCATATGGCGCTCAAGCAGAAGGGGCCGGTGACGGTGCCGCGCGAATTCGTCTTCATGGACCGCGCCGCCATCGGGCTCGGCGCGGTCTTCCTGCATCTTGCGGCTGAGCTCAATTTCCACCGCCTGTTCGAGGAGGCGATCGAGGATTTCACGCTCGCCAAAGTGGCGGCCGAGCAGGCCCGGGTGCTTGCGGCGAGCGGCTTTCCGAGCTGAGCTCGGGCCGCACCGACACGAACGGCCCCGTCATAGGCCGGAACCCGCGACCAAGCGGCGCATTGCGGGCAAAATCCCGCGAGATCACGATTTTGCCGAATTGCGCTCCGCCACGGGTGTTGCTAAGTGCTCAAGCGCCCTTTGCGATTTCGAGGAACCACGATGGTGACGAGCACGGACGACATTCCGGAGATGGACTACGCCGAGCATGAGCGCACCTACCAGGGCTTCAAGCTCTTCACCGAGATTTCGATCGCGCTGGTCCTGTGCATCGTCCTCATCCTCACGATCTGGGGCGTCAAGCATTCGGGCGGCTGGGCCCTCATCGGCTTCGTCATGACCATGGCGGCGACCGTCATGGGTGCCTTCGAGCCGGCGCTCAGCTGGCGCGCGCTGACGCCTGTCCTGGTGCTGTTGCTGCTCATCCTCGCATTGCTGTGAGCCCTTAGATGATCATCGCGACGACGCGTGAGGACCCCGCCGTCGAGACCCGCGTCGCCGTCACGCCGGAAACCGCGAAGAGATTTGCCGGCCTCGGCGCCTCCGTGACGGTCGAGACGGGCGCGGGGCTCAGCTCCGGCTTCACCGATGCGGACTATCAGGCGGTCGGAGCGACGATCGCGAAATCGGCGTCGGAGGCTCTCTCCGGCGCCGATGTTGTCTTGAAGGTACGTCGCCCCTCCGCAGGCGATCTCGCCCATGTCAAGAAATCCGCCCTCGTTATCGCCATCATGGATCCATACGGCCATGAGGAAGCGCTGAAAGACATGGCGCAGGCAGGCGTCGATGCCTTCGCCATGGAGCTGATGCCGCGCATCACCCGGGCCCAGGTCATGGACGTGCTGTCGAGCCAGGCCAATCTCGCCGGCTACCGGGCGGTCATCGATGGAGCGGCCGAATATGGTCGCGCCCTGCCGATGATGATGACGGCAGCCGGCACCGTGCCGGCCGCGCGCATCTTCATCATGGGCGCGGGCGTCGCCGGCCTGCAGGCGGTGGCGACGGCGCGCCGCCTCGGCGCCGTGGTCACGGCGACCGATGTGCGCCCTGCCGCCAAGGAACAGGTGGAATCGCTCGGCGCCAAGTTCATCGCCGTCGAGGACGAGGAGTTCAAGCAGGCGGAAACGGCGGGCGGCTACGCCAAGGAGATGTCGGACGCCTACAAGGCGAAGCAGGCCGAGCTCGTCGCCTCCCATATCGCCAAGCAGGATATCGTGGTGACGACGGCCCTCATCCCCGGCCGCCCGGCGCCGAAGCTCGTCTCCGCCGCCATGGTGGCCAGCATGCGGCCGGGCTCCGTCATCATCGATCTTGCGGTCGAGCGTGGCGGCAATGTCGAGGGCGCGAAATTCGGCGAGACTGTCCAGACAGGGAACGGCGTCAAGATCGTCGGCCACGCCAATATGCCCGGACGCCTCGCGGCCAGCTCCTCGGCGCTCTATGCCAAGAACCTCTATGCCTTCGTCGAGACGCTGATCGACAAGGAGTCGAAAGCGCTCGCGGTGAAATGGGACGACGAGCTCGTCAAGGCGACGCTGCTCACTCGCGATGGGGCCGTGGTGCATCCGAACTTCGCGCCGAAGCCGGCCGAGACGACCGCGGCCACATGACCCGCATGCGCCACCGGCAAGACACTCTATCGCAGGGCGCGACCCTCGAGATGATCTGCCCGTGAGTGCTGCATTGATGCAATCGAGGGGAGCTTCCTGATGGCCACATTGTCGCCTGCCGAGGCCCTTGAACGGGCGCGAGCCGCCGCGGACGCGGCCCGCCAGGCCGCCGAGGCCGCGCAGACCTATGCCGGGCAGGCTTCCGAAGCGCTCGGCCATGCGCTCGCTGCCACCACCGGAGGCGCCGTCGACCCGACGGTGTTCCGCCTCGCCATCTTCGTGCTGGCGATCTTCGTCGGCTATTACGTCGTCTGGTCGGTGACGCCTGCCCTGCACACGCCGCTGATGTCGGTGACCAACGCCATCTCCTCGGTGATCGTGGTCGGGGCCCTGCTCGCGGTCGGTGTCAGCCTCGCCGCCCAGGAAGGAGCAAGCTCCTGGGCCCGCATCTTCGGTTTCGTGGCGCTGGCGCTCGCCAGCGTGAACATCTTCGGCGGCTTCCTGGTCACCGAACGCATGCTCGCCATGTACAAGAAGAAGGGCTGAGGCATGAGCGCCTCCTTCGCTTCCATCCTCTATCTGGTCGCCGGCGTCCTGTTCATCCTGGCCCTGCGCGGCCTGTCGCATCCGACCACCTCGCGCCAGGGCAACCGCTTCGGCATGATCGGCATGGCGATCGCGGTCGTCACCACGCTGTTCGTCGCGCCGCCCTCCGGAGTGTCGGGCTGGACGCTGGTGATCCTCGGCATCGCGGCCGGTGGCGGGGTCGGCGCCGTCGTCGCAAGGCGCGTGCCCATGACGGCGATGCCGCAGCTCGTCGCCGCCTTCCATTCGCTGGTCGGCCTCGCGGCGGTGCTGGTGGCGGCAGGCGCGCTCAACGCCCCCTCGGCCTTCGGCATCGGGCAAGCCGGCCATATCCATGCCGAAGCCCTGATCGAGATGACGATCGGCGTCGCCATCGGCGCCATCACCTTCACGGGCTCGATCATCGCCTTCCTGAAGCTCGACGGGCGCATGTCGGGCAAGCCGATCATGTTGCCGCAGCGGCACATGATCAATATCGGGCTCGCCGTCGCGCTTCTGGTGATCGCCGTCATCTTTGTCGCCACCACGAGCCAGGTGGCTTTCTGGCTGATCGTCGCCATCGCCTTCGCGCTCGGCGTGCTCTTGATCATCCCGATCGGCGGGGCCGACATGCCGGTCGTGATCTCGATGCTCAACTCCTATTCGGGGTGGGCGGCGGCAGGCATCGGCTTCACGCTCGGCAATCTCGCCTTGATCATCACCGGCGCGCTCGTCGGCTCCTCGGGCGCCATTCTCTCCTACATCATGTGCAAGGGGATGAATCGCAGCTTCATCTCGGTCATCCTGGGCGGCTTCGGCGGCGAGACCGCAGGCCCCGCGGCGGGCTCTGCCGAAGCGCGCCCGGTGAAGCAGGGCTCGGCCGATGATGCAGCCTTCATCATGAAGAACGCCTCGAAGGTGATCGTGGTGCCGGGCTACGGCATGGCGGTGGCGCAGGCGCAGCACGCCTTGCGCGAGATGGCCGATCTTCTGAAGAAGGAGGGCGTCGAGATCTCCTACGCGATCCACCCGGTCGCAGGCCGCATGCCCGGCCATATGAACGTGCTGCTCGCCGAGGCCAATGTGCCCTATGACGAGGTGTTCGAGCTCGAGGACATCAATTCGGAGTTCGCGCAGGCCGATGTCGCCTATGTGATCGGCGCCAATGACGTGACCAACCCGGCCGCCAAGACCGATCCGCAATCGCCGATTTACGGCATGCCGATCCTCGATGTGGCGAATGCCAAGACGGTGCTGTTCGTCAAGCGCGGCATGGGGTCCGGCTATGCCGGCGTCGAGAACGAGCTGTTCTTCCGCGACAACACCATGATGCTGTTCGGCGACGCCAAGAAGGTCACCGAAGCGATCGTCAAGGCGATGGGGCATTGATCGTCGATCTGCACTCGGAGCTGCATCGAGACGGATTCACGATCACACGATCAGCGGTTCCACGTGGACTTTTCGCCCGATGCGCTTCCAGCTCCGCTCAGTTGGGCGATGACAGTTTAAGTCGCGGCCAAATGGAGCGTTTGTCTCATGGCATCGCCAGCCGATATCGAGTCGATGGTGACTATCCGCCCCATGCGCGACGCCGATCGCGAGGCGGTGATCGGGCTCATCCGGCAGCTGAACCGCTACGAGGCCGAGCTCGGCTCGCATGGGAAATCCTTCGCTCTCGATCGCGACGCGAGTCATGCGGCCGCAATCGCGACGCTCGATGACGATCTCGAGCGAGTGGCGACGAGCGACGGCGCCTTGCGGGTCGCGGAATGCGACGGCAAGGTCGTCGGTTTCTTGTGCTGGCTGGTGGAGGAGGCTCCGCCTTACGTTCGCGTCGAGATGCGCCGCCATGGCTATGTGGTCGATCTCGTCGTGGACAATCTCCATCGCCGCCAGGGCATCGGGCAACGCCTCCTCGCCGAGGCCGAAAGCCTGACCCGCGACAGGAAGCTGCGGCACCTGTCGATCGGGGTGCTCACCGGCAATGTGGACGCGCTCGGCGCCTATCGGCGCTACGGCTTCACGCCGTCTTCCCTCGAGATGCTGAAGGCGCTCGATTGAACCTCGTTGAATCTCTCGGGCATGCAGGCAGGGGCACCTCATGGAGTTTCTGAAATGGCTCCTCGTCACGGCGGCCGTGCTCTACTGCCTCGTCGTCGGCGGCATGTATCTCTACCAGCGTCGTCTCGTCTTCGATCTGCGGCCGGACCGCGTGGCGCCCGCCAAAGCCGGCTTCCCGGAAGCGCAGGAACATGTGCTCACGACCGATGACGGCGAGCAGATCGTCACCTGGCTGCGGCCGCCGGCCGATGTCACACGGCCGCTCATCATGATGTTCCTCGGCAATGGCGATAATCTCGGCGTCATCGCGGGCGCCTTGCGGGCCATGACCGAAGACGGCACGGGCGTGCTCGCGGTCGCTTATCGCGGCTATTCGGGCTCGACAGGTTCGCCCAGCGAAGCTGGCCTCATACAGGATGCGGAGGCGGCCTATCGCCTTGCGCTGAGCGTCGTGCCGGCGAGCCGGCTCGTGCTCTTCGGTTATTCGCTCGGCTCAGGCGTCGCGGTGCCGCTCGCCACGCGCCATGACTGCGCGGCGCTCGTGCTGTTCGCGCCTTTCACCTCGGCCGTCGCGGTCGCGGGCGTGAACTACCCGTTCCTGCCGGTGCGCATCCTGATGAAGGACCAGTTCCGCTCGAGCGATGTGATCGACAAGGTGAAGGTGCCGATTCTCGTGGTGCATGGCGAGCGCGACCAGGTCATCCCGATCGCCTTCGGACGCGAGCTCTTCGCGCAGGCGCCGCAGCCGAAGCGCTTCGTGGCGCTGCCGGAGACCGATCATTTCACGCTGTTCCGCAATGGCGGTATCGCGACGATCCGCGCCTTCTTAGGCGAATTCCACTTGCGCTAGCGTATCCGCGGCGAACCAACGGCAGTTCGTCCTTCATGGGACGGTCAAGGCCGCCTGCAGGGCCGACAACTCCGTGTCCATCCGCGGCGACGTGAACCCCGCGAGAAAGCCGTGCCAGGGCGAGGCGCCGTCGCTATAGGCTTCGATCGGCGTCAGGCGGAGTGCGGATCTTGCAAGCCGGTCGGCAACCTCCTTCGCGCCTCGAGGCGAGGGAAACCTCCAGAAGAGATGCAATCCAGCTTCGATGCCTTCGATCGTGCCGTCATGGCCAAGCCCGCGCAGTGCAGATACCCCGCGCAGCGCCGACACCATGGCCTGCCGGCGTCCGGAATAGAGACGGCGCATCCTGGCAAGGTGGCGCTCATAGAAGCCGTCAGCCATGAATTGTGCGATGGCCAATTGGGCGAATGTGGCCGTGTGATAGTTGAGAAGCAGCTTCAGTTCCCGCAGGCGCTCGCGCAGCGCGGCAGGGCCGATGACATACCCAATGCGCAGCGCGGGCGCCAATGTCTTCGAGAACGAACCCACATGGGCGATCCGCTGATTTGCGCCCATGGCGGCAAGCGCCGGCAGGGCCGGGACGTCGAAACGAAAGGCGCTGTCATAGTCATCTTCGATGATCCAGGCATCATGCCGTTCCGCCCAGGCGATCAGCACCTGACGGCGATCCGCAGGCAGGCGGCCGCCGAGCGGAAACTGATGTGCGGGAGTGACGATCACCGCCCGGGGCGGCGCTTGCCTTCGAGCAAGATCGTCGATGTCGAGGCCGTCAAGATCGGCCTTGATTGACCGCACCTCGAATCCGCCAATGCGCAATGCCTCCCGCGCCGCGGGCCAGCCTGGCGTCTCCATGCCTATCCAGTCGCCTTGGCCGATCAGAACCCGGGCCAGCAGATTCAGCGCCTCCAGGGCGCCATTGGTGACAAGCACGTCGTCAGCTCCAACCTTCCAGCCTCTCGTTTGCGACAGGTGATGCGCGATCTCGGTGCGCAGAAAGGCCTCGCCGGCGGGATCCTGATAGTCGCCGGACACGCCGCGGCGGAGGCTGCGTCGCCAGCACGACCGCCACGCCGCCTCGTCCAGAAAAGAAACGTCGGGAACACAAGGCTCGAAAAGGATCGGGGCGTCGCTGCTAATGGGGGCCTGCGAAGGAGCCGGGATGGACGGGAGATGCCCCTGCCTCCGGTTGGCAGGCTGACGGACCGCGTCATTCGATTGCGGTGCGACACCTGCCTGCACGACGGTCCCGACACCCGCGCGACCCGAGACCAGCCCCTCCGCGGCCAGCACCGCATAGGCTTCCGTCACGACGTTGCGCGCCACCCCCAATTCGCGGGCAAACGCCCGCGAGGCCGGCAGGCGCGTCGCGGAGGCCAGGCCGCCCTTCATGATCCTCGACCGTAGCACCTCGGTCAGCGCTGCGGAGATGCGCCGCGGATGTGCCTTCAAGGCCGCTCGCACGATGGGGATCTCGATTGTCGAAGGACGCGCCAAGCGGATTTCCTCCTGAAGGAATGGCCCCTTATTTTTGCCGAATATTGGATCTTTTAAAAGTCCAAACTTCACGGTACGGATCGCCCCTGATCGATGACCGGGAGAGAGCATGAGCAGCGAAATGCGCAATCGCGCCACCTACGAAGCCTTTGCGCGCGCCTGGAGCGAGAAGGATGTGTCGCGGCTGATGGAGCTTGTGACCGACGACATCGTCTATGGTGCGTCGGTCGGCCCAGAGCCTGGCCGGACCTATCGCGGCAGAGACGAGGCGCGGCAGGGTTTTGCCGATATCCTCGCCTATGACAGCGCGACGGGCGTTCATGCCGGTGAGCAGACCTTTGCCGAGGACAGGCTATACGCGGAATGGGCCTATGACACCGCCGATGGGCGAGGCGGAACACGGCTCACACGCGGCATCGACGTCATCGAATTTCGCGACGGTCGAATTTCGCTGAAGCAAGCATTCCGCAAAGCGCCTGCGCAGGCGAGGGCGGAAGTTCCGGCAAGCGCCTTGCCCCTAGCACCGACGCCTGCGCCCTATGCGCCACGCCGCTTCGCGTCGCTGGGCGTCTGGGACTTTGGCGACTTCAAGCTGAAGGCCTACGGCATCAAGGCGAGCCCGGAACCTGCCGTCCCTCTCCTGCCGGCGGATGTCATCGAGGCCGCCCGAACCCATGCGGGTGAGCGCCTGTCGGCGGCCGGTCGCGAAGGGGGCCATTATGGTCTCGGCTATGCCATCTTGCATTCGGGCATCGAGGCCAACTGGCTTCTGGTCGACTGGTGGGCCCATGCAGACATCGGCTGCCAGCTCCTGTCGAGCTCGACTGCGACGGCCCCCGCAATCTTCGCGCCCGTAACGCGGCCGCTGATGGCTTGCGTCTGGGAATTGATCCCAATCGGCCATGAGCGGAACGCCTGGGTTCGGCATATGCTGAAGCCGGTCCCCGATCGGGCCGGGTATCTGGCCGACCGCCTCGCCGATGGTGTCTATTGAGGCCCCGCCCTCAACCGGTTCATGCGCTGAGCTGCGGCCCGCCAGGGGCGCTTCATTCGCGCTTCATTCGCGCTTCATCCGCCTCAGGAGCAGGAACACCAGGGCGGCAGCGATGGCCACGCCCGACATGATCAGCGGCAAGGGCAGCGCCGAGCCTCCGAGCGTCATGCCGACGCCGGCGCCGACCAGCGCCGAGAAGGTCATCTGCACCACACCAAGGCAGGAGGAGGCGGCTCCTGCCCGATCCGGAAAGGGCGCCATCGCGGCCGCCAGCGCCTGCGGCAGGATGAGGCCGACGCCGGCGAGGTAGAGCATCACGGGCAGCACCACCACCGCCGCCGAGTGGGGACCGAAAGCGACGCCGATCAGCATCGTCAGCGAGCCGATGATGAGGAGCGGCACGCCGATCGCCATGGTGCCGTCGAGGCCGCGCGTCAGGGAATAGCGCGCCGCCAGCATCGAGCCGGTGACGAAGCCGATGACGTTGAACGCGAAGGTGAGCGCGAAGGCGATCTCGGAGAGCCCGTAGACGCCTTGCAGGATGAAGGAGCTCGCGGAGATGAAGCAGAACAGCCCGGCATAGACCAGCGACACCAGGGCCACATAGGCGCAGTAGACGCGGTTGCGCACCAGGCCGCCGAAGCTACGCACGATGCCGAAGGGCGAGATGGAATGCGGTGAACGCGCCTTCAAGGTCTCGGGCATGGCGGTCGCCACCACATAGGCGAGGCCGAGCCCGACCAGGACCATGACGGTGAAGATCGAGCGCCAGCCGGCGAGGTCATGCATGATGCCGCCGAGGACAGGCGCGATCGCCGGCACGACGCCCATGATCATGCCCATGCGCGCCATCTCGCGCCCGGCGCGCGGCCCTTCATAGAGATCGCGGACGATGGCGCGTGCGATGACGATCGGGCCGCAGGCCGCGACAGCCTGCACGAAGCGGGCGAGGATGAGGAGCTCGATCGAGCGCGTGAAGGCGCAGGCCGCCGAGGCGACCACATAGAGGGCAAGGCCCGTGAGCAAGACCGGCTTCCGTCCATAGCGATCGGAGAGCGGGCCGTGGAAGAACTGGCCGACCGCGAAGCCCGCCAGGAACGCCGACAAGGTGAGCTGCACATGCGACGGGTTGGTGCCGAGCTCGCGGGCGATCGCCGGCATGGAGGGCAGATACATGTCGACAGACAATGGCCCCATGGCGGTCAACAGCGCCAGCACTGCCGTCAGGCCCAGGGAATTGGGACGTAAGTTCGGACGCAATCGCATTTCGGTTCTCGTCAATGGATCGATGCCGAGGGATGCATCTCACCCTTCCGCCAAACCGATTCATGGTTTCAAGAGGTAATTTGCCGGCCTGTCGTCGGCTTGCGGCCGATCAGGCCCTGACGATGGCTCTTACAGGGAATCGCAGAAGCACGCCACGCGCGCATATCTTTGGCGCCGGCGCCCACCTCTCCCCCTGCGGCAGAGGTCGATCCGAGCCGCCAGGCGAGGATCGGGTGAGCAACTGTGATTTTGGGCTCCCGATTATGTCATTGGGCCAGCGGTCTCGGGACCGTCAATGACGCTTCGCGCCGCCTGCGGCGGTGGCCTGCGGCCATCATTGACCGTCCCTGCGAGCGCTGGCCTTCGGAGGCGCAGGTCGGGACGAAGGGATGGTCGCTCGCCGGTCGAACCAAGGGATGGTCGGGGGTCATGCGGTTTTGACCTGCCAATCCATTCCATCGCGCACCATGGCGTTGAGGATGACCAGGAGCTTGCGCATGCAGGCGACGAGCATGACCTTGGGTTCCTTGCCGGCAAGCCGCTTGGCGAATTCGGCAATGATCGGATTGTGGGTCCTGGCCGAGAGGGCGGCCATATAGAGCACCTCCCGCACCGCCCCCCGTCCACCCTTGATGTGGCGCTTGCCGCTGCGCTGGCCGCTGTCATTGTCGAAAGGAGCGACACCGACCAGGCTGGCAATGGCGCGCCGCGACAAGTGGCCGAGCTCGGGCAGGAGCGCGATCAGCGTCTGCGACAGCACCGGGCCGACGCCGGGCACGGTGCGCAGCCGCCTGGCGAGCACGTTCCAGTCGGCATGCTCGGCAGTGAGCTTGGCCAAGGCCTTGTCATGGGCTGCGAGCGCGCGTTGGAACTTGACCCGCAACGCCTCGGCCGTGCGGCGCAGCGCCTTATCGCGCAGGTGCTCAAGCTGGTTGGTGCAGTCGTCGATCCAAGCGCGCAGCTGACGACGGAACGTCAGGTGCTCGCTCAACGAGTCCAGTTCGCGCCGGCGGCCGGGTTGGGGAGCCTCGATCATCACCGCGGTGAACTGCGCAATCGTGCGGGCGTCCACACGATCGTTCTTCGCAAGCCTGCCCTTGGCCTGGGCGAAGCGACGCACCTGCAGCGGGTTGAGGAGCGCGACCTCCAAGCCCTGCGCCTCCAGCGCGTCGATGACCTCGCGCTCATACCCGCCCGAGGCCTCAAGGCCAACCCGCACCACCTGGCGCTCCCTGAGCCAGAAGGCGAGCTCTTCCAAACCGGCAGCATCACGCTTGAACCGCGAGACCTCGTCACGCTTCGGCCAAAGCGCGACGTCGAGCCATTGCTTGCTGACATCGATGCCGGCATTCGTTACCATCTGTGCCATCTTCCGATCCCTTCCTTGCGGTTCGGCCTTCGTGACCGTGCAACTGTTCGGGCTTGTGAAGATGGAGAGAAGGCACCTTGCTCACCCACGGTCTTAAGCCAAGGGGGTAACGGGCTCTCCTCTCCAGGGCCGGCGCGGCGGCCTACCGCGCCGGCCCAGTCCTTTTTGGCACATTTTCAAGACACAAGGGGGGCAGCGCCGGCTTTGGGCGGACCCGCTGGCGTTCAGGAGAGCTGCGCATCCCTAACGCAGGCGGGCGAGGTGAGCCGCTGGTTAGGCTCAGCCATAACGGTGCAATTGGACGCCGTATCGCTTCATCCAGGCCTCGGCATCGTCGGTGCGGCGACACAACAGGTGCGTGAGGCGCCAGAAGCGGTGGGAATGGTTGAGCTCGCGCAGATGCGCCACTTCATGCGCGGCGAGATAATCGAGCACGAAGGGCGGTGCCAGGATCAGCCTCCAGGAGAAGGACAAAGTGCCGTTCGCCGAGCAGGAGCCCCACCGGCTCTTGGTGTCCTTGATGGAGATGCGGCGCGCCGCCACCTTGGCTGCGGCCACATGGCGCTCGACGGCGGCTTCGAGATCGCGGCGCGCCTCGCGCTTCAGGAAGTCGGTGACGCGGCGCGCCACATGCTCGGGGGAGCCCGGCACTTCGAGGATGCGCACCTCGCCGACCCGCTTGGCCCGCACCAGGCCGCGTAGCGCCCCGGTTTCGATGATGTGGTGATCGATGCCGCGGATGGGCACGGTCTTGCCCGCCCTGAACGGGATCTGGGCCGGAAGCCGCGCCAGCCTCGTGGCGAGCCAGCCCGCATGCCGGGCCGCGAAATCGGCGGCGACCGCCAGATTGCCGCGGCTCGGGACCGTGAGGATGGGATCGGAGGTTCCCGCCCTGATCCGCAGCGTGATGCGCCTGGCCCGAGACGAGCGCGTGACCGCCACGCGATAAGTGACCCCGTCATGGGCGATATCGATGAAGCCCGGCGCCGTGGGCGACTGCCTGAATTGCTTGATCGTTGCCATGTCCCGAGCATGCCCGAGCTTTGATGATTCGTCAGCCTATTTTTGAACGAAAAGAGAACAAAAATTGAGTGGTAGTGGTCTGGTCAGCACTCCGTAGCTTTGCTAAGCTAAACGATTATGACCTCGTTCAGGACACCCGCCTGAGGCGTGGAACACTAATCTTTTCAGCAACTTGATCTTGTTCCATGGCGAGGACGAACTCCTCGATGCGCGGCACGATCTCGTTGCGGAAACGCGAGCCGTTGAACACGCCGTAATGCCCGACGCGCGTCTGCAGGTGGTGGACGCGTTTTCCAGACGGGATATTGGCGCACAGACGCTGGGCGGCGAGCGTCTGGCCGACGCCGGAAATGTCGTCATTCTCGCCTTCGATGGTCATCAGCCCGGTGCGCTTGATATCGGCGAGGTTCACGGCCTTGCCGCGATGCGTCATCTCGCCCTTCGGCAGGAGATGGTTGACGAAGACGCGGTCGACCGTCTCGAGATAGAACTCCGCGGTCAGGTCCATCACGGCGAGATACTCGTCGTAGAACTCACGATGCTTCTCGGCCGAGTCGCCGTTATCCTGAACGAGATTCTTGTAATAATCCCAGTGGGCTGAGAGGTGGCGGTCGAGATTCATCGCCATGAAGCCGGAGAGCTGCATGAAGCCCGGATAGACCTCGCGCATCATGCCCGGATAGGGGAAGGGCACGCGCGTGATGCAATTGCGGCGGAACCATTCCATGCCGCGCTCCTCGGCGAGCACATTAACCGCGGTCGGGCTCTCGCGCGTGTCGATCGGCCCGCCCATCAGGATCATGGAGGCGGGGGAGGCCGGATCCTTGATGGCTTCCATGCAGGCGACGGCCACCGAAACCGGCACCGAAGGCTGGCAGACCGCGATCACATGCGTTTTGGGGCCCAGATCGCGCAGCATGGCGATGACGTAGTCGACATAATCGTCGAAGCCGAAATGCCCCGCCGTCAGCGGCACCATGCGGGCATCCGACCAATCGGTGATGTGGACATCGTGTCTGGGAAGCAGGGCCTCGACGGTGCCGCGCAAAAGCGTGGCGTAATGGCCCGACATCGGCGCGACGATCAACAGTTTCGGCTGTCTCGCGGCGGAAACAGGCAAGTCGCGCACGAAACGAATCACCCGGCCGAAGGGGCGTTCCCAGACGATCTCCTCGCTCACGGCGACGGTTTCGCCCTCCACCACCGTGGTGGCCAGGCCGAATTCGGGCTTCTCATAGCGACGCGTGGTGCGCTCGAAAACATCGCAAGCCGCCGTCACGGACCGCCCCATTGGCGTCCAAGACACTGGATTTGCGGGGTTTTTGAAGAAAAGTCGGGTTGCCTCGGTGGCAGCTCGGGCGGGCCCGATCAAGGCCAAGGAGGCCTCGTGCAGGAAATAGGATAATTCCATCAGGCGAACCTCATGCGTGACCGCGGACGAAAGCGCCGCGTCCGGTGCGCGGAGGCCGCCAGCAAGAGAGTAAGATAGCGGCTCGATGCCGCATTGCAACATCGAGCCTTGCGTCAGGCACGGGGCGGACCTGCGTTATTGTGGCATCCCGATGTCTAAAGAATGTTCAACATCGCGTCATTCGCCCGTCATTCGCCCATGGAGAGCAAGGATCCGGCCCGCCGGGCGCTCGCCAGCAAGGCCCTGAACGCAAAGGCTCCGAGCACGATCCAGACGAGGTTGAGGGCGAAGGATTCGAGCATCAAGTCGACGCGGAAGCTATTGGCGACCAGCATGGCGCGCATCGCCTCGAACACATAGGTCGGCGGCAGCGCCCAGGCGATCGGCTGCAGGAAACCCGGCAGGGTCGTGACCGGATAGGAGATGCAGGCGAAGGGCATCATGGCGAACATGGCGCTCCAGGCGATGGTCTCGGCGGCGAGCCCGTTGCGCAAGATGAGCCCCGAGGTGACGAGCCCGACGCTCCAGCTCGTCAGCATCAGGTTGATGAACAGGAACGGGATGGCGAGGCTCAAGGCGGCGAGGTCGAAGCCGAAGAAGAGCGTGGCGATCAGCACTGCCGGCACGAGGCCGACCGTCAGCCGCAGGATGCTCATGATCATCAGCGAGACGACGAATTCGGCCGGCCGCAGCGGGCTCATCAGGAGATGGCCGAGATTGCGCGACCACACCTCCTCGAGAAAGCTCATGGAGAAGCCGAGCTGGCCGCGAAACAGCACGTCCCAGAGGAGGATGCCGCCGATCAGGGTGCCGGCCGCCAGCACCGGCAATTGCGAGGTGCGCCCGACATAGAGCTGCAGGAAGCTCCAGGTGAGGAGCTGCACGGTCGGCCAGTAGACGAGATCGATGACGCGCACCGGCGAGGCAGCCAGAAGATAGAGATGGCGCTGCACCATGGCGAAGACGCGCGCCGGCGAGAAGCTGCGCGTCGCGAGCTCGGCGCTCATGACTCGAGGCTCACGGCTTCGCTTTTCATGCCGCCGCGTCCGCGCGCCACGTCGAGGAACACCTCTTCGAGCGTCTCGCGCCCATAGCGGGCGATGAGCGCCTCCGGCGGCTCGTCATGCACGATGCGCCCGGTGCGCATGATGATCACCCGGTCGCAGAGCCGCTCGACCTCGCCCATATTGTGAGAGGCCAGCAGGATGGCGGCGCCGCGCCGGCGGCGGAACTCCTCGAGATGACCGCGCACCCAATCGGCGGTGTCCGGATCGAGCGAGGCCGTCGGCTCGTCGAGGAGCAGCAGATCGGGTTCGTTGATCAGCGCCTTGGCGAGCGCGGCGCGCGTCTTCTGCCCGGCCGAGAGCTGGCCGGTCCGCCGGTCGAGGAAGTCCACGAGGTCGAGCGCCCGGGCGAGCTCGTCGATACGCTGCTTCAGCCCAGTCACGCCATAGAGCTTGCCGAACACTGTGAGGTTCTGGCGCACCGTGAGCCGATGCGGCAGATCTGCATAAGGGCTCTCGAAATTGATCCGGTGCAGCACCTTGTTGCGCTCATGGGCCATATCGGCCCCGAACACCTTCACCGAGCCTTGTGTCGGCGTCGTCAGCCCCATGATCATCGACAAGGTGGTGGTCTTGCCGGCGCCGTTGCCGCCGAGCAGGCCCACCACGCTGCCGGCTTCGACGCGGAAGCTCAGCGCATCGACCGCCGGCGCGCCGTCATAGATCTTGGTCAGGTTGTCGGCCTCAATGGCCGGCGGCGCTGGAGGCGTCATGCGAGAAACGACGGGGTTTGCGGGCGCCGCCGCCTCCGGATGAGCCTC
This sequence comes from Rhizobiales bacterium GAS188, assembly GCA_900104855.1. Classification (NCBI taxonomy): domain Bacteria; kingdom Pseudomonadati; phylum Pseudomonadota; class Alphaproteobacteria; order Hyphomicrobiales; species Rhizobiales bacterium GAS188. The sequence goes on from FNSS01000001.1 coordinate 4,248,814, forward strand.
CATCCTCGGCCGGCGACATCCCTGGATCTTTCCCAGGATGGTTTGGCCCTATATGCCAAAGCGCGACGCAGATAGCCATGGCGCCTGTCCGACAGGGTAGCGGCCATGCACTAGGATCGATGCCTCTGGAGGGCAGGCCATGATGACGCTCGGCGAGATCGAGGAGGCGGCGCGGCTCGTGCACCGCCATATGCCGGCGACGCCGCAATATATCTGGCCGCTGCTCGGGGCGCGCTTCGGAGCTGAGATCGTCGTCAAGCACGAGAACCATACCCCGGTCGGCGCCTTCAAGCTGCGCGGCGGCATCGTCTATGTCGAGCGTCTCAAGCGCGAGCGCCCCCAGGTCAAGGGCATCGTCAGCGCGACGCGCGGCAATCATGGCCAAAGCCTGGCGCTGGCGGGGCGCATCTTCGGGGTGCCGGTGGCGATCGTGGTGCCGCACGGCAATTCGGTCGAGAAGAATGCCGCCATGCGGGCACTTGGCGCCGAGCTGATCGAGACCGGCAGCGATTTCGACGATGCCAAGGAGGCTGCAGGCAAGCTCGCCGCGGAGCGCGGCTTCGAGTTCGTGCCTTCCTTTGCGCCGGACTTGGTGAAGGGCGTCGCCACCTATGCGCTCGAGCTCTTCGGCGCCCATGGCGATATCGACACGCTCTACGCGCCCATCGGCCTCGGCTCCGGCATTTGCGGGCTGATCGCTGTGCGCGACGCTATGGGGCTGAAGACGCGCATCGTCGGCGTCGTGCCCGAGCGCGCCAATGCCTATCGCCTGTCCTTCGATGCGGGGCGAGTGGTGCCAGTCAACTCGCTGTCGACCTTCGCCGACGGCGTCGCGGTCCGCGTGCCCGACGCCCAGGCCCTGGCGCTCATCCGCAAGGGGGCGGAGAGGGTCGTCGAGGTGAGCGAGGACGAGATCGCCGAGGCCATCCGCGTCCTGCATGAGGATACCCACAACATGGCCGAAGGCGCAGGCGCTGCGGCACTCGCGGCTCTCGCCAAGGACGCACGCGCGCAAAAGGACGCCGGCAGGCGCAAGGACGCAAAGCTCGCCGTCATCCTGTCGGGCGGCAATATCGACCGGGCGCTCGCCGCCAAGGTTCTCGCCGGCGGAACACCAGGATAGAATAGCGCTATGAAACGCCTCCTCTTGCTACGTCACGCGAAATCGGCAAGGCCCGCGGGCATCTCCGATCACGTAAGGCCGCTCGCCCAGCGGGGGCGCGACGATGCGCGCAGCATGGGACGCTATCTGCGCCAGGAGATGCTGCTGCCGAACCTGGCGCTGGTCTCGACCTCGACCCGCACGCGCGAGACCGTCGAGATCCTGTTCCGCGAATATGGAGAAAGCCTCGCCATGCGCTTCGAAGAGCGCCTCTACGAGGCACCGGCCGTGCGGCTCCTGGCCGTCATCGCCGAGACCCCGGCCGAGCTCGACACGCTCCTGCTGGTCGGCCACAACCCCGGAATGGCCGATCTCGCTCAGCGCCTCGCCGGCCATGGAGACCGCTACGCCTTCGCCAGGATGCGCGTGAAATTTCCGACTTGCGCCCTCGCCGTACTCGACCTGCCGGGCGATGGCTGGCGAAGCCCCGCCGTGGGATCGGCGCGGCTCGACCGTTTCGTCACGCCGAAGAGCCTCGGCGCCGATACCGACGATTGAGCGCAAGCGCCCGCATGACGGCAACACCAGGAGTCTTCGACGAGGCGGTCGCTGCTGCTCGCTCGCTTGCCGAGGCCGCTTCCAGCTGGTGGTCGCCGCGGCTGCGTCTCGGGGTGACCGGGCTGTCGCGCGCCGGCAAGACGATCTTCATCACCGCCTTCGTGCAGGCCTTGGTTGCGGGCGGGCGCCTGCCGATGTTCGCCGCGCAGGCGCAAGGGCGGATCAGGCGCATTGGCCTCACCTTGCAGCCCGACGATGCCGTGCCCCGCTTCGCCTATGAGGAGAACCTCCTCGCCATGTCGGGCGCCGAGCGACGCTGGCCGGACTCGACAAGGCGCATCAGCGAATTGTCGATCGAGATCGAATATGAGAGCAACCTCTCCTGGTTCGGTGGCGCGCGCCGGCTGACGGTCGACATCGTCGACTACCCCGGCGAATGGCTGCTCGATCTGCCCCTGATCGAGCAGAGCTATGCGGAGTTCTGCAGGACGAGCTTGCAGGCGGCGCGCGAACCGGCCCGCCAGGCTCTGTCGGCGCAGTGGCTCGCGAGCCTCGAAGGCCTCGACCCGCAGGCCAAGGCCTCGGAGACGCAGGCGATAGCGGCGGCGGACGCTTTTCGGCGCTATTTGGTCGCGGCGCGCGCCGAGCCGCATACGCTGTCGCTGCTGCCGCCCGGCCGCTTTCTGATGCCGGGCGATCTCGAAGGCTCGCCCGCCCTCACTTTCGCGCCGCTCGTTCTCGACGACGATGCGCCGCCACCCGGCTCGCTCGCGGCCCTGATGGAAAGCCGCTTCGAGGCTTACAAGAAGCATGTGGCGCTGCCCTTCTTCCGCGATCATTTCGCGAGGCTCGATCGCCAGATCGTGCTGGTCGATCTGCTGACGCCGTTGAATGCGGGCGCGAACGCCGTCGCCGATCTCGAGGCGGCGCTCGACCATGTGCTCGCCGCCTTCAGGGTCGGGCGCAATTCGGTGCTGTCTGCGCTGTTCGCGCCGCGCATCGAGCGCGTCCTGTTCGCCGCCACCAAGGCGGATCGCCTGCACCATACGAGCCATGACCGCCTCGAGGCCATTCTCGGCCTCCTGGTCGGGCGCGCCTTCCGCCGTGCCAGCGACAGCGGGGCGAAGACCCATGTGCTGGCGCTCGCGGCACTGCGCTCGACCCGCGAGGCGACGGTGCGCGACGGGCGTGCCACCTTGCCGGCCGTCATCGGCGTGCCCGAGGCCGGCGAAAAGATCGGCGGCGAGGTCTTCGACGGGGTTGCCGAAGCCGCCATCTATCCGGGCGATCTGCCGCCAGACCCGAAGACGGCGCTTGATGCAAAAGGCGGCCTCGATCTGCGCTTCTTGCGCTTCCGCCCGCCGCTCGTCGATCGCGACGGGTTGGGAAAGGCGAAGTCGGCGCCCCATATCCGCCTCGATCGGGCGATCGAGTTCCTGATCGGCGACCGGTTGGCGTGAGGAGCCTGACCATGGCCTCGAACCACCCCCGTGCTTTCCGCCTGCCGCCCACGGAGCCGAAAGCGGCCGCACAAGCCGAGGCTCCGCGCTCGCAGCGCGCCGTGACCATCGCGCCGGATACCTCGCTCGACCTGCTGCTCGCCGGCGAAGCCTCGTCCGCAGCTTCCGCCCCCGCAGCTTCCGTCCTTGCGGCGGCGCCGCCGCGCCGGCGCCTGTTCGGCTTCGGGCGGCTCCTGGCCTCGGCGCTCGGCGGGCTTGCCCTGATCGCACTCGCGACCGCGATCGAACGCTATGTCGCCTCGCTCCTCGAGGAGAATGCCTGGCTCGGCGGCCTCGCCCTGGCGCTCGCGGCGCTCGCCGGACTTGCGCTTCTCGGCCTCATCGGCCGGGAAACGCTGGCGATCCTCCGCCAGCGCCGCATCACCGCCTTGCGCCAGCGGGCAGCGCTGCTCAGCGACGGCCGCGACGTCGCCGGCATGGCGGCGCTGGTTGCCGATCTCGCCTCGATCTACGCGCGCCGGCCCGACACGGCGCGGGCTCGAGCCCTGCTGGCGGGCCTGCATGGGGATGTGCTCGACCCGCAAGACCGGCTCGCCGTCGCCGAGCGCGAGCTGATCGCGCCGCTCGACGGGCAGGCGCGCCAGCTGGTGGCGGCTTCGGCCCAGCGCGTCTCGATCGTCACCGCGCTCGCCCCGCGCGCCGTCTTCGACGTGCTGTTCGTCGCCGGCCAGTCCTTGTGGATCATTCGCCGCGTGAGCGAAATCTACGGCTCGCGGCCGGGGCTCATCGGATTTTTCGGGCTCACGCGGCGCGTCCTGTCGCATCTCGCCATCACGGGCGGCATGGCGGTCGGGGACAGCCTGGTGCAGCAGGTGCTCGGCCACGGCATCGCCTCGCGGCTTTCGGCGAAGCTCGGCGAAGGGGTGCTGAACGGGCTTCTCACCGCCCGTGTCGGGCTTGCGACTATCGAGGCCTGCCGGCCCTTGCCCTTCAGGGCCGTCACCGGGCCCAAGCTCATGGACGTGGCGGGCGCCCTGTTGCGCAAATCGGCGCCCCTGCCGGATGAAAAAGGGCAAGCCGAGCCCCATTGACCTTTCGCCCCGGCTCCGCGATGCAACGCCGGCGGTGCGGAGCCCGGAGGTGAAGGGCCCATGACACGCGTCCGCGCGGGCCATGCTGTTCAACTCCTTTCCTTTCCTCCTCGTCTTCCTGCCGGCCGCCCTGGCGATCCAGGCGCTGGCGGAGCGCATCGCGCCGCAGGCAAGGCTGCAGGTGCTGCTCGGGCTCTCCTTTGCCTTCTACGGCTATTGGGATTGGCGCTTCGTGCCGCTGATGGCGGCCTCGATCCTGGTGAACTGGGCGATCAGCCGCCTGTTCGCGGCACGGCGAAAGGCGTCTCCGGCCACTTTCATCATCGCCTTTGCCATCGCGGCCAATCTCCTGGTGCTCGGCATCTTCAAATATACGGGCTTCTTGGCGGCCCTCGCCAATGCGGTCGGCGGCCTCGACCTGCCCGAGCCGCGTTTCGCGCTGCCGCTCGGCATCTCCTTCTTCACCTTCCATCATGTGATGTATCTGACCGATCTGCGGGGAGGGACGGCGCCGCTCTACAGCCTGACCCGCTACGGGCTCTATATCGGCTTCTTCCCGCAGGTTCTGTCCGGGCCGCTGGTGCGCTGGTCGGAGGTGATGCACCAGTTCGAGCTCAAGGCCTTCCGCGAGGGCTGGCAGGAGCGCTTGTGGCGCGGGCTGATCCTCGTCACCCTCGGCCTCGCCAAGAAGAGCATCTTCGGGGACGGGCTTGCGAGCTACGCCAACCCGGTCTTCTCGCTCGCCGCCGAGGGCACGCGGCTCACGGTGATGCAGGCCTGGGAGGGAGTCCTCGCCTTCACCTTCCAGATCTATTTCGACTTCTCCGGCTATACCGACATGGCGCTCGGCGTCGCCCTGATGTTCGGCATCACCCTACCGCAGAACTTCAACAGACCCTACCGCGCCATCAGCCTGTCCGATTTCTGGCGGCGCTGGCACATGACCCTGTCGCGCTTCCTGCGCGACTACCTCTACATCCCGCTCGGCGGCAACCGGCACGGCCTCGCCCGTCAGCTCGCTGCTCTCCTTCTCACCATGGGGCTCGGCGGGCTGTGGCATGGCGCCGCGCTGACCTTCGTGGCCTGGGGCGTCGTGCATGGGCTTGGCCTCAGCGCCGGCGTCCTGTGGCGCAAGGCCGGGCTGCCTATGCCGGCCTGGCTCGGCTTCGTCCTCACCTTCCTGTTCGTCGTCGCCGCCTGGGTGCTGTTCCGGGCTCCCTCCTTCGAGGTCGCGACAAGGCTCTACGCCGCCATGGCCGGATGGGCTCCCTGGGGCGCCGCCCTCAAATGGCGCCTGCTCCTGCCGGCTGCGCTGTTCGCCATGCTGGGGCCGACGGCAAATGACATCGCCCAGGGTGCGCGGCCCTCCCGCCTTCTGGCCTTCGCCCTGGCGCTCGGCCTCGTGCTCCTGCTCCTCAAGCTCGGCGACGAGCAGAATTACGAGTTCATCTATTTCCAATTCTGAAGCCTTCGGCAGGCGTTGCCGGCATCGGATCGGCCGTCGCCGCTATTCCGCAATGCGAAAATAAGCCTTCGCGCCTCGAAATGCGCGGCCGGCATGCGACTACGCGGGGGCGAAGCGGGACGGGTCCCCCCGCGCGGCGCCGGCAGCCGGAAGCGGCCCTCCACGGAGGGGCCTACCTCGTATGACCCGCAAGCCTCCCCCATGCTTTCTTGGGGGTTAACGGTGTCGGCGCAAATTTCCCGGGAGCGTGGCATACAAGTCATTGTCGAGTCACATGTACGGCTCTATAAGCGCGCCCAAAGCAGGGCTGTCCTCGACAGGTGATGTGACGGGTTGCGCATGCGCGAAGCGGTGATTGACGAGTACAAACCTTCCGACAAAGAAACCTTCATGAACGAGCGGCAGAGAGAATATTTCCGCCGCAAGTTGTGGAAGTGGAGAGACGAAATCCTGCGCGAGAGCCGCGAAACGCTCAATCAGCTGCAGGCCGAGCGCGAGCATTTGCCCGACCTCGCCGATCGCGCCTCGACCGAGACCGATCGCTCGATCGAGCTCAGGGCCCGCGACCGGCAGCGCAAGCTGATCTCCAAGATCGATGCGGCGCTCTCCCGAATCGATGACGGCACCTATGGCTATTGCGACGAGACCGGCGAGCCGATCTCGCTCAAGCGTCTCGAGGCCCGGCCGATCGCCACCTTGTCGATCGAAGCGCAGGAACGCCATGAGCGTGCCGAGCGCGTGCATCGTGACGATTGACGTGCCTCCAATCGACGTGTCTGCGGGAGCCCGTCCGATTTCCCAGATGAGCTCCTAGAGCGCCGGGCGCTCACGAAACCATGCCGCTGACCGGAACGAAAGTCCTCGATCTGTCGCGCGTGCTTGCGGGCCCGTGGTGCGCGCAGACGCTGGCCGATCTCGGCGCCGATGTCTGGAAGGTCGAGGAGCCCGGGCGCGGCGACGATACGCGCGCCTGGATGCCGCCCGAGATCGAAGGCGAATCGACCTACTACATGTCCGCCAATCGGTCGAAACGCTCGATCGCCGTCGATCTGAAACACCCCGACGGGCAGCGCATCGTGCGCGAGCTGGCGATGAAGGCCGATGTGCTCGTCGAGAACTACAAGAAGGGCACGCTCGAGCGCTTCGGCCTCGGCTATGAGCAGCTCTCAGCTCTCAATCCACGCCTCGTCTATTGCTCGATATCGGGTTATGGCCGCACCGGCCCGCGTGCCGACGAGCCCGGCTACGACTTCGCCATCCAGGCCGAAAGCGGCCTGATGTCGATCACCGGCGAGCCGGGTGGCGCGCCCATGAAGCATGGCATGGCGATCACCGACCTGGTCACCGGCATGAACGCTGCGCAGGCGGTGCTCGCCGCCTTGCTGGCGCGAGTTCGCACCGGCAAGGGCCAGCTCATCGACATGGCACTCCTCGATTGCGCCGTGGCGCTGCTCGCCAATATGGCGTCTGGTCATATCGTCACCGGCGCCGAGCCGCAACGCCTCGGCAATGCCCATCCGACCGTCGTGCCCTATCAGGTGTTCGAAACCTCGGACGGCGATTTCGTGCTGGCGGTCGGCAATGACAGCCAGTTCCGCGCGCTCTGCGACAAGGTGGTGGGGCTGCCCGATCTTTCGGTCGATCCGCGCTTTGCCACGGCACGCGGCCGGGTGATCCATCGCGAGGCGCTCATCCCCGAGCTCGCCGCCGCCTTCCGCACCCGCCCGACCGCCGAGTGGATCGCCGCCCTGCACCGCGAGAAGGTGCCGTGCGGCCAGGTGAGGAACCTGACGCAGGTCTTCGCCTCGCCGGAGATCGCGGCGCGCCGCATGGTGGCCGAGGTCCAGGATGCGCGTCACGGCACGGTGAAGCTGATGCGTTCGCCGCTGGCGCTGCGCGGGACGCCGACGCGCGAGCCGACATCGCCGCCGCGCCTCGCCGAGCATACCGCCGCCCTGCTCAGCGAGGTGCTCGGCCTCGATGCCACAGCGATCGCCGCCTTGCGGGCCTCCGGCGCGGTCTCCTGAGCCTCGTTTATCCCGAAGAGCCGTCACCCCTTCTCGGAATGATGCCGAGGCGCATAGCGTGCGCTATGATAGGCGCCGCATAGGAGCCTGATGAATGCGTCCGCTCGAGGGTTTGCTGGTCATTGCCGTGGAGCAGGCGGTCGCGGCGCCCTATTGCACCTCGCGCCTCGCCGATGCCGGGGCACGGGTCATCAAGATCGAGCGGCCGGAAGGCGATTTCGCCCGCGGCTATGACGATGCGGCCAAGGGACAGAGCAGCTATTTCGTCTGGTTGAACCGCGGCAAGGAATCCCTCGCCCTCGACCTCGCGAAAGAAGCCGGCCGCGCCGAGCTCGGCAAGCTGATCGCCAAGGCCGACATCCTGGTGCAGAACCTCAAGCCCGGTGCGCTGGCGCGGCTCGGCTTCCCGATCGACGAGTTGCGGACGCGCCACGCGGCGCTGATCTGCTGCTCGATCAGCGGCTATGGCGACGAGGGCCCGCTCTCGCAGCGCAAGGCCTATGATCTCCTGATCCAGGCCGAATCCGGCCTCGCCTCGATCACCGGCGGCCCCGAGGGCCCGGCCCGGGTCGGCGTCTCGATCGTCGATATCGCGACCGGGGCCGCGGCCCATGCGGCCATCCTCGAAGCGCTGGTCGGGCGGGCCGCCACCGGAAAGGGCAGCGATATCCGCATCTCCATGTTCGATGTGATGGCGGATTGGCTGACCGTGCCGTTGCTCAACGCCGAGGCCGGCAAGCCGCCGCAGCGCATCGGCCTCGCCCATCCCTCGGTCGCGCCCTATGGCGTCTTCGCCTCGAAGGACGGCAAGGAGATCCTGATCTCGATCCAGAACGAACGCGAGTGGCGGTCCTTATGCGAGGCCGTGCTCGGCGATGCGGCGCTCGCCGAGGATGCGCGCTTCGCCACCAATCTCGCCCGTGTCCGCAACCGGCGCGAGACCGATGGGCTGGTGGCCAAGGCCTTCGCGGCGATGGCTCGCGACATTCTGGTGCAGCGTCTCGACGCCGCCGACATCGCCTTCGCCGAGGTCAACGGCATGCAGGATCTGGCGCGCCATCCGCATTTGCGCCGCTCGACCATCGAGACCCCGAACGGCGAGGTCGCCTATCCGGCTCCCGCGGCGATCTTCGACGGCGTGCCGCGCCGCCTCGGTGCCGTGCCGGCGCTGGGTGCCAATAACGGGGCAGTGCTTGGCGGGTCGGTGCTCGGCGAGGCCCTCGAGGCGCCTGCGGCAAGGCGCGGGAGCGGCTGAGCGCGGTCGTCTCGACCGGCGATACGCGTTGAGCCTATCGGGTGTCGACACAACATGGCAGAGGATAGACCGATGCCCGACAACGACACGACGAGCTTCCTGTCCCATGCGCAGGGCTTGCGCCTGCGCACCCTGGTCTTGCTGCGCTGGCTGGCGATCTTCGGGCAGACGATCGCCGTCACCGTCGTGCATGTCGGGCTCGGATTCCGCATGCCGATCATGCCGGCCTTGGCGGTCATCCTGGCTTCGGCGCTGCTCAATGTCGGGCTTGCCCTGCGCTTCCCCATGAGCCACCGCATCAGCGACCGGGTCGCGGTGGCGCTGCTGGCCGCCGACATCGTGCAGCTCGCAGCCTTGCTCTATCTGACGGGCGGCCTCGAAAACCCCTTCGCGATCCTGTTCGTCGCCCCAGTGCTGATCTCCGCCATGGCGCTGGCGCCGGGGCGGACCTTGGTGCTCGGCGTGCTGGCCGGCCTCGCCGTCACGGCTCTGGCGCTCGTCCATGAGCCTTTGCCTTGGTACGAGGGTACGACCAACATTCTGCCGCAGCTTTATCGCCTCGGCATCTGGACGGCGATCATGCTGAGCCTCGCCTTCACCGGCGTCTATGCCTGGCGGATCGCAAAGGAGGGGCGCGATCTCGCCCAGGCGCTCGCCGCCACCGAGCTCGTCCTGGCGCGCGAGCAGCATCTGTCGCAGCTCGACGGGCTGGCGGCGGCCGCGGCCCATGAGCTCGGCACGCCGCTCGCCACCATCACCCTCGTGGCGCAGGAGCTGCATCGCATCGGCCCGACGGAAGGCCCGATCGCCGAAGACGTCGCCCTGCTGCGCGACGAGGTGCAGCGCTGCCGCGGCATCCTCTCCAAGCTGACCACCTTGTCGCAAAGCGGCGCCAGCCCTTGGGCCGTGATGTCGCTCCACCATCTGCTCGAGGAAGTGATCAGCCCGCAGCGCGCCTTCGACGTGCGCATCGAGACGCATTTGGAAGGGGCGGGGCCGGAGCCGTCGACGCGGCGCAATCCCGGCATCCTCTACGGCCTCGGCAATCTCCTCGACAACGCGCTCGGCTTCGCCTCCAAGACCGTGCTGGTCGAAGCGAGCTGGGACCAGGGCTCGGTCACGGTGCGCATCACCGATGACGGGCAGGGCTTTCCGCCCGATATCCTGTCGCGCGTGGGGGAACCCTATGTGACGACGCGCGGCGGGGATGCCGAGACGCTCGATGCGGGTTCGGGGCTGGGGCTTGGCTTGTTCATCGCCAAGACGCTGCTCGAACGTTCGGGCGCCACGCTGGTTGCGACCAATGTGGCCGATGGCGGCGCAAGGCTGACCATGACCTGGCCCCGGCAGGCCTTCGAAGCCTCCGAGGCGCACACGAAACCTGGCGTCGGCAAGGGGGCGGACCCTCAACCCCTTGTTCCGGCATCCGATAGACGGCACATTACGGGGATTCCAACTCCGTCGGAGGCGGTATTTGGACATGAAACAGAGCTCGGACATGCCACAGATCGCGAACCCTCCTGAGACGGGGCCGGCGCAGGCCGAGAAGACCTTGCTGATCGTCGATGACGACCAGCCCTTTCTCAACCGCCTCGCCCGCGCCATGGAGATGCGCGGCTTCGTGGTCGATACCGCCCAGAGCGTCGCCGACGGCATCGCGCGCGTTGAGGCGTCGCCCCCCGCCTATGCGGTGATCGATCTGCGCCTCGCGGACGGCAACGGGCTCGATGTGGTGGCGCATCTCAAGACCAAGCGCCCCAATGCGCGCGGCATCATCCTGACCGGCTACGCCAATATCGCGACTGCCGTGACCGCGGTGAAGCTCGGTGCCTTCGACTATCTGGCCAAGCCCGCCGATGCCGACGAGATCCACGCGGCCCTGATGGCGATCGCGGGCGAGCGCGCCACGCTGCCTGAGAACCCGATGTCGGCCGATCGCGTGCGCTGGGAACATATCCAGCGCGTCTACGAAATGTGCGACCGCAACGTCTCGGAGACGGCGCGCCGGCTCAACATGCACCGGCGCACTTTGCAGCGCATCCTGGCGAAGCGCGCCCCGCGCTAAGTGGCTCTCACGGCGCGGGTTAGCAGGCGCGTTTGGCGTCACCTCTCCCCTTGTGGGAGAGGTCGATCCGAGCCCCCAGGCGAGGATCGGGTGAGGGGGGTAACTCCTGCCTTCGCAGAGGGACCCTCGCAGGCTGTCGCTGCCCCCCTCACCCGGAGCCTTCGCTTCGCTCAGGCTCCGACCTCTCCCACAAGGGGAGAGGTGAAGGTCCGATCACCCCAGCATCTCGCCGGTGATTGGATCGATGATGGATTGCAGGCGGTCCGCCGCCAACGTCGCGAAGCGCAGCAGTATGGCGCGCCGGCGCGCCGGCGACAACGGAGTCTCGATCGGCTCGCGGATCACGGCGCCGCCATAGGCATCGGCGACGATCAGGCCGAGATCCGCGGGCAGGATTTCTGAAGGGAAATCGGCCGCGACCGCGAAGGCGAGGGCGTCGCAATATTCGGCGTAATCGCTCCATTTCGTGTCGGCGCGCCAATCCTCGATGCCCGACTTCACCTCGACGATGAGGATACGCCCGCCGGGCGCGAGCGCCAGGATGTCGACGCGGCGGCCGGATGCCAGGATGACCTCCGCCAGCACCGAATAGCCGAGCGCCCGCAGGCAGCGCATGGCGCCACGCGTCACCGCCGCCGTGACTTCAGGGCGCGAGGGGCGCAGCAGCGGTTCCGCGGGAACGCCTGTATCGACCGAGGTCTTGGACAAGGGAAATTGGGACATGACGCTCCGAGTCTTGTCTCACGAATAGTCCGGGCTCAGGAACAGTCCTGGCTCACGAATGCGGCAGCACGCGGGAGGTCAAGAGGCTGGTCGCGAGCGCGATCGCCGCCATGGCGATAGCGGCGCTCGCGCCATAGCCGAGCGCCCGATCCTCTTCGCAGCGCATCAGGCGCGGCAGCCCGACGATCACCAGCGCGATCGAGTAAAGGCTGAGCACCGAGGTCCAGGCGAGGCCTGGCAGCGCCCCGGTGGCGCCGGCGAGGAAAGTCGGCGTCAGCGCATAGGCGCAGAGCCGCAAGGCCCGGTCCTCATCGCGTTCGCCGCCGAACAGGGGCGCCAAGGCGTTGACGGCGAGCGCCAGCGCGTAGACGCCTGCCAGCACGCAGATATAGTCAAGCAACGCCACGCTGAGCGTCGCCGCGAGGGGCGGCCTAGCGAGAGCGGCCGAGCCTCCCCGGCCGGCGAGCCCGGCGACGAGCTTGACCAGGGCCGGCAGCCCCGCGAGCCAGAGGAGGTAGTCGCGATAGAGCGCGGTGAAACCCGCCTTCTCGCGCTCGATCTCGAGGAAGGTGGCGCGAGGCTTGATGCAGATATCGATGGCGCGATCGACCAGCTTCACGGCGCTCTCAATTCTGCCGGCACGCCTATACGCCAGGAGACCGCTCGGCTCGGCTTGATTCGCGTTTCGTTCACGGCGCCCGATCGTAAGACGCCGGACGCCGGGGTCAAGCCGCAGAACCGCAACAGGTCCCATCGCCCCGACAACAATGGGGCGCAACGCCTCGTAAAGGTTGAGTTTTCGGTGTCGCAGGCAGCAGCAAGGAAAATTTGCGCTTGCTTTGGTCGAATGCAACAAAAAATGTGGGCGAGAAAATGCTCTACCCGCGATCGCGTTTCGTATACTGTGCCGGGGCAAAATCAGCGATGGGCGGCGGCATGACGACCTTCCATATCGAGATCATCAAGCCCTCGCATTACGACCGGGATGGCTATGTCATCCAATGGTGGAAGGCCTGGATACCTTCGAATTCAATGGCTTGCCTCTATGCGATCTCGCAAGATTGCGCGGCTCGGCAGGTTCTGGGCGAAGACGTGTCGATCGAGGTCAATGCCTTCGACGAGATGAACATCACGATTCCCGTCGATCGCATCGCCGAGCGCATCCAGCAGCCGGGGCATGGCGGCCTCGTCTGCCTCGTCGGCGTGCAATCGAACCAATATCCGCGCGCCATGGCCATCGCCCGCAAGCTGCGGGCGCGGGGCGTCGCGGTCGCGATCGGCGGCTTCCATGTCAGCGGCTGCATGTCGATGCTGAAGGAGCTGACGCCCGAGCTGAAGGAGGCGGTCGATCTCGGCATCACCCTGTTCGCGGGCGAGGCGGAAGAGCATTTCGAGTCGTTCCTGAAAGATGTGCATGGCGGCACGGCGAAGCCGATCTACGACTACATGCATGACCTGCCGAACTTGCAGAGGCAGACCATTCCGTATCTGCCGCGCGAGCTCGTGCAGCGCTATGACGGTGTCCTGTCGTCCTTCGACGCGGGGCGCGGCTGTCCCTTTCAATGCTCCTTCTGCACCATCATCAACGTGCAGGGGCGCAAATCGCGCTGGCGCGACGCGGACGATATCGAGCGCATCGTGCGCACCAATGCGGCGCAGGGCATCTCCCGCTTCTTCGTTACCGACGACAATTTCGCCCGCAATCGCAATTGGGAGCCGATCTTCGACCGGATGATCGAGTTGCGTGAGCAGCGCGGCTTCAAGCTGCACTTCCTTATCCAGGTCGATACGCTCGCCCACAAGATCCCAAACTTCATCGAGAAGGCCGCCCGGGCGGGGTGCAAATATGCGTTCATCGGGCTCGAGAGCATCAATCCCGACAATCTCGTCCATATGAAGAAGAACCAGAACCGCATCACCGAATACCGGAAGATGTTCCAGGCCTGGAAGGAAGCCGGCGTCGTCACCTATGCGGGCTTCATCATGGGCCTGCCGGGCGACACGCCGCAGACCATTCGCCGCGATATCGAGATCATCCAACGGGAATTGCCGGTCGATGTGCTCGAATTCACCATGCTGACGCCGCTGCCGGGCTCGGAGGATCACCAGAAGCTGCACGAGCAAGGCACATGGATGGACCCGGACCTCAACAAATATGATCTCGAGACGGTCACGGTCGAGCATCCGCGCATGAGCCGCGAGGAATGGCAGCGCACCTATCAGGACATGTGGAGCTGGTATTACACGGATGAGCATGTCGAGCGCCTGATGCGGCGCAACGTCGCCTACGGCATCAAGCCGATCAGGATCTGGCGCAGCGTGCTGCAGGTCTATGGCGCAGCCAATTTTGAGGTCGTGCATCCGCAGCAATGCGGCTATTTCCGCCGCAAGGACCGCACCCAGCGCCGGCCCGAGCTGCCGCGCATACCGGCCCTGATGTTTTACCCGATGCATGCCTGGCAAACGCTCGTCAAATATGTTCGCTACGGCCACTACGCATTGAAGACGCTGCGCATGCGCAGCCGCGTCGAGCGCGATCCCGCCTCGAAGACCTATGCGGATCTCGCCATCACGAAGGTGGTCGACGCCGAAGGCGAGGCGCTCGAGATGTTCGAGCTGAACGAAGCGTCGCGGACAGCCGTCGAGAAGGCGCGCCGCCAGGCCAGCAAGCACAAGCACGAGCACCACGTTCCGCCCGTCGAGGCCAAAGGCGGATCGGCGTTGACCCCGACCGCATAAAGCGGGGTCGGGTGGCGGGCCGAAGCGGCACGAACCAGGCCGGAGTGAACAAGGCCGGCACGAGCAGTTCGGCACGAGCAGCTCGGCACTCTTGGCCTCGCTCTCGCAGCGATGCTAGAATGGTTCTTGCCGCGGCTGCGCGCTTCGGCCGACATTTTGCCCCGCAAGCGCTCGCCCATCCATCGAGGCTGAACCATGGCCGAACGATCCTTTGCCGAAGAAGTGAAGAAGCTGCGCCTCGGCGCGGGCGAGGAGTTCCGCGGCGAAGGCATCCTCGCCATCACCAAGGCGCTGCTGGAATCGGGCGTCTCCTATGTGGCGGGCTATCAGGGCGCGCCGATCTCGCATCTGATGGATGTGCTCGCCGACGCGAACGACATCCTCGAAGATCTCGGCGTGCATTTCGAGAACAGCGCCTCGGAGGCGACGGCGGCGGCGACGCTTGCGGCCTCGGTCAATTATCCGTTGCGCGGCGCCGTCACCTTCAAGGCGCCGGTCGGCACCAATGTGGCGTCCGATGCGCTCGCCAATTTGACCTCGGGAGGCGTCAAGGGCGGCGCCATGATCATCATCGGCGAGGATTACGGCGAAGGCTCCTCGATCATGCAGGAGCGCAGCCACCCCTTTGCCATGAAGTCGCAGATCTGGCTGCTCGATCCGCGCCCCAACCTGCCGACCATCGTGCGCATGGTCGAGAAGGGTTTTGAATTGTCGGAGGCGTCCAACACGCCGGTGATGCTCGAGGTGCGCATCCGCGCCTGCCATGTCTATGGCCGCTTTACCACCAAGGACAATGTGCGGCCATCCTTCACCTTGCGGGACGCGATGGAGAACCCGGCGCGCGACGTCACCCGCATCGCCATGCCGCCCGGCACCTATGTGCATGAGAAAGAAAAGGTGGAGAAGCGCTGGCCGGCGGCCGTGAAATTCATCGAGGAGAACCAGCTCAACGAGTTCTTCGACGGGGAGGCGGCCGATATCGGCGTCGTCATGCAGGGCGGCATGTACAACACCGCCTTGCGCTCGCTCGAGGTGCTCGGCCTTGCCGATGCCTTCGGCGCCGCCAAGCTGCCGATCTATGTGCTGAACGTCACCTATCCGCTCATCGATGCCGAGTTCGTGAAGTTCTGCGCCGGCAAGAAGGCGATCTTGATCGTCGAGGAGGGCCAGCCCGAATTCATCGAGCAGGCCGTCAACACCATCCTGCGCCGCGCCGACATCCAGACCAAGATCCATGGCAAGGACATGCTGCCCATGGCGGGCGAATACACCGGCGCCGTGGTCCGCGACGGCATGCGCAAATTCGTCGCCCATTACCGTGCCGACATGCTGCCCGAGGAACGCCCGGCCGAAGGCGACAATTCACGCAAGGCCGCCATGATGGCCGTCAACAGCCAGGTTCAGCCGCGCCCGCCCTCCTTCTGCACCGGCTGCCCGGAGCGGCCGATCTTCACCGCCATGAAGCTCGTCGAGCGCGAGCTCGGCCGCCATCATGTGAGCTGCGATATCGGCTGCCACCTGTTCTCGATCTTCCCGCCCTTCAATATCGGCGCCACCACCATGGGCTACGGCCTCGGCGGCGCCGGCGCCTCGGCCTTCAACACCAAATCGGATAGGCGCGTCATCTCGATGATGGGCGATGGCGGCTTCTGGCATAACGGCCTCGTCTCAAGCGTCGGCAATGCCGCGTTCAACAAGAGCGACAACGTCATCATCGTGGTCGACAACGGCTACACCGCGGCGACCGGCGGCCAGGACATCCCATCCTCCCACTGGGACAACCCAACCCGCAACACCCAGAACTCGATCGAGAAGGCGGTGCGCGGCGTCGGCGTCGAATGGGCGCGCACCATCACCCGCACCTACGACCTCGCCAAGATGCGCGACACGCTGAGGGAAGCGCTGACGACCTCCGAGAAGGGGCCGAAGGTCATCGTCGCCCAGTCCGAATGCATGCTCAACAAGCAGCGCCGGGTGCGCCCGCAGGTGCGCGCCGCCGTGGAACGCGGCGAGCGCGTGGTGCGCGAGCGCTTCGGCGTCGACGCCGATACCTGCACCGGCGATCATTCCTGCATCCGCCTGTCGGGCTGCCCATCCTTGACCATCGCGCCGCATCCCGACCCGCTGCGCAAGGAGCCGGTCACCAAGGTGATCGATTCCTGCGTCGGCTGCGGCCTGTGCGGCGAGGTCGCGCATGCGGCGAAGCTCTGCCCCTCCTTCTATCGCGCCTCGATCATCGAGAACCCGTCGCAGTGGGACATGTTCAAATCGAAGCTGCGCAATGCGGTGATCTCATTCCTGCAACGGCGCCTCGCCCGAAAGTCGGCCTTCGCATGAGGTTCTTCTCGCATGCTTGACCGCACAGCCTCGGACGCGCAGGCGGGGGTGCAGGCCCGTGCCATCCGCATCGCCATCCTGGCCATGGGCGGGGAGGGCGGCGGCGTGCTCGCCGACTGGATCGTCGATCTCGGCGAGCATGGCGATTATCTGGCGCAGCTGACCTCGGTGCCGGGCGTAGCCCAGCGCACCGGCGCCACCATCTATTATGTCGAGCTGTTTCCGAGGAAGGCGCTGGCGCCCGGCGCTCCGGAGCCGGTGCTGGCACTGATGCCGATGCCCGGTGACGTCGACATCGTCATCGCCTCCGAATTGATGGAGGCCGGGCGTGCCGTGCAGCGCGGCCTCATCACGCCCGACCGCACCGCGCTCATCGCCTCCACGCATCGCGTCTTCGCCATGACCGAGAAGATCGCCATGGCCGATGGGCGTGCCGATGCGCCGGTGCTGCTCGAGGCCTGCCGCAACTCGGCGAAGAGCTTCTTCGGCGGCGATCTCGCGGCCGCCGCCGAGCGCACGGGCAGCGTCATCAGCGCCGTGCTGTTCGGCGCGCTGGCGCAGTCGGGCACGCTGCCTTTCGGGCGTGAAGCCTTCGAGGCGACGATCGAGCGCGCCGGCGTCGGGGTAGCGGCGAGCAAGCGCGGCTTCGCGGCCGGCTTCGCGGAGGCAAAGGGCCAAGGGACGCCAATCTCTGCGCCAAATTCGGGGCCAGTCTCGGCGCCGATCGCCGCCCCCGCGGCGGCAGACGCGAAGCCGCTCAGCCAGGCGCAAAGCGCCGGGCAGGTGGCCCTCGCGCCGCTGTTGGCGCAGGCGCGGACGACCATACCGCCGGCGGCGCAGGCTTTCGTGCGCATCGGCATCGAACGCCTCGCCGATTATCAGGACCTCGATTATGCGCGCCTCTACCTCGAGCGGCTGAAGCCGGTCGCGGAGGCGGAGAAGCGCCATGGGGACGGCTCCGGCCGGTTGATCACCGAGACGGCGCGCGAGCTTGCGCTCGGCATGGCCTATGAGGACACCATAAGGGTCGCCGAGCTGAAGGTGCGGGCGACGCGTTTCGCGCGGGTGCGCGAGGAGGTGCGGGCTCGCGAGGGCCAGATCGTCGAGATCGCCGAGTTCATGTCTCCCCGCCTGCAGGAGATCGCCGAGTCGGTGCCGGCCTGGCTGGGGCGCGCCATGCTGCGGCGTGGACTTTTGCGCAACGTCATCGAGAATGCCACCCGGAAGGGCAAGATCGTCAAGACGACCTCGATCCGCGGCTTCCTGCAGCTTTATCTGGTGGCGAGCCTGAAGCCCTGGCGACGCTCGAACTTGCGCTATGCTGAAGAGCAGGCGCGGCTGCAGGCCTGGCTCGACACCGTGGTGGCGACCGTCCCGAAGGATTACGACCTCGCGGTCGAGGTCGCCGAATGCCGCAACCTGGTCAAGGGCTATGGCGACACGCATGAGCGCGGTACCGCCAATTACCAGACGATCATCGCGCTGCTCGACCATATCGTGACGCGCCCGCAACCCGCGAAGCTCGTCGCCGAGCTGCGCAAGGCTGCGGTTTCCGATGACAATGGCGCGGCCTTGAAGGAGGCGATCTCGAAGCTGCAGCTGAATTGAAATCGACGCGAAAAGCTGACACAGCTGACCCATGAGCTCTAACACCCGCACCCTTCAGGATATCGTCGATGCGCATCGCCAGGAGGAGATCCTCTTCCTCGGCGAGCTGGTGAAGGTCGCGTCGGACAACCCGCCAGGCGACTGCGCCGCACATGCGGCACGCGCCGCCGAGCTCCTCGAGCTCCAGGGCTTTGCGGTCGAGCGCCATCCAGTGCCGGAAGACGCCGTCAAGGCGAACGGCATGATCAGCGCCACGAACCTCATCATGCGCAAGCGCTTCGGCGAAGGCGGACCGGTCATCGCCCTCAACGCGCATGGCGATGTGGTGCCGCCCGGCGAGGGCTGGTCGGTCGATCCTTATGGCGCCGTCATCAAGGACGGTGTGATGTATGGGCGCGGCGTCGCCGTGTCGAAATCCGATTTCGCCACTTATGCGTTCGCCGTGAAGGCGCTGGAGCAAAGCGGCCTCGAGCTCAAAGGCGCGGTCGAGCTGCATCTGACCTATGACGAGGAGGTGGGCGGCGCCATCGGGCCCGGCCTGATCATCGAACAAGGTCTGTCGAAGCCCGATTACGTCATCAGCGCCGGCTTCTCCTACAGCGTCGTCGTCGCCCATAATGGCTGCCTGCATCTTGAAGTGCGGGTCGAAGGCAAGTCGGCGCATGCGGCTCGCCCCGATACCGGCGTCGATGCGCTGGAAGCGGCGACCCAGCTGCTGGTCGCGCTCTATGCCTTGCGCGAGCGCTACAAGGCGACGCATTCCAAGGTCGTCGGCATCGACCATCCGACCTTGACGGTTGGGCTGATTTCCGGTGGCATCAACACCAACGTGGTGCCGGACGTCGTGACCATGCGCATCGACCGGCGCATGATCCCCGAGGAGAATCCCGAGCAGGTCGAGCGCGACCTGATCGCCGAGATCGAGCGCGTCTGCGGTGCCATGCCGGGCATCCGCGTCAAGACGCGGCGCATCCTCTTGGCGCGTCCCTTCACGCCGCAGCCCGGCCAGGAAGTGCTGGTCGCGGCGCTGCAGCGCCATGCCAAAACCGTCATGGGCATCGACATTCCGGCCGAAGGCGTGCCGCTTTACACCGATGCCAGGCTCTATTCGGCGGCCGGCATCCCGACGGCGCTCTATGGCGCCGGCCCACGCTCGCTGCTCGAAGCCAATGGCCATCGGGCCGACGAGAAGCTGGTGCTCGAGGATCTGGTCAAGGCGACGAAGGTCGTGGCCCTCACCTTGGCGGAGCTGCTCGCCGCCTGAACGCGGCTACGGTGGGACCGCGACCGTCCCGGTCGCCCTTCCCTGAACGGTCGGATCAATCGCAGCGTCATCAAGAGCGGGCGAGGACGCCCGCGTTCCCACCCTCGCTTCCGTCCGAAGGATAGCGACCGAGATCCACCCGGCGCACCTGCCCGATCCGCTGCTGCTCGTCCCAATGGCGGTGATTGAAGACCTGGCCCTCGCGGCGTACGCTTTCGATCGCATCAAGATCAAGGCGCGCCTGCACCCAGCCGGGCTTGTCGATCTCGCCTTGCGCGATCACGCCGTCATCCGGGAAGCCGAGATCGGGCGGACCGAAGAATCCGGCTGCGCCGCGATTGACGTCGACGGCGGGCGACCAATCGACGCTGCCGACGAGCGGGGCTTGTACCACGATACACTGGCTCTCGAGCGCGCGCGCCTGCGCGCCGACCCGCACGCGCCAATAGCCCTGGAGCGTGTCGGTGCAGGAAGGGGCGAGCAGGATCTCGGCGCCGGCCTCGACGAGGGCGCGCGCGATCAGCGGGAACTCGATATCGTAGCAGATGGCGATGCCGATGCGGGCTGTGCCGATGTCGAAGACGGTAAGATCAGAGCCGCCGCCGATGTTCCATTGCTCGCGCTCGAAGCGCGTCATCATGATCTTTTCCTGGCGACCCTGCCCGCCATCCGGTGCGAACAGGCGCGCCACATTGTGCGTCGTGCCGTCGGCCTGCCGTTGCGGGGCGCTGCCGGCGAGGATGGCGACGCCATGCCGGGCCGCGAGGCGCGCATGCAACGCATCGGCCTCGGCGAGATACTGGCCGACGGCGCCGATCGAAGCCTGCAGATCGGCTGAGGTTGCGCGGCCCGCGAGCGAGGCAAGCTCGAGCCCCGCATATTCGGGGAAGACCAGAAGCTCGGCGCCGCCGCGCACCCCATCCTCGACCCATCGCGTCAGCTTCGCCTCATAGGCCGCGAAATCCTCGAGCCAGTCGAGGTCATATTGGGCGGCCGCGATGGTGAGGTTGCGCGTCACAGATACCGCATCCAGAACTGCATCGGCTTTCGCGTCTGCGCCGTGTCGCCGATATCGGTCCAGGCATAATGCCCGACGAGGCCGGCGACCGGCTCGTAGCCGCGCTTGCGCCAGAAGCCGTCGAGCGGGCGGTACTCCGGATCGCGGCGCGGATCGTCGGATGCGCGCACGACACCCGAGAAGGTCGCTTGCGTGACGCCCTCCGCGGCACGCGCCACGGCCTCGCGCCGGTCGAAGAAAGCGTGCCCGATGCCGCGTCCCCGATAGCTGCGCCGCAGCACCGATTCCCCGAAATAGAAGAGCTTCGCGAGATCATA
The DNA here is from genome assembly GCA_900104855.1 of Rhizobiales bacterium GAS188. Lineage (NCBI taxonomy): Bacteria > Pseudomonadati > Pseudomonadota > Alphaproteobacteria > Hyphomicrobiales > Rhizobiales bacterium GAS188. Next base: position 4,269,843 of record FNSS01000001.1, read on the forward strand.
GCCGCGTTCGAGGAAGGGCGCGGTCACGTCGGGATTCTGCCCCTGCAACGGGGCCGCGGTCGCCGCTCCCACCGTCTCGCCGGCATCGCTCGCCACGACGATGACGCCGTCCTTGAGGCGTGCGAAGCGCTCGATGTAATTCGCCTCATAATCGAGCGTGCCCTCATAGAGATAGGGCCATTCGCGGAAGACCTCGATGCGCAGCCGCGCCAGCGCCGGCAGGGCGCGTCGTAGCGCTTCCCCGGTCACCGGCTCGATGCGCAGCGTCATCGCGTTTGCGCCTCCGGCGCCTTTGCCCCCACCACCTGAGCGGTCCAGTCGGCGAGGTTGTAATAGGTGGTGACGCGCGCGATCAGCCCGTCGCGCAGCGTGAAGAAGGTGCCGGCCGGCAGCACATAGCGTTGGCCATTGGCCGGCGGCAGCCCCTCATCGGTCGCCAGATAGGCGCCATGCACCGTGAACTCGGCGGCCGCCCGCTGCCCGTCTTCGCTCGCCATGATCACGATATCGGCAAGCCTCTCCTTGTAGCAGCGCGTCATATGGGCGCAGAACTCGGCGAACAGCGCCTTGCCGTGCCGCGCCGCGCCCTGGTTCACGTCGTGGCGCACATCCTCGCTGAGGCAGGCGAGCATCGCCGGCGCGTCGCCGGCGTTGAAGGCCTCGTAATAGCGGCGGATGAGGGAAACGGCATTTGTCTGCGGCATGTCGGGCTCCGGACGCGATGCCGGTCTTGTAGCATCGCGGGAATCCCGTTCAAGACTTTGTCCCGCTCAAGACTTGGCCCCGCTCAAGCCGCCGCCGGGATGAGCACGATGCTGCCGGTGGTGCGCCCGGCCTCGAGCTCGGTCTGGGCGTTCGCCGCCTCGGCGAGTGCGAAGCGCGCCCCGATCGCGACCGGAAATCCCGATGCGACGAGGTCGAGCACCTCGCGAGCCGCGCCGCGATAGGCCTCGGTGTCGGTCATGAAGGCCATGACGCTCGGCCGGCTGAGCGTCGCTGCGCGTAGCGTCGTGACGTCGAGCGGCGGGATTGGGCCGCCGGCCTGGCCGATGCTCGCCACCACGCCGAAGGGGCGGAGGCAAGCGATTGAGCGCATCAGCATGTCGCCCCCGATGCCGTCGATGACCGCGTCGACGCCGCGCCCTTGCGTGATCTCTCTGGCCCGCGCCACCACATCTTCGCGGCGATGCTCGATGATGTGATCTGCGCCGCAATCACGCGCGATCGCCGCTTTCTCGGGCGAGCCGACCACCGCGATGACCGTCGCGCCGTCGCGCTTCGCCCGACGTGTCAGGAACTGCCCGAGGCCGCCAGCCGCCGCATGCACCAGCAGTGTCTGACCGGGCCCGACCGGGCAGATGCGCCGTAACAGCATCTGCGCCGTGATGCCGCGCACCAGGGCCGCGGCCGCCGTGACGGAGGACACGGCGTCGGGAATGCGGATGGCGCGCGTCTCCGGCAGCAGGCGGTGCGACGCATAAGCCCCCATGGGCGCGCCCGCATAGGCGATGCGCGTGCCCGGCTCGACCGTGCTGACGCCCTCTCCGACCGCCTCGACGATACCCGCCCCTTCGACCCCAAGCACCTGCGGCAGGCTGGGCAGTGGATAGAGGCCGGTGCGGTAATAGATGTCGAGGAAGTTCACGCCCACCGCTTCCTGGCGGATCAGGATCTCGCCGGGGCCTGGAGGCGCCAGCTTCACCTCGACCGTCTCGAGCATGTCGGGCCCGCCCGGCGCCTTCAATCGAACTTGCGTGACCATGCGGTCCTCCTGCTGTGCTGTTAGCCAGATGGGGCATGGCGTCTTGTGCGGGAACTCCGGTAATGTGCACATTGGTTGTGAGAAAATGCACCGACGCTCGAACCGGAGGACGGATGTGTTCGATTGGGAAGATCTGCGCCATTTCGCGGCCCTGGCGCGCCATGGCGGGCTGTCCGAGGCGGCGCGCCAGCTCAAGGTCGATCATGCGACGGTCGGCCGGCGGGTCGCGGCCCTGGAACAGGCGCTGGAGACGCGGCTCGTCGACCGCCTGCCGCGCAAGGTGTCCTTGACCCGGGAGGGGCGGGCGATCGCCGAGCTCGCGGCGCAGATCGAGCAGGGCGCTTTCGCCATCGAGCGCGCCGCCAAAGGCATGACGTCGCGCCTCGCCGGCAAGGTGCAGGTGAGCGCCCCGCCCGCTTTCGCCAGCCAGTTCCTGGCCGGCCAGGCGGCTCGCCTGCGCGAGCTGCATCCGGGCATCCAGCTCGTCCTGTCGGGTACAAAGCGCAGCGTCTCGCTCGGGCGGCGCGAGGCGGATCTCGCCATCCGCCTGTCGCGCCCCAAGGAGCAGGGCGGCGTCATCCGCCTTGTCGGCAGCCTGGGTTTCGGGCTCTATGCGGCGCCGACCTATGCGCAGGAGCGGGCGCCGGAGGCCTTCGAGTTCATCGGCTATGACGACGACATCGACATGCTGCCGCAGGAGCGCTGGCTGCATTCATTCGCGGGCGAACGGCCCTTCGTGTTCCGCTCGAACGACATCCTCAGTTTGCAGGCGGCAGCGCGCGCCGGGCTCGGCGTGGCGCTGCTCCCGGCCTATATGGCGGAGGCCGATGCGAGCCTCGCCTGCCTCTCCGATCCGCCGGATGTGGTGCGCCGCGAGCTCTGGCTCCTGGTGCATGGGGACCTCAGGCGGTCTCCGCTGATCCGCGCCGTGATGGATTTCCTCGCCGCGACGATTTCGGAGGCGTTCCCGATCGAAAGGTGAGGGCGCGCCCTGGGACCGCGACCGTCTCGGTCGCCCTTCCTAACCAGCGGCGCGTCTCACCATCGCAAGAGCGGGCGGGACGCCCGCGGTCCCAGGATGCGCGTCCTGGGACCGCGACCGTCTCGGTCGCCCTTCCCGACCAGCGGCGCGCCTCACCATCGCAAGAGTAGGCGAGACGCCCGCGGTCCCACGCCCTACCTTGCAAACTTCTTGTATTTCAGCCGGTGCGGGATGATCGTGTCGGTGCCGAGCCGGCGCATCTTGTCGGCCTCGTAATCGGCGAAATTCCCCTCGAACCATTCCACATGGCTGTCGTCCTCGAAGGCCAGCATATGGGTCGCGATGCGGTCGAGGAAGAAGCGATCATGCGAGATGATCACGGCGCAGCCCGCGAAATTCTCCAGCGCCTCCTCCAAGGCGCGTAGCGTGTCGACGTCGAGGTCGTTGGTCGGCTCGTCGAGGAGGAGCACATTGGCGCCGCTCTTCAGCATCTTGGCGAGATGGACGCGGTTGCGCTCGCCGCCCGAGAGCTGGCCGACCTTCTTCTGCTGGTCGCCGCCCTTGAAGTTGAAGGACGAGCAATAGGCCCGCGAATTCACCTCGCGCTTGCCGAGCATGAGCTGGTCGAGCCCGCCCGAGACTTCCTCCCACACCGTCTTGCCGGCATCCAAGGCGTCGCGCGACTGGTCGACATAGCCGAGTTGCACGGATTCGCCGATCGCGATCGAGCCGCCATCCGGCGTCTCCTGCTCGGTGATCATGCGAAACAGCGTGGTCTTGCCGGCGCCGTTCGGCCCGATCACGCCGACGATGCCGCCGGGCGGCAGCTTGAAGGTGAGGTCGTCGATCAGCAGGCGATCGCCATAGCCCTTGGTCAGGTTGTCGAAATTGATGACGTTATTGCCCAGGCGCTCGGCGATCGGGATGATGATCTGGGCGGTCTGCGGCCCGGTATCGGATTGCTTGGCGACGAGATCGTCATAGCGCTGGATGCGGGCCTTGTTCTTCGCCTGGCGAGCCTTGGGCGAGGCCTGGATCCATTCCTGCTCGCGCTCGAGGGCACGCTGGCGCGCCTCCTCCTCGCGGCCTTCCTGCCGCAGGCGCTTCTGCTTTTGCCCCAGCCAGGAGGAGTAATTGCCCTCATAGGGGATGCCGCGGCCGCGATCGAGCTCGAGGATCCAGCCGGTGACGTTGTCGAGGAAGTAGCGGTCATGGGTCACGAGCAGCACGGCGCCCGGATAGGCTCGCAGATGCGATTCGAGCCAGGCCGTGGTCTCGGCGTCGAGATGGTTGGTCGGCTCGTCGAGCAGCAGCAGCTCCGGCTGCTCCAGCAGCAGGCGGCAGAGGGCCACGCGGCGGCGCTCGCCGCCCGAGAGCTGGGTCACGTCGCCGTCGTCGGGCGGGCAGGCGAGCGCCTCCATCGCCTGGTCGACCTGGGCGTCGAGATCCCAGAGGTTCTTCGAATCGATCTCGTCCTGCAGCCGCGTCATCTCCTCGGCCGTCTCGTCCGAGTAGTTCATGGCGATCTCGTTGTAGCGATCGACGAGCGCCTTCTTGGCCGCGACCCCGAGCATCACATTGCCGCGCACGTCGAGGCTCTCGTCGAGATGCGGCTCCTGCGGCAGATAGCCGGCGCGCGCGCCCTCGGCGAGCCAGGACTCACCCGTCCATTCCTTGTCCTCGCCCGCCATGATGCGCATGAGGGTCGATTTGCCTGATCCGTTGACGCCCAGGATGCCGATCTTGGCGTCCGGGTAGAAGGACAGGTTGATGTTCTCCAGGACCTTCTTGCCGCCGGGATAGGCCTTGGTGAGGCCGCGCATATGATAGATGAATTGCCGCGCCATGGGGCGTGTCGCTCGCTTGTTGGGATGTGAAGCTGATCGCGGCGCGTTTTAGCGGGCGGCGGGCTTCAGGTCCAGGGCGCTGAATGCAATCGAATATGAGGTCTCAGACGATGATTCTGGAACATAGAGGGGTGAGCCCGAGCATCGATGCGTCGACGCGCATCGCGCCGAATGCCGTGATCTGCGGCGATGTCACGATCGGGCCGAATTGCTCGGTCGGCTTCGGGGCCGTCATCACGGCCGAAAGCGGCAAGGTGACGATCGGGGCGAATTGCGTGATCATGGACACCGCCGTGATCCGCGGCGTGCGCGGCAATCCGGTCACGATCGCCGACAATGTGATGATCGGCCCGCGGGCCTATCTCGCCGGCTGCAGCATCGAGAGCGAAGCCTTTGTCGCGACCGGCGCCACCATCTTCAACGGCGCCAAGATCGGCCGCAACGCCGAGGTGCGCATCAACGCCATCGTGCATCTGCGCACCGTGCTGCCTGCCGGGGCCAGGGTGCCGCTCAACTGGATCGCGGTCGGCGATCCGGCACAGATCCTGCCGCCCGAGAAGCATGAGGAGATCTGGGCGATCCAGAAGACGCTCGACTTTCCCAAATATGTGTTCGGGATCGACAGGCCGCCGCCCGGCGGCACCATCATGCCCGAGGCGATGTCGCGCTATGCGCGCGCCCTCAAGCATTGGCATGACGGGGATCGGGAGGTCGGGGAGTAGCGAAGCTAAGCTAAAGAGGGAAATAGTAAAGCGTCGTCGCCATTGTTTCAGTTCCAGTAATGACTGGAGTCATTGCAGCTGTTATTATTTGTGCTAAGAGGCGCAACATTCGCGCGCTTCCCTTCTCCCGCTCTTTGGCGGGAGAAGGTGCCCGAACGCAGTGAGGGCGGATGAGGGACGCCGGTGAAGGGCTCGACCGCCCCTCATCCGCCTCGGCTTCGCCTCGGCACCTTCTCCCGCCCAAGAGCGGGAGAAGGAAATGCGCCGTCCCCTCATCAGCGGCTGCGGCCTTTCCGGCTCGCGGGGCCGCGAGGCGCAGGCTTTTTGCGGCCGGCGCCTGCGACACTGGTCCTGGCAGGCCTCGTCCCTGATGTCTTGCTCTTCGCGGTCTTGGCCTTCGCTGTCTTGGCCTTTGCCGATTTGGCCTTAGCCTTTGGCGCGCCTTTCTTGGCGGGAGGCGCCTTCGAGGAGCCCTTGGACGCGGTGAGCTTGCCGCTTGCCAGATCGACCGTGATCGAATCCCGCACCACGACGCCCTGAGCATCGGCAGTCTTGAAGGTGACCGACAGGGTTTTCGCGTCGGTCTCGATGGTCAGGTAGCCGAATCTGACGATCGGATCGATCTCGAGCGTGTGGTCGCCGATCGTGACCGGCGCCGGCGGGACCTTCGTAAATGGCGGCGTCGCCGCGAAGCCGCCCGCTCCGCAGACGATGTAGGGTGTCTGCTTGCCGCCGACCAGCCGCGTGAACCGCTGATAGAGATGGGCGTGGCCCGACAGGACGAGATCCGGCCAGAGCCCGGCCTTCTGACAGCAGGCATCGATGTCGGCCTGCACGCCGGTCGAGCCGCTATGCTTGGCGTCGGCCGACAAGGGAGGATGATGCACGGCGAGAACGACAGCCCTTTGTTGAGCCTGACGCGCGGATTTCAGCCGGGTCAACTCGCTCGTCAGGAAACCGAGCTGGTCGTCGACGAGCGGGAAATGGCCACCCTGCGAGGAAATGACGCCGGGGCCGTCGAGCACATTGCTGTAGAGGCCGATGATCGAGACGAAGGGCGCGTCGAGCGTGAAATAGACGCCGGGCTGCGTCATGACGGAGCGCATCAGGCCACCGGCATCCGGAGAAGGCCCGGGCGTCGCGGCGCAGAAATTGGTGAGGAAGGCATCGAGCGTCGGCACTTGCGGGGCGCTCGAGCCCTGGCCGAACACCATGCCGTCATGGTTGCCCGGGACCGCGAAGATGGGCCGGTCATAAGCCCGATAAGGCTCGTAGAACTGATCGTAATAATATTGGGCTTCCCCGAAATTGTAGATCACGTCGCCGAGATGGAAGAAGAAGGCGGGAGCATTGCCGGGGCGCGCAATGTCGCTGACCAATGCATCGGCGACCGCGGTTTCATGCCCGATCGCGGTGGCGGCGGTCTGCGAGCGGTTGACCTTGGCGGCGCCGGTGTCGCCTGTCGCGTGGAACGCGATCTTGCCGCCCGATTGAATAGCGCCGAGAAGGCTTGCCGGGATAAAATCCGACAGGTTGAGCGGTGAGGCACCGCGCCGCCGCGGGATCGGCTGAACTTGGTTCTTGTGAGCGATGAAATAGGGCGATTGGTAGTAGGCGGCGCTGTTGTTGTCTTGCTGAAACTGTGTGGGGTCGGCACCCGGCTTCGGATCGGCATAGAGCTGACCCTGCGGGCCGATGAGGTTATCTGCCATCGAACTCTCCCCCGGATAGCGGATGGCGTCGAGACTGCACTCATTTTAGCTTGCGTGCAACCTGGAGATGCAAATTAGGGCAGCCTGGGACCGCGACCGTCTCGGTCGCTCTTCCTTCCCGACGGCGGAGCTCACCGCCGCAAGGGCGGGCGAGACGCAAGCGGTCCCAAGGGTGCTACGCGGCCTCGACGCCGCCCTCGCCATCGGCATCGCGCGGGGCGCGCATGCGTTCACGCATCCGGTCGCGGAAGTGGCGCCGGCCGCGGCAGGCGGCGCGGAAGAAGGCGCGGAAGGGCGCGCTGAGCGCGTGAACGTCGTCGGCGAGGCGCAAGAGCCGCTCGCCCCTGTCGAGCTCCTTGTCGAGCCGCGCCATGGTCCGGGCGAGATCGGGCTCGTCATCGTGAAGGAAGGTCTCGAAGGCCCGCGCGAACACCGCGACCGCTCCTTGCAGCTTCAACTGGCCGAGCGCATCGGTGGTGTCGATGCCGGCGGCCGTCAGCATGAAGCGCTGCGAGTTCAGGGCGACCTGGTTCATGGCGGCGAGCGACAGGGGATCGCGGCGCAGATCGCGTGCAATCGAACGCAGCGCGTCGCGATAGGGATGCAGGGCATCGAAGCGGCGCATCATGACGTCGAGCACCCGCTCGCGCGCCGGTTCCTCGGCGAGCTCGGCCGTGGTGCCGTCGAGCACGATGCGGTCGATGCGCTTCGAGAAGGCGCCGAGGATCGCGCCCTTCGAGGGGTACAGGTCGCGGAACTCGCCGAGCGTGACCGAGGCGCGCGCCGCGATCTCGGCGAGGCCGATCTCGCCATAGGGCTTGTCGGCCGCAAGCTCCATCAACGCTTCGATGATGCGGTCGCGCGGCGAGCGCTGTGCCTGCGGCTTGTCGGGCTTCTGAGGGGTCGGTTTCCTGGCCATGCGCGCCTCCTGTGCCGGATCAGTGTACATAATAGCAGGTTTTGCCGGCAGAAGTGCGGCATGGTGGCGCCCAACGCCAGGATCAGCCGCTGTTGCGCAGACCCGCCGAGATGCCGTTGATGGTCATCTGGATGCCGTGCAGCACCTGGTCGCTCGTCTGGTTGCTGCGATGCAGCTTCAACAGCTCGACCTGGATATGGTTCAGGGGGTCGAGATAGGGGAAGCGGTTGCGGATCGAGCGGTCGAGCAGGGGATTGCCCTCGAGCAGCTTCGTCTGCCCGGTGATTTCGATGAGCGCCGCGACCGTGTCGTGCCATTCCTCGCTGATCCGCGCGAAGATCGTCTCCCTGAGGCGCGTATCGGGAACGAGCTTGGCGTAGCGCGAGGCGACCGCGAGGCTGCTCTTCGACAGCACCATGTCCATATTGGACATGAGCGTCGTGAAGAACGGCCAGTCCCGATACATCGCCTTGAACAACGCCACGCCCTCTTGCGGATGGGCGGCACGCCAGGCCTTCACGGCCGAGCCGAAGCCGTACCAGCCGGGCAGCATCAACCGGCATTGGGCCCAGCTGAACACCCAGGGTATGGCGCGCAGATCCTCGATGCTGCGCGTCTTCTTGCGCGAGGCCGGACGCGAGCCGATATTGAGGGTGGCGATCTCGGTGATCACGGTCGAGGCCCAGAAATAATCCTCGAAGCCCGGCGTCTCGTAGACGAGGTCCCGATAGGCAGCGTAGGCTGAATCCGAGAGCGTCGACATGGCGGCGAGATAATCCTCGCGCGGGGCGTAGTCGTTGGCGTGCAAAAGTGTCGCCTCGAGGGTCGCGGCCGCCAGGATCTCGAGATTGCGCCGGCCCACCTCCGGCTTCGAATATTTGCTGGAGATGATCTCGCCTTGCTCGGTGATGCGGATCTGGCCGTTCACGGCGCCGCCGGGCTGCGCCAGGATGGCGTCATAGCTCGGCCCGCCGCCACGCCCCACCGAGCCGCCGCGGCCATGGAACAGGCGCAGCTTCACCCCATGGCGGCGGAACACCTCGATCAGGCCGATCTCGGCCTTGTAGAGCTCCCATCCCGAGGTGACGAAGCCGCCATCCTTGTTGCTGTCCGAATAGCCGAGCATCACCTCCTGCATGCGCTCGCGGCTTTCGACGAGGCGCATATATTCAGGCAGCGAGAACAGCTCGTCCATGACCTTGGCGCAGTGGCGCAGATCCGAGATGGTCTCGAAGAGCGGCACGATATTGATGTCGCTCGAGCCGTCGGGCCGGACGAGGCCGACCTCCTTGAGCAGCACCGCGACTTCAAGAAGGTCGGAGACCGATGCGGCCTTCGAGATGATGGAATTCTGGATCGCGGATGTGCCGTAGATGCGATGCGCTTGCGCCGCCGTGCGCAGGATGTCGAGCTCCGACTGCGTCTCCTCGCCATAGGCGATGAAAGGCGAGGCGAGCGGGCGTGCTGTCGTCAGCTCCTTCGCGAGCAGCGCGATGCGGCCCTCTTCCGGCAGCTCCCGATACGCGGTGCCCGGCGCCACCGCCTCGAACAGCTCGGCGATGCTGCGTTCATGCACGTCGGAATTCTGGCGCAGATCGATGGTCGCGAGATGGAAGCCGAAGCAGTCGACGGCCCGGATCAGCTTGCGCAGCCTGCCGCCGGCGAGCAGCTTCGACCTGTTCTGCCGCAGTGACGAGTCGATGATGTCGAGATCGTCGCGGAGCTCGACGACGCTCTCATAAGCAAGCGCCTCATCGGGTTTTGCCGCAGCGCCGCCTTCGAGCTTGCGCGCCGTCGCCGCGATGCGGCCCCTGATGGTCGAGATGGCGAGCCGGTAGGGCTCGTTCTGCCGATGCTCGGAGCGATCCGGCGAACGCTCGGCGAGCGCGCGCAGGCGGGCCGAAGGATGCACGAGATCGCTCGACAGCGACAGCTCGCCGCCGAGCTTGCCGAGCTCGGCGAGATAGAAGCGCATGGCGCGCGCGCTCTGCATGGCGAAGCTGCGGCGCAGCACTTCGGCGGTGACGAAGGGATTGCCGTCGCGGTCGCCGCCGATCCAGCTCGCCGGCCTGAGGAAGGAGGGCACCGCCACCGCCCTGCGGTCGGGTTCGAGCTCCTGCAGGCGCTCCTCCAGCGCTGCGTAGAGGCGCGGCAGCTCGTCGAGGAAGGTGTGGTCGTAATAGGCAAGGCCGTTCGCCACCTCGTCGAGCACGGTGAGCCGCTTGCGGCGCAAGAGGCTCGTCTGCCACAGGGTCAGTACGGCCAGGCGCAGCGCCTCCTCGGAGGCCTGCTTCTCCTCCGCGGTCTGCTGGATCAGGTCGCGTTCGCCGAGCAGCCTCGCGATCTCCATCTCGCGGTCGAGCGTGCTCTTGCGCCGCACCTCGGTCGGATGGGCGGTCAGCACCGGCCGGATATGCGCGCTCTCGAAGAAGCCGCGCAGCTCCGCCATGCCGAGCCCCGCCTGGCGCGCCCGCTCGAGCGCATGCGCCAAGGTTCCGGCGCGCGGCGCCGAGCCCTGGAGCTGATGGGCACGGGTGCGCCGGATATGGTGCTGGTCCTCGGCCACATTGGCGAGATGCGAGAAATAACTGAAGGCGCGCACGATGCGCAGCGCTTCTTCGGGCGACAGCTCGTTGAGGATGGCTTCGAGCTCGCGGCGCGCCGGCTCATCACCGTCGCGATGGAAGCGGATCGAGGTCTGGCGGATGCGCTCGACCACGTCGAACACGGCTTCGCCCTCCTGGTCGCGCACCGTGTCGCCGAGGATGCGCCCGAGCAGGCGGATATCCTCCCGCAAAGGCGCGTCCTTGAGCGGTTCTTCCAGCGTGTCGCGCGAGCTCGCATTCAATGCGATCGACATGATCCGCCTGCTCCTTGCCGGATCGTCACCGGCTATCCGCGGTCCTAACGCACGATCCTGCCGACTAGCAAGAACGATACCGTAGGCGCTCTTAAACCTTCTCCCGCTCTTCCGCGGGAGAAGGTGCCGAGACGAAGTCGAGGCGGATGAGGGGCGGTCGAGCGCTTCACCGGCGTCCCTCATCCGCCCTCACTACGTTCGGGCACCTTCTCCCGCGGAAGAGCGGGAGAAGGAGAGGCCCCCCTCACCTCTCCGGCGTCTCGGTGAACAGCGCGTCGCCCCAGGCGGCGCGCCGCAAGCTCGCATAGGCATCGCGATCGCGCCGGGGTGCGACATGATCTGCGAGCCGCCCATCCTCGGTGCAGACGCGGCAGGTCGCCTCGACCTTCGAGACCCGCACCCGCGAGATGATGCGCGCAATTGGCCTGATCTCCAGCGGCCGCTTGCTGAAGGCGAGATAGGCATAGGGCTCGTCCTCGAAGGGCAGGCTCGCCTCCTTGACCAGGCGATGATCGCGCGAACGCGGCAGGCGTTCGCCAAAATGGCACCATTGCGGCGCGACGATCGGGCAGGCCATCGCGTGCGGACACGGTGCGACGAGCCTCGCTCCGGCCTCGATCAAGGCGTCCCGACACAGGATTATGCGGCGAAAGCCTTCGGGCGTGCCGGGCTCGACGAACACCAGTAGACCATCGGCGAGCGACCAGAGCCGGCGCGCCGCGGCGGCGATCTCGCGCTCTTGCAACTCGACCAGCGCATAGCTCATCAGCACGAGGTCGGCCTGCGGCAAGAGGTGCTGCGCTTCGGCGAGCCTGCCATGGACGAGCTTCGCCTCGGCGAGCGCACCAAGGCCGCTGTCCCGGCCGAGGCGGCGCGCCGTGTCGAGGAAGAGCCGGTTGGCATCGACAAGGGTCAGGCCGCTGAGACTCGGCCAGAGCCCGAGCGAAGCAAAGCTCGCCGTGCCCGGCCCGGCGCACAGATCGAGCAGGCTCGATGGCTGGAAATCCGGCATGAGCTCGCGCACCGCGCTCAAGGCCGCGCTCGTCGCAGCGTAGGTCGCCGGCAGGCGCGCCAGCAGATAGGCCGCCACATCCGGCGCCGAGCTGATGGCCCGCTGCGATGCATGCCCGCCCCGATAGGCTTGCGAGATCGCGGCGGCGCGCTGCGCGATGTCGGCGCGCGACAGGCCGGTTGCGAAATCCTCGATCGCGAGCTTGAGGGCGGAAGGCAGCGGAAAGCTCATCCTCGCGCCTCCGCGATCGGCTCTAGCCTCATTTGCGGAAGCGCTCGACGATGCGCGCCTCGAGCCCGTCGCGCACGGCCCGATAGGCGTCGAGCACGCGCTCGCGCGCTCCCGTCTCGCGTGTCGGGTCGGGCGTCGGCCAATACTCCACCTTGATCGACAAGGTCCGGGTCAGCTCGAGGGCGCGGTGATGCGCCTGCGGGCTGAGCGTGACGGCGAGGTCGAAATTCAGCCCCTCCCAATCGTCGAGCTCCTCGATGGTCTGCGGCTTATGGGCAGTGGCGTCGATGCCGATCTCGTCGAGCACCGATACCATGAAAGGGTCCTTCTCGCCCTCGAGCGCCCCTGCCGAGCGCACATAGAGCGAGCGGCCGAAGAAATGCTTGGTGATGGCCTCCGCCATCGGTGAGCGTACCGCATTGTGCGAGCAGACGAACAGCACGGATTGGATCGCGCGGGCCGGCGCGGCGAAAGGGAGCGCCACCTCGCTCTTACCCTTTCCAATGCAGCGCCGCGATCAGCGTGAACAGCCGTCGCGCCGTATCGAAATCGATGTCGATCTTGCCGTCGAGGCGCTCGATCAGCGAGGTCGCGGCTTCGTCATGCAGGCCGCGGCGCCCCATGTCGATCGCCTCGATCTCGGAGGCCGAACGCGTGCGGATGGCGCCGTAATAGCTCTCGCACATCAAGAAATAATCCTTCACCAGGCGCCGCAGCGGCGACAGCGACAGGAGATGGGCGATGACCGGGGAGCCGTCGGCTTCGGTGACGTCGAGCAGCAGCTTTTGCTCGTGCAGCGCGATGGAGAGCCGATAGGGCCCTCCGTCATGACCAGGCACGATGAAGCTGTTGTGCTCGATCAGGTCGTAGATGGCGATGGCGCGTTCCTGCTCCTGATCGGGAAGCGAACGGCCGATCGAGGCCTCGTCAAGCGAGACCGAGACGAGATGCGTCTTCCGGCCGTGCTCGGCGCTCATGCGCCTAACCCCAATTGAGCCTCGCGGAGACCGAGCGTGCATGCGCGTCGAGCCCTTCGGCCTCGGCGAGCGCGATGGCGGCCGGGGCGAGCTCGGCAAGGCCTGCGCGCGTCGCGTCGAGGAGCGTGGTGCGCTTCATGAAATCGAGCACGCCGAGGCCCGAGGAAAAGCGTGCGGTGCGCGCCGTCGGCAGCACGTGATTGGGCCCCCCGACATAATCGCCGATCGCTTCGGGCGTATGATGGCCGAGGAAGATCGCGCCGGCATTGGTGATGCGCGCCGCGAGCGGCTCGGGCCGGTCGGTGGCGATCTCGAGATGCTCCGGCGCCAGGCGGTCGACGAGCGCGATCGCCTGCTCGAGCGACGGCACCAGGATCACCGCACCGAAATCGCGCCAGCTGGCGCCGGCGATGGCGGCGCGTGGCAATTCGGCGAGGCGCGCGGCGACACGCTCCTCGACGGCGGCCGCCAGCGCCGCATCATCGGTGACCAGGATCGACTGGGAGGCCGCGTCGTGCTCGGCCTGCGCCAGGAGGTCGAGCGCCACCCAGTCGGGATTGGCGGTGCGGTCGGCGAGCACCACCACCTCGGAGGGGCCTGCGATCGAATCGATGCCGACGAGGCCGAAGACGCGGCGCTTGGCGGCCGCCACAAAGGCATTGCCGGGTCCGACGATCTTGGCGACCTTGGCGATGGAGGCCGTGCCGTAGGCGAGCGCTCCGACCGCCTGCGCGCCGCCGATGCGATAGATCTCGTCGATGCCGGCAAGTCTCGCCGCGGCGAGCACCAGCGGGTTCTGGCGTCCTTCGGGAGAGGGTGCGACCATGACGATGCGCTTGACGCCCGCGACCTTGGCCGGCACCGCATTCATCAGCACCGAGGAGGGGTAGCTCGCCGTGCCGCCCGGCACATAGAGCCCGACCGCCTCGATCGGCGTCCAGCGCAGGCCGAGCTTCACGCCCAGAGCATCGGTGAAGTGATCATCCTGCGGCAGCTGGCGCAGATGGAAGGCCTCGATCCTCTGCTTGGCGAAGCTCAGCGCCTCGAGAGCCGGGCGCGGGCAAGCTTTCGCGGCGGCCTCGATCTCGGCCTCGCCGACCCGCAAGCTCGCGGGCTCGAGCTCGAGCCGGTCGAAACGGCGCGTATATTCGATCACCGCCGCGTCGCCGCGCGCCGCGACCTCGCGCAGGATCGCCGCCACGACCGCCTCCACATCCTCGGAGGCCTCGCGCTTCATGGCGATCAGGGCCTGGAACTTCTCCTCGAAGCCTGGCTCTGCGAAATCAAGCCGTTGCGCCATGCCGCTCTCAGTCGCCCAGGCCGAGCGGGATGGGGATCATCTCGTCGAGATCCTTCATCAAGGCCTCGAGGCACTCGACCTCGAGGCTGATCGCCTCTCCGCCGAGGAAATGCAGCATGACGATGCCGGCCGGCGCCGTCGTCGGCTCGAAGGTGATGGCGAGCAGATCGAGGATCCGGCTTTTATCGGCGACATCGAAGCCGATATGCTTGGCCGAGAGCACGCGCTCGAAATGCATGCCGGAATGGCAACGCCCGTCGATATCGGGAGGCGCCTCGCGGCATTTGCGATGAAACACCATGACGAAGCGCAGGCGCGCCGGCAGATAGGCGACATCCGCAAGCAAAAGACGGGCATCCTGGAGATGAGCGGAGATGACCGCGAGGTCCTCCGTATCGAAAGCCGCGAGTGAGAGCGCCATGGAAACCACCATCTGCTGGGCGCGAGAGCCGTCGCCGCTCTATCCGCTCGCCAGCCCGGGCGCAATGGCGGCCTGCTCGCAGCCCTGCTTCCAGCCCTGCTTGCAGCCCTCTTGGAGAAGCGCCGCCAACCGTCAGTCGGGCCAATCCTAAGCGTTGAGGCAAGCAATCCTTCACCCATTTGCGGGAGCGTGCGGCATGTCCGGTTTCGATCAGTTGCGGAGCGCCGCTCCCGCGGGAGCCGCTCTCATGTTGAGCTCGCAAGGGAGGGCTTCGCGGCGCCAATGGTGGCTGGGCCATCTCTGGGCGGCGCTGTTCGCTTGCCTCGGATTCCTCGGCGGAGTGGGGGTTTTGATCTCTTTTGCCCTCCAATTCGGCCTCGATCCTGGCGAAACCGGGGGCAAAATGCTGGTTTTGGCCGCCGGCCTATCCTGTTTGCTGCTGTTCGCCGGCGCCTCGAACGCGCTCTGCCGCCGGCGGCTGAATGAGCGGGGCGAGGCGCACGACCTGGTCGATGCCGTCATGGGTCTCGCGGCGCTCTGGCTCGCGCTAGCCCTCTATCATGGCGCCCGCGCCCTGCTCATCGGCCATTGGCCGCTGCCGGGGCTGCCGCAATGGCTGTTGGCCGTCGTCGCCGCCTCATGCTGCGCCAGCCTCGCGGCGCTGGTGCTCGAATGCGGGGTCTTCGAGCATATGAGCCTCACCGAGCTCTGGCGCGGCAGGCGCGAGCCGGATGGCATCTGGCGCCGGGGCTGGGACCGCGGGCGTCCCGCCCGCTCTTGAGGCGGCGAGGGGCGCGCCGCCGGGAAGAAGGGCGACCGAGACGGTCGCGGTCCCAGGAGCTCCTGGCAGCCCTCGCGATCCATCCCATATGAGCGCTGATTGGCCGCCACGATGGAGCGACCTCACGTGATTCAGCAATTGCGCATCTACGAGATTTTCGAGCACAACAAGGCGGCCTTCCATGCGCGCTTCCGCGACCATGCGATGCGCATCATGGCGACATACGGCTTTCGCTTCCTCGCTTTGTGGGAGACGAAGAGCGAGAGCAAGTCCGGAGAGAGCAGGACCGAGCTCGCCTACATCCTCGAATGGCCCGACGAAGCGGCGAAGACTGTCGCATGGGCCGCCTTCATGAAGGATGAGGAATGGGCGCAGATCAAGCGCGTCACCTCGGCCGAACATGGCACCCTCGTCGGCGGCATCGAGGACAGGCTCTTGACCCTGACGGCCTATTCGCCGGCACTCGGCTGAAGGGGCTTCGGCTCGAGCGGGGACGGGCGTGGCCGCAACCCTGGGACCGCGACCGTCCCGGTCGCCCTTCCTGCCAGCGATGTCGGCCTCGCCGTCCGCAAGTGCGGGCGAGGACGCCCGCGGTCCCAACGCTGGGAACGCGATCGCCGGCGCGGTCATTGCGGAGCCGGTGAGGCCTTCTCCGCCTGCCAGGACAGAAGCGCGTCGACGGCGTTCTGCCAGACCCTATTCTTGAGGTCGATGACGGGTGGATTGGTCAATTCCACCGTGATTGCCGCTTTCTGGCCGCAGCCTTGGACGAGGCGCGAGACCTTGATCTCGCCATCGCTGAAATAGGGATCGCCTTCGCCGTTGCGCGCGTTCAGCGTCGGGCCGATCCCCGACACCTCATAAATGGCCTCGACCACCTTGGCACTCTTGAGCGCATCGGTCAGCCGGTCGCGCTCGGCATCGATGTCGGGCGCGATATGATGGGTGACCTGCCCGGTATAGCGGTTGAACCCGACATCGCGGTCGAAGGTCGCAGCTCCCAGCCAGACCGAGCGGCCTTCCTCACCTTTCTTGAGCACCTCCCAGAAGCGCACATGGTTGCGCCGGCCGGCGCTCTTGCCGTCCGGCTTCTCGAAGGCCAGGTCCTCGCGTCGGCCTTCGTAATAGAGCGTCGAGACCGGGGCGTCCGGATAGGGGCGGTCGAGGAGCACGCTGCCGATGATCTTCAGGCTCGAGCGGAAGGTGATAGGATCGGCCGGATACCATTCGGCCGCATGCATGGCGCACACCACATCCGCTTGTGAGCCGACGAGGCCGATATTCAGCGGATCCGCCGGAAAGCCTTGCGCGGTGCGCGTTACCATGGGCAGGCCCGCGAGCCCTTTCTGGTGCTCGTAATGCGTCCAGAAGCTCGGCAGCACCAGATAGGCGAGAAGCCCGTATGCGGCGAGGGCGACGATAAGACCGATCAGGAGGATCCTGAGCTTCGAATGATGCGCGGCGAGAGAGATCCGCATCTTTCCGAACTTCTCACCGGGAGCCGGCCTCAGGGAGGCGGGCGGCGCGCGGCTCGCGCGAACGCCGCCGCGATGAACTCGCCGCCCTGGCGCAGGCCTTCGCCGTCGATGCCATGGCCGAGCCCGAGCGAGAGATGCCATTCGCATGGGATCTCCGCCTTGGCCAAGGTCTCGGCGGCATCGAACAGCGCCGTCACCGGGATCAGATCGTCGGCCTCGCCATGGATGAGCAGGATGGGCGGCTTGCCTCGCGCCTCGGCCGCCAGGCTTTCGGGACCCTTTCCGGATTCGAGCACCAGCAGGCCCGAATAGCCGACGATGGCGGCCGGAGTGACGGCGCGGCGCAGCCCCGTATGCAGCGCCATCATGGTGCCCTGGCTGAAGCCGACGAGCGCCAGCGCCGAGGGCGGCAGGGCGTGGCGCTGCAATTCGGCGTCGAGAAAGGCATCGATCAAGGGCCGGGCCTGGGTCACGCCTTTCCAGCGCTCGCCCGGGTCGCGCAGGGTCAGCGGAAACCATTGGCGGCCGACG
This sequence comes from Rhizobiales bacterium GAS188, assembly GCA_900104855.1. NCBI lineage: Bacteria > Pseudomonadati > Pseudomonadota > Alphaproteobacteria > Hyphomicrobiales > Rhizobiales bacterium GAS188. The sequence goes on from FNSS01000001.1 coordinate 4,287,378, forward strand.
GGGCTCATCGGCATGCGCTCGGGGGCGTTGGGAGCGACGAAGGCCGCATGCGGCAAGACACGCTGCCATTGACGGCCGATCTCGATCAGGTCCTTGCCGTCGGCGCCATAGCCATGCAGCAGCACCACGAGTTGCTTCGGGGCGCCCGAGCGCGGCGCGATACGCGGGCCGTCGAGGGGAGGGGTCATCGATGGCTCGTCACATGATCCCGGTACGATCGAAGATCGCCTGCGTGCCTTCGCCGGTCTCGATCAGGCGGCGCACCTCCTCCTCACCCTCGACCTTGGCCAGGGCGAGCCGCACCACCTCTTCGAGATGGCGTTGCGGAATGATGAGCACGCCGTCGGCATCGCCGACCACGACGTCGCCAGGCGCGACCCTGGTGCCGTTCGCGAAGGTGATCTCGCAGCGGAAAGCGGTGACGCGCCCGCGCCCGCGCTGGTCCTGCGCATAGGAGCCCGCCGAGAACACCGGCAGGCCGACCTCGCGAATGCCCCTGGTGTCGCGGTGGAAGCCATCGACCACGGCGCCGGCCGCGCCGAGCGCACGGGCCCGCGTGCTCATCAGCTCGCCCCATAGCGCATAAGTCGGGGAGGCGCCGGTGCAGATATAGACCTCCTGCGCCTTGAGATCGTCGAGCGCCTTGAACATCAAGCCGAAATCGCCCTCGCCGTCGCAATCCTCCTCACGCACCGGCATGGCCCGCCCGACCAGCATCATCTCGGGCGAGAGCGCGCGGATCGAGGGCGGCAGGAATTGCTGCCGCAGCCCCTGCATGTCCATCACGTCGCCGATGACGGAGGTGAAGAGATGCTGGCGGATGCGCGCGAAGAGCGCGATGTCGTCGGTCACCAGCCAGATCCTCGCATCAGCCAGGTCCTCGCCGCCGGGGCGTCTCAGCTCTTGCCTTTAGCCTTGGCGGCCACATTGGCGACGGCCGAGCCCATCTCGCGCATTTGGGCGCCGAGGTTCTCGGCCTGCTGCTTGACGAAGGCCTGCTGCAGCTTGAGGAATTCCTGCGGATCCTTGGCCTTGACCAATTGCGCGGCGAAATCGAAAGCGGCCGCGATATTGGCCTCCGCATTCGAGACGGCCTTCTGGGTCATGTCGCGGGCGCCGGCCTGCGTGGCCTGCGCCGTCGTGTCGGCGGCCGCGAAGACGCGCGTCGCCTCCTTCATATATTGGTCGACGGCCTCCTTGGCCTTCGCCAGGGTGGTTTCGGCGGCGGTGCGCATGCCTTGCGACATCGCGTCGGCCGAGAATTTGTTGTCCATGCCGCTCTCCCTTGATCCAAGCCTATCCGTCGCTCAGCGATGGAGGGCGCCGTCCTTCCCGATCGAAGCGGTCGGACGCCTCATCTCATCGCGTCGACGCATGATCCCGGAAAGCTTGTGACTTTCCAGACTCAAGCTTTAGCGCAGAGGGTCGGACAAGTCATCGCCGCGAGCGCAGCCGCCGCAAAAAGAAATCGCCGGACGGTCGGGCCGTCCAGCGACAAGCGACGCGAGGGCGCTGCGGTTCTCGGCTCAGAAGATCCTGGAGAACACGAAATACAGGCCGCCCGAGAGGATCATGGCGGCCGGCAAGGTCAGCACCCAGGCCATCGCCAGATTGCGCACCGTGGCGAGCTGGAGCCCCGAGCCATTGGCCGCCATGGTGCCGGCGACGCCCGAGGACAGCACATGGGTCGTCGAGACGGGCAGTCCATAGGTGTCGGCCGCGAAGATGGTGCCCATGGCGACCAGCTCGGCCGCCGCGCCTTGCGCATAGGTCAGATGCGTCTTGCCGATCTTCTCGCCGACCGTCACCACGATGCGCTTCCAGCCGATCATGGTGCCGAGGCCGAGCGCGATGGCGACGGCGATCTTCACCCAGAGCGGGATGAATTTGGTCGAGGCGTCGAGCTCGCCCTTATAGGCCGTCAGCTTGGCGAGCTCGGGCGCCGACAGCTCATTCGCCTTGTCCTTGGCGAGCAGCCGCACCGCTTCCGAGACGAGATACATGTCGTTGCGCGTGTTGCCGACTTCGGCGGCCGGGATCTTGGCGAGCGAGCCATAGCCCGAGACCTGCTTGGCGATGTCGCGCACCAGCACGGCGAGCGAGGGGTAGGTGCCCTCATTGATCTGATGCGACGAGATGTAATTGGTCACGGCCGGGCGCGGATTGCCGAGCACATTATAGCCCGCGGCCTTGCTGTCGATCACGGTCGAGGCGTCCTGCGATGCCGACTGGAAGGTGGCGACGCGATTATCGGGCAAAGCGCGGTTCAGCGCATAGGCGGTCGGCACCGTGCCGATCAGGATCAGCATGATGAGGCCCATGCCCTTCTGGCCGTCATTGGAGCCATGCGCGAAGGACACGCCGGTGCAGGTGAAGATCAGGAGGCCCCTGATCCACCACGGTGGCGCCTTCGCGCCCTCAGGTGCCTTGTAGAGCGCGGGATTGCGCACCAGCGCCTTCAGGACGAGCAACAGGATCGCCGAGCAGACGAAGCCGACGATGGGCGAGATGAGCAGCGTCTTGCCGATGCTGTAGGCCTGGTCCCAGTCGACGCCCGAGGTGCCGTCGCGGCCGCGCAGCAGGGCGTTGGCGATGCCGACCCCGATGATCGAGCCGATCAGCGTATGCGAGCTCGAGGCGGGCAGGCCGAGCCACCAGGTGCCGAGATTCCAGATGATGGCGGCGATCAGCAGGGCGAAGACCATGGCGAAGCCGGCGCTCGATCCGACCTGCAAGATCAGCTCGACCGGCAGCAGCGAGACGATGCCGAAGGCGACGGCGCCGGTCGAGAACAGCACGCCGAGGAAGTTGAAGGTGCCGGACCAGACGACCGCGAAATTGGCCGGCAGCGAGTGGGTGTAGATCACCGTCGCGACCGCATTCGCCGTGTCGTGGAAGCCGTTCACGAACTCGAAGCCGAGCGCGATCACGAGGGCGACGCCGAGCAGGATATAGGGCAGCAGGGTGGTGATGCGCGCGCCGGTCGCATCCACATCCACATAGATGCTGTAGGCGACGAAGAGGAAGCCGGCCGCCACAATGGCAAGGAAGCCGTATATCGCCAGAGGATTGACCGGGTGGTCGAGCTTCGGCCTGCCCGGGGCAGGAAGAGCGCTCGGCAGCGCGATGTCGGACATGGTGATTTCCTCGGGGCGAGATCACGGAAAGCGGCGGACCGCCACGGCAACTATGGTTACCGACTGTCACGTTCCGATGACATAGCCGACATAATGGCGCGCCCGGGGACCGCGACCGTTGGGACCGCGACCGTCTCGGTCGCCCTTCTTCCCGGCGCCGGCCTCGCCGTTCGCAAGAGCGGGCGAGGACGCCCGCGATCCCACTGGGACCGCGACCGTCCCGGTCGCCCTTCCTTCCAGCGGCGCCGGCTGCTATTCGCTCCCTGGGAGCGCTTCCTGCACCGGCGTTGGCGCACCAACGCGGCCGGCCCTTGCCCGCGGCTCGAACCAGGCGAAAGCCAGGCTGCGCAGCCCGTCCACGGCCTCGTCCGCATAGGTCGCGCCCGTCGCCGGAGGCGGGTCGATCAATCCCAGCACATCGCCGCTCTCGAAGACGAGATCGGCCGCGAATTTGCGCGCCAGATTCTGCATGGCGCGATTGGTCGGCAGGCAGCGCACCAGGAGGTGTTTGATGCTGCGCGTGCGCGCCGCGCGGATGGTGCGCGCCATCAATTCGTGCCCGATGCCGAGGCGGCGATAGCCCTGCTCCACCGAGAAAGCGGCTTCGGCCGTGTGCTCGGCGTCCAGCAAGGGGACGAGCTCGGCCGCGCCGCGCAGCTCGCTCCCGTCGAAATAGCCATGCAGCACGCGCTTCGGCTCGCCGATCGATTGGCTGTAATCGGCGACGGTCTCATCCGAGATCGCGCCGGCAAAGCGCATGATGCGGCCGTCGCGGTCGAGGCGGAGCAGATGGGCCCGGTAAAGGGCCTCGTCGCTCGCCCAGATGCGGCGCACATGACCCTGAATCCTGGTTTTCGGTTCCAAATCGACCTCCTTTGGCCAGATCGGCTCCTGTCGCAAGACTTGGGCTATCAAGACTTGGGCGATATCGTCCCTGATTGTTTGCATACATCCGATAAATGGTGCGCCGCAGCATGAGTGTCAATGATTGTGACCGAGGAGCTTCAACACTGCGTCCCTGCGTCCGCTTCATTCACGGCCATGAAACTGATACGAAATAGCCGTCGAAACATGGGAATCTCAGCATGTGCCGCTGGATCGCCTATAAGGGCCACACGATCCCCCTGGAGCGTTATGTCACCGAGCCGGCGCATTCGCTGGTGCGCCAGAGCATCGGCGCCAAGGAAGCGCTCGGCGCCACACAGGGCGATGGCTTCGGCCTCGGCTGGTACGACGCGCATGAGGAACCCGGCCTCTATCGCGAGGTGCGACCGGCCTGGTCCGACGAGAACCTCAAGCATCTGTGCCGGCATATCCGGGCCCATCTCTTCTTCGCCCATGTGCGCGCCGCCACCTCGACGCCGACGACGCGGCCGAACTGCCATCCTTTCATCCATGGGCGCTTCATGTTCATGCATAATGGCAGCCTCGGCGATTGGGATCTGATCCGACGCAAGGTCGAGGCGCTTATTCCCGACGCCTATTATCGTTCGCGGGTCGGGACGACGGACTCGGAAGCGGCCTTTCTCGCCATTCTCGGCGCAAGAACCGGAAAAGATCCGGCCGAAAATGACATGGTCGGTGCCCTGACCGCGACGGTCGCGCGGATCGCCGAGATGGTGCGCCTGAGCGGCCAGCCGAACGCCTTTCGCTTCACATCGGCGCTGACCGACGGCGAGACGCTCTATGCGGTGCGCTACGCCCTGCCGCAGGACGCCGCGAACACGCTCTATTACCGTGAGGATGCGGGCGATGTCGTCATCGCTTCCGAACCCCTCGACGCCGAACGCGATATCTGGAGGCCGGTGCCGGCGAACCATCTCCTCATCGTGCCGAAGAGCGGCAAGCCGCGGCTCGAACCCTTCCTTGCCGAGGCGCGCGCCGCGGCGGAGTGACGCAACAAGGGCTCGAAAGCGCTCACCTTCTCCCGCTCTTCCGCGGGAGAAGGTGCCCGAACGTAGTGAGGGCGGATGAGGGACGGTCGAGCGCTTCACCGGCGTCCCTCATCCGCCTCGGCTGCGCCTCGGCACCTTCTCCCGCGAAAGAGCGGGAGAAGGTAAGCCCGCCCGCCGCTTCCCTCGCGGTCTTTGCATTGCTATGTGCCGTCGATGACAACGCATCCGATCGATAATATCCGCAACTTCTCCATCGTCGCCCATATCGACCATGGCAAGTCGACGCTCGCCGACCGTCTGATCCAGACGACGGGCGGGCTCACTTCGCGCGAAATGGTGGAGCAGGTGCTCGACAGCATGGATATCGAGCGCGAGCGCGGCATCACCATCAAGGCGCAGACGGTGCGGCTGACTTATCCGGCGAAGGACGGAAAGACCTATATTCTCAACCTGATGGACACGCCGGGCCATGTGGACTTCGCCTATGAGGTGTCGCGCTCGCTGGCGGCCTGCGAGGGCTCGCTGCTGGTCGTCGATGCGAGCCAGGGCGTCGAGGCGCAGACGCTCGCCAATGTCTATCACGCGCTCGACGCCAATCATGAGATCGTGCCCGTTCTCAACAAGATCGACCTGCCGGCGGCCGAGCCGCAGCGGGTCAAGGAGCAGATCGAGGAGGTGATCGGCCTCGACGCCCATGACGCGGTCGAGATCTCGGCTAAGACCGGCATCAACATCGAGGGTGTGCTCGAAGCCATCGTGACCCGCCTGCCGCCGCCCAAGGGGGACGAGACGGCGCCGCTCAAGGCATTGCTGGTCGATAGCTGGTACGATGCCTATCTCGGCGTCGTGGTGCTGGTGCGCGTCATCGACGGCGCGATGAAGAAGGGCCAGCGCATCAAGATGATGGGCACCAACGCCGTCTACGAGACCGAGCGCATCGGCGTCTTCACGCCGAAGATGACGGATGCCGCAAGGCTAGGACCTGGCGAGATCGGCTTCATCACGGCGCAGATCAAGCAGGTGGCCGATACGCGCGTCGGCGACACCATCACCGAGGACCGCCGCCCGACCGCCCAGGCCCTGCCGGGCTTCAAGCCGGTGCAGCCGGTGGTGTTCTGCGGCCTGTTCCCGGTCGATGCGGCCGAGTTCGAGACCTTGCGCGCCTCGCTCGGCAGGCTGCGCCTCAACGATGCGAGCTTCACCTATGAGATGGAGACCTCCGCGGCGCTCGGCTTCGGCTTCCGCTGCGGCTTCCTCGGCCTGTTGCATCTCGAGATCATCCAGGAGCGGCTCGAGCGCGAGTTCAATCTCGACCTGATCGCGACGGCGCCGTCGGTCGTCTACAAGCTCACCATGCAGGACGGGTCGACGCGCGAGCTGCACAACCCGGCCGACATGCCCGATGTCATGAAGATCGCCACCATCGCCGAGCCCTGGATCAAGGCCACCATCCTGACGCCCGACGAATATCTGGGCTCGATCCTCAAGCTCTGCCAGGACCGGCGCGGCATGCAGATCGACCTCTCCTATGTCGGCAAGCGCGCCATGGTGGTCTACGACCTGCCGCTCAACGAGGTGGTGTTCGATTTCTACGACCGTCTGAAATCGATCTCGAAAGGCTATGCCTCCTTCGACTATCAGCTCACCGATTATCGCGAGGGCGACCTCGTGAAGATGCAGGTGCTGGTCAATGCCGAGCCGGTCGATGCGCTCTCGATGCTGGTGCACAAGACGCGCGCCGAGATGCGCGGGCGCGCCATGTGCGAGAAGCTCAAGGAGCTGATCCCGCCGCACCTGTTCCAGATCCCGGTGCAGGCGGCCATCGGCGGCAAGATCATCGCGCGCGAGACCATCCGGGCGCTGCGCAAGGACGTGACGGCGAAATGCTATGGCGGCGATGCCACCCGCAAGCGCAAACTGCTCGACAAGCAGCGCGAGGGCAAGAAGCGCATGCGCCAGTTCGGCAAGGTCGACATCCCGCAGGAAGCCTTCATCGCGGCGCTGAAGATGGACGGGTGAGGCGGGAGGGCGGCCGCCCCTAATCCGCCTTGAAATTCATCGCCACGCCGTTCATGCAATAGCGAAGTCCGGTCGGCGGGGGGCCGTCGGGGAAGACATGGCCGAGATGGCCGCCGCAGCGCGAGCAATGCGCCTCGGTGCGCACCATGCCGTAGGAGCGGTCGTCGGTGGTCTCGACCGAGCCAGGCAGGGGATCGTTGAAGCTCGGCCAGCCTGTGCCGCTCTCGAATTTGCGCAGCGATTTGAACAATTCCTGGCCGCATCCCGCGCAAGAGAAGGTGCCGGCGCGCTTCTCGTAGTTGAGGGCGCAGCTTCCGGCCCGTTCGGTGCCGTGCTGACGCAGCACCTGATATTGCTCAGGGTTTAAGATCTTGCGCCATTCCGCATCGCTATGGGTGACCGGATAGGTCTTCTCTTGCGCCGCAACCGCCATGGCCTGCTCCTCGATTTTCCTTGCTCTTCCTAGCAAAGATGGGCGCCTGCCGCGAGACATCAAGGCGCAGGCACATCAAGGCGCAGGCTCTGGGACCGCGACCGTCTCGGTCACCCTTTCTTAGCCAGCGGTGCACCTCACCGGCGCAAGGGCGGGCGAGACGCCCGCGGTCCCAAGGAAGCCCGCAAGCGGGGCGAGGTGAAGTGCCGCCGCCCCTTCCCTTGATCGCGCCTCGAGAAACGCAGAGGATCGCCTCACGAAATTGTCATGAGCGCGGGTCCGGATCACACGATGTCGAACGAAATCCAGAAGGTCGCGCTGGTCACCGGAGCCGCGCGCGGCATTGGTCTCGCGACGGCGAAACGCTTCCTGGCCGAGGGCTGGCGGGTCGCCCTCCTCGATATCGACGGCGAGACGCTGGACCGGGCGATGGCTGATCTCGCCATGCCCGACGCGACGCTGGCGCTACGCTGCGACGTCGCCGAGCCGGCCGAGGTGGACGCAGCCATCAAGGCGCTCGCCGGCCGCTTCGCGCGCCTCGATGCGCTGGTCAACAATGCCGGCACCGCGCTGTTCAAGCCGATCCTCGAAGTCACGCACGCGGAATGGGCGCGCGTGCTCGCCGTGAACCTCACCGGCCCCTTCCTGTGCACGCAAGCGGCCGCTCCGCTCATGACTGAGAATGGCGGCGGCGGCGTCGTCAACATCACCTCGATCTCGGCCCTGCGCGCCTCGACCTTGCGCGTCGCCTACGGCACCAGCAAAGCGGGCCTCGCGCATCTGACGAAGCAGCAGGCGGCCGAGCTTGCGAGCCTCGGCATCCGGGTGAACGCCGTGGCGCCGGGCCCGGTCGAGACCGCGATGGCGAAGGCGGTGCATAGCCCCGCTATCCGCGCCGATTATCATGACGCCATCCCGCTCAACCGCTATGGCCTCGAAGAAGAGATCGCCGAAGCCGTCTTCTTCCTGTGCAGCGACCGCGCAAGCTACATCACCGGCCAGACGCTGGCGGTGGATGGCGGCTTCGACGCGACCGGCATCGGCCTGCCGACACTGCGCGCCGACCGACGCAATCGTTAGGAATTAGGCGCACCCGTTGACCGAGCCGCCGGCGCCGGGCAAAAGGCCGGCTCCGCATAGGCCGGAATTGGCAAATTCATGAAACAATCCGTTTCGATTGTTTCTCTTTCTGATCGAAGAAGCCAAGCTTATTTCTGGTCCTGCAATCACAGATCGACGAGCCGCACAGGAACGACACATGACCGAGAGTGAAGCTGATCGCGGGGGTGCCGCAAGCGCCGCCGCCTTGCTGGGCCGCGTGCTGATGAGCACGATCTTCATCTGGGCCGGCTACGGCAAGCTGATGAGCGCGGCAGGGACCACGGCTTATTTCGCGAAAATGGGTTTGCCGGCGCCGGAGCTGGCTTATCTCGTCTCGGTGGTCGTCGAGCTCGGCGGCGGAATCCTGCTGCTGCTCGGGCTCTTCACGCGGTTTACGGGCGCGGTGCTCGGTCTGTGGTGCGTCGCGACGGCGATCGCCGGCCACTCCGATTTCGGCGATCGCAACATGGAAATCCATTTCATGAAGAATCTGGCGATGGCCGGTGGCTTCGCCTATGTGGCGCTGCTCGGCGCCCGCGCCTTCAGCCTCGACACGGTGCTGGCGCGCAGGCGCCAGGCCGCTTGACCTTTGGCTCGAGCGTGCTGCCTCCGGAGGAGGCGACATGCTCGGTTTAGGCCTTCTCCGCGATTGGCGGTGCTGGCCACAGGCCCCGAGATAGGCGCTTACAGCGTTTTGGCCAGTGTGCGCCAGCGCCGCTGACGATGACGATAGAACCAATTGGCCCATGCCCAAACCAAGAGGGTGAGGCTTTTGGCGTCGATATCGATGGTGTCGCGGTAGATCGATCGGCTCTCGCCGAGCGGCCTCACCGAAACCTGATGGTCCCATCGCCTCACCAGTGGATCGTGTTCTCTCGTATTGATCTCGTAGTTCTGCTGGTCGATCCTTTCGAAATGTATTGCCCGGATGCCAATCGGAATAAATCCGAAGACGAAGCACTTGCATTGAACAGTGAGCCCCTCGCGCCAGCGCTCGGGAAATCCAGCGCCGTCAACCGGTACGATTTTCGCGAGCGGCCAAATGACCCGAAGGAGGAGCGAGCTTTTCTGGACCTCGTTCCAAGCCTTTGCGGCAGTGCATTCCAATTTCGTCGAGACGTCGACCCGCATGGTTTGGCTCCTCTGGCCGTCAGTCCCGCCCTCTCGCGAAATAATCGGCGAGCAGGCGCTGATAGATTGCGGTCAAGCGCTCGAGATCGGCGATCGAGGCCCGTTCGTCGACCGCATGCATGGTGTCGCCGACGAGCCCGAATTCGATCACCGGGCAATGATCCTTGATGAAGCGGGCGTCCGAGGTGCCCCCGCTGGTCGAGAGGCTGGGAACGCGCCCCGTCTCGGCTTCGATCGCTCCCCGCACTAGCTCCACGAAGCCGCCCGGCTCGGCGAGGAAGGACACGGAATTGGTCGGCTCGAAGGCGAGCTCGAAGCCGAGATTGCCGGCGGCGGAGCGGCAGCGGCGCTCGATCTCGGCCTCGAGCGTCTGCGGCGTCCAGCGATCATTGAAGCGGATGTTGAAGCGCATCACCGTCCTCGCCGGAATGACGTTCGAAGCCGGATTTCCGGTATCGATTGCCACGATCTGCAGCGAGGAGGCATCGAAATGCGCCGAGCCGCGATCGAGCGGCTGCGTCAGGGCCGAGATGAAGCCCGGAAGCCGGTGCAGCGGATTGTCGGCGAGCATCGGATAGGCGACATGGCCTTGCGTGCCGAGCACCGTCAGCGTGCCGGTGAGCGAGCCGCGCCGGCCGATCTTGATCACCTCGCCGATCACCGATGGATTGGTGGGCTCGCCCAGGATGCAATGGTCGAAGACCTCGCCGCGCTCCTTCGCCCATTCGAGCAGCTTGACGGTTCCGTTGATGGCCGGACCCTCCTCGTCACCGGTGATCAGGAAGGCGATCGAGCCCCAGGGGCGGTGTTTGGGGCGCTCTTTGGGGCGGCCATCGGTGGCGCGAGCTTCTGAACCGAGATGGCGCGCCGCGGCGGCCAGCATGGCGGCGATACCGCCCTTCATGTCGACGGCGCCGCGCCCATAGACGAAGCCGTCCGCGATCTCGCCCGCGAAGGGGCCATGGCTCCAGCGCTCCACGTCGCCGGCCGGCACCACATCCGCATGTCCGGCGAAGACGAGGCAGGGCGCCTCCTCGCCGAGACGCGCATAGAGATTCTCGACCTGCGCGCCGGCCTCGCCGAAAACCGGCCTCTCGACCGCAAAGCCGAGCTTCTTGAGGCAGGTTTCGAGGAAGGCGAGCGCGCCGCCCTCGGCCGGGGTCACCGAGGGGCAGCGGATCAGCTCGACCAGCAAGCCGGTCGGGTCGGTCAAGTTCTTCCGATCGATCAAGTTCTCGGGGTCGCTGAGAGCACTCTTGTTCATGCCTGTCCAGGCTCCAAGATCCGCGTCATCAGGGCACTCTTCATGCTGGAATTAGCCATTCATTCACCACTAGCGAACTAAACATGAGCGTGAAAGCGGCACGGCCGGCGTTTTGGGCCGTATCAGCGGCGTCGCCGAGGTTCGCCATGCGGCAGGTTTCGAAATCGGGATTTCAAAGAAGCCGTGGCTCGATCATCGCGGGGCTCATCGGCACCTGCATGCTGTGCTCCGGCATCGCCTCGGCCGAGACGCTCGTGGTGCTGACCGATCGCGCCAAGATCATCAGGCTGCCCGACAAGACCAAGACGGTCGTGGTCGGCAACCCGATCGTCGCCGATGTCACGCTCGGCAAGGACGGTCTCGTGGTTCTCACCGGCAAGAGCTTCGGGTCGACGAATCTCATCGCGCTCGATGCGGCGGGTGCGATCCTCAACGAATCGACGGTCCAGGTGCAGCAGGCGAACGAGAATCTGGTGGTCATGCAGCGCGGCATGGATCGCGAGACCTATTCCTGCACCCCGAGCTGCATGCCGACCGTGGCGCTCGGCGACGAGACGAAATATTTCACCGATGCGGGCACTGCCTCCTCGACCCGCAACAAGCTCGCAACGGACAAATAAGGGCGCCCTCTTCCGCTCGGTTGTAGAACTCCAGACCGCCATCAACCGCTTCATCGTCGAAACCAACCATCACCCCGAGCCCTTCGTCTGGACCGCAGGCCCTGACAAAATCATCGCAGCCGTCAATCGAGGGCACCAAGTGTTAGATTCGATCCACTAGGTCTTCCATCCGCGCGAGACGCGCATCAACGCCCCGCCTCGAAAGAGCGCGGGGCTTTTTGTTGGGCAGGGGCTATACTGCCGGCATGCCGGATCAACCTTCGCCCGGCCGGCCCGGTCGTCGTGGTTGGCCCGGTCGGCTCGGTTGGCGCCATGACCCCGGTCAGCCCAGCGGGCGCGACTTCGCGGTGTTCGCGATTGTCCTATGCCTCGCCGTGATCGGCATCACGTTGGGCCTGATCCTCAAGTTGTGGTGAGAGCCGAGAAGAACGAGCTTAAGCCGCCGGTAACCCTACAGCCGCATACTGATTCGGCGCGGGGAGGTCTCCCCTGCGCACCGGAGTGGGGGCGAGCGGGTTATCCGTATTGCGTCCCCGCTCGCTCCCTTCGCCCCATCCCTCAATCGATCAGATCCGCCTTGCGCTCGGAGAAGGCCGCTCCAGCCGCACCTCCGAGGGCGGCTTGTCGTCGCGCAAGCCCTGATCGGAAGCGGCGGCTCGGCGAGCGGCATCCTCGCCACGGCCATTCGCTCACCAAGCCGCGCCAAGTTCACCCTCGCCCTTCCCAGCTGCTTCGCTTTTCATTATGATGGCTTCTGTTGAGCCTTCTAAAAGGAGGAGGGGGTACGGCTTCCGTCCCTTGGTTTGCAGCATGAAGGCTGCGCCACTCGCTGCCCGGGCCCAGCAGCCGGAGAAACTGCCGACGATCGGACTTGTCAGTCCCACTATGCCTTCGGCCGCTAAGCCACTGGTTGCCGCCTCTGCAAAGGGGCGGGGCGACTTCGGCTGAACCGAGGACCGAATCTACTGATATCGATAGTCGCCGGGCAGAAGGCCGGATCGCGCGCTTGCCAGAACTTGCGACGGAGTTGGTCCGGCCGAAGGTCGATATCGCTATCACCCATGGAACGCCGTCACTCTCGCAGCCGATGAAGCAGCTTCGGTCATCACAGTCTAGCTGCGCTAGAATGGAAAGGAGGAAGTTATGTCTGACACATCGAGGCAAGGCGACTGGACGAAGCCCGCGGCCATGGCGATCCCCAAAGGGGGCTTCCTCGAGGATGAAGCTAAGCAAGGCAGATACGGCCCGATCTTTCCCAAGACTCCAGCTTGCTACGGCTTCTCCATCATCGCGAAGATCATCCCCGGGCGGGAGCCGGTCTTCTATGAGTACGCCGAGAACATCGAGAAGGCCGTGGCTGGTCAGCCTGACATCCTCGACGTGCTCAAGCTGCATTACCTGCGATGGAACCTTTTCGACATCAAGGGGGAAACCTATTTCCAATACATGGGCATTTTCGACACCGACTTCGACAAATATACCGAGGATGCGGTTGGCATCTTTGCGGCATCCGGTCTCAACACCGTTTTCGAGAATCTGGAGGGCTTTCCGAAAGATTGGAAAACGAACGCCCCGGCATTCATCAAGTTCGTCCGTGATCATCATCGCCCGAGCTTTCTTGAATATGGCGAATATCCATTCGTGAGTGCGGACGAGATCAAGAAGGCCCTGCAGCTCAAGGCAGCCTTCTCGAACATGCTCGACCAGATGCAGTGAGTCGCCATCGGGCGCGCCATGCTTGAATTCGACGACATCCAACACATCCTGCTGACGCGCGTGCCCGCGCTCACGGGGCGATACGAATTCCTTTCGTTTCGCAACGCCGCGGGCGGACGCGCCTGGCTGTCGGCGATCCTTGCAAAGGTGCAGTCGGCCGCGGAGGTCCGCGCTTCGACGGAGATGGACAATCGCTGGGTGAGCATAGCCTTCACCTGGAACGGACTGCGCGCGCTCGGTTTGGACGAAGATTCGCTCGCCACGTTCCCGGAAGAGTTCAGGCAAGGCATGGTCGCGCGTGCCGAGATGCTCGGCGACACCGAAGGGAACCATCCTGATTACTGGGTCGGCGGCCTTGCCCGCTCGGACCTCCACGCCATTGCTATCCTGTTTGCCCGCGACACCACCGAGCGCAGTCGCTGTCAGGCTGAACACGCCAACCTCTTGGCACGGTGGGAAGGCGTGGAGGTACTATCAACGCTGGACCTGGAGGCGACGCCGCCGTTCGACTATGCACATGACCACTTCGGCTACCGTGACCGGCTCTCCCAGCCGGTTATGGAAGGCACCGGAGAGGTTCAGATACCCGGCTCCGGGGCGCCGCTCAAACCCGGCGAATTCATCCTCGGCTACCCGGACGAAGACGGACCGCCCGCCAATTTGCCACAACCTGAAATTCTCGCCCGCAACGGCAGCTACATGGCTTATCGCCGCCTGCAAGAGCATGTCGGCAAGTTCCGTGACTTCTTGCGCGCGCACGGCAAGACGCCCGAAGAGCAGGAACTGATTGCGGCAAAGCTGATGGGCCGCTGGCGCAGCGGCGCACCGCTGGTGCTGGCACCCGACAAGGACGATCCGGCGCTCGGTGCCGATCCGCAGCGCAACAACGACTTCAACTATAAGCAGATGGACCCGCATGGCTATGCGGCGCCGCTCGGCTCGCACGTGCGGCGCATGAATCCACGCGACACGGCGCACAATATGAACCGCCGCCGCATGATCCGCCGCGGCGCCACCTATGGCCCTCATCTGCCGGAGAGCGCTGCGGAAGACGGGACCGAGCGTGGCATCGCCGCTTTCGTGATCTGCGCGAGCCTCATCCGCCAGTTCGAGTTCGCACAAAACGTATGGGTGAACGACAAAAACTTCCATGAACTCGGCAATGAGCGCGACCCGATCATCGGCAACCAGGACGGCACGCTCGAATTCAAAATCCCTAAGCGTCCAATCCGCAAAAAGATCACCGGCCTTCCGGCATTCACCACCGTGAGGGGCGGCGCCTACTTCTTCCTTCCTGGCATCAAGGCGCTTCGATATCTCGCGGCGCTCGGCGACGCCAGCCCAGCCTAGCTTGAGGCGAGAGGGAACGACCATGAGCACATTGCCAGCAGCCCGCACCTACAACCAAGATCACGTTGCCCGCAAATACACGCCGGGCAAACGCCGCATGAGCATCTACTGGACGTGGAGTTACCCATGGGAATCCCAGCGCGACCCTGCGGCGATGGAAAACCGCTTCTCGACGATGACCGAAGTCCGCACCGTCCTGTGGCCGAATTACGAGACGCCGGAGTGGAGCGCAGCACGATTTCTACAAGGGATTGCGGGTACGCTGGAGCTTTTTCACCGTTCAACGCTCAGCTTCCAGCAGATTGCCGGCGAGGCCACCGGCCATCCGGTCGCCGTTTTCCAGCGCATTGACCAGGCGGGTTTCAAGCTGCCGATTGACGAAAGGATTCTCGCAGATACCGACACGCTCATGGTGTTTGGACTCGACCACCTCCTTTCCGAGCAGGAAGCCGCGCCAGAGGAAGTCGCGGCCATCCGCGAGTGGCTCAAGCGCGAAGGCACCTGCCTGCTGCTCGCGCCGCACCACGATGTCGGTTTCGCCGACGACCTCAAGCAGCGACAGATGGAATACCTCCACCACGGCGATGCACTCGTGCCGCGCCAGCAACGCTTCGGGCAATACACCCGTTCGCTGATGAAGGCTCTCGACGTCCCAGTGCATAACCTGTGGGGTCTCCGGCCAGCGCTCGTCAAAGGCACGAACGAGATCGTGCCGCTTACGGCCTTTCGGGACATTGACAAGCTGGGTCTGCTTAAAAACGTCCCTACACTCAATTTCCATCCACACCTGCCGCACTATGAGCTGACCACCAAGGACACCAAGTCGGTGCATTTGCTGGCCCGCCAACCCATTGATCCCGACCGTCCGCATCCGTTCACCGCAGCCGGCAACACGGAGTTCAATTGCCTGCTCTGGATGCCGCCAAATCAGCAGCGCGCCGGCGACATCGTGCTCGTGGACTCGACGAATTTCACCACCCTGTTCGGCGGCACGGACAGTCTGGCGAACTTCTGGCGGAATCTCGCACTGATGAAATAAGCGCCACTGGGTTGTGCGCATTGACCGCGTACGGGTCTCCATACCGGAGGGACAGTCATGCTGATGGACCTGTTGAACAAAGCGGCCACTGTGGCCATGCTTGGTTTTGTGGTCTCAAGCATGCTGGCAATGGGTTCGGGGCTCACCATCCGGCAGATCATCGAACCGCTGCGCAATGCCCGTCTGGTCTTGCTTGCGCTGTTGGCCAATTTCGTTTTGATGCCCCTCGGCGCGCTCGCCCTGGCGAAGGTGCTCTGGCTCGATGACCCCTTTGCAGTTGGACTGTTGGTGCTCGGGTGCGCGGCGGGCGCGCCGTTCTTGCCGAAGCTCGCCGAACTTGCCAAGGGCAACCTCGCATTTTCCGTTGGCGCGATGGTGCTTCTGATGGTGGTCACGGTCGGTTACCTGCCTGTCGTCATGCCCATGCTGCTCCCGGGCGTTACTGTTGATCCGTGGAATATTGCTCGCTCCCTCGTCCTGCTGATGCTGCTCCCGCTCGCCGCCGGGCTTGCCGTGAAGGTGCGCTACGAGGACTTGGCCCGTCGGGTGAAGCCCGTGCTCGACTGGATTTCCAATATCAGCCTCATTCTGCTGGTATTGTTGATCACCGCAGCGAACATCGACAAGGTACTACAAGTCTTCGGCACACGAGGAATCCTTGCGGGACTTCTATTTATCGCATTGGGCTTTGGGATTGGTTGGTTGCTCGGCGGTCCTGACGGCGACACGAGACGGGTCATGGCGCTCGGTACTGGCCAGCGCAACATTGCCGCTGCGCTCGTGGTCGCGAGCCAAAGCTTCAGCGACCCAAAAGTCGTCGTCATGGTAATTGTTGTCGCGATCGTCGGATTGATCATCCTCATGCCGCTTTCTCGTGCGTTGGCCAATCGTTGAGCTAACACGGCATTTGCTAGACTATAACTCAATCATCCTTGGGGTAACGTATGAGCCAGCCCACTTTTGCGCCGCCTGCGCCGCCGCCATTCCTACGCCGAGCCTTCGATTGGTGGCTCGACCAAGTGAAGCATGCGCTACCACCAACGATCTTCTTCTTCGTCGGCTTCAACCTGATCTTAGAGACCAAGCGCCTGATCCTGGAGGAGCACGGCGTCGAGTTTCGTGGGTTTTTCACTGCAACGGTCGCGGCGTTACTAGTTGGAAAAGCAGTCCTGATAACCGACAAGCTGCCCTTTATGCGCCGCTTCGACGGCGCGCCAATGATCCAGCCCATCTTGTTCAAGAGTGCGATCTACTGGCTGTGCGTACTTATCGTGCGGCTCGCCGAGAGACTCGTCCATTTCCTGGGTGCCGGTGGTGCGATCGCCGATTTCCCGGAGCACCTTGTCCAGCAGTTTTCTTGGTCACGCTTTTTGTCGATTCAGATATGGCTAATGGTGCTATTCCTCGCTTACGTCACGATACATGAACTCAATATGCTCTTCGGCGACGGCGAACTCTTTCGCCTATTCTTCCGCTGGCGCTCGTCCGAGGCCAAGCTTACCCGTCGTCAACGCATTCGCCTGCTCGCCCGGCTCAACCGGCTCACCGAGGCTACCCCGATTGAGGCCTTCAGCGAACGGACCTCCCCAGCGCACGCTGAGCTGGTCGACATTCTGCACCGGCTCGCTTCGCCGCCCGTCGCGACGTCGGTGCGCGTTTGACTCACAGGATGGTTTGCGCCATCCACCACTACGGCCAAGAGCGCAGCTTCTGCGGCATCATAGCGCAGGGCGACCGAGTGGTGTCCTTCTTCATCGAGCCTGGCGCGCCACAGTACTGCAACCGTTCGTCGGCCTGCGATAGGGTGTCATACGTGGCTGGTCGCCGCTCTTTGAGCCGCGCCGGGCCCGATGTCTATCGCCTCGGTCCAATCGGCGCATTGAGGCGGCGCCATCGGCATTGCTGCTGGCGTCCCCGCCGTATGTAGAGACTACCTCTGGGAGCGAACCGACGGCCTTACACCCGGAAGCTATCGTCCGCTCAACGATCCCGGCGCGGCTCTGGTCAGCGGCGTGAGCATCGTTCATGATCTGTCCGCGAAAGCGCGGTTTACCGCACAAACCTTGAGGCGCTCCGTATGGGCTTGCGTTCATACCCGCCTTGTCGGAAGAGAGCCAAGCACAGCTTGCGAAGGAACGGGATCATTTCCGGACTTGTCGATTATTCTTTGTCGGACATAGATCAGAAGTCTCTAGACACTCGCAGGCGACCATACCATTGGGCGTCTTCCTTGGTAAGTAGACCATTGCCCCTGTTCACATCGAACTCCTTGTGAGCCATCTGGTTGCGAGCGTAGAAGAGCTCGCCCCCGATATCGAGAGCCTGGATCGGGGACCAGATCAAGTTGGTGCCGATATTATACTGGGTTCCGCCCGAATAGTTCGGATTAAAAGGGTTATAGAGAGTGCCCGACGAGGTCGTGATCGTTGCGAAGCAGATGGGGCAGGCAGCGCCCGCCGCAAAGCCGGCGGCGGCCCTGATAGAGCGCGAGTAGCCGATATGCGCGAAGCCGCCGAAAATGCCTTGGCGTATGGTGGGCGTCCAGTAGTGGACCAGCGAGGCCATGGCCGAGGTAGCGGGGGTGAGCTTGATGCGCCCGGTCGGACCGATGACAGCGTCATAGGTGGAGAAGGTCGTGCGTCCAATGCTGTTGGCCTGGCCGATATAGATGCCGCCGTAGTCCGAGTCGGCATAGGAGATATTACCCTTCGAATACGCAGCCTGCAGGTAGAGGTGGTCGCCTGTGGCGAAGTAAGGCAGGCCGACCTTAACGCCGCCCTGGAAGGCCCAAGCATCGCGGGTCACGCGGCCATACCCGCCGGACAATGTCGGAACCAATGGGTTTACGATCGAGCCCGGGCCGCCGAAATTGCTCGGCGCCAAGCCTGTGATCATGGAGCCGCTGGTCCCGATGCGGTGATAGGCGCCCGACAATTGCGCCGAGCCCCAGCCCCGATCGACGCGTAGTACGCCGACGATGTCGGGGACATTCTCACGCTGCGTATAGTTGATGCCGCCCGGCTCGAGGAACGGCGCGGCGAATGGGTTTGCGACGGGCGGATAGTTGATCGAGAAATTCGTGAACGGTGAGCCCAGTCCTGGGAATGGATTCGGCTGAAGGATGCCACCGGCGTCAATTGGCGCTGTGCCTGCGATCGGGTTCAACTGACGTTCCTTCGGGTCTTCGACGGCCAGCGTGGCCGAAAAGCCGGACCCGAAGCTGTAGGTATATGCCAGGGCCTGGGTCAGGACTTTGGAGTCGGTGATGCCGAACCACGTGTCATTGCCCGCGTAGAAGTCGAAGAAGGATTGGATGCGGCCCGCGGTCAACCCGCCCCATTGCACAAAGGCATTGGAGATGGCCAGTCCCGTCTGCAGCCTGTTGCCGACCGTATCGACTCCGTTGAAGCTCGGAAATGTGCCTGCGGGACCCGGGAAGGAGATCCGCGTGGCAGCGCGCGTGCCGTTGCCGGAACCGAACCAATTGTTGCCGGTGTCGCGGCTGAAGTCGATGCGCACATCCGCACGCAACAGATCCCAATCCGTCTGGGTGCGAGCATCGATGACTAGGCGGCCAAGCGCGCGGAAGCTCGAGGGATCGGTGTCCTTACGATATGTTTGGCTGAGCACATATTCGAAGCGAGCGCGGCCGCCGATCCTGATGCAGGTGTCCGAGTCGGGGATGTAGAAGAACCCCGGGCCATGCACGGCGCAAATCTGCGCATGATCGATAGGCGATCCGTTGCGAGAGGGAAGGTCAGCGGCTTTAGTCCCTACAGTCGCAACCACACAGGCGGCCGGTGTGAGGAGAAGGCCTTTGATTGGCTTCCGCGCGCTGCAGCGCTGCCGCCCAGTGCGACATATCGGCCTAATCAATCGCATTGCCGTCGCTTTCGCAATGTGCGCTGACCCTGAGAAAATCATCGCAGCCGTCAATCGAGGGCACCAAGTGTTAGATTCGATCCACTAGTATGGTGAATTTGAAGTTCCTATCCCATGGGTGGCATAACTCGCTGTAGGAACTTCAAATTCGAAAACCACACTAGAACTATAACTTGCTAGTGCAGCTTTTGAATCCGAAATTCGCCAAGTGCTTGCTCAAAGGTTGCGTTGCCCCAATGGGATGCGAATTTCGGATTCGCTGCACTAGCTCGAAGGAACGCTCCTCAAGGCGACCGCGTCGCTTGCGGCAGCGGCGTGAGCTTGGGGCTCGCCGGCGCCGCCCAGCGTCTGCACGGTGACGGTCGAGGTTGGGAAATTGATCCCGACTTCCCCAAACTTTTGGATCATCCGCTTGACGGCCTGGCGTTGCACCAGGGTCGGGTTGCCGGGCTTGGCGGTCACCTTGAACCGCAACACCATGGCGTTGTCGAGGATATCGGCGACGCCCTGCAGCTTCAGCGGTTCGATGATGAGCGGAGCGAGCTCCGGATCGTTCATCATCTCGGCGCCGATCTTCTTGGTCGTCTTGCGAACGAGCTCCAGATCCACATCCCTGACGAGGCGCAAGTTGAACTTCAGCGTGATCCAGTCGCGGCTGAAATTGGTGATGCTGCCGAGCTGGCCGAAGGGAACCGTATGCAGCTGCCCGTTCTGGTGGCGCAGCTTGATCGACCGCAAGGTGAAGCCCTCGACCGTGCCCTTCACCTTGCCGCAGTCGATATATTCCCCGACCCGAAATGCATCGTCCGCGAGGTAGAATATTCCCGAGACGATGTCCCTCACCAGGGTCTGGCTGCCGAACGAGATCGCGAGGCCGAGAACGGATGCGCCGGCGATCAAGGGGGCGATGTTGACACCGAGCCTCGACAAGATCGTCAGAATCGCAAGGACGGCGATCGTGATGCCGAGCGCCATGCGCGCCAGCGGCAGCATCGTATGCAGCCGCGAGCCCGCGCCCGGCGACTGCTCCGCTGCGGAAGGGCCGGTCGCGGCTGGGCCGGCTCCGCCGAGAAGGCGCCCGATATAGAAGCAGGCGATCTGCCAAACCACATAGGAGAGGCTGATGGTGACGAAGATGTCCTTGATCGCTTTGCCGACGAGGGTCGAATCCTCGGCCGAAAGGAGGGGCAGGACATCGAACATCCAGATCTCGACGATCGCTGTCAGGATCAGCAGGCGGGTCACGAAGCGCAGACAGCGCGCCACGAGGTCGGTCGGGCGCGGCTTGCTCGCATCCGGTTCATCGGCCGTCCCGCCGGCCGGCCTCTGCATGTAATCGTACAGCGTCTCGAGGAAGATGAGGGCGACCACCAAGGTCAGGGAAGTGACGATCGCGCTTCCCACATCCTGGTTGCCGGAGAGCATGCCGTAGGCGAGGGCGGCCGTCATCACGGTATCGGCCAAGATGCCGATCACCCACCAATATCTGGCAAGTCGCAGCTTGATCGTCGCGAGGACGCTGCCGTCATGATCGACGAGGCTCGCGAGCCAGCGTCCCGTGGCGCGCAGCGTCACGAAGATTGTCGTGTAGTCGACGATTGTGAAGAGCAGGTTGTTGAAGAAGCCGGCGATGACGATCACGTTCGCCGGCGCGTCGGCGGCGACCAGGACGCCGACCATCGCTTGTGCCAGCACATAGACCAGAGCGGCGGCCGAGAGCATATAGTAGAGCCTGCGCGCATCGGCGTCACCGAGAGCCGCGATGCGAAGCTCAGGGTTCTTCGGCCTGAACCAGATACGGGGGGCGAGCACCGCGACCCGCCAGATGACCACGCTCGTGAAGATGATCTGGGTGGCCTTGGGCTGCAGCCAATCCGCGTCGAGGCTATTCGCCGGGAAGAGGTAGAGAACGAGCCAAAGAGGAATCAAAGCCGCGGCGTCGAGCAGCGCCCTGCCCATGATGCGGGATGCGAGCGGCAGTCCCTGTCGGGTCTCGGGGACGGATTCCCGCGCAAGGCGCGCGATGAGGCTCCGCGTCGCCCTCTCGGCAAATACCGCGAGCACGGCGCCCAGGAGAAGCCACAGGAAGTATCGGCCGGCGCCGCCCGGGCTGTCGCCACCCAGGCGCCGGACCACCTCGGAGAGATTGTCGTGGAGGCCGGGCAGGGAGCCCAGCACTTCGCCGGCGCGGTTCAGGAGCTGTCCGATACCGTTGAACGCGTCCGATCCCTGATCCTGCTTCGCAGCATCGATGCCGGTGGAGCCCTGCCCAGCCGATTGCGGGGCTGCCTGAGCAGGCGCGGCGCGCAGCCGCTGCACGACGGTCTCGGCGATGTCGTCGAGCATCGCGTCATATTCCTTGGCGCTCATGCTCGCCGGGACATGCCGCGCCGCGCCCGCATCGGCCTTCGGGGGCGGCTCGGCAACCGACGGAGAGGCGCAGGAGAGCGCCGCGCCGACCATCAGGGCGGCGGCGATCACGATGCGACCTATTGGGCCCTTCCGGATGTGCGTCCCTCCGAAACCGTTACCGCCTCTCGCCCCTCATCGGCCAGGCCTTGCCGCCCGTGCATCGATATCCGGTGGCCACAACCCTACCATACGAGCCGGTCGTCTGTGCAGGCCTACTCCGTAAGCTTAAGTTAAGCCAACAAATCGCCTTTGCGTTTGGGTGGGGCTCCTGCGCGCAGCGCCGAAGAGGGAGTGCGCGCGGCTCCCTACGAGGCCCGCAACAACCTGGCGATGGTCGCGACGGGGCGGATGTCGGCGAAGACTTGCATGACGCTACGCAGGCCCGCGAGATGGGCGTCGCGTTGCGGCGCCGCTACTGCGTCATGGGGCATGAAGGTCCGGTAATCGAGCATCATGGCTTCCCGCACCGTCGATTCGCAGCAGATATTGGTCGCGGTGCCGGCGACGATCAGCGTGTCGATATCGCGCTCGCGCAGCATCCGGTCGAGATCGTGAGGATTGCGGCTGAAAGCGCTGAAGCGGTGCTTCGGCAGCACGATATCGCCGTCCCGCACATCGGCGTCGGGAGACAGCGCGTGGAATCTTCCGCCCGGCAGCAGCGCCGCCACCGCCTCGTCGCGCTGTTCCGAGCCGATGAAATTCTCGAAATACGTCGCCCAGTAGCCGGGCTCGCCGCGCGCCATGACGGTCTGCTGCAGCCAGATGATCGTGGCGCCCGCGTCGCGCAGCAGGGCCGCGAGCCCATTCACCTGGGGTAGCACGGTCCGCGCGGCGCCCGCGGCATCGAAGGGTGCGCCCTCGGCCAGCCAGGCATTCTGCATGTTCAGCGCGACGAGCGCCGTGCGGCGCGGCACGATATGGTCGAACACCGCGATGCCGGCCCGGCGGCGGGTCGCCATGGCGACGAGCTCCGGCGGCAGGGGTGTTTCGCCCGTCATAGCGCGTTCTGATTGTAGCGCATGATCCGTCCATGCGGCCCGTCGCGGTCGTTCTCGAGCTGGTAGCAGTCGCCCGGCGGGCCGATGCGCTCGTCCGTGACCTCGGCAAGCTCGGCGCGGTCCTGCTCGGTGAGGGCAAAATCGAAGACGCGCAGATTGGCGGCGAGGTGCCGCGTCGAGGTCGCGCCGACGATGCAGCCGGCGACGCCCGGTCGATCCAAGGTCCAGCGCAAGGCCACCTGGCCGATATCGACGTCATGACGTTCGCCGATGCGCGCCATGGTGGCGAGGAGCTTCTGGAACAGGGCCCAGCCGCCGAACTCGTCGATAATGAGCTTGTATTTGGTGAGCGAGCGGTTGCTGAACGGCCCTGCGGGCTCTTCCTTGCCGAGCCAAGCCGACGAGAAGAAGCCGCCGAGCAGATGGCCATAGGTGAGCACCGCGATGCCGCGCGCGAGGCAGAATTCGCGCATGCGCCAATCCGGACGACGATCGATCAGCGAATATTGCAGCTGATGCGCGACCATCGGCACGCCGGCCTCGAGCAGCGCCGCGAACTGGTCGGTGTTGAAGTTGGTCGCTCCGATCAGGCGGATCTTGCCCGCACGCTGCTGCTCGGCCAGCACCCGACCGGCCTCGATCGCGCCGGGCACGCTCCAATCCCACCAGAAGAATTGCACGAGATCGAGCGCATCGACGCCAAGGCGCTGTAGCGAGCGATCGATGACGCGCACGATCCCGTCCCGCTCCAGGGTCGCCAGGGATGCGAGATCGGGCACGAATTTCGTGTGGACCTGCAGTTTTTTGGCAAGCGCCGGGTGGGCGCGGCGAAAATCGCCGATCAGCTGCTCGACGCCGATATAGTGATCGGCGCAATCGAAGCTGGTGATGCCGGCCTCGACGTATTCCGCCATGTCTCTGATGGCCTCTGCCGGGTCCACGGCGCCATGCCCGCCCGCAAGATGCCAGCCGCCCTTCAGCAGGCGGGAGATGGTGTAGCCCGGCGCGAGCTCGATGCGTTCGCTCACGGGTGTTCTCCCGCAGGCGACATGGCGATCGCCTCGCCGCGGCGGAACAGCCTGACGCGCCGACCGGAAAGGAGCGTCGCCGGTCATGCGGCCCGATCCTCGGCCCGCAGGCAGGCCTGCAGCAACGCACAGGAGCGGTCGATATCCTGCTCGATGGCCCGCCGCGCCGCCGGCGCATCGCGGCGTCGCAAGGCGCGCAGCAAGGCCGCATGAAAGACGACGCCGCGCCCAGCCCGCCCGTCGAAGCCCTCGGCAGAACGGCGCAGATACGGGCCGACCTGCAACCATAGCCGCTCGATGATCGGCGGCAGCACGGACGATCCCGAGAGCTCGTAGAGGCGCAGATGGAAGGCCTGGTTGTGGGCGACGCTCGCTTGCGCGTCGCCGTCCTCGTCCGCCTGCGCGCCGGCCGACACGAGTTCCGCCAGCGCCTTGACGTCCGCGAGGCCGATGCGGGACGCGGCCATTTCGACCGCGAGCCCTTCAACCGCCATCCGCACCCGCCGCAAATCCTCGATCGCCCCCGGCGTCAGCGCCGGGATGCGGGCGCTGCGGTTCGGCAATGCCTCGAGGGCGCGCTCGGCGACCAGTTGGCGGATCGCCTCGCGCACCGGCTGGCTGCTGGTGCCGAACAGGGCCGACAATTCCTGGATCTTCAGCCGCTGGCCGGGATGGAAGCGCCCCTCCATCAGCCAGGCGCGGAGCTGGCGATAGATGCGGTCCTGCACGGTCTCGATGGTGATCGGCGCGGCGTCGAGCTGGGCAGCGAGCGGCGTGTGGCCGCGCCTTGCCGGCGCAGGCTGGCGCGGCGCGGCCTTGGCCGGCGTGACCTGAGGTGACGGAACCTTGGGGGACGAAACCTTGGAGGACGAAAGCTTGCGGGACAGAATCTCGGGTGACGGGATTCGAGTCGAAGGGGTCTGGCGACGGCTCAAGCGGCACCTGCCTGCGTTGACTTGATCGAAGCCGGGGCCTAACATTATCTTGATCTTTGGTCAAAGATCAAATTCATCGGCAAGGTCAATTTGCCGTGAGCCCGCGAATCGCGAGGCCCGCGAATTTGGAGTGCGAGATGTCCGTCTCCGTCAACGCCACCATCCCGGGCGGACGCATCGAGGTCGTCGACATGAGCGACCCCGGCAACATTGAGCTGCGCCTGATGAAGGACAGCGGGGCCGAATTCCGCGGCTATTATCATTTCCGGGCCTCGGGTGTGCGCGGCCTCGACTGCACCTTCCGCATCCTCAATGCCGGCGACACGCTCGCCACCCGCCTGGCCGGGCGGGAGAATGTCGAGAATGCCTGGACCAATACCGGGCCGGCCGTCTCCTATGACCGCAGCAACTGGTTTCGCCTGCGCGGGCGGTTCGACGGCCAGGTGTTCTCCTTCTCGCATCGCCCGGATTACGATCTCTGCCACTACGCCTCTTTCGCGCCCTACGGCATGGACCGGCAGCTAGACCTCTTGGCGAGGCTGCAGCTGTCGCCGCTGGTGCGCATCTCGACCATCGGCCGCAGCGTGCTCGGCGCCGATATCGACTGCCTGACCATCGGCACGCCCGCGCCCGACCGGCTGAAGCTCTGGGTGATCGCCCGCCAGCATCCGTCGGAGACGCAGGGCGGCTTCTTCCTCGAAGGGTTCCTGGAGCGCATGATCGACGAGCACGACCCGATCGCGCGGCAGATCCTGCAGCGCGCGGTGCTCTATGTGGTGCCGAACATGAACCCGGACGGCACCATGAACGGCTGGGCGCGCGCCAATGCGCTCGGCGTGAACCTCAACCGCGAATGGGTCTCGCCCAGTGCCGAGCGCTCGCCTGAGGTGCTCTGTGTGCGCGACCTGATGGAACGCATAGGCGTCGATTTCTGCATCGACTGCCATGCCGATTCGGAGCTGCGCTGCAATTTCCTCGGCGGACCGCTGGAGATCCCCTCGCGCTCGCCGCGGCTCAAGCGGCTGTTCCATGGCTTCGAGGATCTATGGGCCGCGGCCTCGCCCGACTATGAGCGCGGCCACCCCTATCCGGGCGGCGCCCCGGAAAATGCCGACATGACGATGGCCTGGAATTGGATCGCCGAGCGCTTCGACTGCCTCTCCATCCTGCTGGAGCAGCCGTTCAAGGACACGTCCTGGTGGCAGGACGAGGCACAGGGCTGGTCGCCGCAGCGGGCGACGCGCTTCGGGGCCAGCCTGCCGACGGCGCTGCACGGTATCCTGCCGCATCTTCGCTGAGGTTTCGCCATGGCTCGCCCCCGGTTCCTGCTGCTCGCCGCCGCCTTCGCCCTGCTCTCACCCGCGGTCGGCGCCCAACAGGCGCAGAACGCGCTCACCTGGGGTTTCACCAGCGAGATCGAGACGCTCGATCCCTACGCCACCGCCAAGCGCACGGCGCAGCTCGTGATCCGCAACGTTCTCGAGACCCTGCTCTATCGCGATCCGGTCTCCGGCGTCGCGAAGCCGCTGCTCGCCACCTCCTGGCGTTGGGTCGATGATCGCACGCTCGAATTGTCGCTGCGCAGCGGCGCCACCTTCCAGGACGGCCAGCCCTTCGATGCCGACGACGTGCTGTTCACCGTGGCGCAGGTGAAGCGCAAGGATTCGCCTGTCTCCTTCGCCGAGGCCGATTACGGCTACATCAATCACGCCGAAAAGGTCGATGCGATGACGGTGCGGCTGGTGCTGAACGCGCCGACGCCCTCGGCCGTGGACCGGCTGACCCAGACGCTGTTCATCCTGCCGCATGGCGCCTATGCGACGCTCGGCGCGCAAGCCTTCGGGCGCGCCCCCATTGGCACCGGCCCCTATCGCGTCGCCGTGTTCGAGGCCGGGCGCAAGCTCGTGCTGACGCGCTATGGCGGCTATCACGCGGCCGATTGGGGCAAGCCGCGTCTCGACACCATCTCGGTCATCACCATCCCGGACCCGCAGACGCAGGTGGCCGAGCTGACCCGCGGCCGCGTCGATTTTCTCTGGAACATCAACCCCGATCAGGTGCAGCAGCTGCAAGGCGCGGCCGGCGTGAAGACGGCCACGGGCGGCTCGACATCCGTCGACTTCCTGTCGCTCGATGCGGCCGGCCGCAGCGGCGCCAATCCGATGCAGGACAAGAATGTTCGCCTCGCCATCGCGAGCGCCATCAACCGCCAGGCCCTCAGCCAGGTGCTGCAGGGCGAGGGCAGCGTGGTGATCGACGCCGCCTGCCACCCGAAGCAATTCGGCTGCTCGGCCGAGGTCGAGAAACACGCCTATGATATCGCGAAGGCCAAGGCGCTGATGAAGCAATCGGGCTATCCGGACGGGTTCTCGCTCGATATCGGCGCCTTCACGGATGGCGGGCCGGTCGCCGAGGCGATCGTCGGCGATCTGCGCGAGATCGGCATCAAGGGTCGCGTCGACCTGCGCGAGACCTCGGCCTGGATCAAGGATTTCTTCGCCGGTCGCATGCAGGCGAGCGTGGTGCCCTGGCCGTCGAGCGGGGTCTATGACGTCGCAGCGCTCGTGCCGCTGTTCTTCATGGGCCAGCAGGGCGACTATACGCGCGACAAGGAGATCGAGGCCTGGTTCCGCGAGGCCGGCAGCATCGTCGACCCGGCCGAGCGCCAGCGTCTCTACGCTCTCGGATTCCGCAAGATCGCTCAGGAGGCCGATGTCGTGCCGCTGATGACCACGGTCACCGCCTACGGGTTCCGCGACGGGCTGGACTTCGTCCCGCCGGCCGACGGCTATCCGCTGATCGCGATGGCCGGCTGGCGCTGACGCAGGCGGCATGGCCAGCTTCCTGACGCGCCGGCTGAGCGAGGCGCTGCTCGTCTGCTTCACGGCTTCGATCGTCGCCTTCGCGCTGGTGCATGTCGGCGACAACCTCTCGACCGCCATCGGCGGGATGGAGGCAACGCCGCAGGAGCTCGCGCGCATCCGCGCCTATTACGGCTTCGACCGCAGCCTCGTGGCGCAGTATCTCGGCTGGGCCGGGCATGTGCTCAGCGGCGATCTCGGCACCTCGTTCTTCTCGCATGAGAACGTCACGGCGATGATCCTCGATCGCGCGCCCGTCACGGTGGCGCTGGCCATCTCCTCGCTGCTGCTGGCGCTGCTGATCGGCGTGCCGCTCGGGCTCGCGGCCTCGGTGCGCCGCGGTGCCTGGCCGGACCGGCTCTGTCTCGCGATCGCGACGCTCGCCCAGGCCATGCCGTCCTACTGGACCGGGCTGCTGCTCATCCTGCTGTTCGGCGTGCGGCTGCAGCTGCTGCCGATCTCCGGCACCGAGAGCTGGCAGAGCTTCGTGCTGCCGAGCGTCGCGCTCGCCTGGTTCGTCATGCCGGTGCTGGCGCGGCTCACCCGTGCCGGCATGCTGGAGGTGCTCGGCGCCGACTATATCCGCACGGCGCGCGCCAAGGGCCTGCCGCCGCGCATGATCTTCGTCAAGCACGCGCTGCGCAACGCCATCCTGCCGGTGGTGTCCGTGGCGATGGTGCAGCTCGGCTATCTGCTGGGCGGCTCGATCGTGGTCGAGAGCGTGTTCGCGCTGAACGGCGTCGGCCTCCTCGCCTGGAACGCCATCCAGCGCTCGGATTTCCCCGTGGTGCAGGGCATCGTGATCATGGTCGCGGCGCTGTTCGTGCTGCTCAATCTTTGCGCCGACCTGATCAACGGCGCGCTCGATCCGCGGCTGCGGCGGTGAGGCGAGTGCGTCCAGCCCTCGGGCTCGGCCTCGCGCTGCTCGGCCTCATGCTGCTCGCGGCGCTGTTCGCGGCGTCGATCGCGCCGCATGATCCCTATGCGCAGAGCCTGTTGCGGCGGCTGCGACCGCCGGTATGGGAAGCGCGCGGCACCTGGGACAATCCGTTCGGCACCGACGGTTTCGGCCGCGATACGCTGTCGCGCCTGCTCTATGGGACGCGTATCTCGCTCGCTGTCGGTTTCGGCGGGGCGGCGCTCGCCGGCGTGATCGGGGCGAGCCTCGGAATCGCCGCCGGCTATGCAGGGGGGCGGCTCGATCGCCTGATCGGCATCATCATCGCGACGCGGCTCGTCCTGCCGGCCCTTTTGGTGGCGCTCGCCGTGCTGCAGATCGCCGGCAGCGGGCTCGGCATCGTCATCCTGGTGCTGGGGCTGACATCCTGGGACCGCTACGCCGTGGTGCTGCGCACCGCGACGGCTCAGGTCTGCGTGCAAGGATATGTGCTGCGCGCCCGCGTGCTCGGCTGTTCGCATCTGCATATCCTGGCGCGCGAGATCTTCCCGAATGTGGCGAGCCTGTTCGCGGTCGTGTTCACCTTCGAGGCGGCCCAATGCATCCTCGCCGCCGCGGCGCTCAGCTTCCTCGGCCTCGGCATCCAGGCGCCGGATCCGTCCTGGGGGCTGATGATGGCCGAAGGCCGCCGCTACCTGACCACCGACCCCTGGCAGATCACGCTTGCTGGCGCCGCGCTCGCGACCCTGGTGCTGGCGATCAACCTCGTCGGCGACGGCGTCCGCGACTGGCTGGCGCCGGAGCTGCAGAGATGAGCCCGGCCCAGACGAGTGCGGCCGCCATGAGTCCTGGTTCGATGAGTCCTGGTTCGATGAGTCCTGGTTCGATGAGTCCTGGCTCGATGAGTCCGGCTCTCGACATCGCCGGGCTGCATATCGCCCTGCCGACGCCGGCCGGCCTGTTGCGGGCGGTGCGCGGCGTCGATCTCAGGATCGAGCGCGGCGAGACGCTCTGCCTGGTGGGCGAGAGCGGCAGCGGCAAGTCGCTCACCGCACTCGCCGCCATGGGATTGCTGCCTGAGGCCGCGATTTGCGAGGCGGCGCGGCTCGACCTGCTCGGCGAGGCCATGCGGCTCGCCGACGAGCCGCGCTGGCAGGCGCTGCGCGGCGACCGCGTGGCGATGATCTTCCAGGATCCGATGTCGGCGCTCAATCCGGCCTGGTCGGTGGGCGAGCAGATGGTCGAGGGCATACGCGTGCATCGGCCGGGCCTGTCGCGCCGCATGGCGCTGGGGCGGGCCGCCGAGCTCCTCGAGATCTGCGGCATCGATCGCCCGGCCTTGCGCCTCGCCCAGCATCCCCATCTGCTTTCGGGCGGCATGCGGCAGCGGGTGGTGATCGCCATGGCGCTGATGAGCGAGCCGGCGCTGCTGATCGCCGACGAGCCGACGACGGCGCTCGATGCCACCGTGCAGGCCCAGATCCTTGATCTGCTGGCGCAGCTACAGCGGCAGTTCTCGCTGTCCCTGCTGCTGATCACCCATGATCTCGGCCTCGCAGAGCGCTATGCGCGGCGCGTCGCCGTGATGTATGCGGGCGAGATCGTCGAGACCGGGCCGACGGACGACATCTTCGCCCGTCCGCTGCATCCTTATACGCGGGCGCTGCTCGATTGCCGGCCGGGCGCCGGCCGGCTCGGCGCCATCGCCGGCACCGTGCCGAGCCTGGTGGTGCCGCCCGCCGGCTGCGCCTTCCTGGCGCGCTGCGGCTTCGCCTCGGATGCCTGCCGGCAACCGGTGGCGTTGCGCGTGTATCCTGCGCATCGTGCCGCCCGCTGCGTCTTGCCGCCCGAGGCCTTGCCGGCGCGCCTCCCGACGCCGCCGCTCCGCCACGTCCCGCCCAAGGGCGCCGACATGGCGGTGGCGCTGCAGGGCGTCGGCGTGCGCTTCGCCTCTCGTATCGGGCTGCTCGGGCCGCGCCATGTCACGCAGGCGCTGCGCGGCATTGATCTCAACATCCCGCGTGGCAGCGTTTGCGGCATCGTCGGCGAGAGCGGCAGTGGCAAATCCACCCTGGCGCGCGTCATACTGGGGCTGCAGCCCGGAGACGGCAGCGTCGCGCTGCTCGACCGCTCGCTGTCGTCCTTCACCCGCCGCACCCTCGCCCGCGTGGTCCAGCCGGTGTTCCAGGATCCGTATTCCTCGCTGAACCCGCGCCGCCGCATCGGCGCCATCATCCGTTTGCCACTCGACGTGCATGATATCGGCGCCAGGCGGGAGCGCGCCGAAGCGGTGCAGCAGATGATGGCGCGCTGCGGGCTTCCGGATCGCCTCGCCGGCGCCTTTCCGGCCGCACTTTCGGGCGGCCAGCGTCAGCGCGTGGCGATCGCGACCGCGCTGATCATGCGCCCCGATATCGTGGTGTGCGACGAGCCGACGAGCGCCCTCGATGTGTCGGTGCAGGCACAGATCCTGACATTGCTGCGGGAGCTCAGGGTGGAGCTCGGCCTGACCTATGTGTTCATAAGCCACGACCTCACGGTGGTGCGTTCGCTCGCCGATCAGGTGGTGGTGATGCGCGCCGGCGAGGTGGTGGAGCAGGGCGAGGCCGATGCCGTGTTCGCGGCCCCGCGGCACCCCTATACGGCAGCGCTGCTGGCGGCGTCCGGCCTGTGAGCCGGCTTGGGCTGCGAGGCGGAATTGCCGGCCTCGTTGAAAAGGCGTGGCCGCCTCAGAGGGCGATCGCGAGGGACCTGGCGATCGGCGGTGTGCGGATTCGCCTCATCGAGGTGGAGCGCGTGCGATATTTCGGCTGACCGTCTTCCCTCAATCTCCCGAACGGGAGGTGTCCGCGGCTTCGAGCGTCCGCTGGCGGCGGCCGAGCCAAAGGGCGTTGGCCAGCCAGAGGGCGGCGACCACGATCGCCGCCAGGGGTGCGGCACGGGATCCAGGGAGCAGCGGCACCGACCAGGCGGCCGCCTGGTCGCCGAGACGATACACGAAGGTGTCGATGAAGCCTTTCGTCTTGTAGCGGTGAGCAGGCAAGAAGCCGTTGAGGGGAGCCACTCTTGCGTCCCGCCTCAGGCTTGCGGCCTGACCGCCGCCGCATAATCCTCGATCAGGGTGCGTGAGATATTGGCCGGCGTGAAGCGGTAGGGGCCGATCTCGGCCACGGGGGTTACTTCGGCGCCGGTGCCGCAGATGAAGCATTCGTTGAAGCTCGACAGCTCCTCGGGCATGATGCGGCGCTCCTGCACCTCCATGCCACGCTGCTTGGCGAGATCGATGACGGTGCGCCGCGTGATGCCGTCGAGGAAGCAATCGGCGATCGGCGTGTGCAGGGCCCCGTCGCGGGTGAAGAAGACATTGGCGCCGGTGCATTCGGCCACACGGCCTTGCCAGTCGAGCATCAGGGCGTCCGCATAGCCTTTGCGCTCGGCCTTATGCTTCGAGATGGTGCAGATCATGTAGAGCCCGGCGGCCTTGGAGCGGCAGGGCGCAGTCTGCGGATCGGGCCTGCGGTATTCGGCGATATCGAGGCGGATGCCCTTCATTCGGGCTTCCGGATCGAACATGCTCGGCCATTCCCAGGTGGCGATGGCGACATGGATGGTGGCGTTCTGGGCCGCCACCGCCATCATCTCGCTGCCGCGCCAGGCGACAGGGCGCACGTAGCATTCGGGTTTGCCGTTCGCCTTCACCACCGCGCGCTTGGCGGCGTCGAGCTCCTCGACCGAATAGGGAACCTCGAAATCGAGGAGCTCGGCCGAGATCTTGAAGCGCTGCGAATGCTCGGTGCATTTGAAGATCTCGCCGCCATAGGCGCGCTCGCCTTCGAAGACGCAGGAGCCGTAATGCAGCCCATGCGACAATACGTGCAGCTTCGCATCCCGCCAGGGGACGAGCTTACCGTCGAACCAGATGAAGCCGTCGCGATCGTCGAATGGCAACAAAGCCATGTCATCCTCCTGAGGCCCGAAACATGCTGGATTTGCTCAGTTCCGGAGCGGTTCTGCCGCTTAGTGCGGCACGCTCTGCCTTCCCGTGAGGCGAAAAGGCTTGACCAGTAAGGCCCCAAGGCGGAAATATGTCAACAATGCTGACATAGTGGGCGGATGCCCCCAAGGATGCTAAACACGTATGCTAGAAGGGGGCCGGCCGGCCCGCATGTCGTGTCTGCCACAGGCAAAGCCTGATGGGCCATCAGCGCGACGACCGCGCGAGCATGAGGAGCGACGCAAGAATGTCGGCGCCGGCGTTGCAAGCGACTGATCCGGTCCGCGAGACCTCGCATGTCCCGCCCCCTTACGACCTGATCGAGCTGCTGTTCTTCGCCTATCGCGATTTCGTCGGCGAGGCGGATCTGGTGCTCGCCTCCTACGGCTTCGGCCGGGCCCATCACCGCGTGCTGCATTTCGTCGACCGGCTGCCCGGCCTCACCATCGCCGAGCTCCTCGACATTTTGCGGATCACCAAGCAGAGCCTCAACCGGGTGCTGCGCGACCTCGTCGAGGCGGGCTTCATCGAGCAGCGGGCCGGCGTGTCCGATCGCCGCCGTCGTCTGTTGGTGACCACCAAGCTCGGCGAGACGCTGGCGCGCGAGCTCGCCCGCGTGCAGAGTGCCCGCATCGCCAAAGGGCTGACCCAAGCCGGGCTGGCCGAAGCCGGCGACGACACGCGCGAGACGGTGCTGCGCTTCCTCGCCGGCATGGTCGGAGAGGGCGACCGTGATCATGTGCTTGAGCTCGTGGCGCGCGGGCGCATCAACGGTCCGCATCTGTAGAGTCCGGCTGAAAGAGATTACGGCTGATAGGCCAAAAGAGCCCTGCTGAAAGGCAAAGAGAGTGACGAACCCCCTGCCGACGCTCGCCCCGGCCCCGGTTGCTGCCAGACAGGTAGCCCCGAAGCCCCTCGTCGACCATTCGCCGCATGTGCTCGTCGTCGATGACGACACGCGCATCCGCACCCTGCTGTCGAGCTATCTGTCGCGCGAAGGCTATCGGGTGACCACGGCAGCCTCCGCGGAAGCGGCGCGTGCCCAGCTCTCCTCAATCGCCTTCGACGGGCTGATCCTCGACGTGATGATGCCGGGCGAGAGCGGCTTCGATCTGGCGCGCGACCTGAAGAAGACGCTCGACACGCCGATCCTGATGCTGACCGCGCGCGCCGAGGCCGAAGATCGCGTCATGGGCCTCGAGATCGGCGCCGACGATTATCTGCCGAAACCCTTCGACCCGCGCGAATTGCTGTTGCGGCTGACCAATGTGCTCAAGCGCTCGAGCGGCAAGCCAAGCGCCGCGACCGGCGCGCCCAAGACCGTCCGCTTCGGCGCCTTCAGCTTCAACCTCGAACGCGGCGAATTGCACCGCGACGGCGAGCTCGTCCGCATCACCGATCGCGAGAGGGAGATGCTGACCTTGCTGGCAGGCTCGCATGGCGCGCCGGTGCCGCGCGAGGCGCTGGCCGGTGGTGGCGACCAGCTCGCGACGGATCGCTCGGTCGATGTGCAGATGAACCGTCTGCGCCGCAAGATCGAGACGGATCTCACCAACCCGCGTTGGCTGATGACGGTGCGCGGCCAGGGCTACAGGCTGGCGGTCGAGTCATGACCTTCCGGTCGGCGTCGTCGAGCGCGATCACGCCGGCCCTGAGACTGGTGCGCGAGAGGGTGCGCGATACCATATCCTTCGCCTCGAGCGCCGCGCATGTCCTGATCCTCGATCGCTGGCCGGTTCGCCAGTTGCGCGCCGTCGGCCGGGCGATCAATGACGGCGTGTCCGAGGCGCTCGCCTCGGTCATGCCGAAGGGCCTCTATGTCCGGGCGCTGGTGATCGTCATCGCGCCGATGATCCTGCTGCAATCGATCCTCGCCTATGTGTTCATGGAGCGGCATTGGCAGACGGTGACGGAGCGCCTCTCGGCGGCGCTGTCGCAGGATATCGCGGCGCTCGTCGACCTCAACGAGGCGCTCGGCCCCGGCAAGCGTGATGTGCTGGAGAGGATCGCGGCCGAGCGGCTGAACCTCGATGTCGAGCTGATGCCGCCCATTCCGCTGCCGCCGCCGGCGCCAAAACCCTTCTTCCAGTTCTTCGACGAGGCGCTCGCCAAGGAGATCAGGCGCCATATCAGGCGGCCCTATTGGGTCGACACCATCGGGCGCTCGAACCTGATCGAGATCCGCGTGCAGCTCGACGACGCGACCTTGCGGGTCGTGGCGCATCGCAGCCAGGCCTATGCGTCCAATAGCGGCATTTTCCTCGCCTGGATGGCGGGCTCATCGCTCTTCCTGCTCACCATCGCGGTCTTGTTCCTGCGCAACCAGATCCGGCCGATCCTGAGCCTTGCGGACGCCGCCGAAAGCTTCGGCAAGGGGCGCGACATCGAGTTCCGGCCGCGCGGCGCTCGCGAGGTGCGCAAGGCCGGCCATGCCTTCATCGAGATGAAGCGGCGCCTCGAGCGCATGATCGACCAGCGCACCACGATGCTGGCCGGCGTCAGCCACGACCTGCGCACCGTGCTCACCCGCTTCCGGCTGTCGCTCGAGCTGCTCGGCGAGGCGCCGGAGGTCGAGGAGATGCGCGGCGACGTGAACGAGATGAGCCGCATGCTCGAAGGCTATCTCGCCTTTGCGCGCGGCGATGGCGGCGAGCAACCGCAGGCGATCGATGTGCGCGCCCTGCTGGACGCGCTGAAGACGGATGCGGAGCGCTCGGGCCATCGCGCCGCCTTCTCGATCACCGGCGATCCGGTGGCCGTGGTGCGGCCGCGCTCCTTCAAACGCTGCCTGACCAATCTCGTCTCGAACGCGGCGCGTTATGCGGAGCGCATCGAGATCGACGCGGTGCATGATGCGCGCGTCCTGACCATCACGGTCGATGATGACGGACCAGGCATCCCGCGCGACCGGCGCGAGGACGTGTTCAAGCCCTTCTTGCGGCTCGACGAGGCGCGCAATCTCGACACCAGCGGTACCGGGCTCGGCCTGACCATCGCCCGCGACATCGCGCGCGCCCATGGCGGCGACATCACGCTCTCCGACAGTCCGCTCGGCGGGTTGCGGGCGACCGTCAGGGTGCCGGGCTAGAGGTGCCTTCTTTCGTCATGGCCGGGCTCGTCCCGGCCATCCACGTCTCGCTACCACTCGTCACGAGGGCGCGTGCCTGAAAGATGCGTCTGTTCAATGGCTTAGCTCCCGAGTGGGACGATCCTTAGCAGACGCTGGCTCAAGGAAGGCGTGGGTGGCCGGGCCAAGCCCGGTCATGACGAGACCGTGACTCAGAATGGGAAATGCCGCCTTCTGGGAACGCCGCTTGAAATTCGCCACATGATCGCTTATGTTCTCGTTATGTTCCAGATCAGGAACGAGGACAGCAGCATGGGCATGCCAGCACAGAGGGCGTCGCATCCACTCGATCGGTTGCAGATCACGCCCGGATTGGAGAGCGAGGCGCCGAAGGCGGCGCTCGGCAGCGATTTCGTCGAGGGCGAGAGGCGGCGCGGACGCGGCGCGGTCACCAATCGCTCGGGCCGTTTCGAGCCCCTGTCGCGCGAGAGCTTCGACGATGGCTGGGAGCGCGAGGAGGAGGCCGAGCCCTTCCGCACCGAGGTGACGATCGAGCGCGCCAAGACCATCATCTCGCGCAACGATTCGCCGGACCTGTCCTTCGACCGCTCGGTGAACCCTTATCGCGGCTGCGAGCATGGCTGCGTCTACTGCTTCGCACGCCCGACCCATGCCTATATGGGGCTGTCGCCCGGGCTCGATTTCGAGACGAAACTGTTCGCCAAGCCGCATGCGGCCGAGCTTCTGGAAAAGGAGCTCTCGCATCCCTCCTACAAGCCGCGCGTCATGGCGATCGGCACCAACACCGATCCCTATCAGCCGATCGAGCGCGGCTATCGCATCATGCGGGGGCTGCTCGAAGTGCTGTCGCGCTTCAACCATCCGGTCGGCATCGTGACCAAATCGGCACTCGTCGCCCGCGACATCGACCTCTTGGCGCCGATGGCCGAGAAGGGCCTCGCCAAGGTGGCGATATCGGTCACGACGCTCGATGCGAAGCTCGCTCGCGAGATGGAGCCGCGCGCCGCGACCCCCTCGAAACGGCTGGCCACCATCTCGGCGCTGTCGAAGGCGGGCATTCCGGTGACTGTGCTCGTCGCCCCGGTCATTCCTTCGCTGACGGACAGCGAGATCGAGAAGATCCTGGCTGCGGCGCGCGGGGCCGGCGCGCGTGAGGCCGGTTACGTGCTGCTGCGCCTGCCGCTCGAATTGCGCCATCTGGTGCGCGAATGGCTGCTCGATCACCATCCCGACAAGCTCGACCGCGTCATGTCGCTGGTCAAGGGCGCGCGCGACGGCAAGGATTATGATGCGCGCTTCGGCATCCGCCAGATGGGGGAGGGGCCCTATGCCTGGACCATCGGGCGTCGCTTCGAGATCGCCGCGAGGCGGCTCGGCTTCAACCGCGAGAAGCTGAAATTGACCTCGGATCTGTTCTGCGTGCCGGGGCGCGAAAAGGAGCCGGTGCAGCTCGCCTTGCTGTGAGGGCACTTGCCCTCTCCCCGCCTGCGAGCTCCCTTGGGACCGCGGGCGCCCCGCCCGCCCTTGAGACCGACAGGTTGGCGCTTCGCGCGGAAGAAGGGCGACCGAGACGGTCGCGATCCCGGAGCTGGCGCCCCCGCTGTATTTCGCCTGTTGTTTACAGCGAAACTAGCCGCTCAGCGCCGCCTTCACGGCCGGGCCGACCTTGGAGAAATCCATCTTGCCCGCATGGCGTTCCTTGAGCGCCGCCATGACCTTGCCCATGTCCTTGATGCTGGCAGCGCCGGTCGCGGCGATCGCCTCCTTGACGGCGGCGACGACTTCGCTCTCGGAAAGCTGCTGAGGCAGGAAGGACGTGATGACGGCGATCTCGGCGCGCTCCTGGGCTGCGAGCTCGGGGCGCGCGCCCTTCTCGTACATGGCAGCCGATTCATGGCGCTGCTTGATCATCTTCTGCAGCAGCGCCACGATCTCGTCCTCGGTGGCCGTGCCCTTGCCGGCGCCCCGCGCCTCGATGTCGCGATCCTTGACGGCCGAGTTGATGAGGCGCACCGCCGACAGCCGCGCCTTGTCGCCGCCCTTCAGCGACTCTTTCATCGCGGCATTGAAACTGTCCCTGAGCGACATGGTAACTCTCCTTGGCGGCCGGCAAGACCTTGAGCGAACAAGACGTCGAACGGACACTGCGTCGAACGAAGCGCGGAGTTAGGTTCTCGTCCCGTGGCGCGTCAAGGGCGGCGCCGGGTCGAAGGGCCATAAAGCCGGTTTCCTGACTGGAAACGCAGCAAAATGAGGGCGAAGCGCGCGAAAAGGGCGTCAGATGAGATTTGACGCCCCATCCTGCCGAGCCTAGAGCATCGGCCTGGGAGTGCCCTCGTCATATCGCCAAAGCAACCTGTTTCGGAAGAGATCATGTCCGCCTTCGCACAAGCACGCAGCAAAGCAACGCCGGCCCCCTGGGCCGAGCCGCGTGCCACGGCCGTGCTCGTTCTGGCCGACGGCACGGTGATCGAAGGCGCCGGTATCGGCGTGACTGGAGAAGCCTCGGGCGAAGTGTGCTTCAACACGGCGATGACCGGCTATGAGGAGATCCTGACGGATCCCTCCTATGCGGGGCAGATCGTCACTTTCACCTTCCCGCATATCGGCAATGTCGGCGTCAACGACGAGGATATCGAAACCGTCAACATGGCGGCAGCGTCGGGAGTGCGCGGCGTCGTGCTTTCCGAAGCCATCACCGAGGCCTCGAACTGGCGCGCCGGGCGCGGCTTCGACGAATGGCTGCTGACGCGCGGCATTGTCGGCATTTGCGGCGTCGATGCGCGGGCGTTGACCGCGCTCATTCGCGAGAAGGGCATGCCCAACGCCATCATCGCGCACCATCCCGACGGCGTCTTCGATCTCGTGGCCCTGCGCGCCAAGGCCGCCGCCCTGCCGTCGATGGTCGGGCTTGACCTCGTGCCCATGGTCGCGTCGTTCCAGCGCCATAGCTGGGACGAGACCGAATGGGCCTGGCCGCAAGGCCATGGCCGCCAGAGCGAGCCGCGCTTCCATGTGGTGGCGATCGATTACGGCGTGAAACGCAACATCCTGCGGCTGCTCGCGGCCCGCGGCTGCAAGGTCACGGTGGTGCCCCCGACCATGAAGGCGGAGGACCTCCTGGCGCTGCGGCCGGACGGGGTCTTCCTCGCCAACGGCCCGGGCGACCCTGCCGCCACCGGCGAATATGCGGTGACGGTGATCAAGCGCCTGCTCGACGAGGCCGTGCCGACCTTCGGCATCTGCCTCGGCCACCAGATGATGGCGCTCGCCATCGGCGGCCGGACGCAGAAGATGAGCCAGGGTCATCACGGCGCCAATCATCCGGTGAAGGAGATGGCGACCGGCAAGGTCGAGATCGTCTCGATGAATCACGGCTTCGCGGTCGATGCCGCCTCCTTGCCGGCCAATGCGGTGCCCACCCATGTGTCGCTGTTCGACGGATCGAATTGCGGGCTCAAGCTCACCGACCGTCCGGCTTTCTCGGTTCAGCATCATCCCGAGGCCTCCCCCGGGCCGCGCGACAGCCATTATCTCTTCGATCGCTTCGTCGCCCTGATGGAGGCCGATCGGGCGAAGAAGCAGGCCGCGTGACGGAAAAGCCGCCGGCTCCGAAGGGCGGCCAAGTCGAGGGCAGCCAAATCCTGGACGGCCGAGTGGAGACCGCCCTCTTCGACGATGACGGCCGCGTGCCGAACAGCCGCCTTCCGGTGATCCTGTATCGTCGAGCGATCGTGCCCGACGCCGACGATCCGCCGCGCGCCTTCGAGCGGCGCTTCGCCGAGAATGACTGGACCGGAAGCTGGCGCTACGGCGTCTATCCGTTCCATCATTACCACTCGACCTCCCATGAAGTGCTGGGCGTCGCGAGCGGGCGGGCCGTCTTGCGGCTCGGCGGCCGCAAGGGCCGCGATGTTCCGGTGGCGGCCGGCGATGTGGTGCTCTTGCCCGGGGGCACCGGCCATAAATGCCTCTCGGCTAGCCGCGACTTCCTGGTGGTCGGCGCCTATCCGGGCGGGCGCGAATGCGACCTGATCAAGCCCTATGCGGAGAGCATCGCCATCCATGATGCGGCGCTCGATCGCATCGCCGCGATCCCCTGCCCGGAGCGCGATCCGGTCGAGGGCGCTGAAGGGCCGCTCATCCGGCTCTGGGGCGGCCGATGAGCTGGCGCGATTTCTGGGACGGCGATACCCCGATCTATGTCAATGAGCGCCACAAGCTCCTGCATTATCGCCTGATCGCGCGCGGCATCGTCGAGGCGATCGCCGAGCTCGACGGAAGCTCGGCCGGCAAGGCCGTGAGCCGCGATAGCGCCGACGCGCCGGTCCAAGCTCCCATGGTGCTCGACCATGGCTGCGGCGAGGCGCTCTCGGCCGATGAGGTCGCGGCCCGATGCGCCAAGCTCTACCTGTGCGACGCCGCGGCGAGCGTGCGCGGCAAGCTCGTCGCCCGTTTCGCCGGGCTCGGCAATGTCACGGTGCTCAGCCCCGTCGAGGTCGCCGATATTCCCGAAGGCTCGCTTGACCTCGTGGTCGCGAACTCGCTGGTGCAATATCTGACGCCTCCCGAATTCGCCGCGGTGTTGAGACTCTGGCGCCATGCGCTGAAGCCCAAGGGCCGGCTTCTCCTGGCGGATGTGCTGCCGAAAGGCCTTTCGCCGCTGACCGATGCGCTGGCGCTCCTGCATTTCGGCCTGCAGGGCGGGTTCCTGCTTGCGGCGCTCGGCGGCCTCGCCCGCACCGCGGTGTCGGATTACCGCAAACTGCGGGCCGAGCTCGGCCTTGCGAGCTATGACGAGGCCGAGATGATCGCGCTGCTCAAGGAAGCCGGTTTCGAGGCCCGGGCGCGACGCCCCAATCTCGGCCATAACCAGGCCCGCCTGGCCTTTCTCGCGACTCCCGCCTGAGCCGGGAGCGTCTCGCAGAATCTTTTTGGAGCGCATGAACCTCAGCGACTGAGGCCTCGACCAATGAGCGCATGGCCCGATTGACCGGGCCCGCACTCAAACAAGGAGAGGTATCATGCGCTTCAACATCAAATCCGCCCTCGTCGCCGCCACGCTGGCCGTCGGGGCTCTCACTGCGACGTCGATTGCGACCACTGCTCCGGCTCAGGCCCATGGCTTCGGCTTCGGCCACGGTTTCGGGCATGGCTTCGGCCATTTCGGCCACGGCTTCGGGCATTGGGGACATGGCTTCGGCTGGCGCCACGGCTTCGGCTACGGGGTCTATGGCGGGGACTATGACGGCGGCTGCGTGATCAAGCAGTATTACGATGAGGACGGCGAATTGGTCGTGCGCAAGGTCTGCTACTGATCGAGCCGCCCTATGATGCATGAGGAGGCCACCGGCATAAGGTGCCGCGGCAGAATGCGCCGGGTGTCGGAAGCGACGCTCGGCGCTTCCGTTTGAGGGGACCGATCTTCGTTGCGGACCGATCCTCCCGCGATCGCAGCAAAACGGTCCCGAACGGCCTTGATGACAAGCTCATTTCTCTCGGCTAACCATAACCGATAACGGCTTCGGCAAGGCAGGCTTCGGCAAGTTGGCGCAGCTTGGCGCCGCGAGCCTGATCCGTGCCCCGGCTTCACGGGTTGCGACGAGGTGGTGGGAGGAGATCGGGCATGGCGGTGATCAACGGCGCGCGTGCCACATCGAGATCGAAGGTCGCGACCGTCCTTCGCGTGACGAGCGGCAATTTCCTCGAGATGTTCGACTTCTTCCTGTTTGCTTTCTATGCGGACTATATCGCCAAGACCTTCTTCCCGTCGGTCGATCAATTCGCGTCCTTGATGTATACCTTCCTGACCTTCGCGGCAGGCTTTCTGATGCGCCCGCTCGGGGCCATCTTCCTCGGCGCCTATATCGATCGCGTCGGCCGTCGCAAGGGCCTGATCGTGACCTTGTGCATCATGGCGGTCGGCACCGTGCTGATCGCTCTCGTGCCCGGCTATGCGCAGATCGGCATGCTCGCCCCGATCCTGGTCGTGCTCGGGCGCCTGATCCAGGGCTTCTCGGCAGGCGTCGAGCTCGGTGGCGTGTCGGTCTATCTCTCGGAGATGGCGACGCCGGGCCATAAAGGCTTCTATGTGAGCTGGCAGTCGGCGAGCCAGCAAGTCGCGACGGTCGTCGCCGCGCTCCTCGGCTTCATTCTCGGCAAGCTCCTGCTGCCCGAGCAGATGAGCAGCTTCGGCTGGCGCATCCCCTTTATCATCGGCTGCCTCATCATCCCCTTCATCTTCGTGATTCGCCGCTCATTGGAAGAGACCGAGCATTTCCTGGCGCAAAAGGTCCGCCCCACGACATCGCAGATCTTCGCATCGATCGTCGCCAATTGGCGCATCGTGCTCGCCGGCATGATGCTGGTGTTGATGACGACCGTGTCGTTCTACCTGATCACCAGCTACACGCTGAACTTCGGCAAGAATGTCCTCAACCTCAGCAATTCCGATGCATCGATCGTCACCATCTGCGTCGGCATCTCGAATTTCATCTGGCTGCCGATCTGGGGCGCCATCTCGGACCGCATCGGCCGCAAGCCGATCCTGATCGGCTTCACGGTGCTGACGATCCTGACCGCCTATCCGTCGCTCCGCTGGCTGGTCTCCGCGCCGAGCTTCGAGCATATGCTCGCCGTGGAGCTATGGTTGTCCTTCCTCTATGGCAGCTATAACGGCGCCATGGTGGTGGCGCTCACCGAGGTGGTGCCGTCGCATGTGCGCGCGGCCGGCTTCTCGCTCGCCTATTCGCTGGCGACCACGCTCGGAGGCTCCTCGCTCGCCATCTCGACCTGGCTGATCTACGTGACCGGCGACAAGGCCGCGCCCGGGATCTGGATGAGCATCGCTGCGGTCTGCAGCCTTGCGGCGGCGTTGTTCATCTACCGGCGCGATGCCTCGCCCGCGCTCGAAGCGGCTGTACCGGCACAGTGATCGCTGCGGACCACCGAAGTCTCTGGATCACAGCCGGCTATTCCATGGGCGAGCGTGTCGCCGCCATCGAGGGGCGTTGCGACATGAGTTGCCACCATTGCGCGACATTGGGGCGGCCGCTCATAAGGCTGGAGCCTTCAGGCGTCAGCACGAAATAGGCGAATATCGGCGCCGCGTGGATATCGGCGAGCGACAGGGTCTCTCCGGCAAACCAGGTCTGTCCGTCGATGAGCCGTTCGAGGGCGTCGAGGCAGGTCGCGGCGCGCGGCATCGCCGCGGTGATCCTGGCCTCATCGGCGATCCTGCCTTGAGCTGGTGCGCGGATGCGCTCGACAAAGATGTCCCAGATCATGGGGCGATAGGCGTAGCTGTCGAGCATGCCGACGATCTGCGTCAGCCGGGCTCGACCGCGCGGCGTATCCGGTTGCAAAAGCGGGCCTGGGAACGCCTCATCGACGTAACGGCAGATCGCGGCGGTCTCGTAGAGGCGAAAGCCCTGATGCTCGAAGGCAGGTATGCGGCCGAAAGGCTGGCGTTCGAGATATTCGGCCGAGGGTCCGGGGGCGGCGAAAATATCCGTCTCGACCAGCCGATAGGCGACCTGCTTCTCGGCGAGCGCGAGGCGGGCGATGCGCGTATAGACGCTATAGGCGGCGCCGTACAGGCTGGGCTCCGCGGCACAATCGGGCTGATCTGCGTCCGGCATGGCGCCTGGCTCTCAGCCGGCGCGCCGCATGAAGCTGTCGAGCACCATCTTGCGCCCGGCCTTGTCGAAATCGACCGTGAGCTTGTTGCCATCGACCAAGGCGACGATGCCCGGCCCGAATTTCTGATGGAAGACGCGCTCGCCGGTCGTGAAGCCTGCGCCCGCGGCGATCGAGGAGGCCACCACCTCGCCCTCGATGAGGCGGCCGCCGCTCTGGCGGAAGCCCGGCCCGCGCATGCCTGAGCCTGCGCGCGCACCGTGCTCGGCCTCCATGCGCTGCTGCGCCTGGGCCCGTTTCCAGCCTGGCGTCGCATAGGGCGATTCGGCGAAGACGGGCATCCGGTCGAAGCGCGACGGGCCATAGCCGCCGGAATTAAAGCCACCCGAATGATAGCCCGCCGGCGCATTGGCGACCTCGACATGCCCCTCGGGCAGTTCGTCGATGAAGCGCGACGGCACCGTCGATTGCCACAGCCCGTGCAGGCGCCGATTGGTGGCGAACAGGAGCTTGGCGTGACGTCTCGCGCGCGTGATGCCCACATAAGCGAGGCGGCGTTCTTCCTCGAGACCCGCCCGCCCATTCTCGTCGAGGGCCCGCTGGTTCGGAAACAACCCGTCCTCCCAACCGGGCAGGAACACCGTGTCGAATTCGAGGCCCTTGGCGCCATGCAGCGTCATGATCGAGACGCGATCCTCATTCTCGCCCTCGGTCGCTTCCATGACCAGCGACACATGCTCGAGGAAGGCCCGCATATCGGGAAACTCTTCCATCGAGCGGACGAGCTCCTTGAGGTTGTCGAGGCGCCCTGCGGCATCGGCCGAGCGATCGGCCTTCCACA
Organism: Rhizobiales bacterium GAS188; assembly: GCA_900104855.1. Taxonomy (NCBI): domain Bacteria; kingdom Pseudomonadati; phylum Pseudomonadota; class Alphaproteobacteria; order Hyphomicrobiales; species Rhizobiales bacterium GAS188. The sequence continues at coordinate 4,331,658 of FNSS01000001.1, forward strand.
TATCCGTGTAGCCGGATTCTTCGAGGATCTGGGCCGCGACCTCGGTATGGGGAGCTCCGCTTTCGAGCCGCGCCGCCCAGCGTGCCACGGCGATCACGAAATCGCGAAGCGCCAGACGCGGCTTCGGCTTCAGCTCCTCCGATTGCGCCAGCACTTCGGCCGCCTGCAGCAACGGCAGGCGGGCGGCCCGCGCATGGTTGTGCAGCACCGACAAAGTCGCCTCGGCGAGGCCGCGCTTCGGGGTGTTGAGGATGCGCTCGAAGGCGAGATCGTCGGCCGGCTGGGCGACGATGCGGAAATAGGCGAGCGCGTCGCGGATCTCCATGCGCTCATAGAAGCGCGGTCCACCGATGACGCGATAGGGCAGGCCAAGATTGACGAAGCGGTCCTCGATCTCGCGCATCTGTGCCGAGATGCGCACCAGCACCGCCATCTCCGACAAGGAATGCCCCTTGGTCTGCAGCGCCTCGATCTCGTCGCCGATCAGGCGGGCCTCTTCTTGGGAATCCCAGGCGCCGGTCACGGTGACGGTCGCGCCGAGCTCAGCGTCGGTGCGCAGCGTCTTGCCGAGCCGCCCCTCATTATGGGCGATCAGCCCGGAGGCGGCGGCGAGAATATGGCCGGTCGAGCGGTAATTCTGCTCGAGGCGGATCACCTTGGCGCCCGGAAAATCATGCTCGAAGCGCAGGATGTTGTCGACCTCGGCGCCGCGCCAGCCATAGATCGACTGATCGTCGTCACCGACGCAGCAGACATTCTTACGCCCCTGCGCCAGCAGGCGCAGCCACAGATACTGAGCCACATTGGTGTCCTGGTATTCGTCGACCAGGATGAAGCGGAAGCGCTCATGATAGATGGCGAGCACGTCCTGATGCTCGCGGAAGATGCGAATGACATGCAGGAGAAGATCGCCGAAATCGGCGGCGTTGAGCGTCGCGAGCCGCGCCTGATAGGCGCTATAAAGCTCGACGCCCTTACCGCTGCCGAAGGCCATGCCTTCGCCGGCCGGCACCTTTTCGGGCGTGAGGCCGCGATTCTTCCAAGAGTCGACCAGATGGGCGAATTGCCGCGCCGGCCAGCGCTTCTCGTCGATATTGGCCGCCGCGATCACCTGCTTCATCAGGCGGATCTGGTCGTCGGTGTCGAGGATGGTGAAATCGGAGCGCAGGCCGACGAGCTCGGCATGTCGGCGCAGCATCTTCGTGGCGATGGCGTGGAAGGTGCCGAGCCAGGGCATGCCTTCGGCGACTTCGCCGAGCAGCAGGCCGACGCGGTGCTTCATCTCGCGGGCCGCCTTGTTGGTGAAGGTGACGGCGAGGATCTGCGACGGATAGGCCCGCCCGGCCGCGATGATATGGGCGATGCGGGTCGTCAGGACGCGGGTCTTGCCGGTGCCGGCGCCGGACAGGACGAGCACCGGCCCGTCGAGCGTCTCGACCGCCTCGCGTTGCTCCGCGTTCAGCCCTTCGAGATAGCCGAGCCGACGCCCGCTCGCCTCGAGCGCACGCGCCGCGAGGCCGCCGGCGCGGGGGGCGGCAGCTTGGTTCGCGGGCGACTGGTTCAAGGGCGATTGGCTCAAAGGCTCCTGGCTCTCGATTCGCTTCGGCTGCTCGTGCATGCCTCTACATAAGCCGTTCCCTGGCCGTTCGCCATGCGACGAGAATGCCTCGGCCTGTTGGCGCGCCCCTTATCGGCGCCGCACCATCTCAGCTGCCGGTTCAGCCTGGTGTGTAGCGGCGTGCCCAGGAGGCGAAGACCGTAGAGAGATAGGCAGTGCGCCGCCGCTCCGCCCCTTGCGTATACCAGGCACCGCCCGAGTCCGCGGGCGAGACGGCAAGGATCTTCTGCGTCGCCAATTCCTGGCCATTGGGGCCGATCAGGGTGACGATGCCGTCGAGATAATCGTTGTTGCCGAAGCCGTGGGCATAGCCGCCCACATAGGAATTGAGCGAGACGCCGCGCAATTGCACGAGCAGCCTCGTGCCGGGGGCGAGGTGGCCGGCGAATTCGGCCTCCAGTGCCGATTCGAGATCGGCGCCGAGGACCTGCGCGTAACCGTCGAGGCCCAATGCCAGAAGCGGCCGGATGTCGACGCTGATGCCGCCGGCGTGGCGCGCCAGGGCTTGACGAGTCAGGGCTTGGCGAGTCGGCGGTTGGTGAGGCCGCGCCTCGGCGATGCCGGTCGCGAGCCAGGCGGCCGTCCCGAGCACGGCGCCCGCGATCAACCGCCGGCCGAGAGTACCGGCCTTGACAGGTGTGCGAGCCGTGCCGCGCGCCCGGCTCGGCGAAGAAGCGATCCAAGTCTTCATCATCAATGACGTCATGGCGTCGACTCCTCGATATGGGACGGGTCCAGAGTCCGTGAGCGGCGCGCAATGTCGTCATGAGCCGTCAGCGGCCGCGCTTCCATCCAGCCTGACATAGGAAGCGCGCTTGCCGGCAACAAGCTGGTGGCGGCCTTCGCCCAGGCCGCCGGCGTCCTGTCCTCGCCGACCGGGTGCAGAGCCAGGCGCGCGAGGGTCGCTTCGGCGAAGGGGGCGTCGCTGGCGATCAGCCGCGCCTTCGCCTCGAGTGCCGCGCGCAGCTTCTCGGCCTGCGGGAAATCCTCGTCCGTCCAGAAGCGCTTGCGCTTGTCGAAATAGCCGATCGTGTCGAGGAAGGAGGTAGCGAAGTAATACATGTCGCCGAGCGGTTCCGCGGCGCCGGTTGCTGCGATCTCGCCGTCCGGGTTGATCGAATGCGTCAAGGCCCAATCGAGCATGCGGGCGATCTCGGCCCGCGCCGCGCCGCGTTGATCATCGCTCATATGCGGCCAGCCCAGGCGGAAGAGTTCGGCGACGTCGTAATTATTGTGGTTCGTCATGCCGTCATCGTCGAGCCAGCCCTGCGGATACGGCCGATCCTTGATGGCAAGCAGAGTATCGATCAGCTTTTGCCAGTGGCCGATCCTGCCCTTCGTATAGCGCGCCATATGGAAGGTGACGCTGAGATCGGCGGTCTTGGCGACACGGCCGTGGTCGATGTACCACTCGCCGAAGAAGCCCGTGGCGGGATCCTGCCAGAGGTCGAGGAAGGAACGGAACGCCGTTCGGAATTCGGGAGCGGTGAGATAGCCCGCGACACCGCCGCGCAACACGACGCGCGCCAGCACGCCGGTCGCGGCGTTCAGCTCCTTGCGGTGGTCCACCCCGTCCTTGCCGAGATCGGAGACGATGATCCTTTCGAGATAGGCGACGAGGGCTGCCGGCGTGTTGACGCGTTCGAGGAAACGCGGCGGGATCTTGCCGTGCCAACCGCTCGGATCGAGGAGCTGGTCGCCCGAATCGTCGAGCTTCAGGAACCATTCGCGATCGCAGGCGCCGTAGCTGCCATCGGCGTCCTGGGGCAGGATATTGGCGTCGCGCCCCGGCCCTGCCAGAGCGGACCCTGCCAGAGTCTTGGTGGCTTCGACGTCGGCGAGCGCCGCTTTCAGCCGCGTCAGATTGGCGCGCGCCGCTGCGAGATCGCCCGTCGCATTGATGCGCCAGCGCAGCTCGACCAGGGTCTGGCGGGCGCAGGAGACGCCGCGCCGCTGGCGCTCCGCCGCGAGCAACGCAGCATTGGCCTGCGCAATGACGGGTCTTGCCTCCCTGGCGAAGGCGGCCATGTCCGGGTGGGTCTGGCGCAGGATCGGACGCGCGTCGAAAAGCCCAGGCGCGTCCGCAGCCGGGGCGGGCACCGCGACCGGGATGAGGATGGCCGCCGCAAGGAGCTGCTTTCGTAGGCGAAAGAGCTGTCCCCCGAAGGACTTTCGGGAAACAGACTTGCCGGAAAAAAACTTGCCGGCAGAAGGTTTGGGCGATGACCGCATAGTGCCATTTTTAAAAAAGACGACGATAGACGCGAATCGACGGTCCCAGCCGCGCAGCATGTAGCCGCAGGGGAGCCTGCTTGACAACTCAGCCTTCGTCGTCATCCCCGGCTTCCACAAGCTTCGGACAAGGCATGATGCCGCGGCGCGGCTCCGACTAACGGTTTCCACTCCCTCGCGGTGCGCCTGCTCACGGCTTCTTGAATACGTGCACGGCAGCGCTCTCCCGACGGGAGGATCTCCATCCGTCGGGACAGGGTCAGCTTCCTGCCGCAGCGCCTCAATTCTCGAAGCGCTTGCCGATTAGGCCGACAGTGTCCTTGGTCACGAGCTGGGCGCGGGTATCGAGGTTGGCGGCCGCGACCCCGCGATCGATCTGCAGATAGAGCTGCATCACCGGCCAGAAGCCTTGCAGGAAAGGCTGTTGGCCGAGCGAGCCGGTGAGCGCGCCGGTGCGGATCTGCTCTTGCTGCTTGGGCCCGAGATCGAAGCCGAAGGCGCAGATCTGGCCGTTCTTCTTCAATTGCGAGATGGCGTCGCCGAGTGCGGGCGTCGTGAAGCCGTTCGCCGTGAAGGCGCCGACCACGTCCTTGCGGCTTTCGATCAGCGAGGTGATGGAGCCGACGATATTGTTGGCGTCGACATCGATGCCGATATTGGTGGACCCGGCATCGACCTTGAAATCCTTGAGGCGGCCTGCCGCGTTCAGCGCCTTCACGGTCGCCTGGAAGGCCGCCGTGATGCGGTTATTGACCTCGACATTGCCGAGCGTGGTGGTGTTCGGGAAGATGATCGAGCCGCCCTTGACGTTGGTCTTCAACAGGCAGGCGGCCAGCGCCTCCCCACCGATCGCCGCCGCCGACGCGTCCTGGCCGGTATGCGAGATGGAAGACCGGTTGAGGAGTTTCGGATCGAAGGAATTGGTGGTCGCGATCGGAATGCCCTTCTCGGTGAGCTTCTTCACGATGTCGTCATAGGCCCCAGATTGCGGTGTCGTCATGATCACCCCGTCGATCGTGGGATCGTTGATGATCTGGTTGAGGATCTGGATCTCGCGGGGGATATCGTCCACCGGCGCCTCCGATCCCAGCATCACGAGATTGATGCCGAAGGCGTCGGCCGCGACCTTGGCGCCCACATAGGTCGGATCGAAGAAGCCGTTGCCGGCCGTGTGCGTGACGACGGCGAAAGTGAGCTTGTTGTGGGAATGGAAGGTCTTGGTGGCGGGGCTCTCTTTGGCGGCATCCTCGAAGGAATAGCCGCCAACCGCCTTGGCGAGCGCGCCGGACTGGGCCTGTGCGCCGCCCGAGAGCAAGAACAGGGCCCCCGTCGCGAGCGCGATGGTCGACGTGAACTTTTGCATCAGCGTTCCTCCGCCATGGTGTTCGCCTTATGGGCGCATGCCCGGACATGCGGCGGGCCGCGCTGCCGCGAGGTTAGGCCAGGCAAGGCTGGTTCACAACCGCCGCGGGTATGATGCCGCCGCGGATGCGACGCGCCTGTGGGAGTGCTCCCTTCCCTGCCTGCTCGAGCGTCAGCTCGGGAGACAGGGCAGCTTGTGGCGTCGTGATGGCGGCGCACCCTGGCGGGCGGGGTCATCGAGGTGTTCGCGGCCAACTCCGGTGGGCGACGCCAGCCGGCTTCCCGGCCACCGAAAGAGGCGCGCTTCATCGTTGCGGGATGCGTTCCGATGCTCTAAAGGGGGCGCGTTCGGCGCGAGATTGCCTTGCCCGGACCCGATCGGCGTCGGCAACTGGCCTTTGCACAGGCCGTGATGCGCGATCCGCACGGATGGCGGAGTAGCTCAGTTGGTTAGAGCAGCGGAATCATAATCCGCGTGTCGGGGGTTCGAGTCCCTCCTCCGCTACCACCGTAAAATCAATGACTTAGATGTCAAATGCGTCCCTGAAAGGGGGCGTTTTCGTGTTACATTGGTCTCAAAACATATTCATTCATTTTTAAAGACTTGCATTTGCGACGAACCTCCCGATGCAACATGGTCGGGGGCTGATGCGAATGTCGAACGCTTCCTGCCAACCGTAGCGAGGGGGGTCCTCCACATGGTCCGCGATTGCATCTGTCCTTCTCGGAGTAGCGGGATGGCTGGTAACAAGCTTCTTCGGGAAACCGTGGGTTGATTTCATGAACCTCAGAAGCCAGGTGCATGAGGAGATCACCTACACGGCGAACATTCGCGGGATGCTCGCTGACGCGGAAGGCTTCAAGCAAGCGGCTTTGTCGCTGCGCCGGTTTGCGGCAAAGGTGCTCGCAACGAACGTCACCACATCACCCCTCTTACGTTTGTTCCTTTCCAAGTCTGGATATGACCTTACCAAGGCAAGCGGCGGCTTGATCGGAATGTCTAATTCGCTCGGAAGCAGTGACGGCAGCCTCGCGCTTCACCTCAGCGCGGTTCACTTGGGCCTGAAGCTTCCGCGTGATTACAGCGACGAATTCCTGCGCCAGATTGAGACCAGGATGGCGGGAAGGTCTGGCTAACGCACCCCCTCTGCCCGGAGTGCTCGACGGAGCTGCGCCCATGCCTCCAGCATCGACTTCGGGCGGCGCCTTCGCTGAGCGCGAGGCCGGGAAAGCGAGGTTGATCGATTGAGGGGGGCGAGCGGCCTAGGATTTCAAAACGGCCGTTGAACAGATCGCGCCCAATACCAGCATCAACCCCGCTATGAAATAACCCAGGAGCGGGACGGCACCGTCCGTTTGGCAATGCTCCACAATGCTTCCCATGGCCATGCAAGCCGTTTGGCCGATAGCAGAGGCGATCTCTTCCATGGGGCGTTCCCTCCCCTGGGCCTGTGATGGCCCCTTTATCGTAGGTCGCGCTCGCCGCGCCAACAAGCAAGTTCCGGTCAGATAAGAACAAAGAGAGCCTTGTCCACAGAATATCCACAGAACACCCACAGGTTATCCAATGACGACGAACGGGGTGAGAAACTGGCGCGCACGAAAAAGCACCGCGCTCTTTCGGGGGCTGCGGGCGTGACCTCCCGGCTTTCGAGGGTGACGGATGACCGGCTATCTGCCTGTCGCCTCTTGAGCTGGGTGAGCTGCCGGATGGCCCGCGACTGACTGTTGGTGACGCGCGTCGCCTCGCCCTCGGCAACTATCTGGATGCCCCTATTTGGGGATGCGAGGCCATCGGCCGCGTCGTCAATTTGACCGCGAGCCAGACGCGCTATCGCCTGGAGAAGGGCTATCTCCCCGGCAAGAAGACCGGCTCCATGTGGACCTCCACGACGCGCCTTCTGCTAGGCCGCGTCGTCCCGGAGGCCGAAGAGGCCCGGCTATGACCGCGCCCGCTATCATTGCACCGGCGCCCGAGAACGCCAAGGCCGTCACAATGGACATCCCGACCGAACATCTGTTCTTCCGCCCGAAAGCGCGCAAGATCGTTCCGGCAGTCGTTGACCAGCTCGCTCAAAGCATATCAAGAGAACAATATTGAGCCGTTAGACTGGACTGCGACGGCTTCGCACACGAAGAGGCGGTCCGGCCGGCGAGCCTGCCCCCTCTTCACGGACGTCGGGATGGTCGCGGCGCCGTCTTCGCACCCGCTCAGACTCTGCGCGCGGCTTCGCCGAATCAGACGCGGGCGCGCCTGCGGGGCAGGCCGAGCACGCCCGGCAGCAATTGCAGATGGCGCCGGATGAAGAGCGCCATTGCCACATTCCAGACGATCAAGGTCGCCGTCGCGGCGATGGCCGCACCGGTCAGTCCAAACAGGTTGATGAGGAGGGCGCTGAGCCCTGCATTGACGACCGTACACGCAGCCAGCAATACGGCGGCGCTCCGCTCATGCCCGGTCATCGTCATGACTTGCAATTGGGAGCCGGCGCTGGCCGCGAATACTTGGCCGAGGAGCAAGATGCGCAGCGCCGGCACGCCAGCTTCATAACCGTGGCCGAACCAGGAAAGGAGAGAGCCGGCAAGAACTGAAAGGACGAGCGCGATGCAAGCTGCCCCGCACAGCGTCCACGAGGCGGACTGGGACACCAGCGCCTGCAGCGTGGTCCGGTCCCCTCTGGCGAACAGATCCGAGATTGTCGGCGCAAACAGGGTGTTGACTGCCGCGCGAGGGAGAGCGGCCAGGAAGGCCATGTTGAAGGCGAGGCCATAGATTCCAGCGTCGGTGGTGTGTCCGCTCCAGCCGAGCAGCAAAACTCCGGTTCGGTTCAGCAGGGTCTCGGCGGCTGCGATAATCACGAGAGGCAAGGCAGTCTGGCGCCAAATCCGAGCGGCATACTTCGCCGAGACGCCGTCGATCGCCCGCGGACGCAAGCGGCGCGCGGCCAAACTCGCGAGGCAAAGCCCCGTGAATGAGCTCACGAGCGTCGCCGTCATGACCCAGGGAGCGTCGATGGTCTGGCCGAGGCCGAAGCTCGCGACGGCGACGAAGCCGACGAGAAGCCCATCTCGCACCATGCGGTCGGGCACCAGAGCCGCAGCGACGCCGCCGAAGGCGCGTACCGCCGCGGAACGGATCCATAGGAGCGCCCAGACCGGCACCAGCAGGAAGCCAATCAAAAACGTGTTCCTGAGCGCGGGCGACATCCCGGTTGCGACAAGCAGCACGACCGACATGCCGACCGAGACAACGAGGATGCCGACGGCCGCAGCGCGCCGCTCCGCATACTGGATCACCCCCTTGAGAAGGCCCCAGCCCTGCTCGGCCCGATAGGCAGGCACATAGCGCAGAAGCGCGACGTCGAAGCCGAGCGCGCAGAAATAGGCAAGCACCGCCATCCAGGCCAGAACATAAGCATAGATACCGAAGCTGTCCGCGCCGATGATCCTGGCGATCACGAGCTGCGAGCAATAGGTCAGCCCGGCGCCGACGATATGGATGCCGAAGGCAGTGGCGCTTCCGAGCGCGACGCTCTTGACCGGCGTGCTTGCCAATACCCCCTCACGCATGCCTGCATCCTCGGATCTCGCGCCCCGAGCGCCAATCCTGATGCGACGAGGCAGCGCGGAGAGGCCGAGCCCGCACTCCGCAGTCTTGGCCATCCTTCATCGCATTACTGCCTCCGCCCGGCGGGTGCCGGACATCGCCGCGAGCTGCATCTCGATGAGTTCTGCGGCGCCGTCGAGCGAGCCCTGCTCGAGCGAGGCGACGCATGTCACCTTCCGACCGCGCTGTCGCAACAGAGCGTCCACGCGCTCGACGATTTCGATCAATTCGAGATTGGTCTGCAGATCGAATTCCAGCAACCGCTCGGCCGCACTTTGTCCGCTCTGGCGACGGCGGAGGCGGGCCTCCAGGATGTTTCGGGGGCTCTCGATCCTGATCAGCAGGTCCGGCTTCGGCGTCAATTCGAGAGCTTGCGCGATGAGTGCCTCATCCTTCACTCGCCCGAGCAGGATCAGCGAGCAGATCGCTTGGACGAATGCCTGGTCGAACAGCATGACACCGTCGATCTCCGATGCGTGACGCCAGGAATTCGAGAGGCGTGACAAATATTGGCTCAATCGAATCGACCAAAACACACTCTTCGGCCGAAGCATCTTCACCAGGTTGATCGCCCCGCCGAGCTCATTCGAGATCACGGATGGTTGGCGCGCCAGTGCCAGCATCTCGACGATCGGCCGTGCCAGCCGTCGCAACGTCGGCGGCGCGTGGCGAGGCATCCGATTTGGATTGCCCGGACCATCCGACGAACACTGTTCCGCCGGCCGGTAGCTGAGCATGAGCTGCGCTGCATGTCCGCGCTCGCGCAGACGGGTGGCCAGATGGCGAGCGAGGGTGGTCTTGCCGACGCAAGGAGGGCCGAACAGCTCGATGATCATGTGTCAGCCTTTCCATGCATGCCTAGCCGCTAGAGCTGCCGCCAGATCTCGCGCTTGATCTTCCGCGTGACCTCCGCCAACGGCTCCTCGGCGTCGATGCTGACGATGCGCGTCGCGAAGAATGTGAGGCGCTTGACGGCCCCGATGCGGTCCCGGATAACCGTCGGGTCCATGTCCGGCTCGCGCCTCGCTGCGGTCGCCGGCATCACTTCGAGCTTGATCACAAGATCTGGCGAGAGGCGACGAGCGAGCGCATAGGCGGCCGCTTCGGTGCGCCGCAGCCATTGCGGTATCCCTCTCAAGCGCGTCAGCAGCGGGCCGTCATTGAATCCGAGGATCTCGTCCTGCGGGTAGCGATCGGCGATGACGATGAGCCCTCGCTCGGCGGCACGGCGCGCGGCGATAAGCTTGGCGCGCTTTTCGCGGGCCACGACCATGGCCCACACCGTCTGGAGCGCCCCATAGAGCAGACCCGGGGGTCGATCAGAAATCTTTCCGTGCGATGCTCCCTTGGGCTTGGTCCTATAGAGGCGCATGAACAAGGGCATCATCAGCTTGAGCGGCAGCAGCAATAGGGACGGCCTGCCGTCTCCTGTGCCGAAATAGATCGGCATGACGTCGATCTCGGCGCCGAGCCAAGCCCGCACCGCCGCAACCGCGGTGCTCTTGCCGCTGCCGTCGACGCCGACCATGGCGATCACCAAACCCCCTCCGGGCGCGCGTCGAGCCCAGGGCCGTGGCCAATGAAGATGGCGCTTGTTGAGCCCCCCCGCAATCCACTGCAAGGCCCGCCCTGCACTGCGCACCCGCGCCTCGACGCCGTTGTAGCTGCGGTAAGGGGCAAAATGCTTGCGGATGAGCCGCCGCAGGCGCCGGTCCTTCTCCAAGGGCGCGCCGCTGTAAAAAGCATCGGCAATCCTGTCAGCCAAATCCCTGCCCATCAGCTCGGTGGCGGCACCGTGGAGGGTCGCCCGCTCGACGCGCGGGACAAGCTCCTGGCGGTCAAGCGCAAACTTCTGCTGTGTGGCGTGCCAATGCCGCAGCGTGACGGGATCGGATCGGTGGAGCTCGAGGCATGACCGGATCACCAGCAGCAGCGCCTCGCTTGCGGGATCGAGCATGTGGATGGGTAATGTCGGGTGACTGACGCTGCGCGCCAGGATCGCGTCCTCCCAGGGAATCCGATAATTCTTGAGAAGTGGCGCGCCGACCACGAGGCGGAAATACAGGTGAAGGTGGAGGAGCTGGCCACTCGATTCATCATGGCCGAGGAAGCTCAGAATGGCTGGATGGTCCCGATAGGCAACGCAGGGAAAGAGCTTGAACCCCCGCCCCAGCAGGATCGCCTGTGCGCGATGCTGGTCCTCTTTTGCGATCAGGAGGTCGAGGTCGCTCTCGCCCGTCAATGCCAGATGGACGCGCCGGCTGGCCTTCCAGTAGCAATAGGAGATGCTCTGACGGCGAAGCTCGTTCAAGACCACGAGCAGCAATGGCAAGGTTGGCTCCTCGGCGCGCAGCCAGGCAACCGAGGCGACGCTGCTTTGACTGCTGGTCGTTCTCATGCTTCCGGAACCTTCAATTTGGAGAGCTCGCCGTCCTCGGCGGCGACGGGTTGAGGTTGTGGTGGTTCCGACTTGAATAGATTCAGCCCGCTGGATCTAAAGTAATAGGATCTGTGTTTGACGAGGAATTCTCCGACATCGCCGTATCGATAGCGGGCATGTTCTTTCAGGTTGACTTGAGCGAGCACGGCGCATGGATGGGCGCGGCCCTCTTCGAAGCAACCGGCACTGCGCAGGATGTTGATGGCGTTTTGCGCCACTTCTCGCCGGGTGCTGCCCCATTTCACGACGAAGAGCACCCTGTCCGCCATGTTGGCGAGCAGCCGCGCTTCGGTAACCCCGAGCAGCGGTGGGCCATCGACGATGACGCAGTCATAGCTCTGGCGCAACTGGTCGAGCAGGCGCTTCAGCTGGTCACCTGCGAACATCGAGAGCGGGTCGACCGTGCAAGGCGTCATCGGCAGGTAGTCGAGCCCGAGATTGGGGATGCGCTGAATGACGTCGGCGGGCGGTAGGTCATAAAGAAGCAGATCGAGGACGCCTCTCTTCGCCTTGACGCGAAGCGCGCCGAGTACCGAGGGGTGACGGAAGTCAAGATCGACGAGCAACACGCGCCGCCGCAGCGTTGCGAGATAGACGGCAAGGCTGAGTGCGAGTTTCGTCTTGCCTTCCAACGGAACGCTGGAACTGGTCAAGACGACCTTTGGCGCCGTTTGAGGAGAGGTGAGCTGCAACCCCGCGACGATGGATCGCAATGCTTCGGCATAGGCCGAATAGGGATGCCTCAGAAGATATCTATGGGGCCGAATTCTGGATGCGCGGGAAAGCTGCGGAATATGTCCGAGACATGCGATACCCAGTGCTTCGTTGACGTCCTGCTCGCTGCGCATTCCGCGGTCGAGCCGCTCGATGGCGACGGCCAGCCAGCAGCCGCACATCGAAAAGACGAGAAATGCAGGAAAGATGAAGAGTAGCGGGTTTGTCGTGCTCGGCCGTTCGGGCGGCGATGCGAGCGAGAGGATGCGCACATCCGGCACCACCACTTCCTGTTGGTAGCGGATTTCCTTTTGGCGTCTGAGCAGATTGGCATAGAGCTGATCGCGCATGGCCGCTTCGCGCTCGAGCTCGCGCAGGTGCACTTCTGCCTCGCCGCCATCGCCGGGGCTGCTCTGCCCTGATGCGAACCTTTGCTGAATCGACTTGTGCACGACGGAAGCTGCCTGCTCGACCTCTCTCTTGAGCTCGGCAATTCGTTCGTTGAGCTTGGCCAGTTCATCGCTGGCATAGGATCGCTTCTGTTCGCCCTGGCTCTCGACATAGAGCTGGACGATCCGGTTGGTGACGGCTGCGGCCTTATCGGGGTTCGTCGCCGTGAAGCTGACGCCGATGACGCGAGAGCTGCGCTCCTGGCTCACTCTCAGATAACGCTCGAAGTCTTCAAGGCTTAGCGACATGGGCTTGGTGGCCGCTGGACCTGCGGGCTCTTGGATGACGCTCGGCGGCAACGGAGTATCTTTGTCCGCGCGATCCGAAAGGCCGGCCGCCGCGTCGGCGGTGGCGGCCGCTATCTCCCGTGCAGGGATCCGGAATCCGGGGTCCTTCGACAGGCTAACGAGGACGCTCTGTAAATGACTAGACGAGGACAGCATTGTCACTTGGGTGTCGATCGCCGGCTGGTCAGCCGGGGCGCCGGCAACGATTTGCCCATTCGCGAGGCCGGACTGTTGAACTTCGACGACTATCAGTGCCTTCGCTGTGTATTTCGGCGGCAGCAGCAGCCCCACTGCGCCGACGAGCAGTGTTCCGAGCACTGCCACCCCGAGGATTAACCAGATCCGCCGGCGCAAGATGCCGGTCAGCTGCTGCAATGGGGGGTTGGCGGCGGGCGGGACGGCACTCGCCCGATGCGGGTTGCCGTCACTGCGCTCGCTCGGCGGCTCACCCGTCGCATGGACCGCTTCATGATCGGGGCCAAAATTTCCAGACGCCAATCTCATGGCTCAACCCCCGGTCGTTGCGAAGATAGCGTGGAGTCCGGATCGGGACGCGCCGAGGGCTGGCCTCGTGCCTGCCTCAGTGGAGGTGGCCAAGGGCTGTGCGACGGTCGAACCAGCCAGGTTGCTCAACCAGGACTGGACCATGAGAACCGCCCATAATTCGCGCGCCCGGTCCCGCCGGCCGCTCAAATGCTGCTGCCAACAAGCTTCGACCTGCGAGGGTTGGAAGAAGCCGGCGTCCTTGATCTGCGACGTGTCGAGCAATCCTTGCGCCCAGTCGCGCAGCGGGCCGCGGAGCCATGCGCCGATCGGCACGTCGAATCCTTGCTTCGGCCGTTCGAAGAGAACCTCCGGAAGGTAGCGACTCAGGACCTTTCGCAACAGCCACTTTCCCCGGCCGTCGCGCACCTTGACGTCCGACGGGAGGCGCCAGGCGAACTCGACCACACGGTGGTCGAGATATGGACAGCGGGCTTCAAGGCTCGCCGCCATGCTCGCCCGATCAAGCTTCACCAAAATGTCTCCGGGCAGATACCTGACCATGTCACGATAGATCAGGCGCCCGACTGCGTCGGGAAGCGGCGGGCCCTCATCCATGTCGGCGACGCCGGGATCGCGCGTCAACGGCGTGGCGCCGAGCGTGATCAGGCGCTCATAGAGTTCGCGCTCATCGGACACGTCGAGCACACGGGCGAGCCTGTGCAGATTCTCACCCCTCAGCATAGGCTGCATGGAAGCCGGCAGCGGAAGGGCGCCGAGAATCCCCTCCAGGGCTCCAGGGCTCAGCATCATGAGTGCCGAGGCCGCCATCCGCCGCAGCGTCGAAGGCAAACGAAAAAGGGGAGCGAGACGCGTCGGCATGAAATGCCTCGCATAGCCGCCAAAGCATTCATCGCCGCCATCGCCCGACAACGCCACGGTGACATGCTGGCGGGCCAGTCGCGATAGCAGCAATGTCGGAATCTGCGACTCGTCGGCAAAGGGCTCGTCCCAGATCTGCGGCAGCTCAGAAATGACGGAGAGCGCCTTCTCCGGAGTGAGGCGGAATTCCGTGTGCTCGGTGCCCAGATGACGTGCCACCTGCGAAGCATGGTGGGCCTCGTCATAACGCGCTTCAGCAAATCCGATCGAGAAGGTACGCACCGGGCGTGACGATTGCGCTTGCATCAGCGCGACAACCGCTGAACTGTCGATTCCTCCAGACAGGAAAGCTCCAAGCGGCACATCCGCGACCATGCGTTGCCGCACGACCTCCCGCAACAATCGATCCAGCTCGGTCTCGAGGTCGCAATCTCGCGGATCCAGAGGTCGCCGCTGGCCGGTTTCGGCAACCTCGGCAACTGACCACCAAGAGCGTGCTCGCTTGCGCAGCTCTTCCGCGCTGGCCGTGCCGAGCTCTTCTGCGCCTACCGACAGCATGGTGCCGGGCGGCAATTTGAAGACGCCCTCGAGAATGCAGTGTTGATCAGGCACCCAGCCATACCGCAGCGCCATGGCGAGCGCTCTGGGATTAACTCGAGCATGGAAACCGGGAAAGGCCCGGATGGCCTTGAGCTCGGAAGCGAAGAGAAGGGCCCGATCTGCGATCGCGACGTAAAGCGGCTTCTTGCCCATGCGGTCGCGGATGAGATGCAGAACGCGGTGTTCCCGGTCCCAAAGACCGAGCGCGAACATCCCGGCGAACCGAGTCAAGGCCGCCTCGATTCCAAATCTCTCGGACGCCTCGAGCATCACTTCGCTGTCGCTGTGGCCACGGAAGCGATGGCCGAGAGCCTCGAGATCCTTCCGCAGTTCGGCGAAGTTGTAGACCTCGCCGTTGAAGGTCATCACCAGCCGTTCGCTCGCCGACAGCATCGGCTGGCGGCCGGCCTCGGAGAGATCCACGATCGCAAGGCGGCGATGGCCGAATGCGATGCCAGCCTCGCGGTCCATCCAGATGCCACAGCCGTCAGGGCCGCGATGATGCAGGGTTTGGGCCATCGCTTCGATAGCGTCGAGCCTGCCCGCGTCCGCGGCATGAGATGCGAGGAAGATGCCGACAATGCCGCACATGCTATGAGCTCCGCTCCCGAACAGGGGATGCCGCCCGCATGTCAGCTCCCGCCACGAGGCAAAGAGAGATTGCGAACCAGAAAAGTGGTTGGCGGACGATAAGGTGAAAAACGGCGAAGGTGGCGAGCCCGAGGAGTAACGTGCTCAACGCGCAGAGCTGAACCCTGTAGGTCGCCATGAAGGTCGATGCGGTCAGCCAGATGAAGCTCAACACCGCAATCAACCCGCCCTGAGTGAAGAGATCGAGCAAGGTGCTATGCGCCTCGAAGTTCGGCATGGAGTTGTTTTGCGGATGTTCGATATGTTTCGGCCCGTCTTCGGACATCCTGGCGGCGACGATGACGGATGGGATTTCAAGATGCGGTCCCGGCCCAAGGCCGAGCATTCCGGATTCGAGCCCTCGCTCGATCGCCTGGTTCCACAATTGGAAGCGCAGCTGAGCCTCTCGATCCGCAGCCTTGCCATTCTCCTTGGACATGTCCTTGGCGAACCCTTCCGCCTGGACCGCGAGCGCGTAACCGAGCGGAACGGCCGAGATGAGGAGCACGGGCAGTGCGAGGGTGGCGATCAAAGCGGAAGCGGTGCGCAAACTCAGCTTCCGCTCCGGGGAGGGCAGCCATGCCCGGAGTTTGAATGCGACGAAGATCGGAACGGCGGTCACGAGGACGAGGCTGAAGGTGTCGCTCTGCGAGAGGCGGCCCGCAACAACCGCAACGCTGGCACACAGGATCGCGCCGATCCTTGCCCAAGGTCCGGCCGCGACCTCGGCAAGGTGAAGCGATACGAGCGCATGCACGGCGCAGAAGATCGCCAGCTGGTTCGGATTTTCCGACCAACCGCGCAGCCTGTCCCAATACCAGGGATCGACCCCCGAGACGTCGATGAGCCCGAAGGCGTTTCCGAGCTGGAGCGTAAGGGTCACCGCACCGATGACCGCAATGAACCAGGCGGTTTGATGCAGACGAGGCCCGGCTCCGGGCTCGACCACGCTCAAGAGGCTGACCGCCGCCAGAAGAAGGTAGGCGATCACGTCGTGCCGGAATAGTTCCGGATCGTGGCGATCGCCGATGACGTACCCGGTGAGAGTGCCGACGCACTGGGCAATGGAGAAGAGCGTCCAAAAGGCGAACAGCCGGAAAACGACGGGCGTCACTCGCGGACCAAGCCGAAAGGCCTCGCCACACAGCCTCGCGACGACAAAGAGCACCAGGCAGATTTCACCTGGCCCGATTCCCGCGCCGCCAATTCGCAGCTGCGTGGTCGTCGACAGCACGAGACCGAATGCGAGGAGCATGCCTTCGATCATTGGGCGACCGCTCGTCGCGGATGCTGGTCGCTCGCCGACCTTAGGGAAGGATCGAGCAGTTCCGCATAGACTTGGGAGTAGCGTGCGACTGTGAGGTCGAGACCAAATTCCCGTTTTACAAGCTCCGCGGCGCGGGCACCCATTGCCCTTGCCGTTTCCCGCTCGCGGAGGAGGTCGAGAATCCGCGCCGCGAGGGCATCGGGCGTGCGCGGCGGCACGAGGTAGCCGCTCCAGCCGTCGTGAACGACGTCCGAGCAACCAGGCATTTTCGTCGCCACGATCGGCAACCCGGCGAGCGCCGCCTCGAGCAACGCCCGCGGTACGCCCTCGCGATATTCCGTGGGGAAGGCGAAAATATCGGCAAGCCCGAGCAGCGCCGGTATGTCCGATCGTGGTCCGATCGCCGTTACATAGGGAGCGTGGCGATCGATTTCCGACTGCGGTACGGCCATTGGCCCTTCGCTTTGGCGCGGTCCAACGAGGAGGAAGCGCACCTGCGGACGCGCTTTGTGGACCAACGCCGCCGCGTCGAGCAGCGTCGAAATGCCCTTTTGGCGGGTGATGCGCGTGACCGTGATAACAACCTCGCAATTGCCAAGTCCAAGGGCCTTGCGAAGTTCGGCCGGCGGCTGCCGCGCGAACATTGCCTCTTCGAAGCCTGCGATATCGATGCCGGAACCGGGGATCAGCCGGCTACTTCCCCTGCCGACCATCCCGTGATCTTCGAAGAAAGCTTGATCATCGCAATTTTGGAACAGCGTCGCCGCTGTCGAGCGAGCCGCCAAACGGTGAAGCGCGCAATAGATCGGGCGCAGCGCCAGCGCTAGCGGCGAGCGCGACGAGTAAACCCAGCCGAGCCCATTGATGGTACGGACGATTCGCACGCGCAGATGCCTCGCCGCGAGGGGGACCAAAAGGTTCGGCTTCGTGTCGAAACTCTGAACAAGCTCAGGCCCCACATCGGCGACGAGCTTGGAGAGGGTGCCAAGTGCCGTCCAATCGGCCAAGGGGTTCAAGAACCGATCGAAGCGATATGAAATAAATTCGAGGCCGGCCCGAAAGAAAGGGGCAGGATCGCCGGTTCCTGCCGCCGTCACGCCAAA
Source organism: Rhizobiales bacterium GAS188 (assembly GCA_900104855.1). Lineage (NCBI taxonomy): Bacteria > Pseudomonadati > Pseudomonadota > Alphaproteobacteria > Hyphomicrobiales > Rhizobiales bacterium GAS188. The sequence continues at coordinate 4,349,333 of FNSS01000001.1, forward strand.
TCCACGCTCGCCGAGCGCCAGCAAGAAGGGGATACGAAGGTGATGATCCTCTCCCCCGATGCAAAGCACGCGCGCGCTCATGGGGAGAGGCCTCGGCTTCGCGCCGCGCCGTTCAAGTGAGGCCTCGCGCACGGCAAGGCTCGCGGTCGAACCGACAGAAGCGGTCGCGCATCCACGCCCCGTATCCGGATAGGGAGGGAAGCCTTTGGCCATGACTCGCCCCTGACGTCGCTTGGAAATAGTGTTCCAGCATGATTTGCGCTGACGCCAATTTTGGAGCCTCGGATGGAAGGTAGAATTCCTCCATTTCACAAATCCGTCAAACAGGCATCGTTGCCAATAAACAGCTAAGAAGCATTAACACTGTCCGCCAGCTTGCGAGGACGAGAGAATTAGGGAGTACTCACTAAGACCTATGGTCGCCGCATCGTCGGCGAGTCATGTTGAGTCATCGAGTTGAGGCGGAAAGCGCTGAGAACGGATCTGTCGGAAGTTTCGTCGTTAGCGGAAAATGTGGGCCGATGGGTGCGCCAATGAGTACATTACGGCGGCGTGTCGAGTTTGCGATTGCCGTCCTGTTGCTGCCTCTGTCGCTAGGCGCGGCGCTAATGGTGCCCGGAGCCGGGCGTGAAGCACCGGGCTACGACAATCTGGCGAGGGCGCAAACGCTGGCCACGCCGCCTATGCCGAATCCCGGCTATCTCGAGCGAGCAGCGGACCCCGTATTCGGCACACCCTTTGTCCGGGTCACGAATCCGGGCGAGCAACCCGAGCCCGGTCTTGGCTGCGGCTCGGCCTATTGCACGCATCGCTACTCCAGCGCGCAGGCCTGGAACGCGGATCAGAGCCTTTTGGTAATCGTCAATGGTTGCTCCGGATCCTGCTTCCTGGACGGTCACAGCTACAAGCCTCTGTTTCAGCGCACCGTGCCCAATGAATGCGAATGGCACCCCGTCGACCCGACGCTGATGATCTGTGTCGACCAGAATGAGATTTATCTTTGGGCACCGGTGACCGACACCAGGACGACCGTCTATGCCCCGAGCGGATACAAGGACTTTGAATTCGGACCGTACAAGGGCAATCCGTCCCAGGACGGCAATCGATTGGTGGTGCGCGCCATGACCAGCGCAGGCTCGCGCGTGGCTTTCGCCTACGACATCTTGGAGCGGACCAAGTATCCGGACATCGAGCTGGCGGAACTGGTTGGCGAAAATGGCTATTGCGGCATCTCGCCTTCGGGCCGTTACATCTTCTGTTGGCAGGTCATGCCCGACGAGACCAACGAAGCATATGTCTTCACTGTCGACGGGTTGCAAATTCAGCATTGGGCCGAGAACCACCGGCCCGGCCATGGCGACATGACGATCGATGTCGATGGCGAGGACGTCTATGTGGGCACCAGCAAGGCTGATCCGGACAAATATCACATCATCAAACGTCGGCTGCGCGATGGCGCGGTCACCGATCTTGCGCCCTACGGCGAAGGCCAACACGCCTCGCTGCGCAACACCAATCGCCCCGGCTGGGTTTTCCTGACCTATACGGGATCCTATGCCTCGGTCGCCGGACAGCAAGGTTGGGCGCCGTTCTACCAGGAAGTCGTGGCGCTGCGAATTGACGGAAGCGGCGAGATCCGACGGATTGTGCAGACCCGCGACGCCGAATACGACTATTGGGGAGAGGCTCACGCCTCTGCTTCGCCGGACGGCTCGCAGGTGATCTGGTCGAGCAATTGGGGGCAGCCCGGCGGCCCGGTGGCGGACTATGTCGCACGGGTGTCATGGCCGGAGACGCAGCCGCGAGAAACCGCATCCTATCCGTGACTGGAGCCACATGAGGGCCGCATGTCAAACATCCGATTGCTCCCTTGCGCGAAGGCTCCCTGCATCGCGGGGCTGATGTCGGTGATAGGCCTCCTGTTTTCCGCCCATCCGGCGAAGGCTGAATATCACCTGGACGTCGGAGACGTCATCGAAATCGCTGTGGCAAGGGTGCCGGAATTGCAGCGCCGAGTCTCGGTTCAGCTGGACGGCAGCATCTCCTCGCCGCTGCTCGGGACGATCATTGTCCGGGGGCTTTCACCGATGGAAGCCCAGGCCAAGATCCAGGCCACTCTCTCCACCAGTGTCATCCGCCAGAGGACGCCGGACGGGCGTGAGGACACCGTGATGATCGAGCCCTACGAGGTGAGCGCGACCGTCGTCGAGTATCGCCCGATCTATGTGAATGGAGATGTGGCCAAGCCTGGGGATCACCCCTATCGTCCGCTCATGACGGTGCGCCAGGCCATTGCCTTGTCGGGCGGCTACGATTTCATGCACGCGCTGATCAATATCCCATTTCTGCAGGCGGCCGATCTGCAAAGCGATTACGAGTCGCTTTGGATGGAGTCCGCCAAGGAGCAAGTTCTGACCGCGCGCCTGAAGGCAGAGCTCGAGGGCAAGGATAGTCTCGACCAGAGCGTTCGGATCGATGTTCCCGTTCCTCAAACGGCGATTTCGGAGCTCGTCAGATTGGCAAGCGAGCAGCTGAAGACCAGGGTCGCCGATTATCGGCGTGAGAAGGCTTTTCTTCAGCGTGGCATCGAGCAAGCCGGCCGGCAACTCGGTGTGCTGTCCGAGCAGGAGGCCACTGAGGCCCAAGGTGTGCAGGCGGATGCCGAGGAGCTCAAGAGAGCGATGGAGCTCTTCAGCAAAGGCAACTTGATCAGCACGCGCGTCACCGACGCAAGGCGGGCCGTGCTGCTGTCGTCGACGCGCAAGCTGCAGACGACTGCGGAGTTGATGCAGGTGCGCAAGCAACAGGACGATTTCGCCAGGCAACTCGAGAGGCTTGACGATCAGCGCAAGATTGCGCTCCTCCAGGAGCTGCAAGATGCGGGCGTTCGGCTCGCCGAAATCCGATCGAAGTTGCAGGGCGCGCGCGACAAGATTCAATACGCGACGGCGGTGGCGTCGCAGCGCGCAAGCAGCAGTTCCGGCAAGCCACGGCTCACCGTGCTGCGGAAAGGTGAGAAGGGCTGGGAAAGCTCTCTCGCGAGCGAGGAGTTCGAGCTCCAGCCGGGCGACGTGATCGAAGTCGCTCTGCAATACGAGCACGCTGTCGGACTATCCACCCGCTGAGGCGAGCTCGACTTCAAGCCACCCCTTCAGGGCGGGCTTCATTCCGCCGCCCGGCGCGAGGGCGGATCGCCGGCCCGAGCGCTGTCGATGATGGCGGTCGTCGAGAAGCCTTCGACGATCTTCACGATCAAGACCTTGCCGCCTCTCTCCTCGACGAAATCCGCGCCGACGATCTCATGGCGCCGATAATCTCCGCCCTTGGCGAGCAAATCGGGTGTCAGCGCCCGGATCAACTGCGCCGGTGTCTCCTCTTCGAAGATCACGACCGCATCGACCGCCCGCAGGCCGAGGAGCACGCGGGCTCGCGCCTCGGCCGTGTTGATGGGCCGGCCCGGCCCCTTCAGAAGCCGCACCGAAGCGTCCGCGTTCAACCCGACGATCAAGCGATCGCAGTTCCGCGCGACCTGATCGAGAAGCTGGACATGTCCGCCATGGAGAATGTCGAAACAGCCATTGGTGAAGCCGACCGACCAGCCGCTCTCGCGCCAGCGCCGGCGCTGCTCGACCGCCGCCTCGAGGCTCATCAATCGATGCCGGCCCTCGCCTGCAATGTCGCGCGCCCGCAACGCGTCTCGCAGCTCATCGGTGCTGACACAAGACGCGCCCTGCTTGCCGACCGAGATTCCGGCCGCGATATTGGCGAGCATCGCGGCCTCCGGGGGCGCATGACCGGCCGCCATGGCGCTGGCGAATGTGGCGATGACCGTGTCGCCGGCGCCCGACACGTCAAACACCTCGCGCGGCGAGGCGCGGAGATGGAGCGCCGGAGAGCCGCTGCGGAACAAGGTCATGCCTTCTTCCGAACGGGTGACCAGGATCGCGGCGGACGACGCCGAGGACGCTGCTTGCGAAGCGCGCTCGACCGCGGCGTCGTCATCGACGGGAAGCCCGGTCGCTTCATGAAGCTCCTTGCGATTGGGCGTCAGGTAATCCGCCCCGCGATAGAAGCCGAAGTCGCGCCGCTTCGGATCGACGAAGACAGGCTTGCCGGCGAGGCTTGCTGCCGCGATCAGGGCGCGGAAGGTCGCTTCGACGACCACGCCCTTGGCATAATCCGACACCACGACGACATCCGTCCGGGTGATCGCATCTTTGAGCTGCTCGACGAGGGCGCGGCCGATCTCGGCCGGGACCGGAACCACCGTTTCCGTGTCGACACGCAGCACATGGTGCCCGCCGGCGATGAACCGCGTCTTGACCGTGGTGCCGCGGCTGGGGTCGACGACCGCAAGCAATGTCACTGCGGGCGAAGAGGCGGCGAGCGCCTGGCGCAAATGCTCGGCATGGGCATCGTCGCCGATCACGCCGCATAAGGTGACCCTCGCCCCCAGCGCCGCGGCGTTCGCCGCCACATTGCTCGCGCCTCCCGGCATGTAGCGGTGCTCGGCGCGCAGGAAGACCGGAATGGGCGCCTCAGGCGAAATGCGGCCGACGCTCCCCATCACGTATTCGTCGAGCATGACGTCGCCGAATACCAGCACACGTGCCCGCGAAAAATCGGGGATCCGCATCTCTCCCATCGCTTCGACCTCCTCTCTTCACCGCTCCTTCATGGCTTCGGAGCCGATCTGGACGAGGGGCGAGAAGACATATTCGAGGATGCGCCGGCTGCCGGTGCGGATCTCGACCGTGACCGCCATGCCGGCGCCGAGCGGAACCTTGGTGCCGTCGACATTGATCAGCGTCTGGTCCAGCGCGAGCGTGACGGGGAAGACGAGGTTCTGGGTGCGCTGAGCGCCATTGGGCAGGCGCGCCGCCCTCCGGGTCGGGTCCTTCTCCAGCTGATCGGCGTCGGGCTCGGGAATCGCATCGCGCGCGACGCGCGTCACCCTGGCATCGATCGTGCCGTAGCGGCTGAAGGGGAAGCTTTCGATCTTGACGATCGCCGGCTCGCCTTCCTTGACGAAGCCGATATCCTTGTTCGGCAGATAGGCCTCGATCTCGAGCGTCGTCCCTTCCGGCACGATGCTCATCAGCTCCTGCCCGGATGTGACGATCTGGCCAACCGTGGTCAAGGTCGAGGCTTGCACCGTGCCATCGATCGGGCTGGTGAGCGTCATGTGGCTGAGCCGCGCCTTGGCCTTGATCAGCTTCTCCTGGAGATCCGCCGCCTGGCGCTCGGCCTCGGCCGCCTTCTGGGCATTCTCGGCGATGAAGGTGTCGGTGGTCTTCTGAATGTCCTTGAGGACGACGCCGAGATTGGCCTCCGCCTCGGCGAGCTGGCCCTTCTGCTGCGCCAAGGTGGTCTTCTGATATTGCAGCGTCTCGGTGGCGTCGATCAGGTTCGACTTCGACCCGGCATTCATATCGACGAGCTGCGCGCGCATCGTGACGCGTTGCTGCAAGGTCGCGATCAACTGCTCCTGCGCCACGATCGTCGTCGCGAGGCGCTCATGCTCGGCCCGCTTCTGCTGCGCCTGCGCCGAGAGGCTGGCGATCTGAGCGTCGAGCTGCGCGAGATCGGCGGTGAATACCCGCTCCTCACGCCGCCGGATCGCAGCGGGTGTCTCCGCCGGCCAGACGATATCGAGCCTGGTCGAGATCGGCATCGTCTGCGCCGCCTTGATGGCTGCCTCGCGCCGCAAAGCCTCGGCGCGGTAGGAGGCGAGGCTGGCGGCGCTCGCCGCCACATCGGCCGCCGCCTCGCTGGGGTCGAGCTCCACGAGCACGTCGCCGGCGCGGACCCGCATGCCGTTCTCGGCCCTGGTCGCCTGCACCCGGCTCGTCTCCAGCGGCTGGATCACCTTGACGTGCCCGGTCGGCTGCAGCTTGCCCTGCGCCACGGCGATGATGTCGATATGCCCGAGATAGGACCAGACGAGCGCCACCGCGAAGAAGGAGCAGATCAGCAGGAGCAGCCCCATCTTGATCGGCGAGGGCGGCGTCTCCAGGATTTCGAGGGCGGCCGGCAGGAACTCGCGATCGGACGCCCCTGGCTTCTTCGTCTGCACCCGCTTCGCCGGCACCGGCGTCGAGGCCACCTTGGCGTGCACGGTCATGATTGGACCTTCTCGATCTGATCGGTCTGGATCGACCAGAGATAGGCGTAGAGCCCGCCCTTGCGCGCCAGCAATTCCTGGTGCGTGCCGATCTCGACGACGCGCCCCTCGGCAATGCCGACGATCCGGTCGCAATGGCGGACGGAAGCGAGGCGATGGGCGATGATGATCACGGTGCGGCCCTTGACGATGCGCGCCATGTTCGCCTGGATGATGCGCTCGCTCTCATAGTCGAGCGCGCTCGTCGCCTCGTCGAAGATCAGGATCGGCGGATTGGTGGCGAGCGCCCGCGCGATGGCGATGCGCTGGCGCTGGCCGCCGGAGAGATTGGCGCCACGTTCCTCGATGATGGTCTCGTAGCCTTGCGGCATCTTCGAGATGAACTCATGGGCGCCGGTCAGCCGGGCCACTTCCATCACCTGCGCCCGCGGCATGGCCGGATTGGCGAAGGCGATATTGTCGTGGACCGAACGGTTGAACAGGATGTTCTCCTGCATCACGACGCCGATATTCGAGCGCAGCCAGGCCGGATCGACATTGTTGAGATCGTTGCCGTCGAGCAGCACCGCACCTTCATTCGGCTGGTAGAGGCGCTGGATCAGCTTGGTGAGCGTCGACTTGCCGGAGCCCGAAGGGCCGACGATGCCGATGACCTCGCCCGGCCTGATCTGCAGCGACACGTCGCGCAGCACATCGGGCGTGCCCGGCTTGTAGCGGAAATTGACGCGCTTGACCTCGATCAGGCCACGCGGCCGTGGCGGCAGGAAGGTCGGCGTCCCGCTGCTCTCCGTCGGATAGTTGAGGATGTCGCCGAGACGCTCGACCGAGACCTGCACTTGCTGGAAATCCTGCCACAGCTGGGAGAGGCGCAGGATCGGCTGGATGGTCTGCCCGGCGATCATGTTGAAGGCGACGAGCGCCCCCACCGTCAGCTGGCCGTCCATCACCGCCTGCGCCCCGAACAGCAAAGTCAGCGCCGTCGTCAGCCGGCTCGCATATTGGATGGCGTTCTGGCCGCCGGCGCTCAGCATGGTCGCGTCGAACGAGGTTTTGACATAGGCCGCGAGCCGCTCCTCCCATTGCGCCTGCATCATCGGCTCGACGGCGCTGCCCTTGATGGTCGGCATGCCGACGATCGACTCGACCAGGAATTGCTGGCTCGCCGCTCCCTTGTTGAACTTGTCCTTGATCTTCTCGCGCAGCATGGGCCGCACCGCGACCCCGATCAGCACATAAATCGGGATGGTCGCCAGCACGATCAGGGTGAGAGGCCAGGAATAGGCGAAGAGCACCGCCACGAAGACCACCGCGAAGACGAGATCGAGACCGGAGAACAGCGCCTGCCCGGTCAGGAAGGAGCGGATATTCTCGAGCTCGCGCACCCGGGCCACCGTCTGACCGGCCGCGCGCGTCTCGAAATAGGAGAGCGGCAGCCGCATCATATGGTGGAACAGGCGACGCCCGAGCTCGACATCGATGCGGTTCGACGAATGCGAGAGCGCATAGGTGCGCAAATATTGCAGCACGACGTCGAAGATGCCGATCAGCGCCAGGCCGGCGACCAGCACATAGAGCGTCGAGTAGACGCGGTGGGTCAGCACCTTGTCGATCACGACCTGGAAGAAGAGCGGCGTGACGAGCGCGAAGATCTGGACGAAGAGCGAGGCCAAGAGCACATGCCCGATCGGCCGCCGATAGCGCCAGATGGACGGCAGGAACCAGCTGAACCCGAAGGTCTTGGGATCATAGCCCTGGCCCGCGAAGCGGCGGGTGACGAGCACCAGGCGCGGCTGGATCTCTTCGAAGAGAGCTGCCGGCTCGAGCTCGCGCAGGATCTTGGTGATCGGATCGACGAAGCGGCAGAGGCCGGCATCGCTGCGGGCGACGAACACCGCGAAATGCCCGTCATTCATCTGCACGATCGCCGGCAGCGGCATGCTGCGCAGGCGCTCGGCGTTGATATTGCCGATGACGCGCGCCTTGAGCCCGACGATCCGCGCGGCGCGGACCAGGTCTTCGGGCGCCGCCTCGCGGTCGAGCAAGGCGAGCTCACGCTTGAGGTGACCGGGATCGCTGGCAATGCGGAAGAACGAGGCGATCCCGCAGAGCGCCAGAAGGCCGGTGTCGAAATGTTCAGCCGCAGGCAGACCCGGGATTGCGTTCATCGGATTCCAAGATCCACGGTCATGCGAGCTTGAATCCGCTCTCGATTTGTGAGCTGAGATGGGACATGGCCTCCGGGCTTTCGGCGATGTTGACGGCGACCGAGGCGCGCGAAGCGCCCTGGTTGAGCGAGTTGATCCAGTATTGCCCGCCCAGAGGGTCAATTGAGCGGCCGAGCGCCCCCTCATAGAGGGCATTCACGAACTGCGTATTGTCCGGCGTGCCGAAGTTCTGGGCGTATTCGGCCGAGTTGAGGAAATCCGCCGCGATTTTCGTGAGCGGATCGCCCTGGGCAAAGTCATTCTCCCAATAGGCAAGCGAGCTGGCGTCGGGCGCCCGGCCCAGAATGCCGTAAAAGAGCCGCGCTACCTCTGCGTCCGCTTGGCTCGGCACGAACACGCCGGCTTGGAAGACCGGTGCGAGGTCGTTTTGAGCCTCGTTCGACAGGGCAATATCGACGGCGGTCTGCGCGCGCGTATTCGCGCCGTTCGCGAGCTGGGTGTCCCAATAGGAGAGGCTCGAGGCATCGGCGTGACGATGCAGCCCGTTCTGGTAGAGCTGATCGACGAAGCCGCTGTCGGAGCTCTGCGTGTAGGGGCCGAATTTCGACGTGTATTCGTCCGAGGCCAGGAAGTCCCGGGCGATGGAGGTGATCGGGGCCCCGCCCTCGAACTGGGCGGTCCAGTATTCATAGCTGAGGACGTCCGGGGCGCGGCCGAGAATGGTTTCGTAAAGCGCGTAGATGTCGCCGCCCGGGCTCGTCACGTCATGCGTCACCGTCCCGAACAGGTTCAGGGCCGACGGCGAGGGGACCGTGAAAGTGACGGCGTTGCTCGTTCCGACATTGCCGGCCGCATCCGTGTCCTGCGCGGTCAGCGTGTTGGCGCCATTGGCCAAGGTGATGCCGGCGCTCCAGCTGCCATTCGCCTGAACCGTCGCCGTCCCGGCTCGGGTCGAGCCGTCGAACACCGTCACTGTCGAGCCGGCATCATCGATGCCGACGGTTCCGGTTACGATCTGCGTCGCCTGGATGGTAACGCCGCCCGCGCTGGTGATCGTCACAGCCGGCGCCGTGGTCTCGATCTGCAAGATGCCGGCCGGATTGTAGTTGGTCGCGCCCGACAGATCGGCGTTGGTCTTCGCCCCGTCCTGCACCGTCGCCCCGTTCGGATTGAACGAGGATACGACGAGGTCGGGCGTGTTTTGGCCAGTCGCGACCGTGTAGCTGAAGGTCAGGGCAGTGGTGCCGGTCCCCCCGATATAGCTCGCCGTGCCGCCATCATTGAGCGCCAGCGTCGGCACCCCGCCGGCAACCGTCACCGCCTCGCTGAAATTGACCGTCAGGTTGACGATTTTGCCGGCGTTGAGGGCACCGTTGCCGTTGGTGATCCCTGCTCCGGAGGTCACGATCGAGCTTACGGACGGCGCCGTGATGATGAAGATGCCGGTCGCTCCGTCCCCGGTGGCCTGGAAACCCGGGCTGCCGAGGCTGGAGGTCTGGAAGTCCAGGCTCGCCACCTGGTTGGCGCTGTTCGACACCTGCAGCACGCCCGTCGACGCATTGTAGTTGAACTTCACGCCGGTTGAGGAAAAGTTCTTGAGATCGATCTTGTCGCCGGTGACGAAGTGTTGCAGCTGCGTTCCCGCATAGGATGCGGTGCCGACATTGGTGCCGAACAATGCGGCATTGTCGATGATCAGCTCACTGCTGCCCAGGAAATTGACTTGCGTGTGCGTGCCGGTGGCTGCGGCAAATTCAAGCGTGGCGGCGCTGCCGAGTTGGAAGAGGCCGGTGCTGCTTGGATCAAGAGCCGTCGACACGTCGAGCGAGCCGGCGATGCCGATTGTGCCGTTTAGGATATTCGCGCCATTGAGCGTCCAGCTCGCGCCGGCATCGACGGCAAGGACCTGGAAATTGTTGAACGAGCCGGTGCCCACTCCGCCGATCGTGCCGGTGCCGCTGGCGAGCTCTAGCGTGTTCGTGCCGGTGCCGCCGCCGACCCTGCCGACGAACACCGCGCCGGGATCAACCACGAGCCGATTGGTGGCGCTCCCCGCGAAGTCGATGGCGTAAGTCCCGCCCGAAATCGTGCCGGCATTCGTCACCGTGCCGGAACCGCCCGTGAGGAAGACGCCGAAGGCGCTGCCCGAGATGGTCGCGCCGGCAAGGTTCGTGATGCTGCCGCCGCTCTCGAGATCGGCGCCGGCGCCAGCCGTCGCGCTGATGCTGCCGGCATTGCTGAGCGTTCCGGCCCCCCCTTGCACAAAAACGCCAGCGATCTGGCCCGAGATGGAGGCTGAGGCGGCGTTCGTGACGCTGCCGCCGGCCTCGAGACCGACACCATGGGAACCCGAGATGCTGCCGCTGTTGCTCAGCGTCCCGAGAGCGCCAGTGGTGAAGACGCCGAACGCTGCGCCCGAGATCGAGCCGCCCGAATTGTTCGTGATGCTGCCCCCACCCGAGAGGTCGACGCCCGCGCCACTCGTTCCCGCCGCACTGATGCTGCCGCTGTTGATGACCGTCCCTGACGCTCCCGTTCCGACATAGACACCAACGCTGCCGCCCTTGATCGATGCGCCTGCGCTGTTAGTGACGCTGCCACCTTTGACCAGCTCGACGCCGCCGTATTTCACGCTCGCAATGCTGCCAGTATTCGTGATGGTGCCGCCGGCTCCGGTGATGAAGACCCCGAACGAATTGCCGGAGACGGACCCGGTCGAATTGTTCGTGACGCTGCCGCCATCGGCGAGATCGATACCGGCGCTGCCTGTCCCGCTGGCGCTGATGCTGCCGCTGTTGGTGACCGTGCCTGCGGCTCGGTATTTGACATAGACGCCAATGCTGGCACCCGAAATGGAAGCGCCGGCGGCGTTCGTGACCATGCCGCCGAGCCCCAGAACGACCCCGTCATAGGTCGCGCCCGAGATGCTGCCGTAGTTCGCAAGCGTGGTGAAGCTGCCCTCCAGAAAGGCGCCGAATTTGTGGCCCGTGATGGTCCCTGTCGAAGCGTTCGTGACGCTGCCGCCGTTCATCAGATAGACGCCGGTGCCGTCCGTCCCTGTCCCCGTGATATGGCCCGCATTCGTGAGCGTCCCGGCCTGGCCCTGGAAAAAGACGCCAGCGCCCAGTGCCGAGATGGATCCGGTGGCGGCGTTCGACAGACTGCCGCCGCCCGCCATCAGCACCCCGTGATGATTGGGTCCCGCAATGTTGCCCGCATTCGTGACCGTTCCGCTGCCGCCGGTGATGAAAATGCCGGCCCCGAGGGTGCCGAGGCCCGTAATGGAAGCGCCCGAGGCGTTCGTTACGCTGCCGCCGGCGAAGAGAGCGACGCCGTCGTCGACCGTCGCGAGGATGGTGCCGGAGTTCGCGACCGTCCCGATGGCGCCTTGGATGATGACGCCGTCCTCACCGCCCGTGATCGAGCTGGTGTTGGTCACCAGGCCCCCGGCTCCAAAGCCGACGCCATAGGCCACGCCGGAGATCGTGCTGTGGTTCGTCACCGTACCCGCAGCGCCCGTGATGTAGACGCCCGCACCGGAACTTAATCCAACTCCAAGGGCGCCGAGGCCCGAGATGGACCCGCCGACGTTGTTCGTCACGCTGCCCCCGGCGTGGAGCGCAAGAGCATCCTTGCCCGAAATCGAGCCGGTGTTGCCGATGATGCCGCTGCTGGCCAGCGATACGCCATTGCCGCCGGTGGCGGAAGCGGAGACCACGCCGGCATTCGAGATGGTCCAGGTGGTGCCGGTTCCCCCGTCGATGCCGTCGGCAGCCCCCGTCGAGGTCACCGTGCCCGTGCTGGTGATGTAGAGAGGATTGTCGGCCGTGCCCAGGACCACCGGACCGATCGTGCTGCTGTTGATCGTTTTCGACATCGGGCGTCTCCTTAATCGTCAGCCGGCGGCAATCGCGGTCACAACCGGTTTAGGTCGCAGCCGGGTCGGTCCATTACTGGTTTGAGGATCGGTATGACCGGTTCCAGATGCTTCCGGTAATGGCCGCAACGGAACCGAGATCGGCCGTACAACTTCCACGTCACTTGCGCGGCCGCCTCGGCGCCACGCCTCACGGATTTCCCAGTCAGATATGAGTCGATAAAGCTATCGGCCCCGGTAACCAGACCTTTGCGACTTCGACAATCCACCTTCACTCCCCCGGATTAACAGTATTTTGGCACAGATATCGAAGTGTAGTTCCCAAACTTGTCGCCAATATCCACTACTCCAACATTTGGTTGAAGTGTCCGGAGCCTCACGCCTCCGGACTTTTCTGGCTAGGCCGCAGCGACGACTTCAAACGCTGGTGGCTGGTCGTCCCAATTGAGCTCCTGCGCCTGTTGGAAATCCTGAACCCGTCCAACATCCAGCCAAAGCCCGTTGTGATTGAAGGTATGAACGGGTATGCCTCGCTCCATGACGCAGAGCATGAGGTCATCGAAGCCGAACGCAACGCCCGAGGGAATGTAGTCAAGCACTTGAGGTTCCATGCAATAGATCCCCATGCTCACCAGTTGGGAAAGGATCGGCTTTTCCCTGAACTGAGTGACGCGACCGGCTGTACCTTCGATCACGCCGTAATCCATCTTGGTAGTCCTGGTGGCAGTGGCTATCGTCAAGGCGCTGCTTCGTTCGCGATGGTACGTCGTGAAGGCGTTGAAGTGGAGATCTGTCAGAATATCGCCGTTGATGACCAGGAAGGTGCTGTCTAACTGGTCGCGCAACAGGCTCAAGGGGCCAATTGTACCGAGAGGCTCGCGCTCTTCCGTGTACTTTATGCGGACGTCCCATTGTCTGCCATCGCCGCATACTGCCCGAATCAACCCCCCGAGATACCCGGTGGTAATATAGATATCCTGCGTGCCATTCCTGCGTAGCCATTTCAGGAGACGCTCCAAGACCGGCTTTGACCCGACGGGCATGAGCGGCTTCGGTAAAATCATCGTGTATGGCCTTAGGCGTGTACCCATGCCACCACACTGAATTACCACTTTCATACGGATCTCCTATGTTCTCAAAACCGCTCGGTTGACGCTGTCGATCACTCTATTTTTGATATCCATGAGTGGACTCGCCACCATGCATCGCGAGCGGTCCGACTAGGCTGTCCAAAGCGTCGGACAGCCATCAGAACTCTGTCGCTTCGATCACCCTTGGAGCAGTTGGCGTTGAAGCAACCAACGCACGCTATATCGTGCCGCCGCGTTTGGGGCTTGCTAAGACGACCTACCACCACGAGTAATGGTGTTATGTGGGATACTCACAAATAGGTATAGCTGATTGAATGCTGGCGTAGAGGTTGGCGCCCGGTCCGAGCGGAAGCAGTTCGTCACGTGATCCACCTCCATGCTGATCGAGAGCCGCCAGGTCAGAACCCGGCGGGTGAACCAATCAATCACCGCGGTCAGGGAGAGGATGCCTCGCGCCATGGGATGTAAGTGATGTCCATCACCCAGACGTGACTTCGAGTCGCTATACTGCGACGCCGTGTAGTAAATGGGGATAGATCTTATATCCCGTTCCACGCTTCGAGGTATTCGTGCGCCGGTAGAGGGCCTCGACCCCCATTCGCCGCATCGTCGTGACAACCCGCTGGCGGCCGACCTCGACGCGTTCGCCGCGCAGCGGAGGAAATTGCGGATATCCCTCATCCTTCGTCGCATCGGATGTTCAGGCCGCGTGATGGGGCCTGGACAGGAACGCCAGATCCTCGAGGCCGCTTTGCATGTGAAGCAGTGAGGTCATCTGACCCGCTGCAGCCTGGTCGTTATTGAACCCGGCCGCCACGAACTGATCGAACAACGCTACGAGTTGATTGGACGGTGCCGGATTGGAGAACCCGGCAATGCCAGGGCTCGGTGTTGTCGGGCTCGGTGAACCGCCGGATGTCGCCGCCGGTGGGTCCGTGACCGTCAGGATCTGAGAGGTGGAGGTCGCCGTCTCCCCCGATGTCGCGTTGCTCGCGGTGACGGTGAATGTGGCTACCGGATGACCGGTGCCCGTATATTGCGAGTTCACCGTGAGCCCGGTGAGTGGTGTTCCTGCCGCGGAGGCGGCCTCGGTAATGATCCAGGTATAGGTGCCAGTCGAGCCCTGCGGCTGGCTAGTGACGCTATCTCCGCTGGGGGCCGTTATCGTCTCGTAGCCTGGCACGCCGCTGATGCTCACCGACATCCTGTCGTCGGGGTCGACGGGCATTGCAGTGATTCCGAGCCCCAGCGATCCGCCCGCCTGCACCGTTAGTGCGGTGCTGGCGACCGTCAGCGACGGAGCCATTGCGGCACCAAGCGCGACTTCCGCCACCGAAGTTTGCCACCAGCCATTAGCGACATATTCGTTGGAGAGCCAGAATCCCTGCGGGTTGCTGGGGTCCGCGGCCGCGGAGGAGTTGAGCCCCCAACGCTGTGTGCTGCTGCCGTCGCCGGTGTCGAAAAAACCTGTGCCCGCCTGATACAGAACAGGAGCGCTGAAGGAGCCGGCCGGATCGGTAGCCCCCTGGAAGACGTAGTAGTCGGAGGGATACAAATTTGGTCCGCTGGCGGCGAAGTTGACGATGACATCGCCCGCCGCATCCACGGCGATCGAGCCGTCGAAGGTCGCTACGCCCGCACCGATAGCCGCGCCCGATATGTCGCCTTGCGCGACGAGGGCAGGTGCGTTGGGGTTGCTGACATCCATCTTGAACCAATGGACTTCAGGAAGGCTCGACCCAACCGGCATGACCTCGTACACGCCGTAGAGGAAGCCGTTGGCGTAAGCGAGGTTCTGGATCCGTCCGTCGCCCGTATCCAGGAGGAGGCTCGTCCCCTGCTGCTGCGCCAAGAAGTCCAGGCCGCCATCGCCCTGATCGCTATTGCCGAGAGCCACGCTCGTCGCGGCCCCGAACGTCGCCGTCGCCACATCGTAGCTTTGCACGGTAATGACGCTTTGTGTGCCCGATCTGGCAACGGACGCGTAAAAGCTTTTACCTGTGTTGGCGGCCGTGACCCGGGCGATACCCTCGCTCGGGGGAGCGAGCTGGTTCGCGACAATCGTCATCGTGCCGCCATTGTAAATGCCGCCGCCGGAGCCGACCGTATCGTCGATCACCCATTGCTCAGTGCCTACGAAACCAGAGACGTTGACGTCGTATTGGGGTGCTGTGATGTAGATATTAGTGCCGTCGACCGACACTGCCGGCTGATCGGATGCAGTCAACTGGCCGTTGATCGTGATCGAGGTGTCGAGTGAGGCGAAGTACCAGCCGTCATTTGGGTTCGAATCCTTGGAGACCGCGATGTCGATATTGGTGATCGTGCCGCTGGAATCGATATTGTCCATGGTCACGACATAGCGTTGATTGACGCTGTCATATGCCGCCCGCGGGTCGAACAAGGCGTTGACGGCCGTAGACCCGAGCGAGGCAAAGAAATCGTAGACCGATTGCGTCGTTGCTGAGCCGCCGGTGAGATCTGTCCATTCGACTTGCGAACCCTCCGCCATGACGATGTTGCCCGGCCCAACGGCCAGGGCGTTGTGCGGCGGATAGCTCGATGTATCCGAGATGCCCGAGAACGCGTTCTGAAATATGTAGGTCACGGCGTTGCTGGTGCCGGTGCCGGACGAATTCGTGTCCTGCGCCGTCAGCGTATTGGGGCCATTGACCAAGGTGACGCTGGTGCTCCAGCTACCATTGGCCTGAACCGTCGCCGTCCCGACCTGCGCCGCGTTATCGAGCAGCGTGACCGTCGTGCCGGCATCCGCGACATCGACCGTCCCGGTCACCGTCTGCGTCACGCTGGTAGTCGAGCCAGCGGGGCTGGTGATTGTCACCACCGGCGACGTTCCGCTGAGCGTATAGGTGACGGGATTGCTGGTGCCGGTATTGCCGGCCGGATCCGTGTCCTTGGCCGTCAGCGCGTTGGTGCCGTTGGTCAGTGTGACGCTGGTCGACCAGCTGCCATTGGCCTGGACCGTCGCCGTTCCGACCTGGGTGGTGCCGTCGAACACCGTGACCGTCGTGCCGGCCGTGCCGCCATCAGCGTCGGTGACGGTTCCGGTCACCGCCTGGGTCGCCTGGCTGACCGAACCGCCCGCGCTGGTGATCGCCACGACCGGTGTCGTCGTATCGATCTGCAAGATGCCGGCCGGATTGTAGTTGGTCGCGCCCGACAGATCGGCGTTGTTGGTCGCCGCGTCCTTGATCGTCGCGCCGCTCAGATTGAATGAGGACACGACGAGGTCAGGGGTATTCTGCCCGGCAGCCACCGTGTAGCTGAAGGTCAGGGCTGAGGTGCCGGAACCGCCGACATAGGCCGCAATCCCACTATCGTTGAGAGCGAGCGTCGGCGAGCCGCCTGCGGTGTTGACCGTCACCGCCTTACTGAAATTGACCGTCAAGGTCACCGCCTTGCCGGCGTTGAGGTCGCCATTGCCGCTGGTGATCCCAGTGCCCGAGGTTGTGATCGAGCTCACGGTCGGAGGGGTCGTGTCGAGCGTATAGGTCACGGGATTGCTGGTGCCGGTATTGCCGGCCGGATCCGCGTCCTTGGCCGTCAGCGCGTTGGTGCCGTTGGTCAGTGTGACGCTGGTCGACCAGCTGCCATTGGCCTGGACCGTCGCCGTTCCGACCTGGGTGGTGCCGTCGAACACCGTGACCGTCGTGCCGGCTGTGCCGCCATCGGCGTCGGTGACGGTTCCGGTCACCGTCTGGGTCGCCTGGTTGACCGAACCGCCCGCGCTGGTGATCGCCACGACCGGTGTCGTCGTATCGATCTGCAAGATGCCGGCCGGATTGTAGTTGGTCGCGCCCGACAGATCGGCGTTGTTGGTCGCCGCGTCCTTGATCGTCGCCCCGTTCAGATTGAACGAGGATACGATGAGGTCAGGGGTATTCTGCCCGGCAGCCACCGTGTAGCTGAAGGTCAGGGCTGAGGTGCCTGAACCGCCGACATAGGCCGCAGTTCCGCTATCGTTGAGCGCGAGCGTCGGCGAGCCGCCTGCGGTGCTGACCGTCACGGCCGTGCTGAAATTGACCGTCAGCGTCACCAGCTTGCCGGCGTTGAGGTCGCCATTGCCATTGGTGATCCCGGTGCCGGAGGTCAAGATCGAGCTCACCGTCGGCGCGGTCGTAGTCAGCGTATAGGTCACGGGATTGCTGGTGCCGATATTGCCGGCCGGATCCGCGTCCTTGGCCGTCAGCGTGTTGGGGCCGTTGGTCAGTGTGACGCTGGTCGACCAGCTGCCATTGGCCTGGACCGTCGCCGTTCCGACCTGGGTGGTGCCGTCGAACACCGTGACCGTCGTGCCGGCCGTGCCGCCATCAGCGTCGGTGACGGTTCCGGTCACCGCCTGGGTCGCCTGGCTGACCGAACCGCCCGCGCTGGTGATCGCCACGACCGGTGTCGTCGTATCGATCTGCAAGATGCCGGCCGGATTGTAGTTGGTCGCGCCCGACAGATCGGCGTTGTTGGTCGCCGCGTCCTTGATCGTCGCGCCGCTCAGATTGAATGAGGACACGACGAGGTCAGGGGTATTCTGCCCGGCAGCCACCGTGTAGCTGAAGGTCAGGGCTGAGGTGCCGGAACCGCCGACATAGGCCGCAATCCCACTATCGTTGAGAGCGAGCGTCGGCGAGCCGCCTGCGGTGTTGACCGTCACCGCCTTACTGAAATTGACCGTCAAGGTCACCGCCTTGCCGGCGTTGAGGTCGCCATTGCCGCTGGTGATCCCAGTGCCCGAGGTTGTGATCGAGCTCACGGTCGGAGGGGTCGTGTCGAGCGTATAGGTCACGGGATTGCTCGTGCCGATATTGCCGGCCGGATCCGCGTCCTTGGCCGTCAGCGCGTTGGTGCCGTTGGTCAGTGTGACGCTGGTCGACCAGCTGCCATTGGCCTGGACTGTCGCCGTTCCGACCTGGGTGGTGCCGTCGAACACCGTGACCGTCGTGCCGGCCGTGCCGCCATCGGCGTCGGTGACGGTTCCGGTCACCGCCTGGGTCGCCTGGTTGACCGAACCGCCCGCGCTGGTGATCGCCACGACCGGTGTCGTCGTATCGATCTGCAAGATGCCGGCCGGATTGTAGTTGGTCGCGCCCGACAGATCGGCGTTGTTGGTCGCCGCGTCCTTGATCGTCGCGCCGCTCAGATTGAATGAGGACACGACGAGGTCAGGGGTATTCTGCCCGGCAGCCACCGTGTAGCTGAAGGTCAGGGCTGAGGTGCCGGAGCCGCCGACATAGGCCGCAGTCCCATTATCGTTGAGAGCGAGCGTCGGCGAGCCGCCCGCGGTGTTGACCGTCACCGCCTTACTGAAATTGACCGTCAAGGTCACCGCCTTGCCGGCGTTGAGGTCGCCATTGCCGCTGGTGATCCCAGTGCCCGAGGTTGTGATCGAGCTCACCGTCGGAGGGGTCGTGTCGAGCGTATAGGTCACGGGATTGCTCGTGCCGGTATTGCCGGCCGGATCCGTGTCCTTGGCCGTCAGCGCGTTGGTGCCGTTGGTCAGTGTGACGCTGGTCGACCAGCTGCCATTGGCCTGGACCGTCGCCGTTCCGACCTGGGTGGTGCCGTCGAACACCGTGACCGCCGTGCCGGCCGTGCCGCCATCGGCGTCGGTGACGGTTCCGGTCACCGCCTGGGTCGCTTGGTTGACCGAACCGCCCGCGCTGGTGATCGCCACGACCGGTGTCGTCGTATCGATCTGCAAGATGCCGGCCGGATTGTAGTTGGTGGCGCCCGACAGATTGGCATTGTTGGCCGCCGCGTCCCTGACCGTCGCCCCGTTCAGATTGAACGAGGATACGATGAGGTCAGGGGTATTCTGCCCGGCAGCCACCGTGTAGCTGAAGGTCAGGGCTGAGGTGCCGGAACCGCCGACATAGGCCGCAGTTCCGCTATAGTTGAGAGCGAGCGTCGGCGAGCCGCCCGCGGTGCTGACCGTCACAGCCTTACTGAAATTGACCGTCAAGGTCACCAGCTTGCCGGCGTTGAGGTCGCCATTGCCATTGGTGATTCCGGTGCCCGAGGTCACGATCGAAGTTACCGAGGGCGTTAACGTGGGATCGGTTATGAAGATGCCGGTCGCTCCGTCGCTGGTAGCAGCGAAGGCCGTGCCGCCGAGGCTGGAGGTCTGGAATTTCAGGCTCGCCACCTGGTTGGCGCTGTTCGATACCTGCAGCACGCCCGTCGACGCGTTGTAGTTGAGCGTCACACCTGCCGAGGAAAAGGTCTTGAGATCGATCTTGTCGCCGGGGGCGAAGTGTTGCAGCTGCGGCCCTGCGTAGGACGAGGTGCCGACATTGATGCCGAAGGATGCGGCATTGTCGATGATCAATTCGCTGCTGCCCAGGAAGTTGATTTGCGTTTGCGTGCCGGTGGCCGCGGCAACTTCAAGTGTGGCGCTGCTGCTGAGTTGGAAGAGGCCGGTGCTGCTTGGATCAAGAGCCGTTGACACGTCGAGCGAGCCGGCGATGCTGATTGTGCCGTTGTCCAGGACGCTTGCGGCTGTATTGGCACCATTGAGCGTCCAGGTTGCGCCGGCATCGACGGCAAGGACCTGGAAGTTGTTGAAGGAGCCGGTGCCCACTCCGCCGATCGTGCCTGTGCCGCTGGCGAGCTCCAGCGTGTTCGTGCCGCTGCCGCCGATGACTCTGCCGACGAACACCGCGCCGGGATCAACCACGAGCCGATTGGTGGCGCTGCCCGCGAAGTCGATGGCGTAGCTCCCGCCGGAAATCGTGCCGGCATTCGTCACCGTGCCGGAACCGCCCGTGAGGAAGATGCCGAAGGCGCTGCCCGAGATGGTCGCGCCGGCGAGGTTCGTGATGCTGCCGCCGCCTTCGATGTCGGCGCCGACACCAGCCGTCGCGCTGATGTTGCCGGCATTGCTGAGCGTCGCGGCACCCCCTTGCGCAAAGACGCCGGCGACCTGGCCCGAGATGGATGCGGAGGCCGCATTGGTGACGCTGCCGCCGGCCTCGAGACCGACACCATGAGAGCCCGAGATGCTGCCGCTGTTGCTCAGCGTCCCGAGAGCACCAGTGGTGAAGACGCCGAACCCGCCGCCCGAGATCGACCCGCCCGCCTTGTTCGTGATGCTGCCCCCACTCGCGAGGTCGATGCCCGCTCCACTGGCATTGGCCGCATTGATGCTGCCGCTGTTCGTGACAGTCCCTGACGCTCCTGTTTCGACATAGACACCGACGCTGCCGCCCTTGATCGATGCGCCTGCGCTGTTGGTGACGCTGCCACCTTTCACGAGCTCGACGCCGCCGTATTTCACACTCGCAATGCTGCCGGTATTCGTGATGGTGCCGCCGGCTCCGGTGACGAAGACCCCGAACGAGTTGCCGGAGACGGACCCGGTCGAGTTGTTCGTGACGCTGCCGCCATCGGCGAGATCGATACCGGCGCTGCCTGTCCCGCTCGCGCTGATGCTGCCGCTGTTGGTGACCGTGCCTGCCGCTCGGTATTTGACATAGACGCCAATGCTGGTACCCGAAATGGAGGCGCCCGCGGCATTGGTGACCATGCCGCCAAGCCCGAGAACCACCCCGTCATAGGTTGCCCCCGAGATGCTGCCGTAGTTCGCGAGCGTGGTGAAGCCGCCCTCGAGAAAGACGCCGAACTTGTGGCCCGTGATGGTCCCGGTCGAGGTGTTCGTGGCGCTGCCGCCGTTCTCCAGATAGACGCCGGTGCCATTCGCCCCTGTCCCGGTAATATAGCCCGCATTCGTGAGCGTCCCGGCCTGGTTCTGGAAAAAGACACCAACGGCCAGTGCCGAAATGGACCCGGACGCGGCGTTCGAAAGACTCCCGCCGCCCGCCATCAGCACCGCGTTATTGTTGGGTCCCGAAATGCTGCCCGTATTCGTGACCGTGCCGGCACCGCCGGTGATGAAAATGGCGGCCGCCTGGGTGCTGGAAGCGGAGACCACCCCGGCATTCGCAATCGTCCAGTTGGTGCCGGTTCCCCCGTCGATGCCATCGGCAGATCCCGACGAGGTCACCGTGCCCGTGCTGGTGATGTACAGAGGATTATCGGCCGTGCCCAGAATCACCGGACCGGTCGTGCTGCTGCTGATTGTCCTTGGCATCGGTCTCTTCTTAACTGTTAGCCGGCGACAATCGTGGCCGCAACTAGTTTAAGCTGTAGCCGAGCCGGTCCATTACTGGTTTGAGGATAGGGATGACCGGTTCCAGATGCTTCCGATAATGGCGATAACGGAACCGAGACCGGTCATACAATTTTTGCGTTACTTGCGCGTAGCTGGGCGTGTGGGGCAGGCGCCGATTGTCCTGGAAATTGACGCAACGCTCGTCGAAACCCTCGCCGATGAAGTCCAGCATACGACGCACGCTGCCTGCCATATCGTCCACCATGTCCTCATAGCGAATTGGCAAGTACCGCAGTGCCATTTGCGTTCGATAGTGATGGACGAGGTCCATCACCAACGCATAGTGGTGCGCAATCGTCTCCAGCGCATAGGCGCAGAAATACCCGTGGGTCAGGTGATGGGAGTACACGGATAGAACAACATCCAACGGGTGACGCAGGATGTGAATCAACGGCGATCGCGGGAAGATCAGAGAGATCAGGCCGAGATGCATTTCGTTCAGCGGCATCTTATCCGTGAAGTAGGTGCTGCCCGGCTCGATGACTCCTCTAAGCTCTGCCTTCTGCAGGTATGCGTCCCGCAATGCTTCGGGCCCGCGCCGATTGTCGCCCATCCACAATTCGGCCAACGCTTCGGGATAGGATAATGGGCTGCCGAACAACCGTGGAATCGTGTCGCTGAGCTCGTTGACAAACGGAAGCTCATCGCCGGCTGAAATCCTCGGATGGCCGGATAGGGCCTGTTCCGCCAGCGTGGTCCCCGACCTCGGAAAGCCGAGGATGAAGATTGGCTGCGCACATCCCTCGCGCACTGACGCCAGGGGCATTAGCCGCAGGCGGTCACTGACGAAGAATTGCCGCAAGCGATCGGCCATCTCCCGCGCCTGGTGATCGAGATAGTGCTTTCCGGTGATTTCGCGCGCCAGTCGCTTCGCCTCATCGAAGCAGGCGAAGGCTTCACCATAGCGCCCCAGCCTGTCGAGAACCCGGCCCTTCTCGAGAAGTGCGTTGGAGTCCGAACGAACGCCCGCGGAAACGCCTTTTTCGTCGCCGCCTGGATCGGGCTCGAGCTCGGCAAGGGCGGCCGCTAGCTTGCCTTCGCGCGCAAGCAGCGTCGCGCGAGCGACCCGCAACCCGGGATCATCGGGGCGAATCTCTGCGGCTCGGTCCAGCTTGGCCTTGGCAGCCGCGAAATTGCCGTCAACTTCCTCGAGCTGGCCCCACCCAAACAGTGTTTGGAAAATGTCCGGTGCGGCTTCAACGGATTCGTTGTAGAGCCCGCGCGCCTCTGCGATCCTTCCCTGGCATTTGAGGTTCCAGGCCAGGTTGGCCAACAGAATCGGGTCGCGCGCACCAGAGATTTCCAGGACGCGGCGATAGTGAAACTCGCCGACATGCGGGCGCTGAGCCTCAGTCAGGATCATGCCCATCAAATTGTGCGACCGCGGGTGTGTCGGTGCGAGACGCACTGCATTTCGCGCGTGATGTTCCGCGGCGGCTAAGTCGCCCCGTTCGAACAGCAGCATTGTCAATTCCTGGGTGGCGTCGACATTGTTGGGCTCCGCTCCCACGAGCCGCTGCAACAACCCCAGGGCCGCCTGCTCGTGACCTGCACGCCGGCGGATCTGATAGAGGGTCCAGAGGGCCATCGGAAAACGGGGGGCTATATCCAGCACGTCGAGGCTTCCCGCCTCGGCCCCGACGGCGTCGCCACTTGCAAGCGCTTTGGCCGCAGAATTAGCAAGAATATCGACCCGCTCCCTGGCCTCAGGCGGGGCAGCGAAAGTGGGATCCAGTTCGCAGCAGCGGCAGCTCCTCAAACCGCTGCCGCAGGCACAAAGGGCGTCTTGATGCGCATTCATCGCACCAGGCACAACCACCCCCTCGGTCGCTGCGTGCGCGGCCATCATGTGATGAATTCCTTCTGGCGACGCACCAAGCCCCCTGCCAGTCGGCCGCGCCACCACGAAATGGTACGCTCCAGGCCCTCGCTCAGTTCGACCGAAGGGCGCCAGCCCGTATCCTCGGTCAGACGCCTGCTGTCGGCGAGCAGCACGCGCACCTCGGAATTGACCGGCCGCATGCGCTGAAGGTCATGCTCAATCGGATATTCGCAATTGGTGAGATGAAGGATCAGGTCCACCAGTTCTCTGATCGTGACGGCCTTGCCGCTCCCTGCATTGTATGGGCGTCCGAACTGGACCTGCGGGGCGATTCCGATCGCCAGGAAGGCTTCCGCCGTATCATCGACAAAGGTGAAATCGCGGACAGTTGTTGGGTCGCCGAGACGGATTGCGGAGCAAGATGGATCAAGAACCTGGCGAATAATCGTGGAAATGACTGCGCGTTCGCTTTGTCGCGGCCCGAATGTGTTGAAGGGCCGCAATATCGCGACCGGAAGATCGAAGCTGCGGGCGAACGATTCCGCCATCATGTCGGCTCCGATCTTGGAAGCGGAGTACGGCGACTGGCCCTGAAGCGGGTGAGACTCCGCTATCGGCACGGTGATCGCCGTGCCGTAGACTTCGCTCGTCGAGGTATGGACGAGGCGCACGACGTCGCTCTCTCGCGCTGCCTCGAGCATGTTGAGCGTTCCGAGGACATTGGTTTCGACGTAGCTTTGGGCGGCGGCGTAGGAATGCGGAATGGCGATCAGCGCGGCAAGGTGAAAGAGGATGTCTTGTCCTTGCACGATACGGCGCACAAACGCGGAATCGCGTATGTCGCCCCGCACGATCGTCAGCTTTGCGCGAGCAGCTGCGGGCAGATCGTCGAGCCAGCCATGGTGGTCAAAGGAATTGTAGAGACTAAGCGCGGTAACCTTCGCGCCGCGCGCAACAAGCTTCTCAGTCAAATGAGACCCGATGAAACCGTCGGCGCCGGTCACCAAAACTTTGAGATTGTCGTAACCCACTCTTCGTTTCCTCCCATTGTATCGATTGCGGTCCTCAGAGATGCATTCTGTGACCGGCCGATGGAGGTTCCTCGATGCGCACTGCTTGGTATGCCTCTAGGATTTCAGCAGGCGAACGACGCGATCCGAATACCGACAAGACTCCGCGGACGATCCACCCAATATCGGACCAGAGGGTTCTATGCGGAAAATATGCGAGGTCCGCGCGAGCTTTGATTGGAAACAACACGTCCCGATAATAGTGCTCCGGATCCACGTGTTCCGAGTATAGAGAACACTCATGTCTAAAGGCAACTTGATTCGGCCCAAATATACCAGGCTTATAATCCAATACGCGCAGATATGCCTCGGTAAAGCAACAGGCCAAGTCGAGCGACTCGGGGCGTGGCCCCACGATCGACATATCGCCCTTCAGAATGTTCCACAGTTGCGGCAGCTCATCGAGCTTGGTCATCTCCAGCAGCGAACCCAGCCGGGTGAGGCGAACGTCGTTCTTCAGGGTCACCGGACGACCGTTCGGGCCGCAGCCCGAATGAAACTTGCGGAATTTATGCATGCGAAAGCGTCGACCCCGCAGTCCTAGACGAACCTGCGAAAAGAAAATGGGGCGCCCCTCGGTGACGTAGATAACCAAGGCCACCAACAGCATCAACGGACCGAGGATGAACAATCCGGCGCCCGCGACGGTCAGATCGAAGATGCGCGTAGGCGAGAGGGACGCCGTCGCGCGCGTCTCGAGTTTGATAGGTCGGGTGGATTGAACGAGGCTCATAGAAGCGCTCCTTCCGGGACGCTGTCGGCTATCGCCCCCGCGAGCTCGGCCGACACCATCTCGACGTCGCGCTCGCCCATTCTCGGATGTAAGGGCAGGGTGAGTTCGCGGCGCGCAAATTCTTCCGTTACCGGCAGACGGACAAGCGGGAACCGGCCCCGATAAAACGAGAACCGGTGTACCGGGGGGTAGTGAATCGTCGTCTGAATTTGCGCGTCCCTTAGCTTCTCAACGACGCGCTGCCGGTCAGTGTCCTTCGGCAAGACGATCGGCATTATGTGATGCGCCGAGATGTGGTTGGATGCGGCATGCCAATTCGCAAATGGCAGGCAAACGGAGGGACAGCGTTCCTGCAATGATTGCACATAGTGACGTGTCAGATGCCTTCGCGAGTCATTCCACTCGTCGAGTTTGGCGAGTTGTATCAAGCCGACGGCCGCCCTAAACTCGTCCATCCTGTAGTTATAACCGAGCATGGTGACGTCGTAGGTCGGTGTCCGGCTCGACAATCGCTGAAACGTGCCGCTGGTCATCCCGTGGCCGCGCATCTGCCGGACCTTCGCGAGGACCTCCGGGTCGGAGGCAATGACCGCTCCGCCTTCCGCGGTCGTCATGTTCTTGTTTCCGTAAAAGCTGAAGGCCGCGGCGTGTCCGAATTTGCCAGCCTGATCGGCCCCCGCCGCATGGGCAGCGTCCTCGATCAGGAGAAGACCACGGGAATCGGCAAAGTCACGCCAAGCCTGTCGATCGACGAGATACCCCGCATAGTGCACGAGAATGATCGCCTTGGTCTTGCTGGTGCATTTGGCCGCTGCATCCGTGCGGGACATCAAGGGAAGCTCGAGGGATTCAATGTCCACGAAAACCGGCGTAGCTCCGACGTAAAGGACGCAGTTGGCGGTGGCCACAAAGGTCAACGACGGCACGAGGACTTCATCGCCCGGACCAATATCCAGCGCGTCCAATATCAGGTGGAGCGCCGCCGTGCAGGAACTCACGGCGACCGCATCCTCGGCGCCGTGCTTTGCTGCGAACGCTTTCTCGAATTCGCGAACTCGGTCGGCCATCGTGATCCAACCGGAATCAACGACGTCGCACAACGCTGCCTTCTCGTCCTCGCCTAGAATCGGCTCCGCGACCAATAGCATCAAGCTTCTCCAGAAGACGTTCGTGGCTGTTTGAATTGGTCCATGACCGGCCGGATGCATTGATCCCCGCTAACCTCGAAGTGAGGAAGAGCGATCAAAGCTCGGGCGGCAGCGACTATTTCGAATGCGGGCGGTTGATCGTCGCAAGTGTGTTCTCGATTTCCTTTAACGCGAGTTGGCTGGAGGCGACGGAAGCAACGCTATACCGGTCTGGCGATAATCGGCTTGGCTAATGCGCATTACGACCGACTGCAGGGGGGGTACTTGCGCTACTCAGAAATGGGTAGCGCTTCGATTCGCCCGACGCCGCCCGCCTTGTCGATCGACAAGCGATCTGCGGCTTGCGCAACCGGATCGGGCGCTTCTAACCATCCGGGGTATTCCACGTAGGATGGGTGCCCGCGAGCCGG
Organism: Rhizobiales bacterium GAS188; assembly: GCA_900104855.1. NCBI lineage: Bacteria > Pseudomonadati > Pseudomonadota > Alphaproteobacteria > Hyphomicrobiales > Rhizobiales bacterium GAS188. Next base: position 4,375,958 of record FNSS01000001.1, read on the forward strand.
CCAACGAGGTGGTGCCGGACCGGGACGGCGGTCTTTCTGTCACACGTGCTCGGCGCGGCGGGACAGGCGGCGGCGCAAATCCGTGGCGGAGATCGCCTGCAAGGAGAGATCAAGATCGATCCTTTCCACGGCGTAGCCGACGTCGCGGCCATAGAAGACGTGCGTGATATTGGGAAGCGGAACCACGAGGAAGCGCCCCTCGAACTCGCGAAGCGCGTGTTCGATCCGGGCGCGCACATACTCGAAATTAAAGGGATTGTTGCCGTCAGTTCCGGCCGTATCACGGACCGCGATGCAGACTTGGCCGACCCGCCGCAGCCCCTCGATGATCAAGGCTCGGTGGCCATCGTGGAAAGGCTGGTAGCGTCCCACGAACAGGGCGGTCGGCCGTTTGGTGTCGAAGACTGGCCGCACACGCTTTGCGACTTCCTCGGCCCAGTATTCGGGCGAGCCCTCGGCGATGACACGCACATCATATCGCTCAGGCGCGACGAATATCCGGTCGGTGTCCTCGAACCGGCTTTGCCGCACACGATCCACCCAGACGATGAAGGAGCTTCCGCCCGCTTCGAACGCGGCACGGGCGTCCTCCGTGGGGCATATGAAGTCTGCGACGGCGAAACAACCTATCTTGACGACTTGATCGCACAACCAGCCCATGCGGCGCGCCTGCTCGATGCGATCGGCGGCAGCGAATCCCAAATCCTTGTTGATCTCGCGACGGACATCGTCCGCATTGAAATGGACGGCGTTCAATCGGGGGGCAAGCACCTTCGCAAGCGTGGTCTTGCCGGCTCCCGGCAATCCCATGATGAGGATTTTGCGCGCCATCTACTAACGCCTCCAATACCGGATTGAAACCTAAAGGCGGAGGGGTTGGGGCTCGGCTGTGCGATCTCCGGAACCGCGAGACGGACGAAGCAGACCGATATAGTGGGAGCGCAGGATCGGCATCGAAGCGAGCAATGGACAGGTCCGGTCAGTGAGCCGTCCGAGCTGGTGCACTACGGGCGGCAGGAGAATGCCGGGCTCGAGCTCCAACGTGTCGTTACGCTCCCGCAGCAGCCGTTGGCGCCCGGGGTTGCCCTCATTCGACTTATGCGTGCGCTCCCGCTCCGCGTAGGCCGACCGAATCCGTCGGACCTCGTTGCTGGAGCGATCAGTGTGGACCCCGATGTTTTCGGTCATGATACGCATCCTACGTTTCGCCCGAGAGGCGCGATCAGGCGCAGAGCGGCCTCCTTGGTCGAGTGGGGCACACGGGGAGACCCGTTGCGCAGGTTTCATGCATTTTCACGCTGGAACCTCGGCTCGGAAAGTTCTTCGGCGACCCGGCGTGCCACACTGCCCCAATCGCCCGGGCTCGGCTGACGGAACAACCGCACGGTCGGGTACCAGGGGCTGTCGCTTCGTTCCAGTAGCCAACGCCAATCAGGTGCATAGGGGAGGAGGATCCAGACGGGTTTGCCCATCGCGGCCGCCAGATGCGCCACCGCGGTGTCTACGGTGACGACCAGATCGAGCGATTCGATGATGGCCATCGTGTCCACGAAATCAGCAATCTCAGCGCCAAGGTTGAGCAGCGGAGCACGGTCGAAATAGTCCGCAATTGCGCTCTGCGCCGGCCCTTTCTGCAAGGAGACCAGAGAAATGCCATGCAGCGCAGCGACTGGGGCAAACGCCGCCAGGCTCATGGAACGGTTGAGATCATTGTTGTGAGTTGGCCTGCCGGCCCAGACGATACCAATGCGGCGAATGCCGGGTTGAAGCAGGTCGTGCAAGCGAGCACGCCAAGCCGCGGTTCGTGCCGGATCAGCGTGGAGATAGGGGACCTTGCTGGGAATCGTATCGAGGGTTGTGCCGTGCAATCGCGGCAGGCCGGACAGCGGGCAATAGGCAGCGAAAGGCGGACAGCGGTCCCAATGGCCTACCAATTCAAGCGCCGGATAGGTCTGCCGGATCAGCGGATGCATGAGAGGATCGGCCACCACCACCACTTCCGGGCAACGTGCGCAGACCCACGGGATATACCGGCAGAACTGGATCGAGTCGCCGAAACCCTGGTCGGCGATCAGCAGCAAAGTGGCGCCGGGCAGCGGCGCTCCATCCCATTGAGGGCGGTCATTCGGCGGCAAGAGTGGCGGCGCACCCGCGATCCGGTAGCGCCACTCATACTCCCTCAAGCCCGCCGCGAATTCGCCACGCAGCAAAAGTGCCTCGGCCAGCTGGAAATGCGGACCGGGCGCTGCAGGATCGAGCGCCAATGCGCGGCGAGCACAGGCGATGCTCTGGTCCAGCTCCAATTGCCGGTAATGGATGACCGCCAGGTTGTGTAGCGTCTGGAGATCGTAGAGATCCCTATCGAGCGCCTGATGCCCGACCCGCAATGCGTCGTCGTAGCGACCGAGCCGCTCATAGATGGGGCACAGGTTGCGGCGGAACACCATGGCGTTCGGGGCCAGACTGATCGCGCGCTCGATCATTTCGGCCGAAGCTTCGTGGCGGCCCATGCGGAAGAGCAGGACGCCTTTCTGGTGCAGAGCGAGGGGCTCATCTGGAGCAGCCGACAGAATGTGGTCCAGGATTCTCTCCGCCTCTGGCAACCGTCCTCCTTCCGAAAATTCACCGGCGATTTTCAGCAGTTCATCCAGCGGGATCGGCACCTTTGGCATCAGAGGTTGGGCAGGCACCGGCGGTGGCGCCGCGATCATCTCGGCTACGGCACCAGGCTGCAGCCCAGGCGACACATCGCCGGTTGTCACCGGTTCCAGGGGCGTCTCGTCGTGGCGATAAGAGGACGGAGCTGGATCGTAGAGCGTCTCCGCCATTTGCCCAAATGCGGAGATGTGCGGTAGGCGCAAGCCTTCCTCGCAGGGTGGTGGAAGCGCGTGTTCCTGCATCGGATGTTCAGGCCGAGTGATGGGGCCTGGACAGGAACGCCAGATCCTCGAGGCCGCTCTGCATGTGAGGCAGTGAGGCCATCTGACCCGCCGCAGACTGGTCGTTATGGAACCCGGCGGCGACGAACTGATCGAACAGCGCTACGAGTTGATTGGACGACGCCGGATTGGAGAACCCGGCAGTGCCGAGGCTCGGTGTTGTCGGACTCGGTGAGCCACCGGCTGTTGCCGCCGGTGGATCCGTCATCACCAGGGTCTGAGAAGCGGAGGTCGCCGTTTCCCCCGATGTCGTGTTGCTTGCGGTTATTGTGAGCGGAGATACCGGATGACCTAATCCTGTGTAGTGCGAGGCCAGCGTGAGTCCGGTAAGCGGAGTGCCGGTCCGGGCTGCGCTCTCGGTGATGGTCCAAGTATAGCTGAGGCTCAGCAGATTGAACTGTCGCGAAACCGTATATCCGCTCGGAGCCGTGATCGATTCGTAGCTCGGCACGCCGCTGATCTTCACCGACACTCGGTCGTCGGGATCGACGGGGGTTGCCGTAATTCCCAACGCTATCGAACCGCCCGCCGTCACCGTGAGCGAAGTGTTTGCGATCGCCAGCGTTGGCGGCTCAGCCACCTTCTCCTCATCGACCGTCAAGGCGTGGCTAGCCTGTGGAGCCGGATTGCCGGCATGATCCGCAACATTGGCGGTCACCGTATAGCTTCCATCAGCCAGAGCCTTGGCCTGCGCGCTCGTGACGCTGACAGACCAGGCATTGCTCTGATCAGTCGTCGTGTAGCTGTCCACAACGGTGTTCGAGCTATTGACGATGTTGACGGAGACGATCTGGCCATTCTCGGCATCGGTCGATGTGCCGCTGATAGCAAAGCCCGACGAAGCTTTCGCGGCGTTGATAATGTTGTTGCTGGCAATGGTGTTGATGGCGATCGTCGGCGACGTGGTGTCGATCTGCAAGATGCCGGCCGGGTTGTAGTTGGTCGCCCCCGAAAGATTGGCGTTGTTCGCGGCCGCGTCCTGGATCGTCGCTCCGCTCAGATTGAACGAGGAGACGGTGAGGTCAGGCGTATTCTGCCCGGCGAGCACTGTGTAGCTGAAAGTCAGGGCATTGGTGCCCGAGCCGCCGGTATAGCTCGCGGCGCCGCCGTCATTGAGCGCCAGTGTCGGCACACCCCCCGCGACCGTCACGGCCGTGCTGAAATTGACCGTCAGGTTGACGATCTTGCCGGCGTTGAGGTCGCCGTTGCCGCTGGTGATCCCAGTGCCCGAGGTGGTGATCGAGCTCACGGTCGGAGGGATCGTGAGCGTATAGGTCACGGCGTTGCTCGTTCCGACATTGCCGGCCGCATCCGTGTCCTGCGCGGTCAGCGCGTTGGTGCCGTTCGCCAAGGTGACGCTGGTCGACCAGCTGCCGTCGGCCTGGACCGTCGCCGTGCCGGCTTGGGTCGCGCCGTCGAACACGGTGACCGTCGTTCCGGCTACGCCGCCATCGGCGTCGGTAACCGTTCCGGCTACCGTCTGCGTCGCCTGGTTAACCGAGCCGCCCGCGCTGGTGATCGTCACAACCGGCGTCGTGGTGTCGATCTGCAAGATGCCGGCCGGATTATAGTTGGTCGCGCCCGAAAGATTGGCGTTGTTGCCCGCTCCGTCTTGGATCGTCGCGTTGTTCAGATTGAGCGAAGACACAGTGAGGTCGGAGGTGTTTTGGCCAGTCGCGACAGTGTAGCTGAAGGTCAGGGCATTGGTGCCCGAGCCGCCGGTATAGCTCGCTGCGCCGCCGTCATTGAGCGCCAGCGTCGGCACACCCCCCGCAACCGTTACGGCCGCACTGAAATTGACCGTCAAGGTCACCGTCTTGCCGGCGTTCAGGTCACCGTTGCCGCTGGTGATCCCAGTGCCCGAGGTTGTGATCGAGCTCACGGTCGGAGGGATCGTGAGCGTATAGGTCACGGCGCTGCTCACGCCGGTATTGCCGGCCGGATCCGAGTCCTGCGCGGTCAGCGCATTGGTGCCGTTCGCCAAGGTGACGCTGGTCGACCAGCTGCCATCGGCCTGCACCGTCGCCGTGCCGGCTTGGGTCGCGCCGTCGAATACGGTGACCGTCGTTCCGGCTACGCCGCCATCGGCGTCGGTAACCGTTCCGGCCACCGTCTGCGTCGCCTGGTTAACCGAGCCGCCCGCGCTGGTGATCGTCACAGCCGGCGTCGTGGTGTCGATCTGCAAGATGCCGGCCGGGTTGTAGTTGGTTGCGCCCGAAAGATCGGCGTTGTTGCCCGCCCCGTCTTGGATCGTCGCGTTGTTCAGATTGAGCGAAGACACAGTGAGGTCGGAGGTGTTTTGGCCGGTCGCGACCGTGTAGCTGAAGGTCAGGGCATTGGTGCCCGAGCCGCCGGTATAGCTCGCTGCGCCGCCGTCATTGAGCGCCAGCGTCGGCACACCCCCCGCGACCGTTACGGCCGCGCTGAAATTGGCGGTCAGGTTGACGATCTTGCCGGCGTTGAGGTCGCCGTTGCCGTTGGTGATCCCTGCTCCGGAAGTCGCGATCGAGCTCACCGAGGGCGGCGAGGGCGCTAGCGGGGGATCGGTTATGAAGGTGCCGGTCGCTCCGTCGCTGGTAGCAGCGAAAGCCGTGCCGCCGAGGCTGGAGGTCTGGAAGTCCAGGCTCGCCACCTGGTTGGCGCTATTCGACACCTGCAGCACGCCCGTCGACGCGTTGTAGTTGAGCGTCACACCTGCCGAGGAAAAGTTCTTGAGATCGATCTTGTCCCCAGGGACGAAGTGCTGCAGCTGCGTACCCGCATAGGACGAGGTGCCGACATTGACGCCGAAGGATGCGGTATTGTCGATGATCAGTTCGCTGGTGCCGTCCTGGAAATTGATTTGCGTTTGTGTGCCGGTGGCCGCGGCAACTTCAAGTGTGGCGCTGGTGCCGAGTTGGAAGAGGCCGGTGCTGCTTGGATCAAGAGCTGTCGACACGTCGAGCGAGCCGGCGATGCTGATTGTGCCGTTCAAGATGTTGGCGCCATTGAGCGTCCAGGTCGCGCCGGCATCGACGGCAAGGACCTGGAAATTGTTGAACGAGCCAGTGCCCACTCCGCCGATCGTGCCGGTGCCGCTGGCGAGCTCCAGCGTGTTCGTGCCGCTGCCGCCGCTGACCCTGCCGACGAACACTGCGCCGGGGTCGACCACGAGCCGATTGGTGGCGCTGCCCGAGAAATCGATGGCGTAGGACCCGCCGGAAATCGTGCCGGCGTTCGTCACCGTGCCGGAACCGCCCGAGAGGAAGATGCCGAAGGCGCTCCCCGAGATGGTCGCGCCGGCGAGGTTCGTGATGCTGCCGCCGCCCTCGATATCGGCGCCGGCGCCACTCGTCGCGTTGATGCTGCCGGCATTGCTGAGCGTCCCGGCCCCCCCTTGCGCAAAGACGCCGGCCACCTGGCCCGAGATCGAGGCGGAGGCCGCATTGGTGACGCTGCCGCCGGCCTCGAGACCGACACCATGAGAGCCCGAGATGCTGCCGCTGTTGCTCAGCGTCCCGAGAGCACCAGTGGTGAAGACGCCGAACCCTGCGCCCGAGATCGACCCGCCCGAATTGTTGGTGATGCTGCCCCCACCCGAGAGATCGACACCCGCCCCGCTGGCATTGGCCGCATTGATGCTGCCGCTGTTCGTGACAGTCCCTGTCGCTCCTGCTCCGGCATAGACACCGACGCTGCCGCCCTTGATCGATGCGCCCGCGCTGTTGGTGACGCTGCCACCTTTCACGAGCTCGACGCCGCCGTATTTCACACTCGCAATGCTGCCGGTATTCGTGATGGTGCCGCCGGCTCCGGTGACGAAGACCCCGAACGAGTTGCCGGAGACGGACCCGGTCGAGTTGTTCGTGACGCTGCCGCCATCGGCGAGATCGATACCGGCGCTGCCTGTCCCGCTCGCGCTGATGCTGCCGCTGTTGGTGACCGTGCCTGCCGCTCGGTATTTGACATAGACGCCAATGCTGGTACCCGAAATGGAGGCGCCCGCGGCATTGGTGACCATGCCGCCAAGCCCGAGAACCACCCCGTCATAGGTTGCCCCCGAGATGCTGCCGTAGTTCGCGAGCGTGGTGAAGCCGCCCTCGAGAAAGACGCCGAACTTGTGGCCCGTGATGGTCCCGGTCGAGGTGTTCGTGGCGCTGCCGCCGTTCTCCAGATAGACGCCGGTGCCATTCGCCCCTGTCCCGGTAATATAGCCCGCATTCGTGAGCGTCCCGGCCTGGTTCTGGAAAAAGACACCAACGGCCAGTGCCGAAATGGACCCGGACGCGGCGTTCGAAAGACTCCCGCCGCCCGCCATCAGCACCGCGTTATTGTTGGGTCCCGAAATGCTGCCCGTATTCGTGACCGTGCCGGCACCGCCGGTGATGAAAATGGCGGCCGCCTGGGTGCCGGAAGCGGAGACCACGCCGGCATTGGTAATGGTCCAGGTGGTGCCGGCTCCCCCGTCGATGCCATCGGCCGACCCCGTCGAGGTCACCGTGCCCGTGCTGGTGATGTACAGAGGATTGTCGGCCGCGCCCAGGACTACCGGACCGGTCGTGCTGCTGCTGATGGTCTTCGACATCGGAGTCTCCTTAATCGCCAGCGAGCATGAACATTTGCCAGCCGGCGCTCTCCGTGACAGGCCCTGAGCTACGGTGGTTGACGCGATCACATGGCATGTGGATCGAACCAGGCATCGGCCACCGCAGCCGCGGGCGATCCGAAGAATGGGTAGGTCGCTTGCGCCGCGCCGCGGTCGGCAAATTCGACCCGCGCACGCTCCGCCATGAGTGATGTCATTTGAGCAGCCGATGACAGCATTGTGCAGCAGATCGATCGACGTATCGGAGATGCGAAAGAACAGCGTCTCAATCTTGAAGTATAAGCCATCGTAACACCTCGATGCGCAAATCTCCGCTCCTGGTCAGCGGTAGGATCTCTCCCTCGCCTCAACGATCGAGAACTCGCCGGCGGCAAGCTTGGGCCGGTTTCACCGTTGATCCCGGCAACCATTGGCGTTGCGCCGGACGATCGGGCAGGCCCCGTTCTGGTAAGGGAACCATAGCACGTCGTTGAATGAGTGGAGGAGAATGAACCAAATAATGCGCGGCCTAAGTCAGGAAATTTCGAAGTACTACCATTTCAGTTGCTGCACAGAAGAGCCCATCCCGAGACGACTTTCTGTCGCCGGGTGGAAGAGGCCAAGGCTTGAGCGCCCTCGTAGCAGCGCTGCAACATGGGTCCGCAGAGCTATCTTTCTCGCAGGACTTCCTGCTGGTAGCGCATGAGCGGTGAGAGCAGATAGCTGATGATCCGGCGTGACCCGGTCTTGATTTCGACCGTGACCGACATGCCGGGAGAGAGTTGAGCCAGCCTGCCCTCAACCTGCATCTGCGTGTGATCGAGCGTCACCCGCGCCGCGTAGGCTGGTTCTTGACCCTTGGTGTCACCAGAAGAGTTTTCCGCGGGGGGCTGTGGTGTGCGCAGGTTCTCATCGCGCTTGTCACCGGCGATGGCATCCCCTGAAACGCTGAGCACGCGCCCATGAAGGAGCCCGTAGCGTGTGAAATTGAATGTGTCGATCTTGATCTCAGCCTCTTGCCCTGGGAAAACGAAGCCAATATCGCGGTTCGATACCATAGCCTCGATCTCGAGGTCCGCATCGAGCGGCACGACCACGGCGAGCGCCTGGGCAGGTGTAACCACACCGCCTATCGTATGCACGGAAAGCTGTTGGATGACGCCATCGACAGGCGAAGTCAGGATCTGCAGTTTGGCTTTCTGTTCGGCCTTGATCACATCCTGGGAAAGGCCCGCCGCCTTCTGTTCTGATTTCGCAAGATCGTCGGACAGCGTTCGGCCATATTCCGCCTCGGCCCTGGCGCGCGTCTCCTTCAGCACCGCAACTGCCGCGTCGATTTCGCGGCGTCGACTGCGCTGAACGAGAAGTTCATTCTGTTGGCTAAGGAGATCCTGCAATTCCGTCAGGTAAGCGATCTTCGATCCGAGATCTCTATCAAACAGATTTTTGCGCATATTGGCCCGCTCCTGGAGCGGAGGAATGATCGCTTGGAGCTTGGCGATCGTAGCGGAAACGGTCTCGCCTTCGACCTTCTTTTGGGTGAGCTGCCGGTCAATCTCGGCGAGCTTTGCGCTGTGTTCGGCCGTCTGGGTCGCGAGGAAGCGGCGATACATCTCGGCGCGGGCCGGGCTCGCATCCGGCGGAGGCACGAAATCCTCGAGAGGATCGGCGTGCCCCGCGAGCGCCGCCTGCAGGCGTGCCATATCGAGCTTGGCGGCGATGAGGTCGCTTCGTGTATGCTCGACCTCCGTGTCGTTTATTGTCGGGTCGAGCTCAATCAGCAAGTCCCCGGCTTTGACGATCGCACCGTCGCGAACGTGAATGGCACGCACAACGCCCGTCTCGAATGGCTGGATGACCTTGGTTCGATCGTTCGGGATAACCTTGCCGGGTGCGGTCGCGACAATATCGACCGTGCCGAGCGACGCCCAGGCTAACGCAATGCAAAAGAAGGCTATGATCGTTGCCCCGATTGCGCGGCCGATCGGGGATGGCGGAGTCTCGACGACTTCAAGCGCCGCCGGCAGGAACGCCGTCTCATAATCGCGGCGACGGCTCGGCCTGTCTGGAAATTTGACGATGTTCCTAGCGGCTGTCATGGAGCCCCGCTTGCAGGTAATGCAGATTGGCGTAGCGGCCGTTCGATCGGATCAAGTCGTCATGCGTGCCGTCTTCGACGATGCGGCCTCGCTCGATTGCGATGATACGATCGGCTCGACGCACCATGGAGAGACGGTGGGCAATGATGAAGACGGTGCGGCGCTCGGCAATGCGCCGCATATTATCCTGGATGATCCGCTCGCTTTCGTAATCCAGAGCGCTCGTCGCCTCATCGAAGATCAGGATGCGAGGGTCCGCAACGAGAGCGCGGGCGATGGCGATGCGCTGGCGCTGTCCGCCGGAGAGGCCGACGCCGCGCTCGCCGATTATCGTGTCGTAGCCCTCCGAAAGTTCCAAGATGAACTCGTGCGCCCCGGCGAGCTTCGCCGCGCCGATGATCTGTTCGATCGGCATCGCCGGATCGGCGAGCGCGATGTTGTCGCGCACCGAACGATTGAAGAGCATATCCTCCTGCAAAACGACGCCGATCTGCCGGCGCAGCCATGCCGTGTCGACCATCGCAAGATCGACGCCGTCGACGAGAACGCGACCGCTCTCTGGCACGTAGAGGCGCTGCAGGAGCTTGGCGAGCGTGCTCTTTCCCGATCCTGAAGAGCCGACCAGGCCGACGACCTGGCCTGCATGTGCCTCGAAGCTCACATCGTGCAGAATCTCCGGCCCGTCGACGCGATATCGGAAGCTGATATGCTCGAAAATGACATCCCCACGGATCGGGGGGAGCGCAGCGCGGCCTGGACTGGTGGTCAGCTCCGAGCGCGTATTGAGAATATCGCCGAGTCGTTCGATGGAGATCCGTGCCTGATGAAAATCCTGCCAGATCTGGGCCAGTCGAAGCACCGGCGTGCTCACTCGGCTCGACAGCATGTTGAAGGCCACGAGCTCGCCGACGGTGAGGGTGCCGTCGATGACGAGCTTGGCGCCGAAGAAGAGAACGGCGGCCGTGACAAATTTGCTCACGAGCTGAATGGTCTGGCTCGCGATATTGCCGAGGCTGAGCACGCGGAAGCTCGCAGCCACGTAGGCGGCGAGCTGCTCTTCCCAACGGCGGTGCATTTGCGGCTCGACCGCCAGGGCTTTCAAGGTCTCGACACCGGTGATGCTCTCGACAAGGAAGGCTTGGTTTTCGGCCCCTCGCTGAAATTTTTCGTCGAGCCGCTTGCGAAAGATCGGCGTCGCACCCGCAGAAATCCCAAGATAGAAAGGAAAGGCGCTGAGAACAATCAAGGTCAACAGCGGAGAATAGATGAACATCACGCCCAGGAAGACCACCGTAAACAGCAGATCGATGACGAGGGTGAGCGCTGAGCTCGTGAGGAAATTGCGGATATTCTCGAGCTCGCGCACACGCGCGACCGAGTCCCCGACCCGCCGGGCCTGGAAATAGCCGAGCGGCAACGACATCAGGTGGCGAAACAGGCGCGCGCCAAGCTCGACATCTATTCGGTTCGTGGTGTGTGCGAAGAGATAGGTGCGCAGCGTACCGAGCACCGCCTCGAAGACTGCGATGGCGGCAAGGCCAACGATCAGGACTTCGAGCGTGCTCAGCCCGCGATGTACCAGTACTTTGTCGATGACGACCTGAAAGAAGAGCGGGCTCAGGAGTGCGAACATCTGTAGGAAGAACGAAGCGGCAAGCACTTCGCCCAAGAGGCGGCGATATTTGTGAATTGCGCCCAGGAACCAAGTGATATCGAAGCGGCGCGAAAGATCCGAGAGCGAGGCGCGGCGCGCCATCAGCACCAGGTGGCCGTTCCAGAGCGCTTCGAATTCAGCGCGAGGCAGCGCCTCAGGCCGCGGCGCAGAAGGTCGCTGGACGAGGACCTGGTCAGCGCCTACCTTACCCAGAATGAGGAAGCTGCCATCGTTTAGCGGTGCTATCGCCGGGAGCGGCGCGCGCGCCAGGCTGGCCCACCTTGTCTTGAAGGCACGCGCTTTCAGCCCAAACTCCTTTGCGCAGCGGAGCATTTCCACCACGCCGATCGTCGGTGAACCAAAGCGATGACGTAGCTGCGGCCCCTCGACAGCAACGCCGTGAAGCCGCAGGTACATCAGCAGCGTGGCGAGTCCCGGATCACCGTCTGTTGTCATAGGCGGGCTCCTATGGTTTGTCCCGCACTAGGCAATCGTTCGTTTGTCGTTGCATCGGCTCATTCACCTTGACGCACGTCCGGCCGGAGACGCCGCATGCCGTCTACTGGTAGCGAAGCGCAGGCGGGTGACTGCGAAGTCGGGGCCGTTGAGGGCACCTGGGACAGCTTCGGCGGCCACCTTGCCGGCGCATGGAATCGGAATTGGCCAGCTGCCGCGCCAAAACGCGATCGGGATGTCCACTGGCGATTCCTCTGCGTGAGACAGTCAGAGGGTCAGGGACATAACGCTATACGTGCCAGCGATTTTGAGCCTGGCTAAAACGCATTATCACCAGGTGCTAGAAGAGTTACGATCAATACTCACAAATAGGTAGCGCTCCCCGGAGGCTGCGGTCGGCTTCACCCAGCCTGCACGGCGCCGGGCGCCTCGAGTCTGGCGCTGAACCAGTCGATGCCACGCGACAGCAAGCCGGCCCCCTCGGCGCCGTCCGGGGCGGGGGCGAAGGGATCCATATAGCACTTGGCGTTTGCCGCTTCGGCAATGCCAGCAACGCTTTCCACCATCGCGGGTACGCCTGCCGTGTAGACGACGTCGCGCTCGGATAATGCCGGCAGATGATCCGTCGGGAGGCCCTCCCGAACGACCTTCGTCAGGGACTGAGGTTCGAATACGACCGGAACGATGGTCACGTTGCGAAAGGTCGCCAGCTGGCACAGGGCGGGGATCATGTAGAGCGATTCGAGATTGCGGGCGCCCACCACAAGCGTCAGCGGCCGCTCGGGCCTTTCCCGCATGGCCGCATCGGCAATCGACCACATCGGGGCGAAGCCGGTACCTCCCGCCACGAGCACAAGCCGGCGGGTGCGATGCGAACGCAGATAGGCCGAGCCCAGCGGGCCCAGAAGCTTCACGCGATGTCCCACACGAACCCTATTCCCCAAGGCCGAGGAAACACGGCCGCCCGGGACGAGTCGCACATGAAACCGGATGAGATGGTCGTCTTCGGGGCCTTCGAGGGGAATTGTGGGGCTATAGCATCTTGCGGGAAGGCCGCGGAACTTCACCTTGTAGTGCTGACCCGGAAGGTAGTCGGTAGGCTGCGAAACCTCGACGCAGACTTCGACGACGTCTGGCGCCAAGCGATTGAGGCTGGTGACGCGCCCGGATTCTGTGCAGATCCCGGGCACGTCTTCGACGGCGACCTTCACGTCCGAGATGATGCGACACTGGCAGGCATGCACCTCTCCGGAGTCGCTCGTCTGTCCGCCGAAGACCCGTCCTTCGAGCACGCGTACGCGGCAAGTGCCGCAATAGCCGGAGCGGCAATCATGGGGAATATCGACACCACTCATCAGCGCTGCGTCGAGCAGCAGGTCGCCGCTGCGCGCCGAGAAGGCCTCACCGTTCACCTCGACCTTGCGAAGCCTGCTCATCATTCCACCTCGAGGCGAATGGGGCGAACGTGCCTGGTGTGGCGTATCTGCGAATGGTCGAAAGCTGCCACGCGCATATACGTGCCGTTGCCGATCGGGACATGGAAGGGGCTCTTCGTATCGAGGAGGCGGGTAGCCTTGAGCGCCCAACGCCCCGAAGCCCAACGCGCCGCGAAGCGCACCGCGGCGCGATCACCGGAAAACTGGCCGGAGATGATGACGCCGGGGATGATGGTGCCCACCGGGATCCCTGCATCGACCTCTTCGGAATAGGGCGTCGATTCCGCTTCGGTCATGTACCAGCGAGCGCCATCGCTCTCGCCGACGTTGGGATCGAGGTCGATCTTTCCCAGCGCCGCCACGGTCGCCTTGTAGTCCGTGGGCAGGCGCCGCGGCTTGACCGGTTCTCGGTATCTATCCGGAGGGCGCGGCTCGAAATTATCCGAATAGTTCGCCGTGCCGGGATCGGGCGCGAACCCACCTCGATACGGGACCGTGCCGTCGCGCTCCTCTTGTGTCGGCTCCTTCGGGGGGCCGAAATAGCCATCGTCCATCCACCCGGATGTGCCGCTGCTGGTCGCCTTCCACAGCCAGACATCGACGAGCGCGCCATCCTCCAAGGTGTAATGCAGGCCGCGCCCGGACAAGGCACCCGGCTTCCCGGCAGCCGGTGTCGTCCCGGCATGGAAGGTCCGGTCTCCAGCCAGGACCGCATTCGATCTGGTCAGCAGGACAGAGAATTTGTCCTCGCTGTAGGCGTGCTCGTCTCCAACCTCGTATCCTTGTTTGAGAAGGTGCCATCCGTCGGCCTGCTTCATCAGCGGCAGCTGTTTCAATGAGCGGGTGGGATCCTCCCAGATGAACAGGAAATAGGCCGATGTGCCGTCATGGACTGCGCGGATCTCGACCGTCGTCTCGCCCTCCTTGTCGAAATTGCCGCCATGCACGGTCATCACGCGAAGGGAACGTGCCTTCCGCCAGACCGGATCGGAGGTGTCTCCATCGAGCCGCGGCGCCTCGGCTGCTTCGATGCGGCTAATGTGCAAGGTGTCGACCGCCTCCCGATCGACGGCGACGAGGCAAGCAACTCCGATGAGCGCGGCCGCGGTTGCGACCACGAACGGATTGGCTTGGAGCACGACCCCGCGCTGGCGCATCCTGTCGGCTTCGCCCGCAGTTTCAGCCTGCGGACGCTGTCCCGGCGTCTCTGGGAGCTGTGCGGAGGTCAAACGATCGCGCGAGGCATCGGCTCCCGCCGCTTCAGCCTGCCGGGGCGCATGTTCGGGATCGTCCGATCGATCGCGCTCGAGTTCCCGTGCTTGGCGCGTCGTCGTCGGCTGCGCGGGCGGGTCGGTGAGAAGCGCCAGCAGCTCCATCGGATCGAAGCGAGGCGGTGGGGGCGGGAGAGGTGCCGGCCGGAAGATGCGAAGAAGCTGCGCGACCCCTCCAAGTCTCCAATGCGCCAGCACATGCGAGAGCACGTAGCCGAGGATAACCCACATTCCCGACCAGTGAATGTTGAGCAGGGCACTGTTGGCGTAGTCAAAATAGAGCAGGCCGCCGGTCACGAATTCGCAGACCAGCGTGACATAGAAAAGCCAGTAGAGGATCACGTTGACGGCGCCCCACCGTACCTGGCTGCTGCCGAACAGGCCAACCAATCGGACGCGGTCGAGCCGGATGCGACTGGCGAGACCGGCGAGCGACACATAAATCGCATAGGCGACGGCCACTGCGACGAGCACGAGGGCCGCCTGAATATGGGTCGTCCATACCGCGGCCCTCGGCAGCACGCCGTCCAAGAAGTTGATCCAGCTTCGACCTGGATCTTCGGCCGCTATCTTCAACCCGGTGACAGCCGCGATCGCAAACGAGCCAACCAGCAACCAATGCAGAATAAGCGTGCCGTAGTCTGTCTTGCGGGTTCGGATCGTCCGTCGCTTCATCCTGTCTCCATTCGCGCTGTCCGAATTGTGCCGGCCCTGACGCCGAGGCGGTGCTTGGGCCGGGTCGCTGGCTGGAATGAGGGCACGCCCGCAGGCCCGCGCGGACCTTCATCGTCACAACTCGTCTCGAGCGACCAGAGCGGATGGTTGGGGACCCCCGCGGACATGTTGCCCGCCAAACTCGTAGGGCGTTCTTCCACAATCGTTAAAGGAGTGTCCCGCCGCCGCCGATTCCTTGCGAACCGCAATGCCGGGACACCATCTGCTCCAATGCTCGTCCTAGGTTTCAAAACAGGGATGAGAGAGATTTTCCCGGCGCCTGACGCTAACCCCACATATGTTCGTAATGCATGTGGCTGGTCGTTACCGGCAGTGTTTGCGTGAGGTCGTAGGGCGTCCCCCGCCCGCGGGAGTGTTGTTGCCGGCAAAGTCGGCAGCATTGGCCGCCAATGCTCCGGCGGCGGCTTGAACGAGAGCGACATCTTCCTCCCTGAGACCGTGGATCAGCGCGTCGGCGACCGTGCCGTTCGTGCCCTGCTTGGCGAGCTCATTGTCAAACCGGGCGGCGAACACGCCAGCTTGCGCAGGCGCGAAAGTGAAGTTTTGCGCGTCTCGCACATCGGCCTTGATTTCGTGGATCAAGGCGTTGATCGCCTGATCATCGTCTGAGCCCACGAGTTTGAGGGCCTCCTGGCCGAGGCTGTTGGATTCCGCGATGAAGTGATTGATGAAGGCCGTCTGGTCCGCACTGTCCTGAAACGGCTTTGGAGCGTGGAGCAGATCCGGAAGAGGCGCAAAGCCGTTCGCGCCCCCTTGCGTCGCCATGCTCAGCAAATTCGCGTCACCCTGGACGATATCGATGATATCGCGCTGGATGTCGTTGACTTCTTTGGGCGCGGTCGGGTCGACGCCGACATTCTTGACGGCCTGAATTTCCAGATTCAACTGATGTACGATCACATCGGCATGGATACCGGTCAGGCCTTGGAATAGATCGGAGTGGTCGTCGATCAGTTCTTTCAGATCGCTCTGAGTGACCTTGAGATCAGCGAGCACGCTCGCCTTGTTGCCGCTCCAGATGCCCCCGACCATCATGGTGGTGGCGTCGTTGAAGATGGCGCCGATCTCGGCGAAATTGTCCGCGGGCTGGTCCGCAGGCGGGACCGGGGTGGGCGAGGGAGGAGAGCCCAGAGCGTGGTTGTTGCCGCTGAAGTCGGCTGCGTTTGCGGCCAAGGCCTGAGCGGCATCGTTGACAAGATTGGCATTGCCGGTCTGGAGCCCGTGAATGAGGTCGTTGGCGATTGTGCCGTTATTGCCGTTCAGATCGAGCTCATTGGCAAAGCGAGCGGCGAAAACCCCGCCCTGCTGAGCATCGAATGTGCTCGCATTGTTTTCGAAGGTCTGAATATGCTGGACCAATGTATTGATCGCCGCCGTATTGGTTGACCCGACGAGAGCGATGGCCTGTTGACCTAAGCTGCTGGAATCGGCAACGAACTGAGCCACGAAGGCGGTCTGCGCGGCATTGTCTTGGAACGGGGTCGGAGCATTCAGCAGATCTGGAAGCGTCGCAAAGCCATTCGCGCCTCCCGCGGTCGCCAGCGCCTGCAGATGCGTGTCGCCTTGGACGATATCGATGATGTCGCGTTGAATGTCGTTGATCGCCTTCACGTCGAAACCGGCGCCGAAGACGAGGCCGCTGCCGGGGGCTCCCGGGCCCGTCCCATTGGCGACTTCTTTTACGGCCTCGATCTCGAGATTGAGCTGATTGACGATGTCCTGGACGTGGATGGCGGTAATGCCCGGGAACTGACCGGGATCTTGCTGGAGCTGCTGCTGCAAACCGGTCTGAACCGTCTGGAGGTCGTTGAGAATCGGCGTGGCGTTGCCGCCCATATTGGCGGTATTCCAGACCCCTCCAACTAGCATCGTGGTCGCGTCGTTAAAGGCGGCGCCGATCTCGGCAAGGGTTGGATTTGCCATGTTGACGGTTTCCTTTTTTGAATTGGCCGGCAAAAAAGTAGTAGTCCTCAGTCGCTGTTTACGCGATCCCTTGGTAGCTTTTTATTCATGAATTTGACGAGAGCGCGAATTTGTTGGCCGCGAGCGTGACCGAAACTGGGTGATTTGAAGGCACGCAGTCAAAAAAGGAAGCTCTCTCCCGAAGCGCCGCCTCGAAAAATGCCAGGATCTTCAAATACCTGGACAGGAGAGTGGGATCTTGGCCTTGGCAAATCATTCCGCGAGTGAGTCCAACCTGGTTGCCGACTTCATTTTGTCACGGTTTCAACAAAGAAGCGTGGACAGAAGTATCGCCGAAAGCCCGTTCAGGTCGTGGCGCTTTGATTTCGCCGGGCGAAACACGTGTAGCGCCGAGTCTTGGCGACCGAAGAATTTGCCTTCGCGACCGAAGAATTTGCCAGGAGCGCCCACGAGAGATCTCGCGATCTCATCAACATCGTGGGGGGCGGCGGTCCTTAAGTTTAACTGGGAGCACCCGCTGTCCAAGAGAGTAATCACAAAGAAGTCGTGCGTGGCTCGCTCGGGCTCAAATACAATCGATCGATGCTGTCGCTCGCAAGAACGCTAGACCTCGAGTCGAGCGATCCCATAACGCTCGGACTGCGCTCGAGCGCCCGACGCCTGGTCGGGGTCGGCGTCTTCAGCGGCGTCGTCAATTTCCTGACTCTGTCGGGCTCGCTTTACATGCTGCAGGTCTATGACCGGGTGATCCCCAGCCACAGCATCGCGACCCTGGTCGGGCTTTCCCTGATCGTCCTCGTCGCTTATCTCCTGCAGGGCTATTTCGACGCGTTGCGGACGCGCATGCTGTCGCGCATCGGTGCACTCTTCGACGCCGGGCTGCAGGGGCCTATCCACGTGGCGCTTGCCACCCTGCCCTTGAAGGGGGCAAGGCCGGTGCTGGCGCAGCAGCCTCTGCGTGATCTTGATCAGATACGCGCCTTTCTGTCGGGGATGGGACCTACTGCGTTCCTCGACATGCCGTGGATTCCGATCTTTCTGATCGCCCTTTTCATTTTCCATCCGGTGATCGGCATCACCGCGGTCCTCGGCGCATCCGCCATCGTCGCAGTGACCCTGGTGACCGAACGTCAATCCAAGGGCGCCGCCAGGACCGCGACCGAGAGCGGCGCGCGCCGACAAGTCCTGGCCGACGCCACGAGCCAGAATGCGGAGGTGATCCGCGCTCTCGGGATGACCAGCCGATTCACGGCTCGTTGGTCTCAGGCCAATGAGAGTTTTCTTCAAGAAAACGTTCGCGTCATGGACCTTTACGCCAATCTCGGTTCCGCGGCCAAAGTATTACGCTACGTGCTGCAATCGGCGATACTTGGCGTCGGCGCTTATCTTGTCGTCAACGAGCAAGCATCCGGCGGCATCATGATCGCGTCCTCGATCATGATGGGCCGCGCCTTGGCCCCTATAGAAGTTGCCCTCGGCACTTGGAAGCAGCTCGTTTCCGCGCGTCAAGGCATCAGCCGGCTCCGCGGCATCCTCAAGGCTACCGCTCCCCCCGCGGCTCCGGCCGTGGCCTTGCCGCGTCCGAAGCATGAACTGTCGGTTGAGAACCTCTCGGTGACGGCGCCAGGGACTGACAGGGTGATCGTTTCGAACGTGTCCTTCTCTCTCGAGGCAGGCATGGGATTGGCTCTCCTCGGGATGAGCGCCTCGGGGAAGTCCTCGCTCATCAAGGGATTGATCGGCGTCTGGCCAGCGGTCAGGGGCGCTGTGCGCCTCGACGGCGCTACCCTCGACCAGTGGGATGCCGACGATCTGGGGCGACATATCGGCTATCTTCCTCAGGATGTCGCGCTTTTCGATGGGAGCGTGGCGGAGAACATCGCCCGCTTCGAGGAGACCGCGACACCCGAATCCGTATTGAGCGCCGCCCAAGTCGCGGGCGCCCATGAGATGATCTTGCGCCTCCCGAGCGGATATTCCACACGGATCGGCGAGAGGGGCATGTCGCTGTCGGCGGGGCAGCGCCAGCGCATCGCTCTCGCGCGGGCCGTGTTCGGCAACCCGTTCCTGATCATTCTCGACGAGCCCAATGCCAATCTCGACGCCGACGGGGAAAACGCGCTGACCAGGGCCATCCAGACACTGCGAGGCGAGAATTGTATCGTTATCGTCGTGTCGCATCGCCCGAGCGCGCTGGCGGCCCTGAACATGGCGATGGTGCTTTACGAAGGCCGGGTGGTCGCCTTTGGGTCGCGTGAAGAGGTTTTCGCACGCGTGGCACGTTCAAGCGCCAGTCAGCCGCTCCTCGCGCCGACACCCGCTGAGGGCGCGAAGCCACGGGCCGTCGGCGGCACCAGGTCATGAAAACGGACGGAGAAATCTGGCAAGACAGCCAAGACGCAGGGCAGCGCCCGCCCGAGGAGCGGCTCGGCGACACGGTCGAACCGCAAGGCGCGGCGCTGATCGATGAGCTTCGACGGGTCGAGGGCATCCGCATCCGCGAGGTTCAAGCCGGATCGTATATTCCTCCCCCAGGCGACGGCCGCAGCGACGACGAGAACGCCCCGCGCCCTGAAAGGCGCAAAGGCGTGGTGAACCGCGCGATCCACGCGGGCCTCGGGCGCTTGAGGTCGAGCTATCGCTTTCTCGTGAGCGGCAACGGCGGCAGCCTCGCTGCTGATACGCAGGAGATAGTCTTGGTGGCGCGTCTGAAGCGCGCCTTTGAAGATGAGCTGAGAACTGGCCTCAGGGTGCTCGTCGCGGGCATGGGCATTGTCGGCGGCTGGGCCGTTCTGGTGCCGCTTTCGGCGGCCGTCGTTGTGGCAGGCACATTGGTCGCGGCATCGAACGTGAAGAAGGTTCAGCACCCCAATGGCGGCATCGTCGCCGAAATATTCGCGCATGACGGCATGCTGGTGAAGGAGGGCGATCTCCTCGTGCGCCTCGATGAGACGCAGGTACGCACGAACCTGGAAGTGGTCACGAAGCAACTCGATGAGGTGCGTGTGCGCGTTGCCCGGCTGACGGCAGAGCGCGACGGCATGGATGCGCCCAAATTGCCGCAAGAATTGGCGTCCCGGCTTGGCAACAAGGACGTCGAGCAGCTTTTTTCGTCCGAGAAGTCGTTGTTCGAGGCTCGTGCGAGCGCCCGCCAGAGCCAGAAGGAATTGCTGCGCGGCCAGATCGGCCAGCTCGGACAGCAGATCTCCGGCCTCGATGCTCAAATCAGGTCGAAGGCGGCTCAGCTACGTCTCATCACCGGCGAGCTAGAGGGAATTCAGAGTCTCTACGACAAACATCTCGTCCCCTTGACGCGGCTGACCGCCCTGCAGCGCGAGGCCGCCCGTCTCGACGGCGAGCGGGGGCAATTGGTTTCCACCATTGCCGAAACCCAGGCCAAAATCAGCGGAGCGGAACTTCAAATCGTACGCATCGACCAGGAGTTTCGCGCCGAGGTGACCAAGGATCTTCGCGAATCGCAAGACAAGGAAGCCGAGCTCGCAGAGCGGAGCGTTGCGGCGCAAGATCAGTTGAACAGGATCATTATCCGCGCTCCGTCATCTGGCGTGGTCCATGAGCTCTCCGCCCATACCATCGGAGGCGTCATCGGGCCCGCCGAGGTGATCATGGTGATCGTGCCGGATTTGGATGATTTGCAGATTGAGGCGCGACTGTCCCCAAATGACATCGATCAGGTTCGGATTGGCCAGAAAGCCATCGTCCGCTTCCCCGCCTTCAACCAGCGCACGACGCCGCAGCTGAGTGGGACCGTCTCCTATGTTTCCGCTGATTTGAGCCATGACCAGCAAACGCACGCGGGGTATTACACCATCAAGGCCATCCTCTCTCGCGAAGAGCTCGAGCGTCTCGGCGACCTGCAGCTTGTATCTGGAATGCCCGCGGAGCTTTTCCTCGAGACAGGAAGCCGCACGATGATGAGCTATCTGCTCAAACCGATTACCGACCAGCTCCGTCGTACCTTCAATCAGCGCTGACGAACCGCTGCAGGGCCAGCGAGCCATTCGCATCCGGCACTGGCCCGACTTTCTGCGGCGCCAAGTCCTTTCTGCGGCGAGAGGTCGAAGGGGTTCGCAGATCGGCGTGCCGATCCACACTCTTGAGGTTCAATTACCGGCGTCTGAGAGATCCCACGCCTGCAGGCGTCCGTCGATCGTCAGCTCCAGCCTCAGCTCGCCGAGCGAAGCCGGTATCACCGGCGCGACGACCCGCTCGCCGAAGCGACGCCGAAGGCCGAGCGCGTGCCGGATCAGGAGATTGGCGTAGAGCCCGGGCCCGCTCGAATAGACCCGCCAGCCGCCATCGACGGGGACCCGCCCCGTCCTGACGCGCTGCCATGTCGCACTCGCCTCATAGCGATCGCGGAAGGAGGCATCGCTGCTCGAGAAATAGCAGTTGCGCTGCCGCGGCGAGGCATGAGCCAGCCGGTCGGTGACCGCGATCGGATTGGCCACCGCAAGCGCATCCCAGAGCGACTCAGCTTCGCCCAGGGCCGCCATCGCCTCCCCATAGCGGAGATGGGCATGCACATACATCAGGCCGATCTCGCGCCCGAAGAAGGACGAGGATTCGGCGCGGCGGAAGGTCGTCTCCGGCCCGCCGCGATAGGCGACAGGCCTATCCATCAATCGGGCTCCGTCGGGAAAGAGCAGATGCTCGCGAATAAGGGCGAGATGGGCCTGAGCCTGATCGCGCGTGAACAGGCTGCCGATGATGCATTGTGTCATCGGCAGGAGCGAATAGCTCAGCCCGGTGCGCTGGTCGCTCGGGTGCAACAGCAACTCCGGGCGGTCTGTGCCTGGCTCGAATACGCCGTAGCCTGCCACGATGCCGTCGCGCACCAGGTGATGGTTGAAATCGGCCGCCATGGCGGCGGCCAGGCCTTCGAGCTCGGCTGCCGCGACGCCACGACCGACACGGCGCTGCACTTCGGCATAGCGACCGATCTGCTCGAAGAGGAGAGCGACGGTCCAACTGCTCACCATGCGGTCGCGCATCGCCGGGTCGACAGGCTGCAGGCTGTCGTTCCAATCACCTTCGCCATAGGAAATGAGATGGGTGCCTGAGACAAAGCGCGCCTTCACCGTCGCGATGAGCTTGTCGATATGCGCGGCGATGCTGTCGCGGCGCTCGGTGTTCTCGAAATTGTCCTCGCGCCGCCAGGCGATCATTTCGTCGAGAAACGCGAAGTCGTTCGTCGCTTCGACATAGTCGCAGAGCGCCTTCAGCGGCCAGACGATCACGTCGCCAAGGGCATGCGCGTCCTGGATGATCGAATAGGGTTCCAGCATGAACCATTGCGGCCAGTCGCCCCGCTGCTCGTATTGCTGGGCGAAGAGGATGCGCAGGATCTCCCTCGCCGGCGCGTCATGCTCGAGGGACAGAAAGAACTCGACGGGACCTTGGCACACATCCCGCGTACCCCAGGCCGCCCCCGTATATTGCTCGAGCCCATGCGGCACGGTGACATGCATCATGGCATCGTGGGCGAACCAGGGGAAAACGGTCTCGATCGCCGCCAGATGCTCCTGTGAGCCATCGGTGCGTCCCCGCAGCCGAAGCTCACGGGACAGATGGGCCCAGTATTGCGTCGCGGGCGCCAGCATCGCTGCCGTCGCGACACCGGTTTCGTAATTCTGCGCCAGCCGCTCGGCTTCGACGGCATCAGTCAAGGAGCCCACCACCGCGAAGCCGAACGCCCTCGTCGCATGTGTCCGCAACGCCACATAGGCGCCGTCGCGCGGCTTGCCATCGGCGTAGAGCAATTCGTCGCCGCCGATTGCCGCGACGCTCCGGGGCGTGCCGGTGACGAGATGATAGACAGCGTTCGGATAGTGCTGTGCCCAGAGCCAGGTCGGGTCGGGGCGGAAAGAGCATCGCTTGCGCGCCGGATCGATCATGACGGGGCTCGCGTGATCGAGCTCCCGCTCGCCGAGAACGAGATGCCCGAGGACGAGAAACCGGCAAGGCGCGCCCGTGACATCGACCTGCCACTGCATGGCCGCGTGCTCGCCCGACGCAATGGCGTGGACGGTGATGCGGCGGTCGTCGAGATGATAGAGCCAGCGGCAGTCGTTGAGCCCGATATCGAAGGCCGATGGCGTCGCCAACAGACGCCATCGGCCATCGAGCTCGACCAGGATGCGCAGCCCGCTGGCCCGCGTGATGTTGTAGGGGTCCCGCGACACCGAGAAGAGCTTGTGGAAAGACGTGTTGCCGATGGTGAGCTGGGCGGCGAAGACGCCATGCATCCAGCCCGTGGCACAGAGAGTGGCCGCGTCCGGCAGCACGGCCTTGCCGCTGCGCAGCATGGCGCCGTGGCGACGCGGAACCAATCGCTCCTTGTCGCGCAGGACGACATGCCGATTATGCGGCCCGTCGGGTGCGAAGAACGATAGGAGGCGTCCCTCCCGCCACTCCTCATGCCGGCGATCGGGAAAGGCCGCCGCCAAATCCTCTGCGCTCAGGGAGCGGGCGATGATCGGCGCGGCATCCTGGATGATGCCGCGAGCAGGCACCTCCATTTTGGTCTTCGCCCGCCGAAACTGCTCTCGGGCTCGCTGCACCAGGTCGAGCGAAGCGAGATCGGCATCGCTCGATGCCTCGCGATGATCCGGGTCGTAGATCCCAAAGAATGTCCAGCTCGCCGCACGGCCTGCGGCGAGCATTGCGGGGCGCGACTGAATCATCGGACAGGCCGCCTCATGCTGGAGCCGCTCGCCCGGAAGATTGGTGCCGAAGGCTAGCGTGGTGCCGGCTGCGTCCCGAAAGGCCGGCCCGAAGAATTGCATGGCGTCCGTGGCGAAGCTCGCCGCGCCGTCCAGACAGCCATGTGCGATCCAAGGATGCCCCCCGCCTTGCGCGAGGTTTTGGCGGCTCATTACGACCGGGCCCATTCGGGAGTGGCGGGCAATATGGTGGTCGGTATATTGCGACGCGTAGGCCTCGTTGCCCATGAGAAAATTGCGCTCGCCCAGGCCGATATCCTGCACGAGGACGACATCGCATGGCAGCTCGAAAGTGCTTGTCGCTTCGACGTGCCGAGCTTCGACCTGCCAAAGCCAGACATTGCTGTCCGGATGAAGCCACAGAGACGTGTGGTGCCGGACCCCCGCGGTCTCGCCGGCCCAGACGATGCGATCCGCCCCGACGCCGATTTGGACGTTGGCGGCAGGACCCGTGATATCGACGTTTCTCGGCTCCTGCCCGCCAAGGCGCAGGACCAAGCGGCCGATGCCGCCATGGACGGGTGAGCCCAAGACCTGGTTGATCATGACCCGGCTCGTCCCGCGCTCATGCTCGATGGCGAAGATCGTGCCGTTCGGAAGGATGCTGACCGACAGGCCCGTTGCGTTGGCGATGCGCCGCAGCCTGAGATCGCCGTCGCGTGGCGTGGCGAAGCTGCGCGCCGCGGCCTTCATTCGGCTTGTCATGTCCGAGGGCAGCGACGAAGGTGGAGGGTCTTGGTGTAGAAGCCTTCTTCCAAATTGCCGCGCCCGGCGCTGATGACGGTTGTGCCGGCAAGCTCGCGCCCGAAAGCCTCCATCACGGATTTGCGCTGCGTGCGGTCGAGCGCGCTCAGCGCGTCATTGAACAACACCCATTTCGGCGCATGCAGGAGAACGCGGGCGAAGGCGAGAGACTGCTGCTCATCAAGGGACAAATCCTTGTCCCAGCGGGCCTCCCGATCCAGCGAATCGGCGAGGCGCTCGAGCCCGACCCGCGACAGCGCGGCAAGCATGGCGGGTTCGCCGAAGCTCGTGGGCGCGGCCGGATAGCAGATCGTCGCGCGCAGCGTGCCCAACGGCAAATAGGGTTGCTGCGGCAGAAACATCATATCGTCTCGTGGCGGCAGCCGGATCGTGCCTTTGCCCCAGGGCCACAGGCCCGCCAAGGCGAGGAAGAAAGTCGCCTTTCCGGCGGCGGTCTCGCCGGTGACCAGCACATATTCGCCGGCGCCGATTTCTACGTCCTTCTCGTCGAGGATCGCGCATTCGGCAAGCGAGCCGGGCAGGTAAGCCTCGACCTTCTCCAGGGAAAGCTTGCCTTCGGGATGTTCCGCCAAGGTGATCCGCGCATCGCCGGCGTTGAGGCTTTCGACCGAGCGCAAGGCCTCGCGCATGGCGACGACCCGCATCAGCGTGGCGCGCCAATCGGCGATCCTGGCAAAATTGTCGACGAACCAGCGCAGCGAACCTTGTATCTGGGTGAAGGCGCCGACCACGATCATCAGCGCGCCAAGCGTCAGCCTGCCGCTGAAATAGCCAGGCGCCGCCATCACGAAGGGCGCAACGATCACCAGCCAGCCATAGCCGGAGGTGACCCAGGTGAGACGCGCCAATCCTCCGGCGAGCTTGCGTGAGATCGACAGAACCGCTCCGAGGATGTTGTCGAGCACGCCTCGCTCATCCGCCTCTCCCTGATAGAGCGCCACGGATTCGGCATGGTCCGCCACCCGCACCAAGGCGAAGCGAAGCTCCGCTTCGCGCGCATAATGGTCGGTGTTGAGAGGGATGAGGGGGCGCCCGACGCGCCAGGTCAACCAGGACCCGGCCGACGCATAGGCCAAGGCGCACCAGACCATATATCCCGGAATCGAGAACTCATTGCCGTCGACGTTGAAGATCACCTGTGCCGACAGCCCCCACAACACGCCGATGAAGCTGACAAGAAGCAACGAGGCTTGGACAAGGCCATTGCCGAGATCGGCGGAAAGCTCGGTCAGGTGGCGGGCGTCCTCATGGATGCGCTGATCGGGATTGACCGCGATCTCGCCGGCGAAGGTAAACAGATAGGCACGTTTGGGGCGCAGCCATTCGCCCAGCAAGTCGCGGGTGAGCCATCCCCTCAGCCGGACCTTGAACACCTCGGTGAGCCAGGTCTGGGCGACGACAAGCGAGAGCAGCACCGCGACGATCACCATGAACACAGCCAGCTGGTGCAGGAAGGTGCCGAGATCGTGTTGCTGCAGCGCATCATAGAAGGCACCTTGCCAGGCATTGAGCCTCACCTGCCCGGCCGCAATGGCGCCTATGACCAGGACGCTGCCCACCGGAAGCGAAATGAGGGCCCAGCGTTGCGGCGACGTCCTCATGGCGCGCGCCAGTGTGGCGAACTGCGCCCATCCGCCGCTCTTCGAGATGTCGATGGGGTGAATTGGGATGAGCTGCCGCACGTCGACCGGCGCGTTCATGGTGTTCTTGTCCTTGTCCAAAGCGAGACCGGCGCCGAGTGCCGCGACAGGCATCGGCGCAACAGAGACCGGTCCAAAGGGAATAGCTGAAGTCGGCCCGGTGCAAAAGTCGGCCGGCGAAATCGGTTAGGGCTTGAGCTTCTCGACGAACGAGGCAAAGTTGAGCCTCTCGAGCAAGGACACGGCATGCTACGATCCGGCGAACTCGCCCTTATCGAACGTCTCGTTGCGGAGATGACGCTCGAAGAGAAGCTCGGTCAGCTGACCATGGTCAGCGCCGAGCTCATCCAAACCGGCCCGACTTCCGCGCCCATCACGCCCAAATTGATCAGGGAGGGACGAATTGGGAGCCTTCTCAATCTCTGGGGTGCCGAGCGGGTGCGCGAGGTGCAGCGGCTCGCCGTCGAGGAATCGCGTCTCAAGATTCCGCTCTTCTTCGGCTTGGACGTGGTGCATGGGCTCAAGACCATCTTTCCGATTCCGCTCGGCGAAAGCTGTGCCTTCGATCCCGGGCTTTGGGAGCGAACGGCGCGGGCAGCAGCGGAGGAAACAGCCGCCGCCGGCGTCGACCTGACTTTCGCGCCCATGCTCGATGTCGCGCGCGATCCGCGCTGGGGACGGACCGTCGAGGGGCCCGGAGAGGACACATTTGTGGCTTCGCGCTTCGCGGAAGCCAAGGTACGCGGCTTCCAGTCGCCGCATCTCGGTGACGCAAGGGCGGTCGCTGCGACCGCCAAGCATCTTGCGGCTTACGGAGCCGTGCAGGCCGGCCGGGAATATGCTTCGGTCGACATCTCCCAACGGCAATTGCACGAGATCTATCTGCCGCCCTTCCGCGCGGCCGTGGAAGCCGGCGTCGCGGCGATCATGCCAGCTTTCACGGATCTGGACGGCACCCCAATGACGGCCAATGCGGCCATATTGCGCGATCTCGTGCGTGGCCAATGGGGCTTCTCCGGCGTCATGATCAGCGATTACGGGTCGGTCGCCGAGCTTATCCCACACGGGGTCGCCGCGGATCTCGCCGACGCCGCAGCGCTTGCGCTCACCGCCGGCGTCGATATCGACATGATGGGCGGCGGCGCCTATTCGGAAGGGCTGCCGCGCGCCTTGGAGCGCGGCAAGGTGACGCTCGACGCCATCGACGCGGCCGTCCGGCGCGTGCTCGAGCTGAAGGCGAGACTGGGCCTGTTCGAGGACCCCTACAGGCGCTGCGGGACCGGGCGTCCGCCCGAGGTTGGCGACGCCGATGCCAAGCGCCGGGATCTCGCCCGCGAGGCCGGCCGCCGTTCGATCGTGCTGCTGAAGAATCGGAACGGCGTCTTGCCGCTCCGCGATCATAGCGGCTCGGTCGCCGTCATTGGCCCACTCGCCGACGCCAGTGGCGCCTTGCAGGATCAGGGGAAGGCTGCCGGGACCGCCGGCAAGGCGATTGCCGTTCTGGATGGGCTGCGCGACGCGCTGCCCGATGCCGCGATCTCTTTCACCCCCGGTTGCGGGGTCGACCGGATCGAGGACAGCGCCAAGGCGAAGGCGCTCGACTTGGCGCGGCGAAACGATGTCGTCGTGCTTTGCCTCGGCGAGACCCCGGCGATGAGCGGAGAAGCCGCGAGCCGCGCGCGCCCGGGCCTGCCTGAGGCTCAATGCGAGCTCGCGCGGGCCGTCATCGCGCTCGAGAAACCGGTGGTCGTCCTGTTGTTCTCGGGCCGCCCCCTCGTCCTGCCCGATTGGCTGGCGGAACGGGCCGAGGCACTCCTGGCGGTTTGGTTTCCAGGCAGCGAAACGGCAGGCGTGGTGGGCGACGTGCTGAGCGGCCGCTTCAATCCAACGGGACGGCTCTGCATGACTTGGCCGATCGATGTCGGGCAGATTCCCATTTTCTTCGGGGAACGTCCGACGGGACGTCCGGCCATCGCCGACGTCCATTATTCGAGCAAGTATCTCGACATGCCGAATGAGCCCCTCTTCGGCTTCGGTCATGGATTGTCCTACAGCCAATTCGACTTGAGCGGGCTCAGGGCCGACAGGGCCGAGATGCGGGCGGGCGATTCCATTCATGTCGAGGTGGATGTCGCGAATTCGAGCGCGGTTGCCGGCGAGGAAACGATCTTCCTGTTCGTTCACGATCCGGTCGCCAGCGTCGCTCGGCCGCTGCTCGAGCTCAAGGGCTTTGGCAAGATTGCGCTCGCTGCAGGCGATCAAGGCACGGTTCGCTTCCGCCTCGCCGCGGAGGATCTTCGCTTCGTCGGGCCAGATCTCGCTTCCCGGCTGGAACCGGGGGCCTTCGATCTTTATGTCGGCCGTAGCGCCGCGAGGGAGGGGCTGTTGAGCACCCGCATCGAGCTGCTTGCTTGATTCAGGGCGGTGGAAGCTCTCGCGACGATCGGCTAAAGGAGAATCGACAAGCGGGAGGTCGAATGGATTCGACATTGCGAGGGCCGAAACGAAGGGGCCGAGGGCAGAACTCCGGCCCTGCCCGACTTGCCTCCTCATTGCCGCGCAGCGACACCGAGCTCCTCGAACTCGTTCAGCGGCAGACCTTCAGATATTTCTGGGAGTTCGCCCATCCGCACAGCGGGCTCGCGCGTGATCGCTGCGACCCTGCCAGCGACCAAAGCCTCAACATAGTGGCGACCGGCGGATCGGGTTTCGGCGTGATGGCGATCATCGTCGCCGTCGAGCGCAAATGGATCACCCGGGAAGAGGCCGTGGAGCGCCTCGTCAAGATGACCGGATTCCTGTTGGCCGCCGACAGCTTTCATGGGGTCCTTCCCCATATGCTCTATGGCGACACCGGGAAGCCCTTCTCCTTCACCCGCAAGGACGATGGCGGGGACCTGGTCGAGACCGCCTATCTGGTCGCGGGACTCCTCTGCGCGAGACAATATTTCGATCGTGACGATGCGCAGGAGCGGGGATTGCGGTGGCGCATCGCGCAGCTCTGGGAAGAGGTCGAGTGGAACTGGCACACGCGTGGCGGCTCGAATGTCCTTTACTGGCATTGGAGCCCCAACAATGGCTGGAGCATGAATTATGAGATCAGGGGCTGGAACGAGTGCCTGATCGCCTATGTGCTCGCAGCCTCGTCGCCACGCTATAGCGTCGAGGCCGGCGTCTATCACCGGGGATGGGCCGAAGGACGGAACTTCAGGAACGGGCGTGAATTCTATGGAATCGAGCTTCCCCTCGGCCCCGACTATGGCGGGCCGCTCTTTTTCGGCCATTATTCGTTCCTCGGCCTCGATCCGCGCGGGCTGAAGGACCGCTACGCCGATTATTGGCAGCAGAATCTCCATCAGACGCATATCAATCGCGAGCACTGCATCCGCAATCCGAAGGGATTCGCGGGTTACGGGGCCAACTCATGGGGGCTGACAGCAAGCGATGGGCCGCGGGGCTACGAAGCCTATGCGCCCGACAAGGATTTCGGCGTGATCGCACCGACCGCCGCCCTCTCCTCGATGCCCTATACGCCGGAATATTCGCTCGCCGCGCTCAGGCATTTCCATGGGCGCCTCGGCAAGCACATTTGGCGCGATTATGGCTTCGTCGACGCCTTCTGCGAGGCAGAGAAATGGTATGCGGCCACGCATCTCGCCATCGACCAGGGCCCGATCATCGTCATGATCGAGAATTACCGGACCGGCATGTTGTGGAAGCTCTTCATGAGCTGCCCCGAGATTCGCGGGGGCCTGCGGCGCCTCGGCTTCGAGAGCCCGCACCTTGCTCGAGCGTGAGCGCCTGAAGCGCACTGCTCAAGGAACGCCTTGACGGATTCGGAGATGCCGGATGGACGCGACAGCATGGTGGCAGGACTCGGTCATCTATCAGGTCTATCCGCGCTCCTTCCAGGACCACAATGGCGACGGGATCGGTGATCTCAGCGGGATCATCGAGCGCGCCGATCATTTCTCCTGGCTTGGCGTCGATGCCGTCTGGTTCTCGCCATTCTTCACCTCCCCAATGGCCGATTTCGGCTATGACATCTCGAACTACACCGACATCGATCCGTCCTACGGCAACCTGGCGGATTTCGACGAACTGGTCGGCGCACTGCATGCGCGGGGCATCCGCATCATCCTGGACTTCGTGCCGAACCACACATCCGATCAGCACCCCTGGTTCCGGGAGGCGCGGCGATCGCGCCGGAACCCCAAGCGTGACTGGTATACCTGGCGCTCGCCTTCGCCGGATGGCGGTCCGCCCAATAATTGGCAAAGCCTCGCCGGGGGCAGGTCTTGGGAGTTCGACGCAAAGACGGGCCAATACTATCTCCACTCCTTCCTCAAGGCGCAGCCCGATCTGAACTGGCGTAACCCTGCGGTGAGCGAAGCCATGCACGATGTGCTTCGCTTCTGGCTCGACCGCGGTGTCGACGGTTTCCGCGTCGATGCCGTCGGCTGCCTCGCCAAGGATCCGCTCTTTCGCGACGACCCTCCCAACCCGGATTATCGGGAGGGCGACCCGCCCTTCGCGCGCAACCGCATGGTGTTCAGCGCCAACCGTCCCGACATCATGGAATTCGTGGCCGGGATGCGCGACGTCGTCGACGCCCGTCCGGGCGAGCGCGTCATGATCGGCGAGGTCTACCTCAAGCCCGACGAGCTCGCCTCCTATTATGGCACCACTCTCGACGGATTCCAGCTTCCGACCAATTTCAATCTCCTCTGGGCGCAATGGAAGCCCGTCGCCATCCTGAAGACCGTCGAGACGTATGAGGCCGCGCTGCCGCGGGGCGCCTGGCCCAATTGGGTGCTGGGGAACCACGACCAGTCGCGCATCGCGACCCGCATCGGCCCGGCTCAGGCGCGTGTCGCCATGATGCTGCTCTTGACGCTACGCGGCACGCCGATCCTTTATTTCGGCGACGAGCTCGGCTTGCAGGACGTCGTCGTCCCGCCCGACAAGTTGCGCGACCCATTCGGCATCAACATGCCGGGAACCGGGCAGGGGCGCGACCCGGAGCGTTGCCCGATGCCCTGGGACGAGACACCAAGCGCCGGCTTCACGACCGGCGAGCCTTGGCTTCCCATCGCGACACACGGGCCCGGCTCATCGGTGGAGGCGCAGCGCGGCGATGAAGGTTCGATGCTTTCC
Organism: Rhizobiales bacterium GAS188; assembly: GCA_900104855.1. NCBI lineage: Bacteria > Pseudomonadati > Pseudomonadota > Alphaproteobacteria > Hyphomicrobiales > Rhizobiales bacterium GAS188. Next base: position 4,407,343 of record FNSS01000001.1, read on the forward strand.
CTGACACGTCGCCTCCTCGCGCTGCGCCGGAGCGAGCCGGCGCTCTCGCGCGGTGCCTGGTCGCCCGTGCCGGTCGAGGGAGACGTGCTCGCCTATAGCCGCAGCCTCGGAGGCAAGCGCTTCACGGTCATCCTCAACCTCGAGGGCATGCGGAAGTCGGTGCGCTTCCCAGGTCCGATTTCCGGACGTCTCGTCCTCTCGACCCATGAGCGGAAGACAGATTTGGCGATCAGCCAAGATCTCGAGCTTGCGGCGAATGAGGGCCTCATCATCGCGATGTGAGCCTCCCGTCACGCGTATCGGCATCGGATCGGTCGCGCTTCAGGGCTCGTCGAGAAACCTTCGGCGTCGCGGATTGATGCCAGTGAGGTTGAAGCGCAGGCCGCCGCCGATATTGCCGGAAGCGCCGGCCGAGAATCCGCCCGCGGCAGGCGCCGAGACGCTGGAAAAGGGCTCACTGAAGATCCAGGGTTCGATGCCGAAGCCCCAGTCGCCAGAGGTGTGTTGATAGCCGATTCCGCCCGAGATCAGCAGCGAGGCAGGGAACCCCGACCCTGCGTCAAAGCGGCCGGCAAGCCCGAGATTCGGGCCGGCGGCGATCTCGGCGAATATCGTATCGTCATCATTGATGTTCCAGCTGTAGCTGAAGCCGGCATAGGGCGCGAAAATGCCGCCCACCGGCACACCGTTGACTTGGCCCCAGCGACCGAGCGAGGCCCCAAGAATGAGATCGGCTTCGCCATGTTTGGCGCGTGCCCAAGAGAGCGCATACATGAGATTGGCGGTCGGGTTGAAGCTCCAACCCGGCGGCGCGACCGGGCTGCGCGGCGGCTCCAGCCCCCAATATTGCCCAAGCGTGAACCAGTAGCCTTTGCCGAAGGTGTAGCGACTTTCGTCCGAGGGCGCTTCGGGGCCGCTATGATAGGTAAAGCCGAGCGCCCCTGTGGTCACCGATGAGGGCCCGGCGCCGGGGGGCGGCAAGAGCCCCGTCATGGGGTTGCGCCTGATCCCGAGCGGCACCGCGCCGCCGACCGAGCCGAACACGCCGAGCTCGCTGGTCGGTGACAGGCGGTCGCGGACCTGCAGCGTGAATGACGGGAGATAGCTGGCGGAGGTTTGCGGATCGGTCGGCGATTGGAACGCCAGCGGGATCCCGAAGATGTCGGTGCTGAGCGTGCCGACGGGGTTGTTGCCGCCGAAGAACGCGCCGTTGAGGATGCTGAGCAGGGGCTGGTTCGCCTGAGCGGGCTCACTCCCGGGCGGCGTGCTGGGCGCACCGAAGAGTTGCTTCAGCATCTCGTCGTGCAACTCGCGCCGCACGCGTTCCTCGAAGGATGATTCCTGTCGCGCAATGCCCGCGCCGCTCGCGCCGCTGACCGAAACCGCGCCGTGCCCGCGTGCGACGGCCGCAGCCGCCTGCTCGGCGCCGGCCTCGAGCTGGCTGTCCGTGCCGGCGGCCGTGCCGCCGCCTCGGCTTTGCTGCACGACATGAGCGAGCTCGTGCGCCAAGAGATGCCTGCCGCTCACGCTGTCAGGCGCGTATTGCCCCGTCCCGAACACGATATGGCGACCAAACGTGTAGGCTTTCGCGTTGACGGCGGAAGCAGACGCTGCCGCATCCCATCCCACATGAATCCGCACCTCCCCGAAGTCACGGCCGAACCGCGCTTCCATCTCGGCGCGGGTTACAGGCTCGAGCGGTTGACCCGGCCCTTGCAGAACGCTCTGAACGGCCGATGCGCCCTCAAGCCCGGAATGCGTCTCGCGAGCCGCGGGCGTGAGCAGGCCAGACTCGTAGAGGTGCTGGACCGCGGTATTGCCGAGCGAGCGTTGCAGCGCGTCGGCGGGGCGTTTGGCGCTCGCGGCGACCGCGCTTCGGAGGCGAGCGATTCTTGCTTGCGACCGTGTCGCATGGGCTAAGCTTCGCATATCCCTTCTCCCGATGCAGCCGACTGCCGACAATTGCCGAGACGTCCTCAAAGCCGGAATCTCGGTCGTCCGTCAGAACGATATCTTTATTCTGCCGTAGTAGGGGATGGGGTCGATCGTCGGGACGCCGAAGAACTCAATCTCGCTCTGCACCGCCCGCCACGATTCCGTCGCGCCTCCGGTGGGTATCGACTGTGTGCCGAGCCATTTCGAGATTTCGAGGTTCTCCTCCGTGCCGAACCGGTAGAGGGGGCTTGTTTCCTCGAGCCCGATGGCGAAGCGATGCTTCACGAACCAGCCTTCGGGGATCTCGCCAATGATGTTTCCCTTGTACTGAAAGGCTCCGCGTTGGGACGAAAATCCCTCGAATGGTGCCCATTCGCCCGGCTGCGCGCCCCCAACATTTGTACCGCCGCCGCCGGTCCGCGCATAGAAGGCCCGTGGACCCGATGGCGTGTCGACCGTGACCACGTCTCGGCCGGAAACCCGGCCGTGATAGAACACCACCCGATATGACGGCGCCTCTTCGGCGATCGTGAATGGCGCCGCACCCAGCTTCAAGGTCAGTCCAGCCGAGCCGACGTTCGCGATCAAGTCGGTCGATTGCCCAATGGCATTGGCCAGCTTCGGATCGGCGCCCGCAGCATAGGCCCAGCCGGCACCGGCCATGAAGGTATAGGTCGTTGATTCCTCACCGGTCAGCATGGTGTGCCAGCCGGAGCTCGCGACGTCCGCGCCATGCCCCAGCAGAAACAAGCCGCCCAGTAATCCGACGCCGGTCTCCGCGGTCGCCACTCCGCCGACACCGCCGATCCCGGCTTCCAGCCCACCGCCCACGAACTGCAACCCGCCGAAGAACTGCCGCACTGGCTTCGGATAAATCAAGCGCGGTCGCGTAGCCTCGAGATAATCCAAGAGCACATGCGGATCGACCGGAGCTTCGGCCGGCGGCTTGGCTTTCGGTTTTGGCTTGGGAGCTTGTTTTGGCGCCGGCGGTGCCGCAGCAGGTGTCGCGAGCGAGCTTTCCGGATACGGCAGCAACACGGTCGCGGTCACCGTGCCATCCTCGTTCACGACCATAGGTGGGGCTGCATTGCTCCTGGCAAACTCGTCCATGTTCTTAAACGTAACGGTGTGGGGATAGCCCCGCCGCAGCAATTGCGCGGAGTCTTGCGGCTGCCGCGCCAATCCGACGCCGCTCGCCCCGCTCACATCGACCGGACCGCCGCCCCGGGTCGCCGCGATCGCGGCTTGCTCCGCACCGGCCTCGAGATAGCTCTCCGAGGCCAGCGAGGGTGCCGCGCCGCCTCTGCCTTGCTGGACCACATGGGCAAGCTCATGCGCCAGCAGCTCCCGCCCTGTCACGGTGCCCGGCGCGTAGTTCCCGGTCCCGAACACGACATGCTGTCCAACCGCGTAGGCCTTCGCGTTGACAGCCGAAGCCGATGTCGCGGCATCACCGCCCACATGGATGCGCACCTCGCCGAAGTCGCGGCCGAACCGGGATTCCATCTCGGCTCGAACCGCCGGGTCGAGTTGCTGGCTCGGGCCGCTCAGCGTTTCCTCGACAATGCTCGGCACCTCTCCCTCGGCGAGCGCCGCGCCGGAGGGAGGCGCCAGCGCGCACTGTTCCCAGATATGCCTGACCGCATCATTCCCCAGTGAACGCTGCAGGGAGTGGGTTCGCGGGCGCGCCGTCGCGGCGCCGGTGCCGCGGTGGCGGGCAAGCGCCGATCGGGACATCGCCGCATGTGTGAAGCTATGCATCATGACCTCCTCGATGCGGGCCGCTCATGGCCGGACACCCGATGACGCTGCCGTGATCGCCGCTTCCTGGAAGCTTGGCATCGCAAGCGTGACCGTCACGCTCAGCGAGGGACGCAGCTTGTTGCCGAGCGAGGTCCAGAATTCGGAGACATTCTTGAGCGCATCGGGATGCAGGACGAGCATCTGCGGCAGAGGGAGGCGGCCGGCGAGGCTGCCTTGAAGGAACTGCGTCGGAATCGTGCGGTATTTCGTCAGCACTTGCAGCGCTTCGCTCAAGAGCCGCTGCTCCTGCAGCGCCAATTCCGGCCCGCCTACGGGCCATGCGGTAACGAGATAAGTGCACGCCAGCGGCAAGGCTGGCTGTGTCACGGTCGAATTCGAAGTGCTCGCAGTGCCTGAAGTGCTTGGCGTGCCTGAAGTGCTTGGCGCGCTTGCGGCCTGGCTGCCGCGCATTTCGAGGTTTTCGCGCAGGTCGTAGAGGAAAAGGTCGATGGTGGTCTGGGTCGGATTGAAGGTATCGGCCGGGCGATCGAAGACGATATGGGCTCCGGCCAATTCCGGCGGCAGCCCGGGCTGGGTCAGGATCGCCCGCAACGTCTCGCTAAGGTCGTGGATCATCGTTCCGCTACTCGCAATTCCAGATCGTACCTTGTCCTTTCACCCTCACCGGCGGTGGGGCTCCTTGGTCCGTCTCACTCCTGCGATGGGCCTCGCGGCTTGGAGTCCCATATTCGTCCGAGCTTCTGGTGCTCGCGCCGTGCGGCGCGGATGAGGTCCTCCATCCTGATCTTGCCGCCCTGGGCGGCGGCGTAGAATGCTGCCGTCAAGGCGATATTCTTGATATTGCCGCCCGCAAGCTTCACCTCTTGCGCCAAGATGGCGAAGTTCACATCCTCGGCCAGTGGTGCCTCGGGCGGGAATGTGACCTCCCAGATGCACCGACGGTATTCCTCGTCGGGAAACGGAAATTCCACGATCGACTGGAGGCGGCGAAGAAAGGCGTCATCCAGGTTTTGCCGCAGATTTGTCGCCAGGATCGCGATGCCTTCGTATTCTTCCATTTTCTGGAGCAGATAGCCAATCTCGATATTGGCGTAGCGGTCGTGGGAATCCTTCACTTCCGAGCGCTTGCCGAACAGTGCGTCCGCCTCGTCGAAGAAGAGAATCGCATTGGTGCGCTCGGCAGCGGTAAAGATGCGATCCAGGTTCTTCGACGTTTCGCCGATATATTTGCTGACGACCTGCGACAGATCGATCTTGTAAAGGTCGAGCTCGAGCTCGCCGGCAATGATTTCGGCCGCCATGGTCTTGCCGGTGCCGGGCGGACCGACGAACAGCGTGCCGAGGCCTTTGCCGATCGAGAGCTTGCGATCGAATCCCCAATCTTCGTAGACCAGCTGGCGAAGCCTTGCCTGGTCGCAGATTTCGCGCAGCTGAGCCGTCTGATCCTGAGGCACGACGATATCGCGCCAAGTTTGCTTGGGCTTTATCCGGCGCACGAGCCGCGCCAGCTCGTGGCCGGATTGGGCGCGCGCCGCCGCAAACAATTCGGAGAGGGCCGGCTTGGCAGCGGCAAGGTTGAGAGCAGCGAGGTTGGGCGCGGTCAGACCAGCTTCGCCCATGGGAGTTGTCGCTGCGCGCCACAGCGCCTGGCTTCGGGCGGATGCCACCGCCTGCGCAATCTGCTCGGCCGTCAGGCGGAAGCGACCGGCGAGGCCATCGAATTCCTGATCCGTCAAATCCTTGCCGGACTCCGACAGGCTCGCCTGCCAGCTTTTGCGCCTTGCCGCGAAATCGAGCCTGCCAAAGGCGATGCTGATCAGGTCCGAAGGGTCATCCCTGGCCGGAACCCAGGGATGGCGGCCCGAGAGCACGGTGATCCCGCCATATTGCCCAGCAGCGCCGAGCGGGCTGAGCGCGCCGAGCAGGGATCCGAACGATGCGGCACGCTCCTCGCCTCGGAGCGGATCGACGCCATCGAGATAAAGGATGGCATTCTTCAGCCAGGCCTCGCGACGCAGCACCTTCATGCTTGCGTCGAGCTCAGCCGCAGCTTCGCCCGTCCGGCCAAGATCGGCGCGGAGCAGGCCCAACCCGAGCTCCGCCGCCAAGGCGTGTGCGGCCTCGAATTTCCCGGCCCCGGGTGGGCCGTGGAAATGGAGCGTCAGCGGGCGATGCGACTGGCGAGCGTGCTCCACCAGGGCTCGGAGCCCTCGCCTCAGCTCGGGATTGACCTGGCCCTGGCCGAGACTCGAGCCAGCGAGACTCGAGCCAGCGAGACTTGGACCGGCGAGACTTGGACCGGCGAGATCCGAACCAGGGTCGACGAAGCGGCAGAACGAAGCCAGGCGAGCGTCGAGGCCGCCATGGCCGAGCAAAGCGCCGATGATTTGCGGATCAAGCTTCAGGTAATGCGCGAGCAACGGCGGGTGCGCCTGGTTCGGATCCGGAAGGAGGTGCAAGACGGCGTGACGGATAAGCGGCGCGTCGGGCGCGAAATGCGCAAGACGTGCCATTTTTTCTTCCGCCGAGGAGGTGCGCAGGCTGAGCGCCAAATCGACGGTCGCCCGGCGTCGGGTCACGTCATCTTGAAGGTATCCGTAGAGGCGCTCATAGCGCAGGTCGAGTTCCGGCGCCAAGGCAATCACCACCACGTCGAGATCGAAGGGAGAAAGGCCAAACCAGCTCTGCAAGAGGCTCAGTCCCGAGGGCGGCGCTACGGGACCGACCAGGGGAGCGCCGGCTTCGCCCGGGGCGAGATTGAACGGCGGCGCGCATGGAGTGCGGACGAGGAGCTGCGCTGCTTCCTCCGGGCCGACATACATGCCCCGCAGCGCCGCCGCGCCTACCCCTCCTTTGGCATGTGCGGCGCCGGCCAGCTGGTCGAGTAAAGCGTCCAGGCGCCGCAGCGACGCGATCAGGTCCGGAAGGCCCGGCGGCGCATCGGTGATCCGCAAGCTTTCAATCAGGGTCTTGCCACGATCACTCATTCCAGCCACCCGTTTGAGCTTCGGCAAGAGCAAGCTTGGCGCGTTCGATCAGCGTGGAGGCGAGCGCCGGTGTCGCCGCCACCGTTCCGGCAAACGCCGCAACGATGCGCGCAGGCGCGGCTGCGGCGAGGTCGCGAACCGTGCGGATGCCGGCGACGACAAGGCGCCCGGCTCGCGCCGCGCCGATGCCCTGGATCGAGGTCAAAGGCATATCGGGAACGACAGGCATGGTTGCAGGAATACCTGGCCGCGATGGCCCGACCGCGCCGCCGGGCGGGAGAGCCGGGGAGGGAACAGCCGAGCCACCCGTTTGAGGTTCGGCAAGAGCCAGCTTGGCGCGCTCGATCAGCGTGGAGGCGAGCGCGGGCGTCGCCGCCACCGTTCCGGTAAACGCCGCAATGATGCGCGCAGGCGTGGCCGTGGCGAGGTCGCGAACCGTCCGGATGCCGGCGGCCACAAGGCGCTCGGCTCGTGCCGCGCCGATGCCTTGGATCGAGGTCAAGGGCACCTCAAGAACGACAGGAACGACAGGAACGACAACAGGCACCACCGCGCCGGTCAGGGGCGCCGGGACGGGAACAGGTGCCGCTCCAACTGCTTCTGCGGACGCCTCGCAGGGGCAAGGCGGGCATGCCGGATCGCCCGGCCTGCGGTCGGGCGGCGTCGGCGCGCTGAGACCGCCTTTGGGCGGCAGCGGCGGCGCGGCCGGCGCCCAGTCATAGACGATCTGCGCGCGCGACACGTGAAGCTCACCGCTCGACTGGGCGATGAAGGTGCAGGGAACTGCGACTGCCGGTTGGGGGAGAAGCTGCAAACGCTCCGCAACGAGGGCTGAGGCTGCCGGTAGGACGATGCGCAGCTGCGCGGCCGTGCTCGATGGCGGAGCCGTCAGCCGAGCCGATCGGCTCGAGAAGCCGATGGGGTCGACCGCGATCCGCGACGGCGTGCCGATGGCGGCGCCGCTCGCGTTTTGGTAGGAAAGCTCGAGATCAGGGCTGGCATTTGCGGCGCCGGCAATCGCACTTCCGCTGAAGTCGAGCAAATAGGTGGTATTTACATTCAATGTGACGTTCTGCACGAGCGCCGCAGTGGCGATGCCTGTATTGCGATAGGTGGTCGCGCTCGCAGTCTTGGTGATGACGATGAGGGATGGCGCTGCCGGATCGGGCCGCCATGCATCGTCCTGCAGGACCGAGTCGCTCATCTTCAACGAGGTCGCTCGCAGGAGGCAGATGCCGTCGGCAACACGGACGCGGATCTCGGCCTGGGCGCTTGCCGGCGGTGGCGTCAGGCGCTTTTGCTGACGCACGAAGAGGGTGGAATTGGGCAACGCCAAGCTGTCGCCACGCAGAAGCGTGCCGCTCGAATCCAGCCAAAAAACCTCGGCGACGGCCTCGATTGTCTGCATCGGCGTGCGAAGCGGATGGGTCACCAATGTCTCGACCGCAAGATCATAGGAGCAGCCCGGCGCGACTGCAACGACTTGCGAGAGCGAGCCAGCCGAGAGAAAGGCCTCGAGGCGCGGCGGGTCGTCGGATGTTTCCACGGACACGACCGATCCCGCCGTCAGCGTCCAGGCGGTGGGCTGCCGCGCGCCGATTGCGGCCGCTGCGATGATCGCTTCCACAGTCGCCGATACGCCGACCGCGACGAGCCGGTCGCCCGCGGGGGCAAGTGCGAACGGCGTCATGGCGGCATAGAGACGGTCACCTTGCGGCTTGACCGCAAGGGCGATCTGCCTGCCCGAGAACGACCCCAGGGCGATCGCCGGCGTCGGTCCGATACGGCCGCGACTGTCGAATGTGAGAAGGGAAAGATCGGTCGGGTTGCCGGGGGGCGCGGCGACGACATAGACGCTATTGCCGTTCGCTGGGGCGATAACGGCGCGCGCCAGGAGCAGCTGCGGCAAGGAGGCAGCCCAACCTGGCCCGCCGGTCGCCGCATCAAAGGATGCGAGGCGTCCATTCGCGCCGTCGATTGCGACGATCATCGTGCCGTCGGGCGTGAGCGTGAGGTCCGGTGCTTCGATGGGTATCCGATGGCTTGTGGTGCCCGTCGTGAGATCGAGAGCAAAGATCGCGGCGCCTGTCGCATCCCTGCCCGCGACATATGCGCTCCGACCGTCTCGAGTGAGCGCGAGGGCCCGCCCGTCGACGAGCCCGGCAAGGGCGATGCGGGACGTGTTCGTCGTGAGGTCCACTGCAACGAGTGCCTGGCTTCCCAAGACATAGAGCATGCGGCCGACCGAATCGCAGGCGAGCGCAACCGCATCGCCGAAGGAGACCCCGTTCAACGCGGAAAGCTGTTGGCCGAGCGCGAAGGTCGTCGCATCGACCGGGAAGACGCTGCTGCTACCCGCCACATACAAGGTCGCGCCGTCGGCCGAGAAGGTCAGGGCCTGCGGGGCAGCCATATGGAGGCCGTGGCTTGCGACGACCGCGTCGCGGAAGGTATCGACGACTTGGAGGGTCGTCGCAGACAAGCTGATCGGCAAAACCCGGCCGAACGCGGTTCCGACCGTCGTCCATTGCGAGAAGTCCGGGTTCTGCAACAGATCCATCGGTTGGCAGGGTGCGGGAGTGGACTGTTCCACATAGGACTGCACGGCGCTCGCAATTTCAGGACGGTCTATGACCGCGTCTACCTTGCCGAGCGCGTCATAGGCAGAGAGCGAGACCCGCTGCTGCTGCGCGCCTGTGCCGGCTGCGAAGTCGATCGGCATATGAAACCGATCGGGGACCGTCCGCAGCCGCAGGAGCAGCGGCGAGGCAAGGCCCGTCAGGCGCCATGAGAAGCCCGCATCGGTCGAGCGCTGCACGAGGCGGGCGGGATCCGGCGCGCTGTCGACGCCCAGGGACGCCGCGCCGTCGAGCGCCTGTATGATCACCCAGTAGCGCTGCTTGCTGGTCAGGCGGGCGGCGGGCGCGATCGGCACGCTCGTCCAGCGCCGCTGCGCGCTTGCGTTGCCGGCGAGATCGAAGGGCACGGCCTTCGCCAGCAGCGACGTCACGCTGGGTTTTCCGTCGGAATCGGCCCGCAGGTCGAGCGCGAGGCGCGCGGCCGGGCCATCGGCGGCAACGAAGAGATCGACGGCCGAAACGTTGATGTCCGAAGTCGGAGCGATCGGTTGGGCCAAAGTCTCCGTCGCCGAGCAATGCGCGGTTGCCGATTCATTGGTCGCGCCCGTTGGTCCATAGGCAACACGCGCGGCGTCGAACGCACCGCGGATCTGCAGCGAAGTTTGTGGCGAGCGGACCGCGGCGCCTGCGGGAAGCATGGCCTGCAGCGCCTTCGGATCGGTCGTCGACAGGCTCGCATAGTCATATGGCAGGACGACTTCCCGAAGCCCGGGCGCGATGAGCGGAGCCGAGCCGAGATATTCGACGTCGAATGTCACGGCGATCCGGCCGAGCCTGTCCGAATGAACGACCAGCGGGATAGCGTAGAAGCCGTTCACCACCGTTGCGTCGGCGAGCGCGCGCTGCACGGCGCTGGTGATGTCCGGTGTCGTGGTGGCGACGGCGAGCTCGCCGGTCTTCGACCAGAACGGCGACAATTTGCCGAAGCGAAGCGTGAGATTCGACGGCATCGAGGCGAGATCGATCGTCGTCGTCGACAAGTCGTCGGTCGAGGATGCGTGTTGACCGAGGCGCAGGCGCAACGCAGTTATGCCCGGCAGTGACCCGCCGATCAGGCCGTAGTTCGACCCAGGGGCAGCCGGGATCGTGCCGTCGGCACCCACGGCGAGATAGACCCCGCCGCCGATATCGACGGCGAGCGTCGATTGGGCGGTGATCGTCAGCCCGGCGAATCCGATCGCGGTGCGCCGAGCGCGGAAATCGATCTCGACGAAGCCGGCGCCGGCATGCCTGATCGTCGCGCCATAGCGCGGGCCGCCTGCCGAGAAGCGCAAAGTCTCGACATAGTCCTTACCTCCCGGCGGCGACCTCGGCTCGATCGTGAGCGTAGCCCTCGTGACCACTGCATTTTCGGGTAGGCTCCGCCAGACAATCGTCCGCTCGCCTTCGAACGAGTCACTGCCGCCATCGTAATGGTCGCGAAGCCGCACCCGAAGCCCCCTAGACCTTGAGCAGCAACATCACCGGCAAACGATCCTTGTAGCCCTCCGGCAGCGGCACGATGGGCGTTTTCTCTGTGGGGGCTGGACCAAGTGAAGCGGGGTAGATCGGCGGCTCGAGCAAACGCAGCGCGACGGTATCGAGATCGAGCTGTGAGACGCGGACATTCGTCGGCTCGGCCGTGGCGCCCGCATCCGGATCGGGCGCCGGAGACGTCGTCCCCAGAGGGAAGTTGATCGTCTTCTGCGGCTTGATCTTGAGGTAGATGTCGTCGAAGTCGCCATGCTTCGTCAGTTCACCGACCGTCCGCTTCTCGCCGCAACATTTCTCGAACCACGGCGAATGACAGTATGAATCGGGATCGAACTCGTCGTTCGGCGACTTGAACATCGCACGCCAGAAATCGACCTCGAGATCATCGAGCGTCGTATTGTCGTCATAGTCGAGCAGCTTCTGTTCCTTGAAATAATCGATCAAGGTCTTCCACAATATCCGGAACTTCGGATCCGTCTCGATGTCGATCGCGTCCGTGTGCGGGGGGATGCGCAGGCGCCGCTCATCCGCGTGGTAGAGGTAGAACAGCACCCATTCGGCGACCGCGTCCTCGGGCTTTTCGCCTTTCGCGCAGACCACCTCGAAATAGTCGAGCTGGTAGAGGTCGGTGACGGGATAAGCCTTCAGATTGTGCGGGATGATCTTGTCGGCATGAAGCCTGAGGTTGCAGAATACGCGCATGTATCCGGTCCTTTTCGGAAGCTGGGCGAAGACTTGATCGAGAATGGCTTGGGTCAGGTCCGCCAGGTTCTTGCCGTCGAGCGTATCGGCATTGGTTGCGTGAGCGACGTCCTTGACGTTCGCGATCGACGTGGCGATCTGTGTGGCGATGTCCTGGCGAACATCGACCTGCATTGCGTTCCAGTCCTCGGCGGTAATCAGGTCGCCGGCGCTGTGGGGAATATAGGGTGCTGGCGTGTCGACCATGCTCGGGTTCCTCCTCGTTAAGTCCGCTCGCGGGTGACGCCCGCTCTGATGCCGCCGGCCTTCGCCTGCACGACGCCAATGGGGCTGGGCTTGATGATCTTGGTGATGAGGGCGGGTAGTGGATCTTCGCCCGACCCGAGCACACGCCCGGCAAAGGCGATCGCTCGGGCGCATTCGAAGCGCGCGGCCGAATGGGCGACCGTGAGGTCGAAGGCGGCGGGACCGGCATAGCGCGCCGAGATCGCGATCTCGTCGCCCCAGGCGCCGTTGTCTCGCGCAAAGATGCCGAAGGCGCCGGGGACCTCGCGTTGCGTCAGATAGATCGCGGCTGGGCGATCGGCGCGGCCACCGGAGAGGAACCGGCTGCGCGGCTGGCCGAACGGGACCTGTTGTCCCTCCCAGCCGAGCGGGATGATGGGCACCGCCTTGGCCGAGACGAGCGGAGACGCGGCAAGGACCTTCCCAATATAATGGTCGTCCGTTGGTGGATCGAGCACCACGCCGGCATAGGTTTCGCTCCCGGCGTGCTGCGAGGCGAAGCGAGCCGCATTGAAGCGCGCCCCGAATTTTTCCGGCAGGTCGACCGGCAGATTGACCGTGAAGGCGCCGGCGCGATGGCTCCGCCAGGTTGCGCTCAGCGTTACGGGCGGACCGTGCGGCAGGGGACCGAACCGCGTGAGCTCGCCCGCCGCCGCGAGCAGCGAGGTCTCATCGGCTTTCGCATTGAACCGGCTGACACCGAAGATGCCCGGCACGTTGCACGGTCCGCCCACAAAATGCGCGTCATTGAAGGATGCGGCGTCGAAGCGAGCCCCGTCGCATTGGACGAGCATCCAATCGGAAGCGCCGCGCGGCAGCTGCAGCGCCTCGGCCGGCGCGACGTCGCGCGCCAGCACGGGCGGGCCGCTCTGGGCCGCAAGCCGCGCCGTGAGGCTGCGGGCGCCGGTGCGGCTGTCGAGGGCAACCGCGGCGAAAGCCACTTCGCCGATCTTGGCGTCGAAAAGCGCTGCCAGCACGTCGACGACGAGCAGCGGTGGCGCGCCGGGATACCAATTGCCCGCCGCCACGACCATGAGACCGTCGAAGGGTGCGAACGAGGTGCCGGCGCCCGCGCGAACATGCGCGATGATGGCGCCGCCGGCGGCGAGGAGCTCCCCTGAGCTGCCTTGCGCATGAAGCCTTCCGAGCAGCTCGAGACGCCCCACCGGCGCAGTCGGAGATGGGCTCGCCTCCGCGGGGGCCGCGGAAGTGATGCGGACCGTCGGCGGCTTCTGCCCCGTCGGCGCGACGGATTCGAGGATGACGAGATTGGGCGCCAGCGGATCGACCAGGGCGATAGCGGGCCGGGTGCCGGGCTTGCCGGTCCCGAGTGCCCTGGCTCCGGCGAAGGGGACGAGGGCCGTCAAGGCGGATGGCGTCGCGATGACCCTTTGCGGAGGCAAGGGGACTCTGGTTCCCGTCGCATCGACGATCGCGGCGTCGACTGTCCCGGAAGCCCCGGTGGCGACGGTGAGCTTCTCGTTGGCCCCAGCCGTGGCATCGATGTGGATGCGCGAGCCGGTCGTCAAGCCGATCACGTCGATGCCGTCGATGCCGCCCGCACCGGAGAGAGTGAATGCGACAGTGGCTGCGGCTGCTCCGCCGTTGTCGAGCCTGAAGCGCTTTCCGGTGCCGAGCTGTTGCGGCCCAAAGGTCACTTCGGTGGACGGATATTCGATCACCTCGATGGCACGCAGCGGCTGCACCTCGATGCGGCTGTCCACCCCGGAGCTTGGCGACTGCAGGATCAGGTGACCATCCGCGTCGAGTGCCGCGACCCCCGGCAGGGTCGCGTCGATCACGGACACGATCTCGTCGCCGAATGTCCGGTCCGGCGCCGATCCCGAAATGTCGATATCGACCGGTCGGCCGCCGTCGATCGCAAGGCGCAGGATCGAACGCCGCGAGAGATCGACGGGAAGGCGCAAATCGGGGGTGCCCGTCAGTGTCCCGGGGGTCGCATCGCTCCCCGGTTGCGTGGCGGCATTTCCAAGCAGCGCTGCACGCGCATCCCAGTCCCCGGCGGATTGCAGCACGATGCGCGATGCGGACCCCGTCGAGCGCGCCGTCACGGCAAGGCGCGCACCCTGGAGCGCGGCTGTCGCGCCCCCGGCGCCTGCGAATGCGGCGTTGATCCGGGAGACGATTTCCGCGGGCGTCGTGTGGTTCGGGGTCGTGCCGCGGCAGTCGACGCGGACCGGTGCGCTGCCGTCGAACGCAAGCCGCAGGAACGGCGTGGCGCTGAGATCGAGCGTCGCCGGAAGATCACGCCCCCCGACGAGCATCGCCGATACGGCGTCGGTGCCCCGATAGGTGCGGCCCGAGGCGATGCCGAAGATCGAACGGGTGGCATCGCCTCGCGACGGCGCCAGGAAGGCGAGCCCGCCGCCGCTGCCGGGGAGGGCGGAGCTGAGCCGCACATAGGTGCCGTCGGTGCTGGCGAACGAGCCGCCGAGCCCGGCGTTGAGACGGCCGACGATTTCGGCTGCGACAGTGTGAGCGGGGTCCTCGCCGGCGCATTCGATCTCGACGGCGGTGCCGCCGTCGATGGCGAGCTTGACGCGGTCGGCGGCGCTCAAATCGACGCCCTTGGCAAGGTCGGCGAGCCCCGCGAAGACCAGACGCTGTGGATCGATCCCGGTGACGCTCTGCTGGTCGATACCGAAGATCGCCTGCGACGCGTCGCCTGCGTTCGGCAGCAGCGTGACCGCGCTCGCCAGCCCGGATGTCGGGGACGTCAATACGAGGCGGGCCTCGCTGATCGATGCGAGTGCGTCGACGCCGAATGCCTTGCCGATCGCCGTCTTCACTTCGTCGAGCAGCGCCGCGTAAGGACGAGGGCTCTGGCTCGCGCAATCCACGTCGCGGGGCTGCCCGCCGTCGAGGGCAATGCGGAGGAAGCGTGCGGTGCGCAAATCAAGGCCATCATGCAGGTCGACGGCGCCACGCACTGAGGCGGCGGTTGCGCCCGCGCCGACCGCCTTCGCCGCGAAGGTACCGAGCGCGGCATGGCTCGCCTCATCGGAGCAGAACGCTCGCGAGACGAATGGGCGCATGCGCGACGTCTCGATGGGGACGATGGCAATCGACCCCTGGTCGCCTGGCGCGGTCGAGGTGAGCGTCAGGTGCGTGCCGTCGCTCGAGGCCACGCCTGCACCGAGCGCGGCGTTGATGGCGTTCGCGACATCGCCTGGCTTGACGCCCGCGCGCCCCAGCCCAGCAGTGGCGAAGTCGACGATGACCGGCGCGGCGTCGTCTACGGCGACTGACAGGCGCTGCTGGGCACGCAGATCGGCCCCAGTTGCGGCGAATGCCGGACTGCTGACGGTTGCGGCACTGGCGTCCGCTCCTGTCGCGCGACGCGGCGCGAAGCCGAAGATGAGGTCGAGGGCGTCGTTCGTGGGTGCCGCGAGGAACCTCACGCGGCCGGCGGGTCCGATCACGCGAGACGTCAGGGTCAGGGCTTGCCCGTTCTGCGTCGCAACGGTGAGGCCGATCGCGGCGTTGATCGCGGTCGCTATCTCGCCGGCCAACGTCTTTGGCGGCGTCGCACCGGCGCAATTGATGACCATCGGCGCCATGGCGTCGATCGCCAGCATCAGATTGGCACGTTGGCTCAGGTCGACGCCCGCGCTCAGATCGACGACGCTGCCGGCTCGCGCCGGAGCTGCATCGCTGCCGCGCGCATAGGTAGCGGTGTTGCCGAACAGCAATGGCGTCGCATCGCCCGTCGTCGGCAGGCGCAGCGCGATCGTGCCGGCGAGCCCCAGGGTGGGCGACGCGACGACGAGCCGATTTGCCTGCAACGACGCCACGCCCGTGCCCGCCTCCGCCGTGATCGCATCGACGACCTGCTGCGGTGTGGTGGCCGCGGCATTGGCGGCCGCGCAATTGATCTCATATGATCTTGCTCCGTCGATCGTGAGCCGCAGATATCGTTGCGTCGTCAGATCGAGGCTTGCCGGCAGATCGACTGCGCCGACGATGCGGGCATTGCTGGCTGCGGTGCCGGCATATTCGTACGGCGCGACGCCGAGAATGGCTGCGCTTGCGTCGGCGGCGATATCGCCGAGCTCGAGGGCGCTGGTCGAGCCGGTGGTCGCCGATCGGATCGCGAGCCGGCCGGCGCGCGCCTCGGCAACGATGCCGGGGGCAGTGGCAAGCGCCGTGACGATGGCGCCGATATCGGCGGCGGCGAGATTGCCGAGATGCGCGGCGAGGTCGAAGCTTGTCGCCGCGCCGCCATCGACGGAGAGCCGCAACAGCGAGCGCCCGCGCAGATCGATCGGCTGCGAGAGATCGACCGTTCCGGCGAATTCGGCGGCGCGCGCCGGCATGCCGCGCACCGACAGCGAAGCTGCTCCGAAGAGCAACGCCGCCGCATCGTCGCCCGCCGCCTCGACGGTCGTCAGCAAGGAGCCTGGACGGCTCCACCATGTGTCGAGCTGCGTGTAGTCGTCGGCGATGAGGAGCTCGAGCGCCTCGGCGACGATGCGGGAGATCCCGCGCACCGTGACCGTGCCGTCGAGAAACGTCCGTATGTAGCGCTTGAGATGGGCGCGGAACCCCTCGATCGTCTCGTCATCGCGTGGCGCCAGCCCATAAAGCGAGGCGATGGAGGGCAGATCGGTCAGTGTGGTGACATTGGTGTCGGCGTAGTCGACCCAGTGGGCGAACATCACCGCGGCGAGCGTGTTCTCCGCCCCCAACAGCTCGCCGCCAAAGGCGTCGGCGAGCCCCGAGATCGCAGTCGGGCGTGGCAGCGGCGCGAAGGTCGGCGGCAGATTGCCCAGGATCCGGTCGGCGTCGGTCGGCATCCTCAGCCTCCCGCCATCTGTACGTCGGAGGGCTGCATGTCGAGTGCGATCGACCATTTGTTGTTGCCGTCGGAAGGCGGCACGACCTGGAAGGCGCCGGCCTCGATCTCGGCATCGGTCGCCGGGCCGGATTTGCCGACGACGAGGCTGCGATGGGCGGTCCTGCTCTCGCCGAAGAGCGGCGCGACGTCGCTTGTCAGGGCAGTCTTGATCGCGGTGGCGAGCGCTGTGGCATCGCTCGGCGGCACGGCTTGAACCGCTGCCACCAGCGCCTCGACGAGCGGCTGCACTCCGGGATCGTTGATGTCGGCCTTTGCGGTGATGACGTCGAGGAAGCGCGGCTTGGCCGATTTGATTTCGGGGATCTTGTTGATCGCCTCGAGCATCTTCTGAGCATCGGCCGGATCGCCCGCCTGCAGCGTGTCGACATAGGCCTGCAATGCGCCGATCAGCTGGCCGACCAGCTTCAGCTTGCCCGCCGGCGTCAGCGGCGCCGTCAAGGTCAGGCTCATGCGCGGCGTCACGAAGACGTAGCGCGCCACGACCGTCGCGAGAACGCCCGCGGCCCGTGTCTCCTGGATGCGGGCATTGACGCTCTGATAGCGTGCGGGTTCAGTGGACACGAGCAAGAGGACGGTGCCGGGCGCCGAGGTCTTGCCGGGCGCGCCGTTGGGATCGCGTACCTCCTGGAGCGTCGAGCGCTCGTCGAAGACCGCGCGGGCAAGAGCGGCGAGTGTCGCCATGCCGAGCCCTTGCAGCGTCGCCTTGGCACGCGCCCGCAGCTCGACGTCGCTCTCGGCTACGGTGCCGACGACTGTCGCGTCGAAATTCGTCACGCTCGCGATCCCTTCGATCGGCACTTCGAGCGCGACGATGGAGCCTGGCGCCACGACACCCGCCGGCCCCTTTGCGGTCGCCGTCGCGCGGATCGGCACATCGAGACGCTGCTGCCCCTGCTGCAAGGTTCGCAACTCGGTCGTTTCGAAAACGATCCGCTTGGCGGTCGCGACCTGCGTGCCGTCGCGAATCGTCACATTGCCGCTGCTTTTCGGATCGCGCAGGAAGGTCGCGAGCCCGGTCGCGTATTCCGCGCCCAGGCGCACGACGCCGAGGATCGAGACGACGTAGTCGAGCGACTGTCCCTGCGCGGTGTCGACGAATGCCGAAAGATAGGCGTTGTAGATCTCTCGATAGACCGTCGCGATCTCCCGACCGATCGCCTCGGTCAGCGTGCGCGTGACCCCGCCGACATTGACGTCGGTCAGCAGAGACTGCGTGTTGGAGCGAAAATAGTCGACATAGAACGTCGTCTCATCGAGCGGGTTTGTGCTCTTCGGTTGCCAGACGACGCTCGAATCGCTCGCCGAAAAGACATAGTCGATATTGGCTTGAAAGACGTGCACCTCGGGCAGCGGCAGCCCGTCTGGGCCGACGATGGTGCCCTTGATGCTGCGAACCGCGGTTGCGGGCTGCGAGAGCGCATAGCGAAGCTGCTTGATGTCGAACGGGATCGGTTCGTTGACGACGCCGCCGACGATGGCCGTCAGCAGGTCGTCGACGAGATCGGCATAGTTGCGCCGGACGAGCGAGAGTGTGTCGACGTTCATTGTCGCCCTCCCAGGAAGAACGGAAAGACGAGATTGACCGGGGTGTCGCTTTGGATCGCGAGCAGCGAGACGCTGATGTCGACGCGATCGCGAGCGCCGGCGGCGACATCGACCGAGATGACGCGCTGGACCCGCGGCTCGGCGGCGAGGGCTTCGAGGACGAAGAGCTTGGCGCGGTTGCGGTTGGTCGCGTTGTTGAGCTCGCCGATCAGAGTGTAGAGGCGCGAGCCGTAATCCGCGTGCCCGAGTTGTGCGAGATCGCCTTGCCGCGTCAGGAAGCGCAGGAGCAGCGCTTGCTGCAGGTTCTGCACGTCCTGCAGCGTTTGCAGGTCGACCAGACCTGTCTGCGGCCGGGTGTAGATGAAAAGATCGCTACCGCCATTGCGATCGTTTTGGCGCTCGAGGTCGCCAAGCAGGCGCAGATCGGTGCCGTAGCGGGCTTGCGGGTCGGTCATGGTGGGCTCATGTCGGTCATGAAGGTCGCGGCAGGTGGTCCCAGGATGGACAAGATCCCCGGTGGGCTCGGGATCTGGTCGAGAACGCGCACCAGCCCTATGCCGCCGATGGAGACCCCCGAACTCGCCAACGGCCCGATGATCAGCGGGTAGGGCACGCCCGTCAGCGAGTTCACCATCATGCAGATCGAACCAGGGACCGCGAGCGGCATTCCCCCGGCCGTGGCCAGCGTCTCCAGGACCGCAATAATGGCGCCGGTGTCCGGTGCGCCCGTCGCTCCGGGCGTCACCACCACCATGCAACCGATCGAGACGGGGAGCCCGGGCATGGCGTTCACCCTGGTCCGAAGCTGGTCATGCCGGCGACGGCGATCATCGCGGCTTGAAGGCTGAGCGAACCCGATGCCGCAAGCGTCGCCTCGGCGCCGGCTTGCGCGGAGAAGCTCATTCCGGCATCGATCTCGACACTCGCCCCGGCCTTGAGCGTCAGATTGGTCGTCGCCTCGAGCGTCATGGCGCCGCCGGATTGCAGCGTCATGTCGCCGATCGACTCGACCGTCACGTCGCCATCCTGATTCATGGTGATCTTGGTTCCCCCGGCGACGACCGTGACGGTGCCGCCTCCGCCGTCCGGTTGGTCGAGCGTCATCTCGCTCTTGCCGGCCGTCGCCTTGATCGTGCCGTCGGTGACGCGGACGGTGATCTTCGGCGCCATCTCGGCGATCATCTCGCGCGGCGGGCTGTTGGTCGCGATATTGCGCACCGCCGTCTTGATCGCGGCGCTGTCGTCGGCATGCAGAGGCAGATGCATGATCATTTCGTTGGTGGTGTTGAGCGGCGGGCGGTCATCGTCCGTGTAGAGACGCCCGACCACGATCGCCTGGTTCATCTCGCCCTTGGCGAAGGTCAGCAAAACGAGGTCGCCGACATTCGGGATCGCGGCCGAGCCGACATGGCCTGTCGCGACGGGAACGCGCTTGAGCAGCAAGCCTGTATTCTTCAGCCGGACGTCGCAGCCGTAATTGTCGTTGTCGCCGGCAGCGCTGTGGGAGCTCACAGCCTCCACGACGCCGAGCTCGGCGATGCGGACGGCTTGCAATTCGCTGCGCACGATCTTGCGGATGGTCTCGACGATCGAGGTCATTGCAGCGCCTCGCTGGGAATTGCGGAAAACCCGACGCTTGTCGTGAATCCGGCCTCCTTGGTGATGCGATGAACGACACGGCGAACCTGATAGATGTCGTTGAATCCGTTCGACGGCACCTGGCGCACCCGTATGGCGTCGCCGAGCTTCACCTCCGGGCGGCCGAGCATGTCGACATGCCCTTGAAGCGCACGGCGCTGGAAGGCGCGGAGCTCAGCCGAGGCCGCGGTGGAAGCCGCCTGCGCCGTGCGCAGGGCCGGCCGCTCCAGGATGACGGTCGGCGTGCCGGTGCCGGCGGTGCCCGCCGAGCGAGAGAAGTCCTTTGTCAGCCACCCCCAGGCGTCGCTCCCGGCGCTGCCGGTCGGGCTCTCTCCGAAGGCCTTCACGGTTACGTCCAGCCCCGACCGCCGATCGACGGCGAGTGCCAGGACCTGCTTGGCAAAGTCGACGTCATGGATGATGTTGCCGTTGGTGAACGCCTGGAAGACGAGCTTGCCGCCGCTGTCGAAATAGGCGTCGACGCCGGACAGCGTCGCAAGATCACGCAGATGCGCGAGGGCATTGCGGCGTGAATCAACGACATAGACCGGAAAGGCGATGCCGTCGTCGACAGTCCCAACCGTGAGGCTGGCGCGGCTGGCGAGATCGCGCACGATCTGCCCCGCCGTCTGGCCCTCATAAGTCTTGTCGACGAAAAGCAGCGCCAGTGCGCGGGCCTCGCTGGTCCCGGTGAGGCGGCGCAAGGTGAGGCCTGCATCGACGTCGTTGATGAGGCCGACGAAGACCTGCACGAAACCGCCATTGTCGGCATAGCCCATCTCGATGGTCGCTTTGTCATCGAGCTTGGGATTGAGGCCGCCCACCTGTCCAAGGGCGAGCGAGATGGTGTCCGGCCAATCGTCCATGTCGAGCGTCACGACGAGATCGGTCGTCGCGCTCGCCTTCGGCTCCACGGTCGTGTCGACGACCCTGGCTCCCAGGGTCAGGCGGTAGGCAGGAGTGAGGAGCGTGGTCATGCTGAATAGATCGCTGCGTCGTGGATGAAATCGAATGTCGGCACGCCGGTGCCGTTGGGCGCCGTGAACTTCGCTTTGAGCCAGAAGGGCAAGTTGTGATGAACGTCCCCGAGGAACAGCTTGCTCTGGATCGTCAACCCGAGCGTCACCGACGCCGCCGCGCTCGTGACCTTCATCACCCAGGTATCGACGCCCTTGTCGCTGCGTTGCGTATTCCGCCGGACAGTCGTGACGGCGGGATCGATGCCGGTCTTCGCGGTGATCGTGAACATCTTGGTAACATCGATCGGCTCGATATAATCCTCGCGCACGAAGATGAGCGTGACCTCGATGACTGTCCCCGCCGCGAAGGTCGCAACCTTCGGCGCCGATGCCACGGTGATGCTGATGGTGCTGCCGGGCTTGATCTTGTTGCCTTTCGTGTAGCGATTGGCCGGCGTGATCTTCGTCGTCGTGCCCGCTGCGATGATCGACCAGAACACTTGGAACGGATCGCTGCTGCGGGTGACCGCGACGCCCGAGAGATTATTCTCGTCGAAGAGCTTGATCACCGGAGCCGGAGCGAACGGAACACCTGAGAGCGTCCCGCCGTTCCACTGGGCGATCGTGTCGTTCTTGGCAGCGTCGTGGCACACCACCACCCAGCGGTCCGCCATGCCCCAGCTGGTGTTGGCTTGGCGCCAGGCATCCTTCAGCGACTTGCCCTTCGCCAGCTGATTAACGAAGGTGACATCGGCGCCCGACGACGGGTCGGCCGCGACCGACGTGCCGTGATATCCGAGGATGCCGCGGAACGACTTGCTCGCGGTCATCAGGGTCAGCCAGTCATTATGCGTTTCGGCGACCAGCGTGTTGCAATTGGACAGGATCAACCACTTCACGCCGGCAAACTTGCCCCCCGTCGCCGCAGCCTTGGCGAGGATGAAGAACGGGTCGACTTCGTCGATGTCGTTCGAGGCGGTGCCGAACATGTCGCCGGTGCGCACGCCGTGCGAGCTAACATAGACGAGGTCCGCGAGCCGTGCCCCCGAGCCGAGCGCGGAGGTCGCGGGGTTGCACGCAGGCGCCAGGATGAATCCCTGGATGAAGGTGTTGGCGGCGTTGATCTGCGAGACATTGCCGCTCTTGGTCGCCGACGGCCAATTGCCGGCATCGACGCCTGACCCGTCGCGTCCTTCGGGCATGATCACGATGTCTGCGAACGAGTTGCCTGTCTTCACCGAGCCGCCCTTTTGGACGAACCGTTGGCTCTCTGTGGCGAAGCGGATCGGCAGGTTCGCATGCGCCGTGTCCGTCCGGCGGTTCGCATCGGATGCCGCCGCGTTCAGGCCGCCCAGGAGATTCTTCCAGCCGAATTTTTGCCAGAGTTGGCCGATCGCCAGCGAGTCGATCGCCCGCGTCCCGTCGATCGTCACGTAGAAGAGGTCGCTCGAGGGCGGTTTGATGGTGACTTCAGTCATCTCACGGATCCGTCGAGAGCGGGTCGAGCGGGGTGATCACCGGCGTGTCGTCGAAGGCCGGGAAAAGCGGCGCGTCGCCGCGATAGACCCTGTTGAGCTGCGCGCGGGTCGGATCGTCGACCGCGCCGCTCGGATCGAGCCCCTGCGTTCCCTGGAATTGCGCGACGGCGTCGGGCAGGCTCGCCTCGGGCTTGAAACCCAGATTGTGCAGGCGGCGCGAGACGCCCTGATCGGTCGCGATGTCGCCGACGTCGACGAAGTAGTCGAGCTGCACGACATCATTTGCGTCCGCGCTCGCGACGTAGCGCAGATTCGCGGTCGGGAACGCATCGCCCATGACCACCGAGAAGCGGCCATTGGCGTCGGTCGTGGCATTGGCCGTGCTGCCGTCCGGAAAGGCGATCGTCACCGCCGCTCCGGCGAGCGGCGCGAAGGAACGATCGAAGATCCTCGCCTGGAGCTTGCGCCGCGGATTGGTGCCATCGGCGGGGGCGAGGATCACGTCGAGACCCTTGGAGCCGTCGAGCCGGGTGCAAATGATCGGGCTAGTACCGGAATTCGGAGCGTCGTCCTTCAACCGCACCGTGAAGGGACCGTTGACGGAGAGGATGAAGACGCCGGGGCCCTTCGGCTTCGTCGGATAGGTGAATGAGCCGTCGGCGCCGGTCGTGCCGGGAATCGGGCGTCCATGGCCCGGGCCCGACGGCCGCTCGCCATCCATATACTCGCCGTCGGGCGCCGTGAGGACGTAATGCACGCCGGCTGCGGGCGAACCGTTCTCGAATTGCATCGCAACCTTCACGATGAAGCTGCCGGGCTCCGCAGGTTGGACGAAAAACGTGTTGGGTTTCGGCACGTTGCGCGAGAGGACGACGACCGGATCCCCCTTGGCTCCGACGCACCAGCCGGCGTTCACGGCACCGGGCGCCGGCAGGTCGAAGGTCGCCGGCGGCGCGACTTTCCCCGGCAGAGCGTTCGCTTTGACGAAGACGATCTCGGTGCGGCGGTTCGGCCGCCACGCGTCTTCGGTGTTCCGTACTGGATCCTGCAGGCCGCTCCCGAGCCATTTGACGACCTCGCCCGGGCAATTCGGGAGGAATTGCGACTCGGGGATCTTAAGCGCGTCGCCGCTCAGATAAGCGTCGATCAGCGCAAGCCAGGTCGCGTCGCCGACGATGCCGTTGACGGGCAGGCCGTGATCGGATTGGAAATTGCGGACTGCGGCGTCCGTCAACGCGCCGTGCACCTCGTCGATCTGGCCGCCGTAGAAATTCAGGCCGGCCAGCATGTGCTGGTATTCGCGCACGCTCCAATTGTCCTCGAGCCGGGTGATCGCCGAACCGCCACGACGCAGGGCGTTCCATTCCGCGACCGACACGTCATGCGCCCTGCCGGCCGTCAGATAGGCGAAAGCGCCGCGGGCGCGACGCTCCGAGAGCGCTTGGTTGTAGCGCACCGGATCGACGCCGCCGGTGAGATCGGTATTGCCGACGATCAGGATCTTTTCGTCGGGATGCGCCTGAGCGCGAGCCGCGACGTCGCGCAGCACGCGGCGCAGGCACGGCTCGATGAAGGCTCTGTCGAACCAGTAATGCAGAATGAAGCCATGCGCGACGGGCGGGCCGGGCTTCAGATGGATTTCCACTCTCGTCGTCTGGCCGGCCACGACCTTGGCGGCGGTCGAGCCCGACAATGGCGGGTCGTCCACCGCCGCAGCTGCCGTGTAGGAGCCGGGCGGCATCGGGTTGACGGTCCAGACATTGCCGGTGCGATTGGTCAGCGTCGTCGTGAGCGGCGTGCCATTGTCTTGCTGGCCTGCCGCCGTCACCGTCACCTTGCTGAAATCGAATGCCGGGTCGCCATCCACGATCACCGTGACCTTGAGCACGCCGGTCTTGGTGTCCGGCGGGGGAGGTGGCGGCACGGGAGGTGGCGGCGGTGGCGGCTGCTCGTGCTGCGGTGGGGGGGTGGGGATGTACTCGACGAGGTCCATCGACAATTCGAAGCGCTCGGGGCGCCCGGCGATCTCCCTGATGCCGAGTGCCTCGATCAGCACCTTGTCGATCTTGGTCGCTGTCGCGATGTCGGCGACGAAGGACACGGGCGCGGCGGCGCGGTATTTGTCGCGGAGCGTCTTGAGGTTGCTGCCCGCATCGGCGCCGGTCAGCATGCCGGCGAGCTTGATGCGCGCGGCACGGCGTCCGAGATCCTGCAGGAAATCGCCTTCGAGCGCCGGCACGCTGTGCTCTTCGAGCGCCTCGCTTTCCGTGCCGTCTATCGTCTGCACCAGTGGCAGCTCGAAGGTGTCGAGCATAGGGCGCGCCATGATCTATTTGTTCAGCGTGTTGAGATCGTCGATGATGCCTGTGAGAAGATCCAAAATGTCCTGCTTGACGGCGGAGAGCGAGGGGAGCCCGGTCACCACATTCGCGGCGCCGAGCACGTCGTCGATCGCGCTCTTCTGCTGCGGCAGCAGGGTTTCCGCCTTTTGCAACAATGTTGTTACGCCAGTCGTGAACTGCGAGACCTGGGCGAGGCCGCCGGGATCGGTGAGTTTGATATTGTTGATGGCGTCCTTCAGCTGACCCATTAAGGCGATGAGCTTCGTCAACAGGTCGCCGATTTGCGGCAGGATCGGTTTCAGCGTCGCGATGACCGGCTTGAGGCTCGTCGTGTTGCTGTCGAGGAACTGCTTGAACTGCGCTAGGGCGTCCTTGAGCTCCTGATAGAGGTTGGGGGTGTCGGTCATGGATCGTCTCCTTACGGCTTTGCCGCTGCCTGCAGACGCGCGAGCAGAGCGGAGAACTTCGGGACGAAGCGCTGGAGCCCTGTCGCCAGGGCCTGCGCGGCGGCGATTCCGTCGACCACACCTTTGATGCGGTTGGCCGCGTCGCCGAGAATCGATGTGTCGACCCCGGTCGCCGGCGCCGGGTCGACCGGCTTGATAAATTCCCGCAAGGTGAGCGTGTAGCCGAAGCGTTGCGGCTTGCCGGCGAGTTCCTGCAGCCGCAAATCCTCGATCAGGACCAGATCGAGATGAGCGTCCGCGACGATGTCGCCGACGAACGGTACGGGCTTTCCGGCACGAAATTTGTCGTCGAGCTTTTGCACTGTCGTCAGCGCGTCGGGGCCGGTGGCGACCCCTCGCAGGACAACCCGCAGCGGACGGCGGCCGAGATTCTGCAGCAGGCTTCCCGACATGCCCGGCGGCTTGTGCTCGGCGAGCATGCGTCGATCCTGCGTGGTGATCTCCTGCACCAGCGGCAAGTCCAGATCATCGAGAACAGGTTGGACCATGGCTACACGTCGATTCCGAGGCGGCGGGCGTCATTGATGAGTGCGTTGCGCAAATGTTCGGCGAACTCGACCGGGTCGATGCGCAGCCGGTCGGTGCGCCGCGCCGAGGCGGCGCTGATTGGCGATGCCGCCTGCGCCGGCGCGCTTTGGTGGCGAGCCGCTAACTCGGAGGCCGAAAAGCGTCGCGGGTCGAGCGGCGGCACGATATTCGCCGACATATCCTTGGTGGAACCGTCGAGGATTGCGTCTTCGCCACCAACAGCCGATGCCGGTGCCCGACGCGCGGTCTGTGACGCTTCGGGCAGCTCACCGGACATGACCGGTGGGCGCAGCCCGACGGCCGGTATCTGCGAAGCACCTCGCGGGCGGCGATCAGATGCCGGCGCCATCCCCCGAATGACCGGCGCATCGGGCGCGATCAGCGTGAGGCCGGGGTCCGGTTCGGCAATCGAGCGCATCCAGCCAGCCGGATCCGCGGCCACGACCCATGAACGCTGCACTGAGGGCGATCGCCCGGTCGTCCGCGAAAGCGCCTGTGCGATCCGGCCGATGGCGTGTTCGTGGAGATTGGCACTCGCCACGGCTCGCTTGATTGCCGTCGGATTGCCGACGCTCGCGGAGCTGCCGGTGCTTGGGGGCGACGCCAGATACAGGCCCAAATCGGCTCGCGGCGGGCGACCGAGCAGGCGCAGCGCTCGCGTCACATCGCCCGCAAGCGCGGAAAGGCGCGGGCGCGTCATGCCGGTCGCGGGCGGCCAAGGCATGTGTCGCGCCGTTTCCATGCGCGCGTTCCTCATCGCCGTTCGACGACCGTGCCGCTCGGCCGTCGGTGCAGGCGCAAAACCGGGCCGCCGCAAGGCGAGGGCTTCCGAATTCTGCCCGTTGCGCGGCTGCGGCGCGCGGGCAGCTGGTTGCGCCCAAGCTCTCCGATGAGGCGGCACAGCGTGAGAGGCTGCGCCGATGCGCTCGCCGACCGCGCTCGTCAGCTCGCCGAGCCGCGTACCGAAGGGCGATGCATTCCAGTCCGCGCGGTCGATCGGGTCCCGTTGCAAGACCCACGAGGTCGCGGCTGCGAATTCACGCAGCCACGCCGTGCCGCGCGCGCAGGCGCGGCGCCACGCGCCAGGCGCGCGCCCGCAAACGATGTCACGTCGTAGCGTCCGCATGAGCCTGCCCGCTGTGGGACATTTCGAGATAGAGCAAGATCTGCCCGATGGTCATTCCGCTGACCTGCTCCGGGGTCCAGCCGAACTCCTTGGCGAGGATGAAGCACGCCTTGGCGAGCGGCGCTTGCACGAACTCCTGGAGGGCGTCGCGCGGCGTATCGATGCCGCTGATCTCGTTGATGCGATCGACGAGGAAGCGCGCAAGACCGGCCGGCAATTGCAGGATCTGGTCGTATTTCAGCTCCGGCTCGACCAGCGCGTGCTGGATCATGAAAGTCGCCGAGAGCGCCTCATCCTCCTTCACGGATTTGGTGATCCGCTGCAGGTCGCGAACGGTGAGGGGCCGCAGGCGCACGAGGGCAGCACCGGTCGCCGCGGCGAACTCCGCCGGGATGACGATGTCTCGTGTCAACCCGCCACCGGCGAGGAGTTCTTCGGCGCTGAGCATCATGACACTGCGGGGAATTTCGGCTTGATCTGGGTGCCCCCGTCCGTGTCGACGACACTGATCGCCAACGCCCTGAAGGTGACGTTCTCCATAACGAAGTCGTCCTCAGGCATCTTGACGCCCCAATTTTGAAATTTCACGCCGTCGAGAACGAGCTCCGCCTTGTTTTTCGGGACTGCCGGGTCGTTGAGGTCGAACTTGATCTGGAACGCCGGCTGTGGGTAGGTGAGCGGTTGTTTGCCGTCTTGGGCACGCTGACCCAGGAGCAGCAAGATCAGGGCACCCGACAAATATGCCCGATCGATGCTGCCGCTGATATGGATGTTTCCTGGATGGAGGACGATCGGGTGCCGATGCCCGATCTCGTGGAATTCATCGAGGTCGGTTTGCACCGCCACCTGAATGCCGGTCGCGCGGCCCACCTGGGGCGCGACCGAACCGAAGGCGGAGGTGAGGACGCTCGCAGCGTCATCTGCCTCGGGGCTTACCCCTTGGGTATCTGTTGCGGACAGGGTGATACTTCCGGTCTTGCCCGTGAAAACGTTCTGCATGGCCATCGCTGCGTCCTCCTTCAGCTGAGAATCATCGTCACGCGGATGAAATTGATGCTGAAGACGGGCTGCAACGTCATTATCACTCGCACGATGCCGGCAATCTGTTCGTCACGCGTTGCGCTGACGTCGAGTTCGTAGGCAACAAGCATTTCGTCGTTGAACATCTGCTGGAGAAATCTGTTGAGCGTGGCCCGGAGCGCGCCTCGAACGCGGTCGTTGTTGAGGAGACCGATGTAAGGACCCGCCGCAGATCGAACGCCGTACTTCGCATAGTCGACGATGCGGCGCGTCGTGATCTCGCGGAAGGCGCCGCTATCGCTCATCTGACCGCGCAATACGCGAATGCCGCGGTCGATTTCGAGAGCCGTCACGCCGTTCTGCACCAGCTCGGTCAGCTGCGGGTTGTTGAATTTCACTTCGAGGCCTTGCACCGCGACCGTCTTGTTGGTGAGGCTGATGTGCGGCGGCATTCCGGCGAGCATCCCTGCGATCACCGCGGCCGTGTAGGAGCCGGGCAGAAGTACCGGGTTGACCGGTTGATCCAGGGCTGCAGCACTCGTCGTCAGAATGCCCGGTGCGACGAAGACGATCCGATCGCTGACGACCGTGTTGCCGAGCAACGCATCGACATATGTTGCGATGTCAGTTGTCGTAAGGGGAGATGAGCCGGTCTTGGCGGGGTTGCTGCCGACGACCGCGATGCGGTCGCGCTTGAAAACATCGGTTGATGCCTTTTGGCAGTGCGCGTCGAGGGCGGCCCCGGCCTGGGTGTTGCTCTGGCCGGCCGCGACAATGATGTGTGCGTCGACATCGAGGAGAGGATCCAATCCGCTCTGATAATCGGCTGTTGCTGCTCCGTCATCGCCGCCCGTGAATTTTGCGAAGGCAGTTGCAGGGACGGTAGGCGCGGGCAACTCGGCAGGCTTGGTGCCTGGGCTTGCGGTCACCCAGGCGGACGGCGCGCTGGTGATCTGATCGACAAGATTTTGGCCATCGACCACGGTGTACACTTCGGTCGCGAGGCCCAATTGAAGGGTGACCTTGGCCGCCTTCGATTTGTCGACGAGATAGCTCGCGGTGACGGTATCGCTCGCCGTGATCGTATCAGCGAATGTGAGGACGCCGGTCGCGGCCGCGATCTTGACCTCGCCGGTCGCTGGTGCGGGGTCACCGTCGTAGAGGACCCGGAATTGCTGCGTTATCCCGGTCGCGATGAAGTGCACGCTGATCCGATTGCGTGCGCTTTTCACGACCGGCGCGTATTTGAGGTTGATAGGGGGGGCGCTGCCGGTGTGGACCTCGTTCGTGACCTGAGCATTTGTATCGGCGGCAGCGACGTTGACCGAAAGGCCGTTGCCCCATTGGCCCTCGGTCAAAGCCGTGAGAACGGCGGCCGTGCCGGTCGCTGACGCCAGAGAGTAGCGGGCTTTCTTGGCGTTTGTGTCGGCTACCCGCACGGCGTAGACGGTGCTGGCTCCGCTCGCAAACAACAATTCGAGCGCGCGCACCAAGCTGAGGGGCGACCCCGCAACGGTAGGCTGGGTGAATGCGTCGTATGATCCGAAGATCGATAGGGCATCGTTGTGGTTCGACAGCAGCGTCGGTTTCCCGATTGGCCCTTTCGACGCGGTGCCGACGACGCCGACATTGCCGACCGTCACTTGTCCCGGCGCAATCAACCCTTCGGCGCGCACTTCGATATAGGTGCCTGGCAAAACCATCGTGGACATGTTTCAGCCTCCTCGGCGTAAGGCGCGCAGATAAACGACGCCCGTGCGATCGAATTTCGGTTGCGAATATGAGAGCTCGAGCCGGTCCGTGACGCTCCCCAGCACCAGCGGTGCAGGAAAGACGAGGTGGGTCGGCATATAGCTGTCCGGGATGCCGTCCCGGTCCCAGTCCCCCATGCTGAACGGCGTCGTATCGGGGGTGAATTGGGCGAGGAGATTCGACACGGACGCGAACGAGACGAAGAGGTTGCGCGCAGGCGCGGCGCTCGACGTGATCTGCGACAAGAACGCCGGCAGCGTGCCGGCATTGGCCGGGGCTGGCGCTCCGTCGAATGTCCGCGTGATGGTGACGCTCCCGGTCGGCGGATTGGCGGGATTGGCGAAGAACGACAGCGCCGCCAGCTCGGTGATCGTCTGCTGCCCGCGTATGGGGAGCGTCGGCGCCGCCTTGTCGTCCCACCGCCCGAGATTGCCGGTGATCGTCAAGCTGTCGCCGGTCGCCGTCTCCCGCGCTGCGATCGGCAGGATCAGGCTCGGCGCGTCGCCCACATCCTCATATGGGAACTCGTAGAGCGTATCGTAGTCGGCAAAGCGGCGCCACGCGGTCGAGTCCCGTGTCTGCTCCATATGCGTCGTTTCGTCGAATGAAAGCTTCAGAAAGCCCTGGGCCTGGAGATCCGATCGCTTCGCGAAGATCGAGGTCGTGAGCGCATTGACGACTTGATCGACGTCGAAGGCGGCAAAGCCCCAGAGCGAGAAGCGCGCGACGGCCTGCACCCGCACCGCATGCTGCTCGACGCCTCCAATCGAGCCGTGCGTCGACATCCCGATGATGTTGCCGATGCCCGCTGCGCGGAACTCGGCGCGAGCGAAGGTCAGGCTGGGCTTGGGAAGACCCTGGACTTGCGCCGGCACGAAGGGTTGCAGCGCATTCATCATCGCAGTCAGGACATCGCTGGCGACTGGTTCAGTCATCGCCGTCCACCCGGGCGCCCGTCCTCGTCGCCCCTGAGAACTTCAAATTCACGACACCAGCCATTTGCCGAGGCCCTTCGGAACTGAGGCGCGCTGCCGCGGTCATCTTCATCTGACGGCACCGGCGGCACGCGATGCACTGCGGATGGTGTCGACCAGGCTGGTCGACGACATTTCTCCGAGCGCGACGACCCTGGGTTGAAGATCATGGAGAAAGCCGCGGCGACCATCGGCGGTGATCGCCAGAATCTTCAGCCGCGGGCGACCGTATAAGAGCTCGCGATAAACCTCGGTCGCGCTGCCGGCCGGCTCGCGGAGCACGACGACATCCGCCTGCGTCCGGATCGCCGCTTCCAGCAGTCCCGCGTGCCCCTCGACCTCTCCCGCCACGTCAATGTCCTCTTGGGACGCAATGACATCCTTGACGATACCGACCAGCATTCGCGGCATGCCAGCAAGCAATACCCGGATCGATGTCAATCGCGGTGTCCTTTCGACCCGTTGCTGTTGGTCGGATGGCCGCGGTAGCATTGCTGATGAAGATGCCACTCGGCAAAGTGTCGCGACCCGGGGCGCCGCTGCCAACAGGCCAAGTAGAGCAAAGATGGTCTAGGTCATGGTGCAGAATGACGGGACCCGAAGGGTATGGATCGAAAGCGGCTGGAGTTGATCCAGCCCGGTCGCCGGGCCGGTCGATCGCGCCTGCTTCCCCGGTGAAAGCCCCTCAAAGTTGCGTTGCCCCAAGGTGATGCGAATTTCGGATTCGCCGCCCTAGACCCTTTGATAGGGGACCGGCGGGCTGCATCGCTCAGACGGGCAAGGAGACGAGTTCGTGGCCGGTCGGCGAGAAGCTCAGCAAAAAAGCTCAGCAAAAGAAACTCAGCAAAAGAAGCTCAAAACGTCGCGGGATACCGTCTGGGGCTGTCCGTATGCTGCAGCATGCGGAAGCGGGCGGCCGCCTCGCCGCGCCGACGGACTTGGAGCTTTTCCAGGATGCTATGCACGTGGTTCTTGACGGTGGCGCTGCCGATCCGCACCTCGCGGGCGATTTCCTTGTTCGACATGCCCTGCCCGACAAGGGCGAGTATCTGGCGTTCGCGTTGCGTCAGGGCCGAGGGCTCGCCGGGAGCCAGCTGCTGCGCCGAAAGGGTCGCCACCTGACGAAACAGCAAACTCGCCATGCGCGGCGAAACGCTGAGCTCGCCACGCAGGGCGTTCTCGACGGCCGCTATCAGATCGGCCTCCGATCCGTCGCGCGCCACATAGCCGGCAAAACCGGCCGCCGCGCAGGCGAGCAATTCGTGTTCGACATCGCTGACCGCAAAAGCGATGATCTTGACCCCCGGCAAATTCACATTCACCGATCTCGCAAATTCGAAGCTGCCCGGACCGCCGACATCCAGGATGACGACATCGGGCTTGTGATCGCTCATCTCCGATATAGCCGCAGGGGAGGTATCAGCCGCGCCGATCACGGTTACGGTCGGCTGGCGCGACAGGCTGCGCACGAGACCCTCGCGATAAAGGCGTACATCGCTGATGATGAACAAGCCCGGCCTTGGCGCGGTGGTCGACATGGACTTGGATATCGACGCGTCGATGCCACTACCCATGACTGCGGTCGATCCGCCAAAAGGCGTATTGCCGCTTCCCCTCGCCATATGGACCCCCTCATGGGTCAGGACTATCCTCAGCTAAGGCTGAATCGATCAAATTAGATAATTGTTAAGTATAACCAATTCCGAAAGTCTCGCCCCGCGACCGTCCGCCGCTGGATCTCAGTATCGCTCTTCGGCAGCTAATATGTGAAGTTGACGCCA
The DNA here is from genome assembly GCA_900104855.1 of Rhizobiales bacterium GAS188. Taxonomy (NCBI): domain Bacteria; kingdom Pseudomonadati; phylum Pseudomonadota; class Alphaproteobacteria; order Hyphomicrobiales; species Rhizobiales bacterium GAS188. The sequence continues at coordinate 4,439,617 of FNSS01000001.1, forward strand.
AAGCCGCACTCTCGTCAACCTCGGATTTGCGTCCCGCGCCGACCTCACCACGCACCGCAAGGCAGGCAAGCGACAAGACGCATGAGCTCATCGTAACCACAACGTCCGTTACGACTTACAGATGAGCCGTGACAGATTCGTTACGCGCGGCGATAGGTGAGCAAGGGGTGCGCGAGTGCCGAAGCCCCGTCGGCCGTACGCTGGCCGCCGCCGGATCGTTCGAGACGGAAGCTCGTTGAGGTGGCTCTTTCCGCTCGATCAAGATTCCGAGCGCTGCGTTGAAGGGGCGGGGGGCCCGATATATCGTAACAGGCGCGGCGCCTTTTACAGCCGCGGCGATCGTGCTGACACGGCTCGACCGTTTCACAAACAGATCAGGAGGAACGATCCATGGGGGCAAGAGCCGGATTGGCCGTCTTTTTCGGCCTTCTCGCGGGAACCGCGATGGCGGTCGGTGCGGAGCTGCCACGCGCGGCGCCAGGCGAAGTCGGATTGTCGCCGGAACGGCTCGACAAGATCACCTCCGCCCTCAAGGAGGATGTCGCGCAGAAGAGGCTCGTCGGTGGCGTCCTGCTGATCGCCCGGCACGGCAAGATCGCTTACCTGCAAGCTGTCGGGGCGCGCGATGCGCAAGAGAATGCGCCGATGACGACGGATTCGATCTTTCGCATCTATTCGATGAGCAAGGTGATCACGGTCGACGCGGCTCTGACGCTTGTCGAGGACGGGCTTGTCGCGTTCGACGATCCGATCGCAAAATACTTGCCGCAATTCGCCAATATGAATGTCGGCGCGGCCGTGCCCAACCCGGCCGGCGGCGACAGCAACGTCATGCAACTCGTCCCTGCGCGGCGCCCGATCACCGTGCTGGACCTGATGCGCCATTCCTCCGGAATCACCTATGGCTTCTTCGGCGACACGCTGGTGAAGAAGGCCTATCAGGGCGTCGATCTTTTGAGCGGCAAGTTCACCAACGCCGATCTCGTCGACCGGCTCGCCAAGCTGCCGCTTTCCTACCAGCCGGGCACGACCTGGGACTACAGCTATTCGATCGATGTGCTCGGCCGCCTGGTGGAGGTGGTCTCCGGCAAATCGCTCTATCAATGCGAGAAGGAGCGACTGCTCGATCCGTTGCAGATGCCGGATACCAGTTTCTATGTGACCGACCCCGCCAAGAAGAGCCGCATCGCGCAGCCCTTCCCCGACGACAAGGCTATGGGGGTCGACCTGACGATGAGCGACCCGACCGATGTGCGGCCCTGGGAGTCTGGTGGCGGCGGCATGGTGTCGACCGCGATGGACTATGCGCGGCTGCTGCAGATGATGCTCGACGGCGGGAGGCTGGACGGCAAGCGCTATCTCGCGCCCGAGACGATCGCCTACATGACCGCCGATCAGATGGGCACGGAGGTGCACCCGGGCCCCTATTACCTGCCGGGGCCGGGCTATGGTTTCGGCCTGGGCGTCGCGGTCCGCACCTCGCGAGGCGGGTCGCCGGCGGTCGGCGTCCCGGGCGACTGGTATTGGGGCGGCGCCGGGGGAACCTATTTCTGGGTCGATCCGGCGAATGACATGTTCGTGGTCTTCATGATGCAGTCGCCGAAGCAGCGCCTGCACTACCGGAGCGTGCTGCGGAACATGGTCTATGCGGCATTCGAAAAGTGAGACGGCTTGTGCCTGGTGGGCGGGACGAACACGGACGAAGGGGTGCGCCCGGGCGTCGGCGACATCGTCGATCTACAAACCTCGCACTGCGATCCGACGATCAACCTTCACAACTTCTATCATATTCTCGATGGCGAAACTCTTGTTGACATCTGGCCGATCGACGCGCGCGGCACTCTTTAATGCCGGGCAAGCTGTTTAACACGCTCTTTCACATTTGAACGCGACTCGCGCTTCACGCCGCGTCACTTCATGCTGAAGACCGGTCGCGCCCAAGCGAGCAATGCGAGCCTGGCAGATGGTGTGCAATACAAAAGGGAAATAGTAACGTGTCGCTGTAATTCTACAATCCGCAATACGTGTCGTCGTGACGCGAGTCTGCCGGCGAATCGCACAATTCAAGGCTCCCGCGCACCCTTCCGAAGCTTTTCTATGCGCTCGCGTGCCGCGGTGAGGTCCAAGCCTTCGAGCTTGCGCAGCATGGCAACCGCGTCGATGACACGACCCTGATCCACCAACGCCCGCACGGGATCGCGCGCGGCGGGCAATGGCAGCTGCCCGGCGAGAGCGAGGGCCACCTGATCGCGCATGGCATCGTAGCGCGGCAGATCGGGCTCGTAGCTGATGGTCAGCGGAACGATGCCGGAAGTGGTGACGAGGCTGAGCCGGCACGTGAGGCTGTCCGGATCTCCGCCCGGCGAGGTCTCGACCCTGAGGTCGAGGATCTCCTCGAAGTGAAACGAGGCGCGGGTCAGCCGGATGACGTCGAACCGCCGCAGCTTACATATCCGTCGGATCTTATCGAACTCGACATCCGTCAGGCGCAGGAAGGCAAGCCCGAATGCCGCAAACAGTGTGGCCGGAATGTAAGACATTGCGTCGCCGGCATGGGTGAGCCCTTGATAGGTGAGAAGAATGGCCGCCGCGAAGCACACGAGCGAAACCCAGAGCGCTATCCGATCGCGTAGAACGAGGCGTGCTGGAGTGTCTTCCTTTATCCTCAAGACTGAACTCCCTGCCGCCTCAGGCTCGACCGTCCCGGTCAGCCTTGCCCCGCCGAGCAGATATAGAGGAACGGACCGAAGGTCGATGTTCCGTCCGATTGCCTCGGCCGGCAACGCACTGACGCAGCGGGCTCATGCGTCTGGCAAAAGATGCTTCATTCATATGGTAACTCATGTTGATGATGAGGGGCAAAACCCGATTTCGCGAGCCTGGATGTGACCGATTGCCGACTCGAGGATCTGATCGCTCCGGCGATCAGCATGGTGCACCGCAATCTGGTCGCCGCTCTGATGGCCCGTCTGATTGCTCGGGGTTATGACGACCTCACCCCGGCTGTCGCGGGTGTGATGCCTCTCCTCGACGCGACAGGCGCCAGGTCGCCCCTCTCAATCGGTCAGCATGCGCTTGAGCAGCACGACCTCATCCTTGAGGGCTGGGTTCTCGCCGATCAGGCCCTCGATCTTGCGCACCGCGTGCAGCACCGTGGTGTGGTCGCGGCCGCCGAAGCGTCGCCCGATCTCGGGCAGCGAGCGCAAGGTCAGCGTCTTCGACAGATACATGGCGATCTGGCGCGGGCGCACCACGCTCGCGGTGCGGCGCGACGACAGGAGGTCGGCGCGCGTCACGTTGAAATGCGCCGAGACGAGCTTGAGGATCTCCTCGACCCGGACCCGTTTCGGCTCGCGCGCCCGGATCAGGTCGCGGATGGCGGTCTCGGCCGAATCGAGCGTCACATGCGCGCCAGCGAAGCTCGCATGGGCGAGCAGCCGGTTCACCGCGCCGTCGAGGTCGCGGCCATTGCTGGTGATCACCGAGGCGACGAAGTCGATGACCGTGTCCGGCACCTTGAAGGACGGGTCGCGCTCGCGCGCCGCCGCGATGCGGCGCTCGAGGATGCGGCGGCGCAGATCCTCGTCGAAGGCTGCGATCTCGACGCACAGCCCGCCGGCGAGCCGCGACTTGATGCGTTCGTCGAGGCCTTCGAGCTCGCCCGGCGGACGATCGGCCGCGACCACCATTTGCCGGCGTGAATCGGCGAGCTGGTTGATGATGTGGCAGAACTCCTGCTGCACCGTCTTGCCTTGCAGGAACTGCACGTCGTCGACGATCAGGAGATCGATATTGCGCATCTGATCCTTGAACTGGATCGCGGTCTGCGAGCGCAGCGCCGACACGAATTGATGCATGAAGCGATCGGCCGTCAGATAGAGGGCGCGCTTGCCCTCGGACTCGCAAGCATGCGCCATGGCTTGCGACAGATGCGTCTTGCCGAGGCCGACCGCCGCATGGATGTAGAGCGGGTTGTAGACGGCCTGGCCACCGATCGTCTCGGCCACCTTGCGGGCGGCCGCGCAAGCGAATTGGTTGGAGCGGCCGACCACGAAATTGTCGAAGGTCAGCTGGCGATCGAGCGCCGCGGCGATCGACAGCGGCATCGGGACCTCCTGCTTCTTGTCCTGCCGGTTATCCTGCCGGTTGCCATCCGAAGGGGGGCGCGTATCGATGCGCAGATAGGGAGCCGCGATCTCGCACGGCGCCTTGCCGTCGCCGACCCGTCCTTGGATCCGCGTCGCGAGGGCACGTGGCGGCATGGCGCCGCGCACGCTCACCTCGACGCTGACGGCGTTGCAGTCGATCGCGAAATGCTTGCGCAGCCGGTCGGCGTAATGGGTGTCGATCCAGCTCTTGAGGAAGCGCGTCGGCACGCTCAACTGGGCGATGCCGCCTTCGATGCCCGCGAGCTCGAGCGAACCGAACCAGCTCGCCACCACGTCCTCGCCGAGCTCGGCGCGCAGCTTGCGCCGCACCCTCTCCCACAGCTCTCCGAGCGCGGGCCCGCCAGGCACAGCTCTTGCGACCACAGTCTCGTCGGTGACGATCGAGGCTCGGTTGAGCAATTCGCCGCTTTGGGTCTGGGGGGTGTTTTCGAACATTGCGCTCAAGGCCGCTGGTAATGGGCTGCAGACATGCGTTCCCGTTGCCCGGCCCGCACAAGGCGGCAGCGGACGACGAACGCGGTGAAAATAAATGCGTCGGAAGGCGAGTAGCGAAGCTAGGCGAGGCTTACCTGATTGCGCGAACCCACGGCGTACTCGGGAGCAAGAAACAATGGATATCGGAGCGGTGGCATGAGGGCCGTGATCCCAATTGATCGCTTGTCGTCATTGCCCACTCCAGGTCGCGAGGTGTTTCTCAAGTTTCTCGCTGAGCGACAGCGCCTGCCGCCGCCCGCCCGTCTCGCTGGGATCACGTAAGCATCTCGACGGGCGCCCCGCAATCGCCTCTCTTCGACACGGCCTCGTGATTCGTGTCGCCGGCTCGAGCGGTCGACCAATCACGGGTCCCCAAACCGTTGCGCGTGATCGTATTTTCACCATCTATCTGTGGATAGCGACGCGACGGCATTAATCGAAAATTAAGATCCGGACCCGGCCGGAATCGAGCGGCGAGGGCGGCTTGCCGCGGGCTGTCCGAGCCCTTGGCGAGCAAGCTCATGACTCAACTCAAACTTCCGTGACCGGGTTGGTGTCGATCCGATTTCCCGCGCCCCGACGCACCGCGGCCGCGCAGGGCGAGAGGGCGACACGAACGCTCTCGACTTGCGACGCGAGCACAGGCCGCGCAAACATATCTGTGGATAATGCGCGAGGGCCGGCCCGCCCTCGAGGATAGCGTGGAGTGTGGCTCAGCCCATCTTGCGCACGCGTGCGCAAGCCCCGAAACCTTGTTCGAGGCGGTGCGGTCATGTGGCCACGTCTCAGGCCGCCGTGACGGCCAAGGCCGCGATGCCGGGAAAGCTGGCGAGTAGGGTGCGCGTGGCCACAAGATCGGCGATGAGCTCGCCGCGTGGCTGCGCCCCTGCATGGCGCGGGTGCCGTCGTCGACGAGGATCATCGGCAAGAACTCGATCTCCAAGAACTCGATCTCCAAATTGGATCGCGCTTGCACGCCACAATGATAATTACATCTGATATCATCTGCGCCATGCGACGCGATCGCGCCCGCTGTCGCCCGTCCCGGGCGGAGCTCACCCTCAAACCGTCGATAGTTCAAGGACCATTGCCATGATCGAGCGTTCCCGGAGTCGTAACCGAGTTCCGGCAGCCGCCCGAGCCGTCATTTCCGCAGCTGCGCTGTGTCTCGCCGGCAGTGCCTTGGCGCAAACCGCCGATCTCGTGGTGACGAACGGCAAGGTGTTCACCGCCGATGCCGCGGCCTCGCTCGCGCAGGCTTTCGCCGTGAAGGATGGCCGGTTCATCGCGGTCGGCTCAGGGGAAGCAATGCAAAAGCTCGTCGGCGCGGCGACCAACGTCGTCGACCTCAAAGGCCGTTTCGTCACGCCGGGCTTGTCGGACGGTCACTTCCACAATGAAGGCGGCGGTCCCGGCGTCGACCTGTCGAATGCACGCTCGCTCGCGGACCTGACGGCTGCGGTCGCGGCTGCGGCGAAGTCCGCCGTCCCGGGCGATCTGATCGTCAGCAACGGGGATTGGCACGAGGCCCAGCTCAAGGAGCAGCGGCTGCCGACCGCAGCTGAGCTCGACCAGGTCTCGCCCGGCAATCCCGTCGTGCTGGTGCGCGGCGGCCACGATTATATTCTCAACACGGCGGCGCTGCGCAAATACAATATTGGCAAGGATACGCCGGAGCCCGCGGGTGGCGCCATCACCAGGGATGCGGCGGGCGAGCTCACCGGCGAGCTCGTGGACAACGCCAAGAACCTCGTGACCTTGCCCTCGCCGCGCTCGGTCACGGTCGACGATGTCCTCACCACACAGCGCAGGCTCAATGCCTATGGGATCACCAATGTGCGCGTGCCTGGGGCCTATAAGGGCGAGTTCCCCCGGGCGCTCGAGGCGATCCTCGCGGCGCGCAAGAGCGGACAGCTCAGCCTGCGCTACACCATCTATCTGCCGGGCTTCGGCGTGCGCCAGCCCGAGCGCATCCGCGAGATCATCGCCAACTCGCCCCTGAAGCAGGATGAAGGCGACGAATGGGTGCGCATCGGCGGCATCAAGCTCCTGGTCGATGGGGGCTTCGAGGGCGGACATATGTCGAAGCCCTTCGCCGGCGCCTATGGCAAGGGCGGCACCTTCTATGGCCTGATGGTGGTCCCGCAGGCGGATTTCACCAAGGTTATCCGGGCGATCAACGATGCGGGCTGGCGTGCGACCACGCATGCGGTCGGCGATGCCGGGATCGACGAGGTGCTCGAAGCCTATGAAGCCGCGAATGCTGATCATCCGCTGGCCGGCAAGCGCTGGGCGATCGAGCACCTGTTCGTGTCGAGGCCCGAGCAGCTCGAGCGGATGAAGAAGCTCGACCTCACCTTATCTGTCCAGGACCACCTCTATCTCGCCGCGCCGACGCTCAAGAACTATCTCGGCATGGAGCGCGCCAGCCAGGTGACGCCGGTGAAGACCTATGTCGATGCCGGATTCCTGGTCATCGGCGGGACGGATTCGCCCGTCGTGCCCTTCAATCCGTTCTGGGAATTCTACCATTTCCTGACCCGCGACACGATCACGGACGGGGTCTACGGCGCCAATGAGCGCGTGCCGTCGCGGATCGATCTTCTGCGCATGATCACCATCAATTATGCCAAGGCCACCGGCGAAGCCGACCTCAAAGGCTCGATCGAAGCGGGCAAGCTCGCCGATTTCGCCGTGCTGACTGACGATCTTCTCACCGTCGCGGAGAGCAAGATCCCGCAGATGAAGGCGGTGATGACCTATGTCGGCGGCAAGGAGGTCTATCGCGACCCGTCCGCGCAGTAGCCATGTGCGGGAGGCGATTGGCGACACGAGTTCCCCTTCAAACGCGCCAGCGAGGTCGCCGCGTGGCCCGGACCATGGTCTCATCGGTCCTTGCCGTCGCACTGGCGGGTGCCGTCTGTGTGCCGGCCTTCGCCGAGCCTTTGCAGGTTTCGTGGAGCGATGTCACCGGCTCCGATTCCCTGGCTCATGCGCCGTCCTTCTTTCGGGATTCCCTCCTCGAGTTGCAGCTGCGCAGCTTTTATTTCGATCGGCGCAATTTCGACCTTACGAGAGCAAAGGCCTGGACGGATGGCGGCTCGATCACCTATCAATCGGGTTTGCTGGGTGACGTGATCGGCGTGGTCGGCGCCTATTACACCTCGCAGAGGCTCATCGCCGATCGGGACGAGGGCGGCACGAAGCTTCTGGCTCCTCCCAATCGCCCGCTCAGCGTGCTCGCTCAAGCCTATGTGCGGATCGACCTGTTCGGCCAGGAGCTGCGCGCCGGCCGCCAGCTCGTCGACACGCCGCTCCTCAATCCGTACGACAGCCGCATGGTGCCGATCACCTTCGAGGGCGTGACATTGAGCTCGATCCCGGACGAGGGGAAAAGTTACGATTATACGTTCGGTTATTTATGGAAGACCAAGCTTCGCGACAGCAATACTTTCGTCGATATGGCGAGCGCGCTCGGCGAGGTTCGTTCGGAGCGTGGTGCCGTCTTCGGCATGTTGCGCTTCCGGCCGACGGCCGAGCTGACGGCGACCGTCATGGATTACTTCATCGACGACACCGTCAACACCGGTTTCGGGCAGCTCGAATATCGCTTTCCGAAATACGACAACATTCCGCAATTCACCATCGGCCTCAACGACATCGACCAGCGCAGCGTCGGCGGCAACCTGACGGGTAGCCCCGCCTTCTGGACCTACCAGGCCTCGGGCCTGGCGAAAGCCGAAATGAACGGCCTCACGCTCGGGGTCGTAGGCTCGATCACCGGGCAAGGCGCAGCCATTCTCTCACCCTTCGGCTCCAAGCCGAACTATACCGACTTGCAGCAAGTCTCCTTCGACAATGCCGGCGAGCGGGCCATCGGCGGCATTGCCTCTTATGATTTCGGTCGGTTCGGCGCGAAGGGGTTGTCTGCCGACATCGCCTTTGTCAAGGGCTTCCATGCGATCGACCCGATCAAGAGGGTCGAGATCGAGGATCGTGCCGAATACAACATTTCCGTGGCCTATGAGCCCGAGGAGTTCCTGAAGGGCTTGAAGCTGCAGGCGCGCTTTTCGGATCTGCGCCAACGCGGCAATGCGCGGGTCGATCAGACCGAGCTTCGTCTGATTGCCAAATACACCGTGCAGTTCAGTCGCTGAGCGGAGCCAGCTTTGGCCTGCCTCCCCGGCGAACACACCCGGCGGCTGGCGCCGGCCGCAGGAGCGCCCGCTCGCGTCGGCGAAGGTGGCCGGCACCCTTGGCGAGATCTATGTCTTCAATATTTTCAATAGCTTAGATGGCAATACCCCGGGTGCGCTTCTGGCTTCGTTCTTTTCGGTTCCGGTTCTCACGGCCCGTCTTCGCTGCCGGCTTCGGCTGGGCAAAATGGATCCAGCTGATCACGTAGAATTCATCGAGCTCGTCATTCTAAGCTTGTCGAACGACTATCTTTGCTGGCACCTTCCATCTGACGACAAACCAGAACCCTCGCTCGGCTCGGGGCGGAGCGACAGAGGGCGGTCATCAGGGAGGATTTCAGGTGAATTCCAAACTCGTTTCGACGCTCACGATGCTGGCGGCGCTCGCCGCCGTCAGCCCGGCGCTGGCTGAGGACACGATCAAGGTCGCCTATATCGATCCGTTGTCGGGCCCGGGCGCCACGGTAGGCGAAGTCGGCCTCAAGACCTTCCAGTTCATCGCCGAGGAGCTCAATGCCAAGGGTGGAGCGGCCGGCAAGAAGTTCGAGATCCTGCCCTTGGACAACAAGACCAATCCCCAGGAAAGCCTGGTGCAGGTGCAAAAGGCTGTCGATGCCGGCGCCCGCATCATCACCCAGGGTAACGGCTCGTCGGTCGCTTCCGCGCTGACCGATTGGGTCTCCAAATACAACGACCGCAACCCGGGCAAGGAGGTCATCTACCTCAACTATGCGGCGGTCGACCCGATCCTGACCAACGAGAAATGCTCATTCTACCATTTCCGCTGGGACGCCACCTCCGACATCAAGATGGAAGCCTTGACCAATTACATGAAGGGGCAGGAGAAGATCAAGAAGGTCTATCTGATCAACCAGGATTACAGCTTCGGTCAGTCGGTCCGCGCCACGGCCAATGCCATGCTCAAGGCCAAGCGCCCGGACATCCAGGTCGTTGGCGACGAGCTGCACCCGTTGCTCAAGGTCACGGATTTCTCGCCCTACATCGCCAAGATCAAGGCTTCCGGCGCCGACAGCGTCATCACCGGCAATTGGAGCCAGGATTTCGCGCTCCTGCTGAAGGCCGCGGCCGATGCGGGCCTCCAGGTCGACTGGTACACCTATTACGCCGGCGGCACAGGCGGCCCGACCGCGGTCAAGCAGACCGGCCTCAACCACCGGGTGTTCGCGATCCAGGAAGGCTCGGCCAATATCGAGTATCCGCCGGCCCAGGAGACCGAGAAGGTGTTCCGGGCCAAATTCGAGATCTCGAACTTCTACCCGCGCGCCTTCAACGAGATGCGCATGCTGGCCGCGGCCATCAACAAGGCCGGGTCGACCGATACGATCAAGGTCGCCTCGGCGCTCGAAGGCATGGATTTCGATGTCTTCAGCGGCGGCAAGGGCTGGATGCGCAAGGACGATCATCAGTTCTTCCAGCCCATGTATATCGTTTCGCTCGGCGATCGGGGAGTCAAGGAGTCGTTCGACGAAGAGAAGACCGGCTGGGGCTGGCGCACCGTCTATAAGCTCGACGCCGACAAGACCGTGTTGCCGACGACCTGCAAGATGACGCGTCCCAATTGAGCCGACACGTCATGACGGTCCCCGCACTTGATGCGGGGACGGCCATGACCTGCAGGGAGATGAAAATTTGGCGGAACTGATTTTCATCGCGACCCTGAACGGCGTGCTGTACGGCCTCTTGCTGTTCTTGATGGCGAGCGGCCTCACGCTCATCTTTTCGATGATGGGCGTGCTCAACTTCGCGCATGCGAGCTTTTACATGCTCGGCGCCTTCTTCGGCTTCCAGATCAGCCAATGGACGGGTTTCTGGCCGGCGCTGGTGCTGGCGCCGCTGCTCGTCGGCGGCATCGGCGCGCTGGTCGAGCGTTACGGACTGCGCAATGTCCATAAGCACGGCCACGTCGCCGAGCTGCTCTTCACCTTTGGCCTCGCCTTCGTGATCGAGGAGCTGGTGCAGATCTTCTGGGGCAAGTCGCCGCTCGATTTCCGCGTGCCGACGCTGCTCGATTTTCCGGCGTTCCGCGTCTTCGCCACCAATTATCCGGCCTACAAGCTGTTCATGCTGCTGGTCTCGATTGCGATCTTCGTTGCCTTGTTTGCCATGCTGGCGAAGACCCGCATCGGGCTCATCGTCCAGGCGGCCCTGACCCATCCCCAAATGGTGGCGCATCTCGGCCACAACGTGCCGCTGATCTTCATGCTCGTCTTCGGCGTCGGTGCGGCGCTTGCGGGCGTGGCCGGGGTCATAGCCGGTCCTGCGCTGGTGACGCAGTCATCAATGGCTGCTCTGCTCGGTCCCATCCTGTTCGTCTGCGTCGTCGTGGGCGGACTGGGCTCGCTGTCCGGCGCTTTCATCGCCTCGCTGTTGATCGGGCTTTTGCAGACCTTCGCCGTGTCGATCAACCTGTCGCTCGCCGACATATTCGGAAGCTCCGGCTTCAATCCTTTGCCCCGCACCATCCTCGATGACATATGGCACGTCACGGTCGCGCAGATCGCTCCGGTCCTGCCCTATTTGCTGCTCGTCCTCGTCTTGACGATCAAGCCGACCGGGTTGTTCGGGACGCGCGAGACATGAGGCACGGCGCGATCACCATGGAAGCAGCTTCCGTGAGCCGCTTCCAGCGCCTCGGCAATTACGGGATCTGGATCGGCGCGGCGCTGCTGCTCTGCGCCTTGCCGTTCGGGTTCCGCTCCGGCACCTCGTTGACCGTGATGAGCCTGATGGGCATCGCGGTGATCTTCGCGCTCTCCTACAACATGCTGCTCGGCCAGACCGGCATGCTCTCCTTTGGCCATGCGGTCTATTATGGCCTCGGCGCCTATTTCACCGTGCACGTCATCAATGCGGTCGCGGCCGCGCGGCTTCCGATCCCGCTATTCGTCATGCCGCTCATCGGCGGTGCCGCAGGGCTGGTCTTCGCGATGATATTCGGCTGGGTGTCCACCAAACGCTCGGGCACCGCTTTCGCCATGATCTCGCTGGGGCTTGCCGAGCTCATCGGCTCGAGCTCGCTCATCTTGCGCTCCTTCTTCGGCGGCGAGGAAGGCGTCAACATCAATCGCACCAAGCTCCTGCCTGTCTTCGGTTGGAATTTCGGGCCGCAGATTCAAGTCTATTATCTGATCGCGGCCTGGTGCCTGATCACTGCGTTGCTGATGTACGGGGTCACGCGCACTCCCTTCGGCCGCATGTGCAACGCGGTTCGCGACAATCCGCAGCGCGTGCAGTTCATCGGCTACAATCCGCAAATCATCCGCTACATGGCCTTCTGCTTGTCGGGCCTTTTCGCCGGCATCGCGGGGGCGCTCGCGGCCATCAATTTCGAGCTCGCCAACTCGGCCGTGTTCAGCGCCGCTCTATCCGGCACTGTCCTGCTCGCGACCTTCATCGGCGGCGCAGGCCACTTCGTCGGCCCGATCCTCGGCGGGGTGTTGGTCTCCTACCTTCATAACATGCTGTCCGACATCACCGATATTTGGCAGCTCTATTTCGGGCTGATGTTCATCGCGGTCGTGCTCTTCGCGCCGGGCGGGCTCGCAGGCATCATCATGATGCATCGGCCCCTGCTCAAGGCAGGAACGTTATGGCGCCTCGTTCCCGCCTATCTCGGCGCTCTCCTGCCGACACTCGTGATGGTCGCCGGGCTTGTCTTGACGATCGAGACGGTCGCGCATCTGACCAAGGGTCCGGGGGGCTTCGCCATGCAGCTCTTCGGATTGTCCTTCGATGCCAGGTCCTGGCAAGCCTGGGCTCTCGCGCTCGCCCCGCTGGCGCTCGGCTTGGCAGCGATGCGCTTGACCATCCCCAATGCGGCCAGGGCCTGGGATCTCGCCATGGCCGGCGCCCGCGAGAAGGGGATCGCCGCATGAGCGAACGCGTTCCGGCGCTCGACATCCGCGGCCTGCGCAAGAATTTCGGGCCGGCCGAGATCATTCGTGGCATCGATCTCACCATCGCCAAGGGCGAACGGCACGCCGTGATCGGGCCGAACGGCGCCGGCAAGACCACGCTCTTCGCGCTGATCAGCGGCCTCATCAGGCCGAGCGCAGGCGAGATCCACCTCAATGGCGAGGAGATATCGGGCCTGCCCGCCTTCGAGATCAATCGCCGCGGGCTCTCGCGATCCTTTCAGGTGACCAATATCTTTCCGAAAATGACGGTATTCGAGAACATCCGCTGCGGCTTGCTGTGGTCCAGGGGCGAGAAATATGCCTTCTGGCGCAGCCTCGACGCGCGTCGCGACGTGCGGGAGCGTGCGGAGCAGGTTCTCGCCGAGATCGGCATGTCGGCACGGCGCGATGTGCAGGCCGGCGTGCTCACCTATGCGGAGCAGCGCGCATTGGAGATCGGCATCACCATCGCGGGTGGTGCCGATGTCATCTTGCTCGATGAACCGACCGCCGGCATGAGCCACGCCGAGACCGACCGCGTCGTCGATCTCGTCCGCCGCATCAGCGAAGGCCGGACGCTGGTGATCGTCGAGCACGATATGAGCGTCGTGTTCGGGCTCGCCGACCGGATCTCGGTGCTCGTCTATGGCGAGATCGCGGCCTTTGGAACGCCCGCCGAAATCCGCGCCAGCCCCAAGGTCAAGGAAGCCTATCTCGGCGAGGAAGCGCATTGATGCTCGAGGTGCGCGATCTCCACGCCTATTACGGCAAGAGCCATATCCTGCAGGGCGTGAATCTCGACGTCGCCGCCGGCGAAGTGGTCAGCCTGCTCGGGCGTAACGGCGTCGGACGCTCCACCACCGTCAAGGCCATCATGGGCGAGGTGGCGCCGTCCGGCACCATCCGCTTCAAGGGGCAAGACATCGCCGGCCTGCCGAGCTACCGCATCGCGCGGCTCGGCCTCGGCTATGTTCCCGAGAACCGCGATATTTTTCCGACCCTGACGGTGCGGCAGAATCTGCTGCTCGGGATGAAGGACCCGAACCGGCCGGGCCGCTGGAAGCTCGACGAAATGCTGGCCATGTTTCCCAATCTGATGCGCCGGGCCGAGAGCCAGGCCGGTGTGCTGTCGGGCGGCGAAAAGCAGATGCTGACGATCTGCCGGACCCTGATGGGCGATCCCGTGTTGATGATGATCGACGAGCCGACCGAAGGCCTCGCCCCGCTGATCGTCAAGCAGGTCGGCGAGCTGATCACCGAGATCGCGCGGCGCGGCGTCGCCATTCTGCTGGTCGAGCAGAAGCTCTCGATCGCGCTCGAGATTTCGGCACGGGTCTATGTCATGGGCCATGGACAGATCGTCTACCAGGGCACGCCCGCCGAGCTGAAAGGGGCCGCGGAAGTGCGGCATGAATGGCTCGAAGTGTAGGGCGGAGGGGAAACTTGTACTGTCGATGATTTGCATAGTTAAAGACTTGTCGCTTCCTGCGCCGCTCGTGCGCGTCCCTTCTCCCGCAGCTGAGATCTTTGCAAAATTGGGGGTCATTCCGTGCGCACTGCAGCACGAAGTGATGCGGTGCAGACACGGGATCCACAATCGGCCGGTCAATGATAGACCCCGGTTCTGCAGCGCATCATTTCAAGCTGCGCAGCGTCCGGGATGACCGGCCATGATGTGCTTCGCGAAGATGCCGCTTGCGAGAGAAGGTGCCCAGGCGAATGAGGGCGATGCCGCGACAGGCGAAGCCAGCTTGGTCTAGGCGGGTGGGTTGCTCGAGAGCAGCTCGTTTGGCATGGCGAAGAGAAACAGAGATGCGTTGGGGCGATTGATCCGTCAAAGCAGGTGCTGGACGGTTCGCAGCAGGCCAGTTGTCCGATTGAGATCTTGCGATTCAAGGTGATCCAAATACTGTCTGCAATCATATGAGGGCTTCTTAAGGCTTGCACGATGGAGACGTGCGCCCTCGATCATGAGTTCCCGAGTCCCGTCGATGAGCCGCGCGCAGAAGGTGTCCGGCGTCTCCGTGCGAAGTCCAAGCGGGCCTAGGACCCGATCTGGAAAGTGCCTTTCATTATAGGTCACAATCGAATTCGCCTGGGCAGCGACCGCTACCGCGATGACATGCACGTCGTTCATGTCGGGCAGCTTGACAGTCATCAGCGTTTGCGGATCGGGATCGAAGTTCGCACCGGGAAAGGCCTTCTCCATCTCTGTTCGGCGTAATGAAGCCGAGATGTCGGGTCGCCGAACGTGGCGCGTCGGCTTCTCATCCATTCGTCGTGAATCATGTCCGACCGTGCGGGGCTGAACGCCCCGGCCTCGGCCGTCCACAGCAGGAAATCCCGCACGCCGCCCCGGAACAGCACGCAGGCGTCGAGAACGGCGCTTTCCACGGCTATTGGTCAGCCTGCCGCTTAGTGGCCGAGGTCCTGCGTTTCGGCGCTCAGTGCCTCGATCGATCGGCGTCGCGGCGCCTGGTCGCGCTTATGGGCGATCAGCGCGCCCATCGGAATGCGATGATGCGCGCCGACCATGCGGCAGGGGAGGATTCCCTTCTTCACGAGATTCAAAAGATAGGGGCGGGATACTTTGAGGATGTCGGCGGCGTCCTGTGCGCTGATCTCCTGGTCCGCAGACACGACGTCGATGGCATGGCCTTCCGAAATGAGTTTCGCTGCCTCGATCAATGCCGGCACCATGGGGGCCGGAATCGGGACCTCCCGATCTTGGATCGTCAGTGAGAGGCTTTTTGATGCCTGGCTTGGCACAAGCGCATGCAACAGGGCGCGCGCGATGGCCGCGTCGGCCTCGGTCGGGATCGTTGGCTCATCCATGTTCGTAGTCATGAAGGATCTCCAATCTACCAATATATATATGCAACAAGTGAATTAATTGCAATAACTAAAATCGAACACACGGCCGCTGGGTGGCGCCGCCGCGTCGCGCGGAGTCATCAGCACAGTCCGGGGTCTCGACTTGTCGCCGACGCCGCAACCAGAGGTCGCTCCGCCATGAGGTCGGTGTATCCTCCACCGTCACGCGGCCGGTCGTGCCGAAATCGCTCATGCTTCGACGTCGCGTCACCCTGGGAAACGTTTCATGCACTATTTCGCCTATGGCACTCTGCTCGATATCGATCTGATGCACCGCATCTGCCCTACGGCTCGCCCCGGTCGGCGTGATGCGGCTCGACGGCTATGAGATCGGTTTCGCCACATGCGCCGACCCGTCCCAGGCCGGGTGCACGCTCGATGCCGCGCCGAACGCCGCAATGTGGGGCGTGCAATATGAGTTGTCCGACGACGATATGGCGAAGCTCGACAATGCGGCAGGCGTCCAGAAGGGCAACTGGGCGCATCAACCTGTTGCCGTGCGTGATGGCGCCGGCAACCATGTCGAGACCACAACCTTCATCATTCCCGATGCGTCCGGTCCGCACCGGCCCCCGGAATCTTATGTCGCACCGATCTATAAGGGAGCCGCGGATTTCGACTTGCCGGCCGATTATGTGGCGCGGCTGCGCCAGTTGATCCATCAGGCTCAAAGCTGATCACTCAGCCCCAAGACCCATCACCGAGTACCAAACTGCCGCTTGATCGGCCTACCGCTCTTCGCGGCGGAACGGCTTGAGCAGGGCGGCGGGGGCAACCGCGTTGCGCGACATGACCGCCATGGCGACGATGGTCAGGATGAAAGGCAGGACCAGGAAAGCCTCGTAGGGGATGTGGCCGAGGCCGCTCGCCTGCAGGCGCAATTGCAACGCGTCGATGCAGGCGAACAGCAAGGCGGCGCCGGCGCAGCGCCACGGGTCCCAGCGCCCGAACACCACCAGAGCAATCGCCACCCAGCCGCGCCCGGAGATCACCCCGAAGGTGAAGGCATTGAACTGCGCCATGGACAGGAAGGCCCCGGCCAGGCCCATCAACGCGCCGCCCAGCATCACGGCCTGGAAGCGCATGGACATCACGCTGACGCCGGCCGAATCCGCCGCTCGCGGATTCTCACCTACCATTCTGAGCGCAAGGCCCCAGGGGGTGCGATAGAGCAGGAAGGCTGCGAGAGGCACCGCCAGGATCGCCAGATAGACGAGGGCGAACTGGTTGAAGAGCACCGGCCCAAGGATCGGGATGTCGGCAAGGATCGGGATCGGCACCGTCTCGAAGCCTTTGATGCTCGGCGGCACGGATTGCTGGCCGAAGATCAGGCGATAGAAAAAATAGGCGAGGCCGGTCGCGAACAGGGTGAGGCCGATGCCCGCCACATGCTGGCTGAGGCCGAGCGCCACGGTGAGGACAGCATGCAGGAAGCCCAGCGCCGCGCCCGTGGCGACAGCCGCGCCGATGCCCACCCAAGGGCTGCCCGAGAAATAGGCGGCCGAGAATCCCGTCATCGCCGAGATCAGCATGATGCCCTCGATGCCGAGATTCAGCACGCCGGCGCGCTCGGAGAACATCTCGCCGAGCGTTGCGAGGGCGAGCGGCGTGGCGATGCGCAAGATCGCCGCGAGGAAACCGATCTGGAAAATCTGCTCGAGGACGGAGCTCATGCGGCGGCCCCGACCCAACGGATGCGGTAGCTGGTGAAGAGCAGCGCCACCAGCATGGTAAGGAGCGCCGTGCCCTGCAGCACGTCGGCGAGGAAGACCGGCACTCCCGTTGCCCGCGACATCGCCTCGGCGCCGGTCATCACCACGGCAAAGAAGATCGCCGCCGGCACCACGCCGAGCGGGTTCAGGCGGGCCAGCATGGCGATGACGATGCCGCTATAGCCGAAGCCGGGCGAGAGGTCGCTCATCACCTGGAAATGCACGCCGCCGACCTCGCCGACGCCCGCGAGTCCGGCGAGCCCGCCCGAGAGCAGGGCCGTGACCAGCAACACCCGGTCGACCCGGATGCCGCCATAGCGCGCCGCCTCGGCGTTCTCGCCGGTCACGCGGATCTTGAAGCCGAGCGTCGTGCGCGCCAGCAGGAACCAGACGAGGCCGGCAGCGAGGAAGGCCGCGAGCACGCCAAGATGCAGGCGCGTGCCCTCGATGAGGCGCGGCAGGCCGGCCGTCTCCTCGATGGGCGGGGAGATCGGATAGCCGCTGAACGGGTCCTTCCACGGCCCCTCGATCAGGGCCATGACGGCGAAGTAGACGACCGAATTGAGCAGCAGCGAGCTGACGACGTCGTCGACCTTGAGCTTCACCCGCAAGAGTGCGGGGACCAATGCGACGAGACCGCCGGCGAGGGCACCTGCGAGCGCCATCAGCAGCATCGCCAGCGGACCGGGCATCGGCAAGGCGCCGACGAAGGCGGCAGCGACCGCGCCTGCCATCAGCTGCCCCTCGGCACCGATGTTCCAGAATTTCGCCCGGAAGGCCACGGCCACGGCGAGGCCGGTGAAGATCATCGGCGCGGCCTTGACCAGCGTCTCGGTGATATTGAATTGCGAGCCGAGCGCACTGGTCATCATGATGGCATAGGCGTCGAGCACGCCGGCGCCCGTCATCGCGATCAAGCCGCCGCACAGCACCAGCGTCACCGCGATGGCGAGCAGCGGCAGAGCGAGATTCAACCAGGCGGGTCGCGTGAGGCGGGGCTCGAGCTTCACCATCACGCCGCATCCTTCACGCCGCTCATCAGCAGGCCGATGCGGGAGATCGTCGCCTCGCCCGCTTCGAGCATGCCGGCGATGCGGCCTTCATACATCACGGCGATGCGGTCGGAGAGGGTCAGCAGCTCCTCGAGATCCTCGCTGATCACCACCAACCCGCATCCCTTGGCGCGCAAGGCCAGGAATTTCTCATGCACGAAGCGTGCGGCGCCGACATCGAGGCCGCGGGTGGGCTGTGCGGCGATCAGGACCTTCGGGTCGAAGGCGAGCTCGCGCGCCAGCAGCGCCTTCTGCAGGTTGCCGCCGGACAGCGCGCCTGCCCGCACCATCGGTCCGGGACAGCGAATGTCGAAGGCACGGATCTGCTCCTCGACGAAGGCGAGGATGGCGGCGGGTTTCAACAGGCCCATGCGGCTGAAGGCCGGGTCGCCGATGCGCGGCAGCACCATGCTGTCGGCGAGCGGCAGGGCGGTGACGAGCCCCGTCGTCATGCGATCCTCGGGGATGCGGCCGACGCCGCGCCGCATCATCTCGGTGGGGCTGTGGCGCGAGATCGGCCTGCCGCCGACCGCGATACCGCCTTCGCTCGGTTGCAGCATCCCGGCGATGATGTCCGCGAGCGCTTGTTGGCCGTTGCCCGAGACGCCGGCGATGCCGATGATCTCGCCGCCGCGCACCGAGAGCGAGACACGGCGCAAGGGCATTCCCGAATGGCCGTTCGTGGATACGCCGTCGAGCGCCAGGACGACATCGCCCTTGGCAACCTCGCGGCGCACCGGCTGGAGGATCTCATGGCCGCACATCAGCTGCGCCATCGCGACCGCTTCGGTGTTCGCCGGATCGTCCACATGCCCGGCGACGCGCCCGTGCCGCAGCACCAGGCAGCGATGCGTGAGAGCCCGCACCTCGTTGAGCTTGTGCGAGATGAAGATGATGCCCAGCCCCTTTGCGGCCATCGCCCTGAGCGCGACGAACAGGCCCTCGACCTCGGCCGGCGTCAGGACCGCGGTCGGCTCATCGAGGATCAGGATGCGGGCCCCGCGGAACAACGCCTTGATGATCTCGAGCCGTTGCTGCTCGCCGACCGCAAGGCTCGATACGAAGCGATGTGGCGACAGCGACAGGCCGAACTGCCGCTCGATCTCGGCGAGACGTGCAAGGCCGGCCGCCCGGTCGAGCCTTCCGCCGCGCCCCGGCAGGCCGACCAGCAGATTCTCCAGCACGGTGAGGCGCGACGCCAGGTGAAAATGCTGGTGCACCATGCCGATGCCGGAGGCCAGCGCATTGGCCGAGGAGGCGATGGCCGCAGGCTTGCCCTCGACCGAGATCGAGCCGGCATCGGCTCGGTAGACGCCGAACAGGATGTTCATCAGCGTGGTCTTGCCGGCGCCGTTCTCGCCGAGCAGGCCGAGAATCTCGCCGCGCCCGAGCACGAGATCGACCTCCGCATTGGCGCGGACGCCGCCGAAGCTCTTCGAGATGCCGCGCATCTCGATCAGGGGCGTGGGGGAGCTAGGCTGAGGCATCGCCGATCGATCGCCCGGCCGGGACGGTTCCGGCAAAGACAACAGGGGCTGAGATCAGTCCGAGGCCGGCGTCGCCTCGTCCACGTCGACGCGGAAATTGCCCTCCAGGATCTCGGCCTTCTTCTTCTCCACCAGGCCTTTCACTTCGGCCGGCAGCTTGGCCTCGAAGGCGCCATAGGGGGCGAGGTAGGAGCCGCCTTTGCCCATGCGCGAGAAGTCGCCATAGTCCTGCGCCGTGAAGACACCGGCTTTCACCAGCTTGATGGCCTGAGCCACGGTCGGGTACATGTCCCAGATCGGGCCGGTGATCACCGTGTCGGGTGCAAGGCTCGACTGATCGGACATGTTGGAGATGGCCAGGATCTTCTTTCCTGCTGCCGCCTCGATCACGCCGAAGCGCTCGGCATAGATCACGTCGACGCCGGCATCGATCTGGGCGATCGCCGCCTCCTTCGCCTTGGGCGGGTCGAAGAAGGAGCCGATGAAGGTGACTTTCCTCTTGACCTTGGGATTGGCCTCCCTGGCGCCGGCGAAGAAAGCGTTGACCAGGCGGTTGACCTCGGGAATGCCCATCGCCGCCACGGCGCCGACGGCGCCCGACTTCGACAGCTTGCCGGCGATCAGGCCGGAGAGATAGGCCGGCTCGTGGATCCAGTTGTCGAACACGCCGAAATTCGGCTCGGCCGGGCCGGCTCCTGAGCCGAACAGGAAGGCGGTCTTTGGAAACTCCTTGGCGGTGCGGCGGGATTCGCGCTCGGCCGCGAAAGCGTCGCCCAGCACGAGATCATAGCCGCCTGTCGCATATTCGCGCATCACCCGGCCGAAATCGGCGGCCTGCACCTTCTCGGACCATTTATAGTCGATGCCGAGCTCCTTCGCGGCCTTCAGCAGGGCAACATGGATCTGATGGTCCCAGGGCTCCTCGATCGGGGTGGCGAAGATCGAGGCGACCTTGAGCTTCTTGTCTTCGGCGAAAGCGGGAAACGGCAGGCCCGCGCTCAAAAGCCCCAGCCCGCCGATTTTGATCACCGCGCGGCGCGACAGGCCCGCAGCTTGATCGCCACTTCGCTTCGTCATGATTCTGTCCCCTGGTTGACGCCGATATCCGGATCCGGCCGGAGGCTCCGTCGGTCTGGAGCGTCTCCGGTCGAGCCAGTGTGGACGCAGCCTCGTAACTTGTCCAGATGGTCAAGTTTGATGTCGTGGCGTGTGCGCGAAGCGCAAGGCGGTAGTCAGGCGGAGCGTGGCGCAAAGCTCGCGGGATCGAGGGAGGCGGGACGTCCCGGCAGGTCGAGCTTGGCGAGGCGCGGGGCGGTCTCGGAGATGATCCTGCCTCGCCGCACCACGGCGAGGCGGGTGGCGCGCATGCGGATCGCCTCGATCGGATTTGCGGCCTGCAGCATCACGAAGTCGGCGTGGCAACCGACCGCCAGGCCATATCCGTCGAGACCCATCATCTTCGCCGGGATCGTCGTCACCGCTTCGTAGGCCCAGGCGATGGCCTCGCGGCTGGTCATCGGCACCGCATGCACCGCCATATGGGCGACCTCGAGCATGTCGGCCGATCCCAGGCCGTACCAAGGGTCCATGACGCAATCTTGGCCGAGCGCCACCGGAATGCCGAGCGCCCGCATCTCCGGGATGCGGGTCAGGCCGCGGCGGCGCGGATAGGTGTCGTGGCGCCCCTGCAAGGTGATGTTGATCAGCGGGTTGGCGACGGCGCAGATTCCGGCCTCCGCCATCAGCGGCAGCAGCTTCGAGACGTAGTAATTATCCATGGAATGCATGGATGTGAGATGCGAGCCGGCAACCCGGCCGCCGAGCCCGAGGCGCCGTGTCTCGGCAGTCAGCGTCTCGATGTGGCGCGACAGCGGATCGTCGCTCTCGTCGCAATGCAGATCGACCATCAGGCCGCGCTTCGCCGCGATCTCGCACAGCGCCGTGACCGACGCTGCGCCCTCGGCCATGCTACGCTCGAAATGCGGGATGCCGCCCACCACCTCGACACCCATGTCCAGCGCCCGATTAAGATTTCGGGCGGCCGAAGGCGAGCGGTAATAGCCATCCTGCGGGAAGGCGACGAGTTGCAGGTCGAGATAGGGTTTGATCCGCTCCCGGACGTCGAGCAGCGCCTCGACGGCCAAGAGGCGGTCGTCGCAGATGTCGACATGGCTGCGCACCGCGAGAAGCCCCTGGCTGACCGCGAGGTCGCAATAGCGTAGCGCCCGCTCGGCCACCGCTTCATGGGTGAGGAGCGGCTTCAATTCTCCCCAGAGCGCGATGCCTTCGAGCAAGGTGCCCGACTGGTTCAGCCGCGGTTGACCGAGCGACAAGGTCGCATCCATGTGGAAATGGCAGTCGACGAAAGGCGCGGAGACGAGATGCCTGGCCGCGTCGATGCTGCGAGCGGCCTCCGCGGTGATGCCGGGCTCCAGGGCCGCGATCGCTCCTCCACGAACGGCGATATCGATGCCGGTTCGGCCGTCAGGCAGCGTGGCGTTCCGGACGATCAGATCGAAGGACATGCGGCATGCTCCCCTACGACCCTGCGCCGGCTATGCGAGCAGGTGTCGGGCTCGATTGCAGGAGCGATTTAACGGGTTGCGGGATTCCCGTCGAGGATGGGGGGGCGGCTCAGGCGGCCCGCTGGCCGGCCTGCAGGCCGAGTTTCACGCGCGCCAGGCGGCGGCGCACGGACATGAAGAGCTGCCGCATTTCCTCGGCTGCGTCGCCGGTCGGGTTGATCTCCGTCGGGCCGAGACCGCAGCGGATCGCCTCCTGATAATCGACGCGAGCCGTGATCATCGGCTGCAGGATGCCGCCCATGGCTTCGAGCGCGTTGACGCCCTCCTGGAAGCGGCGACTTCCCTGCACGATCGGGCATTGATTGAGCACGAACACGCATTCCTTCTGCAGCTCTCTCGCCCGGCGGCGCGTCGCTTCGCTCGCCCAGATGTCGAACACCGTCGGGCGAACCGGGATGATAATGAGATCGGCGGCCCTCATGGCGGCTTCGGAGGCTGCAGTCAGGCTCGCCGGCGTGTCGATGATCGCGAGCGACACATGGCCTGCGACAAGTGTTTCGAGCACGGCCGGCAATTTGCCCGGCGCGATCGCCTCGACCCCGAGATTCTCGTCGCTGCGGTTTTCTGCCCAGGTCGTCAGCGACTTCTGCGGATCCATATCGATCAGGAAAACCCGTTCGCGCGCCGCCTGCGCCGCCACCGCAAGCGAGGCCGAAAGCGTGCTTTTGCCGGAACCGCCCTTTTGAGTGACCAAGGCAATGGTGCGCATGTCCGATCTCGTCCTGCTTGCCGACACGTCGCCTGATCGCCGCGCCGGCGAATGCGTCCGACACGGATCATTCATTAAGAATATGAGGAAGTTGTTAACCACGAGCGAAATGGAACGCATGCCGCCCCAACGGCCGCAGGGGCCGACCCGAAGGCGCTATCGGGTAGCCCGCGCCATCTTGACGGCTAGGGCCAAGGCAAAGAACAGGCCGACAAGCGCGACGGTCGCCGCGAAGGCGAGCCGGTTCCACAATGTCTTGAGCGATACATCGGTGGTCACCATCGAGGGATCGTCGCGCTGCTGCAAGAGGTGGACGGGCTCGCTTGGAGTCCCGCCAAACCTCCAATCCTCAAGCTGACCCGATTGCCTTGATGCGGTGGACTCGAAGGCCAGCTTGCAGTTGTCGAACATCACCAGATTCCAGTTCGTGCATTTGTAGCTCGTCACTCTCAGGTTGGCGGCTGGGATGAATTCGTCGGCGTGCCGGAAATCGGACAGCACCCGTGGCGCGCTGTTCCACAATATTGCGGCAATCCCACCGAAAATGGCGACCATGCCGATCAAGAACCGCATTGGAATTCCCCCATCCGTCGCGAAGTTGGCGATTGCATCGCGAATAGGCTTTTGCACCAGTTGACCAAGGCTGCCAAGGCTGCCTGAGAAAAGGCGCGGCTCGCCCTTCGTCGTCCAGGTCAAGGCTGGCGGGCGATTCCGTTTTCCGCGCAGCCCATCGGAATTCCTGGGACGGGCTTCAGGCTCGCGGAAGGACGGCGGCATGAACAGCAAAGCTGACCTTGATGCGTTGCGCGCGACCGTGGAGCTCTTGTGCGCGCTGGCATATCCGAGCAATGTCCATGATCGTGCTCGGCTGTCAGAGACGCGAGCTGTCACACCGTCTGGCATAGCCTTCAAGGGGGGCAACACATGCGACGCTATGTCTTGATCACGGGTCTCGCCTTGCTTTCGACGATGTTCGCGACCGCCATGATGCCGGCTCGCGCCGAGGATGCGGGGATGCCGCCCGACATTGCGGCCAAGATCAAGACCTTCGGCCGCGTCATCAATCCGCCGGAGGTCGCCGCGATCTATGCGCCGCTGCAGGCGCGCGAGCCCTATCCCGGCGTCAAGGTGACCCGCGACGTCAAATATGGGACCGCCGACCGCAATCTGCTCGATGTCTTCACGCCGGAAATCGCCGCCTCTCCGCGTCCCGTCTTGATCTTCGTCCATGGCGGCGGATTTGCCGCCGGCAACAAGCACAATGCCGGCGCGCCTTTTTACGACAACATCATGCTGGCGGCCGTCAAGAGCGGCGCAGTCGGCGTCAATATCACCTACAGGCTTGCTCCCGCCTACCAATGGCCGGCCGGGGCGGAAGATGTCGGCGCCTCGGTGCGCTGGGTCGTCGACCATATCTCGGCTTTTGGCGGCGATCCCAGTCGTATCTATCTGATGGGACACTCCGCCGGAGCGGTCCATGTGGCGTCATTTCTGGCGGCGTTCGGGCCCTATGCGGCGAAGGGGACAGAGCTCGCTGGCGCCATCCTGGTGTCCGGGGAGTACGATCTGACGGCATTGACGCCCGGCGCGGCGGAGAAAGCCTATTTCGGCGAGGATACGAGCCAATATCGCGAGCGTTCGCCTTTGCCGGGATTGCTGAAGAGCAAGGTGCCGCTCCTCGTCGTGAATGCCGAGCTCGACCCGCCGACCTTCATCCAGCAGGGGGAAGAATTGCGCGACAACCTGTGCAAGGAAGGCCGTTGCCCGACGACATTGGTGCTCGCCAACCACAGCCACATATCCGAACTCTACGCCATCAACACCAGCGACACGGTGCTGTGGAATTCGCTCTCGAAATTCATGCAGCAGGCAGGGGCACAATAGTGATCCCGTCTGCTGGCTTGGTTCAGCTTTTGGCGCCGGCGCTGTTCACTTGCAGAAGCGCCAGCAGGCCTTTGAGGAGCTGTGCGGGACTCGGCGGGCAGCCGCGGATATGCAGATCGACCGGCACGACGTTCGAGACCCCGCCGACGCTGGCATAGCTGTCGGCGAAGAAGCCGCCATCGACGGCGCAATCGCCGATGGCGACAACCCATTTGGGATCGGGCGTCGCCGCATAAGCGCGCTCAAGGGCCTCGCGCATATTCTTGGTGACTGGTCCCGTCACCATCAGCACGTCGGCATGGCGCGGCGAGGCGACGAAGCGAAGGCCGAAGCGCTCCATGTCGTAGAAGGCGTTGCCGAGCGCCTGCATCTCCAATTCGCAGCCATTGCAGGAACCGGCATCGACCGCGCGGATGGCGAGGCTGCGTCCGAGCCGTTGCCGCGCCTGGCGACCGACGGCGGCGGCAAGCTCGGCGAGCGCCGCATCGTCCGGCGCCGGGGGCGGCTCGGTCAGGGCCCCTTTGGTAACGCTCTCGAAGAGGATCTTGCGCATGACGGCCGGTCCTTAGAGGCTGACTGAAAAAAGAAAGTTGGGTGATTTCAATCTGTTGTGATTCCGTTGGGTTGCGAAGCTCAAAGGAGATCACGATGGCTTGGACTGAAACCACCCGCGCGCACTATCGGCGCGATGCGTTGCGCTACGCAAGCGATCTTACCGACGCGGAATGGACGTTGATCGAGCCGTTTCTGCCGACGGCTTCGAAGGTTGGGCGGCCGAGAAAGACGGACTTGCGCTCGGTGGTGGAGGCGATCCTTTATATGGCGTCGACCGGCTGCCAATGGCGCGCGATCCCCAAGGATTTTCCGCCCTACTCGACAGTGCAAGGCTACTTCTACGCTTGGTCGCACAAGGGTTTGTTGGCGCACATCAACCACATGCTGGTCATGGCCCTGCGCGAGATGGTCGGGCGAGAGGCCAGCCCCACGGCGGGCGTCATCGATAGCCAGTCGGTGAAGACCGCCGAATGCGGCGGCCCCAGAGGCTTCGATGCGGGCAAGAAGCTCAAAGGCCGCAAACGCCATATCGTCACCGACACCGAGGGCCATCTGGTCGGCGTGCAGGTTCACCCCGCCGATATCCAAGACCGCGACGGCACACCGGACCTGCTGGCGTCGATCCGCTCGCTCTATCCGTGGCTGCGCCATGTCTTCGCCGACGGCGGCTATGCCGGAGACAAGCTGCGCGACGCCATGACCACGCTCGGCCAATGGACTTTCGAGATCATCAAACGCTCCGACACCGCCAAGGGGTTCGAACTCCTGCCGCGTCGATGGGTAGTCGAACGAACCTTCGCTTGGCTCGGCCGATGCCGGCGGCTCGCGAAGGACTTCGAAGCCAGCATCGAGAGCGCCGTCGCTTGGATCCTCATCGCCCACATCCGCCGCCTTACAAGAAGGCTGGGGAGAGCGTGAAATGCTGCCAGCCTTTATGAGTCAGACTCTTAGAGATCGTGGCCCGAATAGGAGCAGTTGAAGGATTTGTTGCAGAGCGGGAAATCGGCAACGATATTGCCTTCGATCGCCGCTTCGAGCACCGGCCATTGGAACCAGGAGGGGTCGCGCAGATGGCAGCGCGCCACCTTTCCCTCGCCGTCGAGCCGCAGCCAAACCAGGATGTCGCCCCGGAAGCCCTCGACGATGGCGACGCCCTCAGCTGTGCCGCCAGGTCTCACGCCATCAACTCTCGCGCCTCTGTCGGCGCAGATCGATCCGCTCGGCATCCGGTCGAGGATCTGCTCGATCAGCGACAGGCTTTGCTCGACTTCCCAGATGCGGATCCAGACGCGCGCATTGACGTCGCCTTCGCTCGCAATCCGCACCTCGAAGGACAGCTCGTCATACGGAGGATACGGTAAGCTGCGCCTGGCATCGAAGCTTCTGCCCGAGGCTCTGCCGACATAGCCGCCGCAGCCGAATTGCCGCACCAGCTCCGGCCGCAGCACGCCGGTCGCCACCATGCGGTCCTGCAGCGAAGCGGTGTTGTCGTAGAGCTCGACCAGCGCCGGGAAAATGCGTCTTGCTTCCGCGACGAGGCCCCGCAGCAGGGCGGGGCCGTCTTCGCGGAGATCGACCGCCATGCCGCCCGGCAGGATGCAATCGCGCATCAGGCGGTGCCCGAAACAGGCTTGTGCGGCGCGCAGCACGCGCTCGCGCAGAATGGCGCATTGGGCCTGCATGAGCGCGAAGGAGGCGTCGTTGCAGATGGCACCGATATCGCCGAAATGATTGGCGAGCCGCTCCATCTCCGCCATGAGGGCGCGCAGCCAATGGGCTCGCACAGGAGCCTCGATGCCGAGTGCTGATTCCGCTGCCCGCGAAAAGGCGAGCGCGTAGGCGACCGTGCTGTCGCCGGAGGTCCGCCCCGCGAGCTTGACGGCGCGTTCGAGATCGGCGCCGGCCATCAGACCCTCGGTGCCCTTGTGGACATAGCCGAGGCGCTCTTCGAGGCGCACCACCGCCTCGCCATTGACGGTGAAACGGAAATGCCCCGGCTCGATGATGCCGGCATGGATCGGCCCGACGGCGATCTGATGCGTTCCTTCGCCTTCGACAGCAAGGAAATCGTATTTGGCGCCAGCAGGCGGGCAGGCGAGCGCGCCGGCCAGCGGATGCCGGACGCCCCAGCGACCGTGATCCAGCCATGGCCGTCGATCGGTTGCACCGACGGGCTCGAGCCCGAATAGGTCGTAGATGGCGCGTTCGAGCCGCGCCGCCGGCGGATGCTTGCCTCCGACCGAGGGGAAGCGCCCATCGGGGCAGGGGAAGCTGAGGATCGCCGTCTCGCTCGTGGCGTCGTCGAGGAGCGCCATATGGACGGCGTCCCGTTCGCCCCACAGGCCGAGCAGCGTCAAGCTCCCTTCGGCGAGCCGGTTTGTCGCGCCGTGCCACAGATCGGCACCTACGATGCTGCGCGGCCAGGGGCGATGCTCGGCGACCATCCGGCCTTGGCGGCTCATCTCGTGAAGCGTCGGCAAATCTTGGAGCGCAGGCATGACCGATCTCCGACCTAGCCGAGCAGGCTCGCCACATGCTGGAACCAGGCGACCAGCGGTCCCGGCAGATAGATGCCGGCCGTGAACACCAGAGCGAGATGCGCGAACATCGGCACATAGGAGGCCTGGACCGGCTTGAGGCTGCCCTGCGGCTCTCCGAAGGCGAGCCCGCCGAGCTTGAGCATGAGGGCGCCGAACGCCACCAGGAGGCCGATGACCAGCGGGATGGCGAGCAGGGGCGCGCGAGCGAAGGTCGAGCTGACGACCAGGAACTCGCTCATGAAGATGCCGAGCGGCGGCATGCCGGCGATGGCGACCACGCCGAGCACCAGGCCCCAGCCGAGCACCGGATGGGATTCGGTGAGGCCGCGTATGTCGGCGATCTTCTGCGTGCCCTTCACCTGGGCGATATGGCCGACCGAGAAGAAGATCGCCGATTTCGTCAGGCTGTGCATCGTCATGTGCAAGAGCCCCGCGAAATTGGCGAGCGGGCCGCCCATGCCGAAAGCGAAGGCGATGATCCCCATATGCTCGATCGACGAGTAGGCGAACAGGCGCTTGATGTCGCGCCGGCGGTAGAGCATGAAGCCGGCGAAGATCAGCGAGGTCAGCCCCATCGTCACCAGCAGGGGGCCTGGCGGAATGGCGCCCGGGCTTGCGGCGAGCAGCATCTTGAAGCGCAGCACCGCATAGAGCGCGACGTTGAGGAGGAGGCCGGAGAGCACCGCCGAGATCGGGGTTGGGCCCTCGGCATGGGCGTCGGGAAGCCAGGCATGCAGCGGCGCGAGGCCGATCTTGGTGCCGTAACCCAAGAGCAGGAACACGAAGGCAACGTTGAGGAGCGCCGGGTCGAAGCTTCCGACATGCGCGATCACCGTGGTCCAGACCATGGCGTCGAGGCCTTCGCCGATCACCGGGCGCGCCGCCATATAGACCAGGATGGTGCCGAACAGGGCGAGCGCGATGCCGACGCTGCCGAGGATGAAATATTTCCAGGCAGCCTCCAATGCCTCCGGGGTGCGGTAGATGCCGACCATGACGACGGTCGAGAGCGTCGCAAGCTCGATCGCCACCCACATCAATCCGAGATTGTTCGACACGAGCGCGAGGTTCATGCCGAACATCATCACCTGGTAGATCGCGTGGTAGAAACGCAGATAGACCGGCGTCAGCCTCTCGGTTTCGAGCTCATGAGCGATATAGGTGGCGCTGAAGACGCTGGTGGTGAAACCGACGAAGGTCGAGAGCACGACGAAGACGATGTTGAGATCGTCGACGAACAGGTACTGGCCGGGTGTAGGCCGTTCGACGAACAGGAACAGGGCGGCAAGCAGCGTCGCCAGACTCGCCAGGACGTTGAGGCGCGCCGAGAGCCGGTAATCGGAAATGAGCGCCAGGAGGCAGGCGGCCGCGATCGGTATCACCAGGATGGCCGTGACCGCGTTGAAGGAGAAGGCGGTCATTGCCGCTCTCCGCGGAACTGGTCGAGCGCCGCGACATCGACCGTGTCGAAGCGCTCGCGGATCCGGAACAGGAAGATGCCGATCACGATGAAGGCGATGAGGATCGAGAAGGCGACGCTGATCTCAACCACGAGCGGCATGCCCTTGGCGCCGGTCGCCGCGAGCACCAGCCCGTTTTCGAGCGACATGAACCCGACCACCTGACCGACGGCGTTGCGGCGCGTCACCATCACCAGGAGGCCGAGCAGCAGCACCGAGAGCGCGAAGGCGAGGTCCTCGCGCGCCAGCGCGTCCGCCCCCGGCGTCACGCGCAGCATCACCACCATCGACAGCGCCACGAGGCCGATGCCGGCGAGCATTGTCGGACCGATGCCGACCACGGTCTCGATCTGGCGATGGATGCCGAGGCGGCGCACCATGCGATGCAAGGCGATCGGGATGACGAGCGCCTTGAACAGGAGCGCGATGGCGGCCGTGACGTAGAGATGCGGCGCATCCTGGACATAGGCCTGCCAGGCGACCGAGAGGGCGAGCAGGACGGCGTGCAGCGCAAACACGTTGAGCAGCGCATAAAGCCGGCTCTGATAGAGCATCATGAAGCTCACCAGCACCAGGCCGCCGGCCAGGAGATGCGCAAGGTCGAAGGCGAATGAGTGCATCAGAGGCTCCTCGACACGAAGAGCAGCAGCGTTCCGAGAAGGCCGAGCATCAGGGCGGCGCCGAGAAATTCGGGGACGCGGAAGACGCGCATCTTGGCGATCGTCGTTTCGAACAGGGCCAGCAGCACGCCGCCGACGCCGAGCTTGAGAATGAAGGCGACCATGCCCACCGCATAGGCGGTGATCCCGTCGCCCGGTCGCGCCAGCCCCCATGGAACGAAGACGCAGATGATCAGCGCCAGGTAGAGCTGCAGCTTGAGCGCCGCCGCGAGCTCGATCATGGCGAGATGGCGTCCCGAATATTCGAGCACCATCGCCTCATGCACCATGGTGAGCTCGAGATGGGTCGCCGGATTGTCGACCGGGATGCGGGCATTCTCGGCGATGGCGACCATGATCAGCGCGATCAGCGCCAGCCCCAGCGAGACCCGCAAGCCGACCTGCGGCGACAGCATGAAGCCCGCAAGGGTCGAGAGCTGGGTCGAGCCCGCGACGAGCGCGATGGTGAAGACGATCATGATCATGGCGGGCTCGGCCAGCGTGGCGATCATGACGTCGCGGCTCGAACCGATGCCGCCGAAGCTGGTGCCGATGTCGAGGCCGGCAAGCGTCAGGAAGAAGCGCGCCGAGGCGATGAGCGCGATGATGGCGATGATGTCGGCGGACCAGCTGAAGGGCAGCCCTGTC
Source organism: Rhizobiales bacterium GAS188 (assembly GCA_900104855.1). Lineage (NCBI taxonomy): Bacteria > Pseudomonadati > Pseudomonadota > Alphaproteobacteria > Hyphomicrobiales > Rhizobiales bacterium GAS188. Next base: position 4,470,538 of record FNSS01000001.1, read on the forward strand.
GCAAAGGTCGGGATGAGGTCGGCAGCGGCCCAGATGGCGGAAAATATTAGGTAGGGCGCGACGCGGAACAGCCAGGATGCGTTCGGCGCCAGCACGACATCCTTGCGCAACAGACGCAGCAGGTCGCGATAAGGCTGGACGAGCGACGGCCCCTGCCGGCTCAGCAGCCGTGCCTTCAGCTTGCGCACGAAGCCGACGAGCAGCGGCGGCAGAAGCAGCACGAGCGCCATCTGGACGCCTTGCGCCGCGATGTCGGCGATCACGACCATAGCGCGACCACCAGCAGCAAGACGATGAGAGCCAGGAAGACCAGGCTGAGATAGCGGCGTATCGTCAGGAATTGCAGGAAATTCAGCCGGTCGGCGATCGAGCCGATACTGTCGGCGATCGGCGCATAGAGCCACTCCCAGGCGAGATCGTGGACCGCGACCTGCAGGCGCGCGGGACGCATATCGCCGGGCGGCGGCATGTCGATATGCTCGCTGGCGCGAAACAGCAATGTCCCGAAGACGCGGCGGATCGGTTGGGCGAAGCTCGAGGCGCTATACTGGATCAGCGGGCTGGGATCGGGAAAGCCGCAATCCCAGGCGGCGGAGCGGCGGATCGCACGCGAGGCCAGGCGGTGGATGCCGAACACCGCGACCGAGGCGGAGGCGGCGATGAACAGGAAAAGCAGCAGGCCGTTATAGGAGCTGCGGCTCTCCGCGACCGGC